>CAUPKC010000027.1:0-56568 GCA_963511665.1 uncultured Undibacterium sp.
CCCTTCCCATCCCGAACAGGACCGTGAAACGACTTTGCGCCGATGATAGTGCTGCAACCAGTGTGAAAGTAGGTCATCGTCAGGCTCTTATTCCGCATCGCCCCGTATTCTCTACCGAATACGGGGCTTTTGCTTTTTGTACCCTATAAAGATCTCGCCTCATTTTCAATTAAACCTATTAGGTAGTGTGCCTCTCTGTATGCTTTGGCGTGAAGAAACGCGCTTCCTTTCCTTATTAGAACGTAATCCAGTATCTCTCATAACAAGTTTGACCGTTCCATCGCAATGCTTCAGGGTATAATCCTCCCTGTATTCATTGGGGAGTAGCCTGTTTTCGCTAGATTGCGAAAATAGATGTATCAACATACTTGGCCATCCGGTCATGGTGCATTTGATTCGAGTAACAGATCTTGTTGTTCGATTTTGGCAAGACCTTTGAGCACTTCATTTCTTTTTACCCAGGATGGGCAAAGGAATGATTTGTTCATTGCGTAAATTAAACCCAATGCCCATCCGCAATAAATCATGGAAGCAATTTTAGTTTCAACCCTCGCTGTTGCTGTCGGTGAAATCGGCGACAAAACTCAACTTTTAGCATTGCTATTAGCCGCCCGTTATCGCAAACCGATTCCTATTGTGCTCGGAATTTTGGTTGCAACTTTGGCCAATCATAGCTTGGCAGGTTTGTTCGGTCAGTGGGTGGTCGGTTATTTTCCAAGTGAGGTTTTACGTTGGTTATTGGGTGCTTCCTTTATCGCAATCGCGATATGGACTTTAAAGCCAGACAAAATGGACGATGAAGGTATTAAAGAGGGGCAGATGGGTGTATTTTTACTGACTTGCGTTACCTTCTTCTTTGCCGAAATCGGCGATAAAACTCAACTAGCTACCGTTGCACTTGCGGCAAAATACAGTGATTTAGTCTTGGTGATAGCGGGTACAACATTGGGAATGTTGATTGCGGACGTCCCGGCTGTGCTATTAGGTAAAGTCGCCTCTCCCAATTTTCCATTCCATTATGTACGCTGGTTTGCAGCTCTCGTTTTCGCTGTTCTCGGAATGATGGTATTGCTTAATTTAGGCAGCTTCTAAACTACCAGGCTATCCATGACCACTGCGCTAAATTTAGAAAGACAATGATGACAAGTTTCATATTACCTAAGGGTACTGCCGTAAAGTTAGGTAGCATTTCAACTTCGCTTTACACCTTCTTACGAGAAGGCATTCCTGCGAATCTTCCAAGAGAGGGTCTACTCGCTGCCCAAGCATCAGAATCGGTTGTTAAAGGCGTATATGTTGGTGAACTGATGGCCTATTTCTCAGCATCTGCTGCATTTTGCCAATCAACTAGCGCACTTTATGGTGAACACGAACTGGTGTTGACCTCCTTTATTGATCAATTGCAGTCCAACCGCGGCGTCAAACCCACTCTAGAAAATCTTGAAATGATCGCGAGTCAGGTGGGAATCCCCATTGTTCTGGAAATCGTTTTAGAGGAAGACTGTGAGGTTTTCGCTGATACGCATTTTGAAACAATTGATAACGCCGCCAAAAGTTGGAAGTTATGGCGTAGCGTGTTACTCAATCGCGAGCAGGGAATTCCAGCTAGTTGGATCAAGAAATTCTATTTTCCGAGACTGTTGGATTATCGTGATTTAGCGACTGAAAAAAATCCTAGATTATTAGAGCAAACTATTGATAGCTCGCTGATGGTCGGTGGAATGATGCAGTCATGGCACAAAGATGCACCGGGGGATTTGTTGCTGGCGTTTAAGAAGCGATACGGCAAGACCAACTTCTCTCAGTCTATGAGTTTTGACGAAGTTTCCATAGAGCGATTCTTCAATTTGAATGGAATGCTTGATGCCGCAACTAAACTGCTGAACCAAATGACGATATGGCAGGACCTCGATGCGCTGTCAAAAAAACAAGGCATCCCGTTAGAATGACATTTTAGCGTTTGATCATCGCGCCCATTAATTGTCCTTTTAAGGTTTTGATGAGCGCGGTTTCATCTGCAGGAACGCCTTCATCTGCAGAGATCGCACGATCTGCATAGAACAATCCTAAAGGCTTACGATCAATCACTAAAGGTAGAATGATGAAGCTTCGTGTATCTGGCAATAATTGTTTATGCCAGTCTGGCAATATATTTTGAACTTTCGGACTGCTGGCGTTGGAAATCATTAAGTCAACATTGTTGCTTAGCGCCAAGTGAAATATTGAATTGTCAGTCAATGCGGAAAATTGAAAAGCACGTTGACGTTAGGCATATTTTTCGCAAACAGCGACTCTGGCGGTAAACCTTCCTGTTTGTACGTCGAGCAGACAGGCCGTCGCAAAGCGGAAACCCATCGCGCCATAAAGTGTTTCCAATACTAGCAAAATAAGATCACTCAATTTGACTTTATTGGAAGCCAACATTTGGGTTGCGTCCTGTACACCCGCTAGTAACAAATCCCGAGCATTGACTGGCTTGCCGCTGGGGTGTCGTACACCCGCCTCTAACTGTTGCGTGTCGAAACTGGTCAGCATAAATTCGTTGAAGACGTCGGAAGCTTTACTTGGCATCGTAATAGCAGGCGTGGTGATAGGTGCTAAAGTTACGTTCAGCGTTGTCGCTAATAGACGAGCTTCTTTGTCCACGCTTTTCAAGATGACCTGTAGTTGGTCAGCATCGAAATCCAGTGCCGCGCCATACCGTGAGACCATCAGTTGGTAGCGTTCTGCCATCACTGCTTGTGATGGTGACGTGTCAGCGTTGACTAAGCTGGATGCCAAATTTTCGCTAAAGCTGGCAACTTGTCTAATCCACTCAATACCTACATTGGTCTTTTTTTGGTTACCGTGGGTCGCCTGCAATGCATTGATAATACTGGATGGAATTTTCCAATCGTGTAGCACTGTCTCGCCAAAACGTTCAAAACTGCAACCCAATAATTGTCCGCAAATTTCAATAGCCTGTTCAGGATGTAAGGTGCTGAGTTCTTGAATTTTATCGTACAGGCGATGATCGAACGAGGCGACTAAGACACGTCCAATATTCTTAAAAAGGGAAGCCACTGCGGCCTCCTCGTGATTGGGATGTCGGCATCTGCGTGCAATTTCGCGGGCACAGACGCTTGCGCATAATGCTTTGACCAGCTCTTGTCGGACTACATGAGCTTGACGTGCATCGTTGAAGCCCTCCACTAACAGACTGGCTAAAGCATTTGCTTTGATCGTGTCAAAACCCAGCAAAAATATAGCTCTCGAAATCGTGGTGACAGTGACGCCGCCCGGTGTACGATAAGTAATCGTATTCGCCAAGCGCAAAATCTTTTGTGTTAGGGAGACGTCCGACAAGATGAAGTGCGCCAGATCAGCTACCGAATCTTCACCTGATGAAGTCATTTGTACGACTTTGGCGATAGCAATCCCTAGCGTTGGCAGGCTTTTATCGGCACGGATCTGTTCGAGCAATCGCTCGCGTGCTGGTGTGACATTTTGCGTAGAATTCATAAAAATCTAATTAGTGAAACGCAAAGTGGCGCTAGACGTGTTGATCAGTGTGTTGCTGCTTGGGAGACACTTTTTCAAGTAGCAGATATGTTACCGATAAATTTAGCCTGACTTAATCCGAAGGGCATCGATACCGAAGCGTTTTTGCAGCTCTTCGTAGAGACCGCGGATTGCTTTGAGGCGATTATTCATGGGATCTAATCGTGCGGCAGAATCAATTAATTGTTTTGCCAATGCACCCGTTGCTGGATCCCAACCTAAATTTTCTATACATTTGAGAGCCGCCAGCGCCGCATTCAAAACCACTTGTGGGTTGTCGGGTGATTTACGTGCGGCGCTCGACATCAAATCAACTGAGCCGCGGAAGTCGCCTTCTTTGGCTTTTTGTACGCCCAGCGCAACTAGGTCGCGTACCTCTTTTTGACTCCGTTGCGCCAGCTCTTGTCCTAAATGTCCTTTACCGGCGCTTTCAAAAACCCCCATCGCTTTTGTCACCATATCTTGGTTCGGTGCATTGCGCATAACTTCCATGATGACTTCTGACGCGGCCTCTTCTTGATTATGTTCAAGGCAGCTCTTAGCGAGGCCAAGCTTGAGATCATTCGATAAACCGATATCTTCCCGATTGGCTTCGACTGCTGCATTGAGTTCTTGCGCTAGCCTAGCATCGCCGGTTGCAGCGTGTAGCATGGCGGCGGAAATTGCACGACAAGCTTCTGTTTTTTTGACGCCGACCATGCTTTTTTCTAAATCGCGAATCACCGATTTGGCTTGTTCGTGATCGCCTTTTTTTACTAAGGCGTTGACTAATTTAACATGATCCTCTGGATCCCGAAATTCTGAAAACTTGGCTTTACTGACAACTTTTTTAAATACATTCTCGGCAGTTTCTATATCCCCGGTTTCTAATGCCAATGAGCCTAATTTTCGTAATCGGCGCACGGCATGAGGTGAAATTATCACCGCTGTGTCGAGTACTGATTTTGCTTCAGGTAGCTGTCCGATTGCTTCGTGGGTTTTAGACAGCCAATCATAGGCGTCCATGTACTTATCATTTTCTTGAACTAGTACATTCAGAATGTCTTCTGCTTCTTGGTAGCGACCTTGCATAAACAAGGTTTTGGCAAGTCCAAGTTTCGCCCACGCGACAGCTTTCATGTCATAGAGTGTCGCGTACAATTGTTCTGCCTCATCCGCTTCGCCCAAAATAACATGGAGCTCAGCACGTAGGCGCATAAAATCGACACTGTAGCGTGGGAAATTTGATTCGCCCTCAATGCAGGCGCCGATCGCCTCCCTTAAAAAGCTCTGCTCCATGAAGTTGTAGACATCGACAAAAGCTTTACGCTTTTCAATTGCTTTTAGAACGCGTTCGAGTAGGGTGTCAGCGGTAAAAGGTTTGAGGAGGTAATCTGAAGGTGCTAGTTCAGCAGCACTGACTACTTTGGCATAAGCGCGTTCGGCAGTCACCATAATGAATATAGTGGAGAGCGGGGTGAGCTTGTGGTGGCGTATGTCTTCTAGTAATTGTTGTCCATCCTGACCAACCCCAAGATCGTATTCGCATAAAATTAAATCAAATACTTTATTTTGAATCGCCCGAAGTGCCGTGCCTGCACTGATGGCATGCTCAATTTTTGTGATGCCACATAAATTGAGCATATTGTGTAAGCTAACCCGCATTCCTGAATGGGGTTCAACTAATAAGGCGCGTATTCCTTCTAACTTGCTCATGGAATCCTTTTTACCTGGAGGCTATTTGCGTTTTTCTGATTGTTCTTAGCAAAACAAGGCGTGCTGCTGATCTTATTGATATTGACGGTTGTCCTAGAGTAAAACTTTAACCGATTCTGTCTTACCAATGTAGCTGCATAGTAATTTATTTCAAGACAATTTATACAACGTCGCTGGGACGCCACGGTATGTCTTACTTGAGCACTTTTGCTATTAGGAGAATAGCAAGTGAAAGCAAAATGGTGGAGGCAAACGGAATCGTAAAAGTCTTACCAAACAGCTTAAAACGTAAGTCGCCTGGTAATCTCCCTAAGCCTAGTTTTTGTAGCCACGGCAAGAGATTGGCAAAGATCACCAAAGCGACGAAAATAACGATAACCCAACGTATCATGCATGTTCCTTAGGTATGTTTCTTAATGGAATGCCGGATTATTGCTTATAGCCTGTGGCTACGATCATGGCGTAATAAATTGTCGGGTAAATCTATACCGCAACCTAGTATTAGTACTTTAAACAATTCCCCCATTTCAGCAGGAGAAATTAGTTTTTGCACGGTGTTCGTCATGGGTAAATAGCGGGCACTATCCTCGACCGGAATCCGACTAAGAATGTTCGTGAGCCCAGTTTCCAGCAAAAAACCCGCCTGACTAGTGTACGCTAATAAGTCCAGACCAGCTTCCACACCTGCATGCGCCATTGCGGTGAAATCCACATGCGCGGTGATATCTTGCAAACCAGGCAGGTAGAAAGGATCGGGATGTGCATGGTGCCGATAATGACACATCAAGGTGCCTTTGTCTCGCTGCGCCAAATAATACTCGTGCGCCGGGAACCCATAATCAAACCAAATGCTGATACCAGCCTGCAAAGTTTGCGCCTGACCGGCCAGCAGCATGGCGGCGACACTGCGCATAAAACCATCTGCAACCGGATGAACTTCACTAATATAGCCGTCAGGCAGTGATTCTGCATCAGGTATCTGCTGTGTTAAAAGGGCACTATCTTTCGCATTGTCTTGCATACTAGTTAAGGAAAATAGTGCATTTGCTTCAGAATGTTTCGCTACACCTAGTCGACTCCATGTGCCCGCTGTTTTCATTACCAACTCAACTGGCATGGCATCCAAGACCTCATTGCCGATAACGACTCCCGAAAAAGCTTCCGGCATACTGGACAGCCAAACTACTTGTGCGAAATCTTTTAATCGTTCTTCTTGTCGGGCTCTGAGCTCACCGGACAATTCCACGATAAAATAGCGCCTTAAAGGAATATTTGAATACTGGCATTCTGACAAGATGTCAAAGGCCAGTTTGCCTGAGCCAGCGCCAAACTCCATGATGTCGGGCGCAGTCTGTGCAAATAGCTGATGTGCAACTTGGGCGAGAGTGGTACCGAACAAGGCACTCATTTCTGGTGCGGTGGTGAAATCCCCATCTGCACCAAGTTTCGCGGAACCGCCACTGTAATAGCCTAAACGCGGTGCATACAGTGCCATTTCCATGTAGCGCGAGAACGGTATCATGCCGCCCGATTTAGCGATTTCAGCGAGTATCAGTTCTTGTAGTTGGTGTGAGGCCTGTTGCGCATCGGTCGATGGCACGGGCAATGCGAGTTTTTGGTTAGGTGTAGGATTAAGTTTCTGCATTTCAGCATTGTATTAAAAAGCGGGACGATTCCCATCATTTAGTGAAAACATTTTCGCCAATAGCACTATCAAATAATTTCACAGAACCTGTTACGGTGTTTGCGCTTAGTCGTTTGGCGCGCTGTGACAGATTGATCTCGATAAAGTAGGAAGACGATAAGTATGAATTCAGTTTCGCCGATGCCCTCATCTGTACCAGTAGCAATGGTAACAGGTGCCGCCAAACGTATTGGCCGTCATATTGCACTCATGCTGGCGCAGCGCGGTTGGGACATCGTTGTGCATTATGGGCAGTCGGCTCAAGAAGCTGCGCAAGTGGTGGCTGAGATCAAGGCACTGGGCCGACGCGCGGTGGCTGTACAGGCAGACTTGGGTAATGTGGAGCAAGTTAAGAATGTTGTTCCGCAAGCCTTGGCGTATTTCGGACGACTCGACTGCGTCGTGAACAATGCTTCTTTGTTTGAAGCCGATAGCGTTGAAGATTTTTCACAAGCCTGTCTGGATAAGCATATGCACGCCAATTTGATGGCACCTTTGATGTTGGCGCAGGATTTGGCGGCCAGTTTAGCTGTCGATGCGCCAGACGGAATGGCGGTGGTGATCAATATTCTCGATCAAAAATTATTTAATTTGAATCCCGACTATTTGTCTTACACCTTATCGAAGGCGGCCTTGCATACGGCAACAACGATGCTAGCACAAAGCTTGGCCCCAAAAGTGAGGGTAGTTGGTATTGCGCCTGGCCTATCTATGGTGTCTGGAGATCAAAGTGCGAGCGATTTTGAGGCCGCGCATAAAGTGACGCCCTTAGGGAAATCCAGCACCCCGCAAGATATTGCTGAAGCAGTGTGTTATGTGGCTGCAGCAAGAGCAATTACTGGCACTACATTATTAGTTGATGGTGGCCAGCATTTGGTTCCAACACAACGTGATGTGATGTTTCTGGCGACTGCAAACGCAGTGCACCCTTAGCAGTTTTATTGTTTTTATTTTAGACGTTTTCTAAGTAACCATTTAAGCGATCATTTATGTTATCCATACTCCACCACCCGCAACTTGCCGATTGCCGTCGTTTGTTTTTGCGAAACTATGAAGTCTCTATAAACATCGGCGTTCACGAATTTGAAAAAAAGGGTGAACAGCGTGTGATGATCAATGTCGACTTGTATATTCCATTAGCATTATCGACGCCCAAAGATGATCAACTCGATGAAGTCGTCGATTATGATTTCATGCGTGGCACGATCGCCGCGCGCGTGGCGCAGGGGCACGTCCATTTACAAGAAACGCTGTGTGACGATGTCGCGAAAATTATGCTGTCACATCCGCGTGTGCGTGCGGTTCGGGTCTCTACTATGAAGCCCGACGTCTATCCAGACTGCGAAGGTGTTGGGGTTGAAGTGTTTCAAATTAAAACAGAAGGGTAAGTCAGGTTATGCAAGTCATCTCTATGCCAACGCCAGGAAAATTGGCACAAACTGCATCGACCCGATCGCCGGAAAAGATCGCTTACGAAAACAATAAATTGCATAAACGCCTGTGTCGCCTGGTTGGGCAGGCAATCGGCGACTTCAACATGATCGAAGACGGTGACAAAGTCATGGTCTGTTTGTCGGGCGGTAAAGACAGCTATGCTTTGCTCGATATTTTGATGACTTTGCGTGAGCGGGCACCGATCAATTTCGATATCGTTGCCGTGAACCTCGATCAAAAACAACCTGGCTTTCCAGAAGATATTTTGCCTGCTTACTTGGATAAGCTTGGCATTCCGTACCACATCGAAAATCAAGATACCTACAGTATCGTCAAGCGTTTGGTGCCTGAAGGTAAAACGACTTGCTCGTTGTGTTCACGTTTGCGTCGTGGAATCTTGTATCGGGTTGCGGATGAATTGGGTGCAACAAAAATCGCGCTCGGTCATCATCGCGACGACATCATGGAAACCTTCTTTTTAAATATGTTTTTCGGTGGCAAACTCAAAGGCATGCCAGCCAAATTGCAGTCGGATGACGGCAAGCATATTGTGATCCGTCCTTTGGCTTATGTAAAAGAGTCAGATACTGATCGCTATGCGGAAGTTAAACAGTTCCCGATTATTCCTTGCAATTTGTGTGGTTCACAAGAAAACTTGCAGCGCAAACATATAAAACAGTTGATGCGCGACTGGGAGAAACAACATCCAGGTCGTGTTGATAATATTTTCTCGGCCTTATCGACGGTTGTCCCTTCCCATTTAATGGATAAAGATTTATTCAATTTCCGTGACCTTGCTTTGACGGGCGATGCCGTGCCTAACGGCGATATCGCGTTCGATGACGAACCTTGCGCGACACCCACAGTAGGCGTGATTAGTTTGCATACTGATCCAGATTGATACTTGGAGTTGTAGAAAGTGCGCCTTAGGGCGCATTTTTTTTGCCTGCGTTTTTTCTTGCTCTGGCGCAATGACTATTCGTGTTGTTGCCAAAGTAGATTTCGTCCTCTTTGGTGGGTCTTCATCATTGATATGTCGTCGTTTGTCGCATCCTCAACCCGCCGTGTGTTGCGCCGATTACACTTTATGCCATGGTATTGCATGTGAAATTGGTGCATTAAAGCTACTTTGCCGCCATGGAACGCTGTACTTTCTGAGAACTACAATAGGGAAATGTAGCAACGCAGAAAATGCAGCGTGTAAAAAAAGTCACTTCTACCGAATTTAAAAATTATGCAATTTCGACAAGCTAGGATTATGATGTTGTTTCTAATTCAATGCGCTTTTAATGGAGCCATGTGTTGAACATCGGCTACATCTGAAAATATGCTGAATCACAGTAAAAAACGGCAACACTCCCTCAATCAATAAAAAAGAAAAGGAAACACGATGTCTTCAAACGCTTTATCCGTCTTGGCAAAAGTCTTTTACGAACCAAGATCTGCCTTTGAGTCTTTAAAAGAGAAGCCCGCAGCGTGGCTGCCATTAGCATTGATTATTTTTGGGACCATGATTGTGTTCTATTGGTACTACTCGACAGTTGACTTTCCTTGGTTGCTCGAACATACCCTAAGTGCGCAGCCAGACTTGAAGCCTGATGCGAAAGCAGCGATGGCGAGTTTCATGACGCGAGATGCCATGATGTATTCGACGCTGGGCGGTGTGTTAATTGGAACCCCGATCTTTTATGCTGTATTCGCTTTGTACTATTGGGTCGCGTCTAAAGTTTTGGGTAGCGAAATTAGCTACGGCAAGTGGTTTCACTTTACGATTTGGATTAGTGTTCCGGCTTTGTTGGGTCTGCCATTGATGGCGATCCAGGTGGCGACAGGGAATGGACAAGTGGCGTTGGAAGACCTAAACATGCTGTCGATGAATTATTTGATAGCACATGCGCAACTGGGAACACCATGGGCGAGCTTCTTGAATAACCTGAATCTGCCTACGCTATGGACTGTGTTTTTGTCTTTCGTTGGTTTGCGTGTTTGGACTGGGCGCAGCACGGGCGCTTGTGCATTTGCGGCAGTGTTACCTTACGTTTTCTTCTATGGCGGCTGGGCATTAAAAATTGCATTCTCTAACTAAACGGTAGCGACTATGAATAAAAGTAAACTGATCGGTATCACAGCGCTAGTCGCGGTGATTGCAGTACCACTTGCCATCAAATTTAGTGGCGGAAAACCTAAACTGGAAGTTGAATTAGCGGCGGTCAGTAAGAAAGAAATTCAACCGTCTATTCTGGCATCGGGCAATTTTGTCTTTCGCCAGCAAGTGCAATTGTCGAGTGAAGTGATCGGTAAAGTGTCTGAAGTACTGGTGAAAGAAGGCGACAAGATACAGCAAGGGCAAGTGTTGTTGCGTCTTGACCCAACCTTGATCAAAGCGGAGGTCACTCAACAGCGCGCCATCGTGCGCAGTGCGCAAGTAAATATTGAACGTGCGCAGTTGAACGTGGATCGTCAACAAGTCAACGTGGATCGTAGTCGCCGCCTCGCCGAGGCGAAGTTTATTGATACCAGCAAGTACGAAGATGCGGCGCATCAGTTCAATGTCGCCAAAGTTGACTTGCATGCGGCACGTGAAAGCATGCAACAAGCCAGTGCGTCTTTGGATCAAGTTTTGAAACGCTTGGATAAGACAGAAGTGAAAGCGCCGATCAGCGGCACAGTGACAGCAGTCCAGATCAAGATCGGTGAAACAGCAGTAGCGAGTGCGACTGGCATGGCAGGCTCTTCTTTGATGACGATTGCCGATGTGGGTAGCATCATGGCCGAAGTCAATGTCGATGAGGCTGATGTCGCTAAAGTGGCAGTCGGACAAAAAGTTAAAGTGTATCCAGCGGCGTTCGACGATCAACCAGTTGCCGCTATCGTAGAAGAAGTATCGATGGCGCCAAAAATCGCTTTAGCAGGCGCCTCACAAGGCAAAAGTTATGTAGTGAAATTGCGCCTGGCAGAAACGATGCTGGGTATTCGCACCGGTATGACTTGTCGGGTTGAGATTATTACGGGCGGCGGTAGTCCAAAACCTGTGTTGCCAATTCAGGCGATCTTGACCGGCGATAGTATGAAGTTGGACAAAGACATGAAAGAGGCTAAAGAGACAGTTAAAGGCGCTGGCGTCGTCTTTATTGTGAAGGACGGCATCGCTCGTAAGAAGGAAGTAAAAGTCGGTATCGCAGATGACAATAATCAGGAAATTTTGTCAGGTGTAGCGGAAGGCGATAATGTCGTGACGGGTCCTGCGCGCGTGCTGCGTGCATTGCGCGACGGTGATCAAGTCAAGGAATTAAAGCCAGCGGACAAAGCGAGCAAAGATGTCAAGGCTGCAGACGCAAAGCCTGCCAGCGCGCCCGCTGCTAGTGCATCAGCGGCCAGTGCGGATGGGAAAAAACCGTGATTACGCTGACCGCTATCGAAAAAAACTATCAAATGGGTGACCAAACCGTGCATGCTTTGCGCGGTGTGGATCTGCACATTGCACGTAATGAGTTTGTAGCGTTTATCGGTGCCTCTGGTTCGGGAAAATCAACCATGATGAATATCGTGGGTTGCCTCGACAGGCCGAGTGCTGGTACCTATCAACTCAATGGCCGTGATGTGGCAACGATGGAAAGCGATGAATTGGCCTTAGTGCGTAATGCTGAGATCGGTTTTATTTTCCAAAGCTTCCATTTGTTGCCACGCGCTACTGCTCTCGACAACGTGGCGCAGCCATTGATTTATCGCGGCATAGGTTATAAAGAACGTAGTCGTTTGGCCGCCGAAGCACTTGATCATGTGGGCTTGGGTTCGCGCATGCATCATCGTCCGAATGAACTGTCAGGTGGTCAAAGGCAAAGGGTGGCGATCGCGCGCGCACTGGTGGGGAAGCCCGCAATTTTATTAGCGGATGAACCGACGGGAAATCTTGATTCAAGCACCAGTTTAGAAATTTTGGACTTGATCAAAGAAGTGCACAGAAATGGTCAAACGGTGGTGATGGTGACTCATGAGCCAGAAATCGCAGCGCAGTGCCATCGCGTTGTACGCTTGCATGATGGTCGTGTTTTAAGTGATGTTCGCAACGTACCGGGAGATTAAAATGTTTCTTTTATTAGAGAGTATCCGGTCCGCGCTTAACTCAATTCGTGCCCATCGTATGCGTAGTTTTTTGACTTCGCTTGGGATTATCATTGGTGTCGCATCGGTGATTACGGTGATCTCGCTGATTCAAGGTTTATCGAAAAGTGTGACCAAACAGTTCGAAGGTTTGGGTGGTAATTCTTTAACCATCACTGCGCATAACACCATGAAAGACGCGATGCGCGGCAAGTTTAATGAATTGCGCTTTGAAGATATAGAACAATTGCGCACGCATGTTGATGAGATCGCCGATGTTAGCCCTTTGTTCTTGCTATCGTCACCAACTGTGCGCTTTGGTAGTACTGAGACCTCGGCACGCATTATGGGAACGACACCGACGTATCAGGATGTCCAACAGCGTTTTGCCGCAATGGGACGCTTCTTGAGTGATTCGGATGAGTCAAGTGCACGTCGCGTGGCAGTGATAGGACCTAAGCTGATTGAGACTTTGCACTTGCCTGAAAATCCTATTGGTCAATACATCAGTTTCAGTAATGAGTGGTTCAAAATTATTGGCGTGATGGAAAAGCGCGGTGAATTATTTGGGATGTCACAAGACGATTATGTGATTATTCCTTTCCGCACTGGACGTAGTTTGATGGGAAACAATCAGCGCCTGCGTAATATGCAATTCACGGTGTCATTGAAAGATATTTCCAAACTGGAAGAAGTCAAACCACGTATCAAAGCCGTGATGCGTAAATCGCATAAATTAGATCACGATGCGCCTGATGATTTTGAGATGGAGTCATCAGATCAGTTGTCTAAGAGTCTCGATAATATTACGGCGACCGTGACTTTGGTGATGGGCGGTATCGTGGGGATAGCCTTGTTAGTGGGTGGCATCGGCATTATGAATATCATGCTGGTGTCAGTGACCGAACGGACGCGTGAAATTGGTATCTGTAAAGCGATCGGAGCACGCAGCCGAGACATCATGATGCAATTCCTGATCGAAGCGGTGACGCTATCGGTGTTAGGTGGCTTAATCGGTTTGATACTAGGCTATGGCTTGGGATTCGGTATCGCGAAAATGATTCCCGATTTCCCCGATGCTGTCGTGCCGTGGTGGGCGGTTGTATTGTCCTTCGTATTCTCGGCAGGTGTTGGTATTGTGTTCGGCGTGATGCCCGCCAGCAAGGCGGCGAAGCTTGATCCTATTGATGCGCTGCGGTATGAATAAATCTTGAGAATAGTCGGAATTAGTATCGAGTAATGGCAAAGTAGGACATTGGGTAGTGAAAACAAAAGGCTTGCAGTGATCAATGATTCTGCAGGTTTTTTGTTTTTTTAAATGGCAGCACCTTGAATACCCTTGAATTGCCACCTGTCGTTTGGTGCTTAGTTTGTGCTGAATTCTGTATTACTATTGCGATCTTGTTTAACCCAGATTTTCCATTAGGCGCGTCTTCGACGCTATTTGAGTGCTGGCGGCGCATTTTCGGTCATTTTTTTCGTTCTTCGTTGCAAATGGCTAGCTATTTTCGGCTCATTCACGTAAAAACGGCCTCGAAAAGTGCAACCACCATCGTCTCAAATCCTAATGGAAATTCTGGATTTAAGTTGGGTTTGTTTTAGATCCTTTATCAAGTTTTGTATAGGAAATTTGTCTTGCTTCGCTATTTTTCTCAACACGCCCAAGCCTGCTTTTCTGTGGTCATCTCGTATCGACATCGCAATTTTCGCTTTACCCATGCACATATTTTTCTTACGGCAATTTTTTGTGCTCACGGGATGGAAGCGTCCGCGCAAGCGCGTGCCGAAGCAAGCCCATTAACGAATGTAAAGCCTCTGCAATATGTCGCACAATATGTCATTGAAAAACCTTTGCGTGAAATTGACATCTCGGGCAATACGCAAATACCGACGGTGCAACTACAAGAAAAACTACAGGACTTTATTGGTAAAAATATTTCAGCAAGCGATGTTGAGGAAATGCGCACACGCTTGAGCCGACTCTATATCGATCAAGGCTACCTGAATTCTGGTGCTCTGTTTGTAATGCCAACCACGCATCAAGGTGATAGCTTGCAATTTAAGATTATCGAGGGACGTTTGCTGGAAGTACGCGCTCAAGGATTGCAAGGACTTGACGCTAGTTACATAAAAAGACGTTTGCCAGACCGTTCGCACGTGCTCAACATGAATAGCTTGCGTGAACAATTTCAATTGCTATTACAAGATCCTTTGTTTGAACGAATACAAAGTCGCTTGTTACCGACAGGGACATTGGGTGAGGCTATCTTGGAACTCGATGTGTTGCGCAAGCCTGCCTATAGTTTTTCAGTTTTTGCAAATAACTACCGTTCGCCTGCGATTGGTGAAGCGGTAATCGGGACCACAGCAGTGATACGCAATTTGAGTGGTGGTGGCGACACGCTCGATCTCCAAGTCGGTAAAAGTCATGGTGCAGTGCCTTATCACATCGGATGGATGGCACCATTGAGTGACCCGAACCGCAGTGTGCAAATTAGTTGGGATCATGGCCGTAGTTCCGTCGTGGAAGCACCATTGGATTTAGTTGATATCCATAGTCAGACCAAGGCGATGGCGTTTAAATTGAACCAGACGCTGGTAAATACTTTAGCCCGTCGTGTTGAAATTGGTCTAGCGTTAACTAGCAAGCAGACAAGGAGTAGTTTGTTAGGCGAAGACTTTTCCTTTAGCCCAGGAGAAATCAATGGCCGTTCGAAAGTGCATGTGCTGAAATTCTCGCAGGACTGGAGTGAGCGCAGCGAAAAATCGGGCTTGCTGGCGCGCTCGGTTTTTCATTTCGGACGTAATAACAATCAAATCGATCATCGATTTGATGTATCAGATGCTGATGCACAGTTGGTACCGCCACGTCAGTATTGGTATTGGAGTGGGCAATTACAATGGCTTAAACAGCTGCCGGATTGGAATGCCCAGGTGGTTTTGCGGAGCCAGTGGCAATGGAGCTCTTCGCGCTTGATTCCCATGGAGAAAATGGCCTTGGGTGGCAACGCTACCGTGCGTGGATTTCGAGAAAGTAGTTTGTTGCGAGACCAAGGGCAAATGTTGGGTCTTGAATTCCATAAAAATTTGTTTAGTAACGCTGCAAAAGCGCTGCAAACTTCAGGCCTAGTGTTTGTCGATGTAGGACGCGGAAAAAATCATCATGAAACTGCGCAAACTTTATCCTCATTGGGGATAGGCGTGAAAGCACAAAGCACATCGTGGTTTGCCGACTTAGTATTGGCAAGTCGTATTCATGAGCCAGCTACTATGTCTGGTCAAAAGAAGTCCACCTGGCAAGATAAGGGTGTGCAATTGCAACTTGGTTATAAATTTAATTGAGCGGGTACAAGTCATGCGATTAATTCAGGCGATGCCGCCAATGTCACCAACCAAGACCGCTTCATTTTTGATGTCTCGAATCAGCGTGTCGCATTCTTTGATCGCTTTGATCACGTTGATGCTTCTTGGTCTGTTATTGGCAACCAATGCAGAAGCACACAATGCAGCGTTTATAGAACAATCAGCTTCTTCTTTATCTTCTTCTTCATCTTCTTCAGTTAGTCAATGTCAATCAAGTTTCTTGTTGCGCCTCCAGGACTTAAGAGCACGCTATCAGACTAGTATCGATCGTAATCTCAAAAGCGAAAGAAGCCTAGCCGCCCTGAAATTAGGAAATCATCTGCAGCAAATGGGACGTTATCAGGAGGCGCATCAGGTTTTGCAAGAAGCTGTAGGCTTGGCATTCAATCCTTTGCAACGCTCTCATGCATTGATAGCGCTCGCCAATGTCGAAGTCGAATTAGGTCGCCGTGATCTGGCTCAGAATGCTTATCGTGAGGCCTTAGTGACATCGCCTGCAGCTATTGAGATCAGCGTCAGTGTCGCCTTGAATCAATTTGCCTTGATGCAAGCCAAACAGCTTTCGGTTTCTGTTTTACAAGCGCTTGAGACCAACCTGCAGAGCTTACCGGATGGGGAAATGAAAGCGCGTTTCTTGGTGCAATATGTATTGCAAGCCAAACGTAGTAGTGAGATAAAACAATTCAATTTGGAAACGAACTTGCAGCAAGCATTGCAGATGGCGAAGGCGGTCGATGCGAAATATTTACAGATCGAAATTTTAGATCAGCAAGCGCAGCTTTTGGAAGAATTGGGTCGTGATAGCGAATTGTTAGCGGTTTCGGATAGCGCGATTTTACTATTGCAGCAGCTCAATGCGCCTGAGTTGATGATCGCGCTTGAAGCACGTCGTGCCCGCGTTTTCGCCCGACATCAGCAAACACAAAATGCGATAAAGAGCTATCAGTCGGCGGTGCGGTATATTCAAGAAATTCGTCAAGATATTCCGGTGTCGTATGCGCAAGGTCGATCAAGCTTGCGCGAAATTATTGATCCCGTCTATTTAGGTTTGGCTGATGCGCTACTCAAAAGCACAGAACAAGCCAGCGCAAATGAAACTGCCCAACTCTTATATCAAGTACGTGATGTGGTGGAACAAATTAAACAAAATCAGTTGGATGACTACCTTGGTAATCGCTGTGCCACTTCAGCCACCTCAACCACTTCAGCCACCTCAAGCACCTCAAACAACAAGCCAGCTGCGTCGAATACGCTCAAGCTGTCAACGGGAACGGCGGTGTTGTATCCGATTATTTTCCCTGACCGTCTGGAGTTGTTGTTAGAGACAGCGGGTCACATCGAACGTCATCGTGTAGAAATTCGCGCAGGTAAATTGACTCAAGATGTCGCTGCTTTTGCCAGTGCGCTGCGGGCGAATCAAAGTTATAAAACTTTGTCACGTCGCCTGTACCAATTGTTGCTTGCTCCTTTGGACATAGAATTAAGTGCGAAAAAAGTTGAGACACTGGTGATTGTTCCTGATGGTGTGTTGCGCTTGTTAGCTTTTGCAGCGCTACACGACGGACAACAATACAGCATTCAGAAATATGCGGTCGTGACTTCACCTGGTTTGCGTATCATCGCCCAACAAGATAAAAAACACCTCGATGCAAGCAAGCTAGGTAACAAGTACCGCGTGCTGTTAGCCGGTGTCAGCGAGCCAGGGGCGGTGGTCGATCGCTTACCTGAAGAACTGGTTGAACAGCTATTGCAGACTGATGATCTAAGCCCTAGTGAAATGCGCGGTAAGACAGCGAGAAAAAGAACAATGCGAAGTGACTCTTCGAGTCCCAAAAATAAGCAAAGTGATGCGGTGGAAACAATCTCTGCAGAGGACGCGCAGGCGGTTTCGAACAAACTTAAACAGATTTTGCGGCTCGATGGTGTTGATGCTGAGATCAGCGCCTTGCAGAAAATCGTACCCGCGACATCTCTATTAAATCAGGCATTTTCATCCCTTGGTTTTGCGCAGCAAGTGCAAAGCGGGCAGTTTGATATTGTGCACGTTGCCTCGCATGGCATTTTCGGCAGTAGCGCAGATAAGACCTTTATTCTGGCACATGATGACGTAATTACGATCGATCAGTTTCAGTCTCTATTGTCGGTGGATCAGTTGAACAAACGACCTTTGGACTTATTGGTCTTGTCAGCTTGCGAAACGGCAGAAGGGGATGACCGTGCACCACTAGGCATCTCAGGCGCTGCGCTGAAAGCCAAAGCACGTAGTGCGATGGGATCTTTGTGGCCTGTATCCGATCTGGCCGCCAGTCAATTGATGCAGCGTGTTTATCAAAATTATGTGAATTTAGGTATGAGCAAAGCGCAGTCACTACGTCAGGCGCAGTTGGAATTGATGCAGCAGCGAGCTTATCTGCATCCAAATTATTGGGCCGCGTTTATCTTGGTGGGGGATTGGCAATGAAACGACATCATTCACAACTAAAAACGATTGCAGCTGCTGCAATCATTTGTCTGCTGCAAGCAAACCGCATCGCCGTAGCTGATGTTCGTACTGACGGTAGCCTTGGTGCAGTGCAGGCATTGAGTGGAAAAATGGTGGTGCCGCAAACCTTGGGACAGATAAAAGGACAAAACTTATTTCATAGTTTTTCGGTCTTGGATGTGAAGCCAGGTGAGTCCTTGAGTTTTACAACCATTGATGCATTTCAAAATATTGTGGCGCGTGTTACCGGTGGTACTGCGTCAACCATACAAGGACTTTTGCAAGTGCAAGGTGGGGCGGGCTCTAAACCAAATTTCTATTTGATGAATCCTAAGGGAATCTTGTTTAGTGAAGGTGCCGTGATTGATGTTCCTGCTGGCTTGCATTTGACGACTGCCAATTATCTACAGTTTGCGGACGGGCAGTTTCAAGCAGATTTGAAAGCCAGCAGTAGTTTGTCAAGTGCAGCACCGGAAGCTTTTGGGTTTTTAGGTGGAGAACGCGTTACCCTGCGCCTTACTGGCGGGGTAAAGCTATTGCCGGTGGATGCACGGCCAGTTAGTTTGATCGCAGGTGATGTCAGTATTGAAGCTAGTTTGATACGTACTTATGGCGGTGATATTCGTGTGTTGGCGGTAGCGGATGCAAAACAGATTATCAATCAACTTGATCTTCCTGATCTGAAAGGGCGAATCGAAATAAGCGATGGTGGGCATTTAGATTCGTCAGGTCGTGCCGGTTTGAGTGGTGGCAATGTGTTGGTAAGCGGCGGTGATATCCAAATTGGCTCGCCAGAATTTACTTCGTTTCGTGGTATCGCCAGCAACGCCACAGAGACTAGCGGAAAAGCCGGCAACATCACACTGCGAGCCAGCGGCACCTTACAAATCTTAAATGGTAATAGCATCACCTCATCGACCTATGGCAAGGCCGATGGTGGGGAGGTGACTATTCACGCACGACAGCTTTTCATTGATGGCCAAAACCTGACCTCTACCGGTATTCATAGCAATGCAGAAGGTGGTGTCGGCAATGCGGGGCGCGTTAACGTCAGCGTCGATGAGACTATACATATACAGAATGGCGGCGCAATCGCGACTTCGACTTTTGCCGAAGGGCGCGCTGGTATTGTTACGGTCAAAGCAAAAAATGTAGAGCTTGATGGTAAAGGTATAGCGACCGGTATCGTCAGCGAAACCAATAGCTATCTGTCCAATGCTGGCGCTGGTGGTGAAGTGAACGTGCAGGCGAGTGAAAAAATAGCCATCATAGACGGCGCAACGATTTCAGCTTCTTCTTACACCGCAGGCAATCGCTACAAGGCGGCGTCGGCTGGGCAGATTTTTGTGCAAACGAAAGATCTGTATTTAGATGGACTCGGTGATAGCGGAACAGGGATACGTAGCTTTACCGCTAGTGTTGGCAATGCCGGTAATATCAATATTCAGGCGAGTGGCGACGTGCGCATCGTTAATGGAGCCAACGTAACGACAGAAACTAACTTCACTGGATCTGGCGGTAATATTAGTTTGAGCGCAAAGAATCTCACTATTGATGGACTCGGTGATGGCAATACTGGCATTTATAGTAATGTTGGAACGCAAGGCGTCGGTGATGCCGGTAACATCAAAATTCAGATCGATGAAAAGCTACACCTGCAAAATTCTGCGAGGATTTCAAGTTCTACCGATAGTTATTGGAAGGGCTCAGCGGGTTCAGTGCAAATAGAGGCGCGCAATATTGTGGTGAAAGGATCGCTAGATCCTGCGCTGCCGCGCACGGAAATTGCGAGTGCAGCACACGCCAATGAATATGATCGCTATTCCACTGGCAACGCTGGTTCGGTCGCGGTGAAAGCCAAGGAAAGTTTGACGCTACAGGATGGTGCAGGCATTTCGTCGAGCACCTACTACAAAGGAAGTGCCGGTACGGTGCAAGTCGATGCGGCGAAACTGTCACTGCTAAGGAATGCCAGTATCAGTTCAGATGCGGGTGAGTTTTCGTCGGGACAAACGGGCAATGTCAGCATTCGTGCAACAGATACTATGTTGATTGATCATGCACAAATATCTATTAAGAACCAGGCGACTGTAGCAACGCCAGAAAAAATTAATATCAGTATTTTGCAAGTCAAAGCGGAGACCTTAAAAATTGACCACGCCGAAGTCACTGCGGCATCCAGTGGCAATATTGCAGCAAGTCAGATTCAGATTGATTTTGGGAAGCAGATGCACATGTTACCCTCCGTCATCACGACAAGCGCTGTTAGTGGTAATGGCGGGCGTATTCGTGTCAGTGGTCAGGGCGCTTTGATTTTGCAGCAATCGCAAATCAGTACTTCGGTCACTGGAGTGCAAAATGGCAATGGTGGAAATATTGAAGTGAGTGCGCCTATCATGGTCATGAATAGTGGCGCAATACAAGCGAACACAGCCGCGCTAAGGGCCTTCGGTGGTGACGTACAGATCAAGGTAGGTGCAATTTTGAGTAGTGGTAACCGATTGACTGTGGGCGGATCTCCACGCCTGTTTGATCCTTCTCGCTTGCAATATAGTGTAATTCAGGCCGCTGCTGCAGATGGTGTGAGCGGTGCTATTTCACTCGCCTCACCACCTTTGGATTTGAGTGCGAGCTTTAGTAATTTGTTCCCGCAAGTCATGGATAATAGTGAATTGAATGCAGACTTTTGCCGCATTGGAAATCAGAGTTCTTTTACACTACTCGGACGGGGTGGTTTACCCTACAGTATTAAAAATTTGGCGCGTCCTAATTAAAAGCCATACCGTGAAAGTGCTGACGCTGGTCATGGCACGGGTGTTGAAAATGGTAGCGAAAATGAGAGAGAAAATGAAAGTGGGGCAGCGTTTGCGAGTGACTTCAAATCTAGGACCTGCACTGGCGGCGCGCTTGCGCCAGCATCGTGTTGGCCGCTTGATATGGTGGATGCTACAAATTGCAATCCTGCTAGGAATAGCTGCTGTTCTTACGCATACCCGTTTGGGGCAGAGCATAGACTACGCAATCTACGATAAACAAGTCGAACTTAGTCGTCAGTATTTCCCCCAAACCGTTCAAGTGGATCCAGTGATTGTGGGTTTGGATGAAGCTTTTATCGACAGTATCGACGAACCGCTGAGTTTGAGTCACCAACATCTGGCCCGTGTGTTGGAAATTATTTCCGCATCAGGTGCCAAGGTGATTGGACTCGACATCGCATTGCCTGAAAAACGTTTTGAAACTTTGGGCTTAAAGGCTGATCCAGAAATGGATTTGCATCGTCGTTTGTTACAAGGCATGCTCAGCACGATAGCACAGTCAAAACTGGTGGCTGCTAAAGTGTGGGATAAAGATGCGTATCATTTTAGAGAATCGCAGTTAGATTACGCTGTCGTATTGCAAACACAAGCGAGTGATTTTCAGCCGCTTGCTTCGGCCCATGTATGCGCGGATATTGATGGAAAAATACGTCGATTTCCCGATCAAGGATGCCAACCTGATCGCTTAAATAGGAGTCTTGCTAGTGAGGTCGCAGCAGCCTATGGAAAACGTCAAGATTGGCGTGGCAGGATTAATTATCGCCTGGGCTCACCATTTTCTTACCATTCAATGAAAACGATATTGCAGATGGATGAGAAACACGATGAGGTCGGATTGCGTCGTTTGTTTGAAGCGAAAGTGGTGCTGATTGGTTCAACTCAGGATTACGTTGATATCTTGCATTTGCCCGTGGCGATGGCGGATTGGTTACCAGAATCACGCATGCTGCCTGGCGTTTTGGTGCATGCGCAGACGCTGCGCAGCATGCTCAATCAAGGATTGGTAAAAATGGTCGCATCATGGCAAGTGTCGGTGCTATGCGTGCTAGCAGGTCTGTTCTTGTTGGGACATCGTATTGCTCTGAAGTTGAGTTTGGCGATGCTTATTTTATTCAGTTTGTATATTCTGAATGCTAGCTTGTTTCTAAACAATGTCTGGTTGCCACTTTCACCGATACTGATCACGCTCACTTTAGCAATTGGCTGGAGTGTGAGTGTACAAGCATGGAAACATTTTATCGATAAGCAAAAATTAGCCAGAGCATTTACCGGTCGCGTCAGCCCGCAGGTGATGAATGCTATTATGCATGGCGAGGTCGGCGCGATGCAGCATAGCCGGAGAGAAAAAGTATGCGTATTGTTTTCTGATGTTCGCAATTTCACCAGCATGTGTGAACATATGCCAGCTGAACAAGTCGTTAATCTTCTTAATCGTTATTTCGCTTTAATGGTTGCAGTGATACATCAGCATGGAGGCACCGTGGACAAGTTTATTGGTGATGGTCTGATGGCTTTTTTCGGCGCGCCAAATAAATTGGCGCATCCTGAGCAGCAAGCACTGCTCGCAGCAAGAAAGATGTTGCTAGCGCTGCAGGACTTCAATCGTGAAATCGCGATGCAGGGTTTTCCAGAATGGAAAATTGGCATAGGCCTGCATACGGGTGAGGCCGTCATAGGCATTTTGGGGTCGGAGGAGCGCCATGAATACACGGCGATCGGCGATGTCGTCAACACCGCTGCCCGGCTGGAAAGTATCTCCAAGGATTTGCAATACCCTATCATAGTGTCCGATGTGGTTGCCGCTGCGGTGGGTGATGATCCTAAGCTAGTGCCACTGAGCGAACAAGCTTTAAAAGGTCGCTCCGCTATTGCCGTGTTTGGTTCAAGTATCTAGCAATATCAAGCAATATCCAACATCAAATATTTTTATCTTCTTTATATGTGAAGTGTCTTATGAAAAAAATAGCGCAATGTTTCTTGAGTGCTTTGATATACGTCTCGGTCATGAATGTATCAGCACAGCAGGCAACTAATAACAAGGAAGTGAGCGTTGGTATCGTCCTTGATTTGCAAGGACAGGTCAAAGTGCTGGATCAGTCGCAAGCACGCAAACTTCAACTTTTGAGTTATCTCAAGCAAAATGAACAGATTCAATTGGAAGAGGGAAGTAAATTATCTGTATCCTTATACGCCAATCGTTCTGTCTATCGATTTGTGGGACCCGCGCTCATCGTGGCCGAAAAGGGGCAGATTAAATTGCTTAAGGGTGCGGCACCAGAAGTGAAGCAGGTGAAAGAAAAGTTAGTCGTGGGGGCAGAATCTAGCCAATTATTAACGGGGGCGATTCGTATGCGTCAATTGCCACCGAAAATCGCCGTGTTGACTCCTGAGAATGGTGCCCTTTTGTTGCATCCACCCAAAGATCTGAATTGGGCAGCAGTTGAAAAAGCGACATACGATATTCGCATTGTCGATGAAGATGAGAACTTGATCATAGAGGCTCAATCGCAGAACAATAACTGGGCTTTACCTCTGCATTTGAAGTGGGTTTCTGGTAAAGCATATAAGTGGAGTGCGAGCTTTATTTCTGAGCGTGATGGTGGTCGTTATATGGCAAGCGGCGAGTTTCGCCTGATCGACGCCTTGTCCCAAGTCGAGCTGGAAAAGTTAAAGCCAGGCGAGGGCGCGATGATTGAGGAGTGGGTGCTGTACGCGGCCCATTTGGAAGCCAAATCCATGTTCCAGGAAGCACGAGAAACTTGGAAGAAAATCGCACAAAGCCGTCCTGATTTGGAGCGTAAGCGAGACAGGAACCCGTAAACAAATTCAAAGTTTAGAATTGGATTTGTGTTGGCGATAGACGCAGTGTTTGGATGTGGCTGAGGTCCAAAGACTTCTGACTCTGACTTGGAACCAAACTACGTCAAAGCTACGCTAAATAAAATGATCGCGCCGCTCAGCGCGCGATCAGAAAATAGCTCTTCCTAGTTTTCGTTCTGGTCTGGATGGTTAACATGAAAATCGATAATCACCTGACCGCTGATTTTTTTCACAGTACCGTTACGACGTAAAATGGTCGCCGTTTTTTCAGGCACATAGTATTGCTTAAAATGAATATCCTCAGCTTTACTATGGAAAGCTTCGTTGACGGTTTTGTGTACACGTTTGAGCAATTGACGTTCTGCGACAGTCGCCACGCCGAGGCTAAAATCCTCTCCATAGTTAGCCTCGTTACTTAAGCCATTATCATATTCTTGATAAAAGTCTGATACCGTTTGATGGAAGTCTCGGCGGGTGGTGACGGAATAACGAACGGCGGTGTCGGGAAAGAAACTGCTAACGATATGGTGTTCAATCAATTCCTCAGGATCGGTACATAGCACTTGTATACGTTTGTCGCTTGATTCGATCACGATCCATTCATGACGTTCTACAAAACTGCGTTGAAAAGTTTTGGTGAGCAAAGGAATGCTGCGGCCGGCGCGATAAGCTTCGTAGTCGAAGCCATAAAATTTTGCCAAAGCCTCGCCTATACGCTTTAAAGATACTTGGAACTCATCGACAAGAATGTTTTCCAGATCAAGGCCTTTACGACGTGACGCGCTGGTTGCGAGCGCTAATTCAGGTGCAGAGAGTACACCATCAATCACCAAATGATCATACTTACTACGAACCACGGGTAGCGGCTTTAAGCGCTTCTCAAACGCGACCGCCAACGTCTCACAAATAAGGCGCATGCCGTCTTCCATGATCGCAGAAAAATGATCACCTTCACTGGTATTGATCAATTGCAGCACACCGAGTATTTCGCCGCTAGACGCATTAACGATGGGACCTGTCAACATTTGTTTGGTGCGATAGCCAGTACGCGAATCCACTTTGCTGCGGAACTCTAATTTGGGTGTGTACTGTGCCAGTTCTTCTAAGTCGTAAACGTTGCGAATGTTCACCAATTTTTTGGTGAGTGCAACGTATCCGGCAATACTACTGCCAGCGATTGGAAGTGCGAAATCTTTAAACGATTTCAAACCTGTTTTGACCGTGGTCTGAATTTCGAGCTTAGATTCAGTGACGGCATATAAAGTCAAATGCTCTGCTTTGAATTGATCTCGAATCGCGTCAGACAGATCCAACATGATTTGCTGAACATTGTCGGTCGCGTGAATTTTATTGGTGATGTCCTGTAAGGATTTCAGGAATGTTAATCGATGAAACAGTTCATATTCTTCCGTATTCGCTCGTTGCATTGCTAACTTTCTTAAATGAGTAACCAACTTTTTATAGCCGATGAGTATAGCCTAAATGTGTTACACGAAAATGTGGCGGCCTATAAAAGTACGTCACTTTTCACACCAATATTGGTGATTTCAGCGAAAATAAATCCCTATGGCAACATCTTATTTGGCACCACTTTCTTGTCTGTTTCCACTAGGAATTTTCCATGTCTCGTCGGGTTAAGATTGTCCCAATCTTGAACTGAGCCAATCTTTACCTTCGGCGATACGCGTGACTAACATCGAAGACACCAGATCGCCGTTGGCATTGAGCAAAGTTGCAATAGGATCAACTAAGGTGCCGATCACCATCGCGACTGGCAAAGCTTGTTCCATAGGGAAACCAAATGCGGTAATCGCAAACACTTCGCCGATGTACCCGCCATTCGGAATGCCACCTGCCACAATCGAAACAAGGACGGTAATTCCTATAATCGCTAACAACGTAGTAGGCGCAGAAAAATCTTTTCCAAACATCGCGAAGAGCAAGGCGAGTTTAATAATCGAGGACATACTGGAGCCGTCTTTATGGATAGGTGCGCCCAGTGGGATTACGATGTTGCGTACATAATCAGGAATATGCATTTTTTCTGCGGCTAACAAATTTGCTGGAATCGTGGCGATACTGCTGCAGGTGCCGACTGCGGTTAATGCCGGTGTTAGATTATTTTTCCAGAAGACTCTCAAGCCTAATTGACCCGCTGCCAGATACGCATACAGACTAAAGAAAATCACAAAGTAGGCAGCACAGGTTAAGTAGTATAGCGATAGAGGCTGAACATAAACACCTAATAATTGAGGGCCAAACACACCAACTTGATATGAGAAATAAGCACCCAGACCCAAGGGTGCCGTCTTCATAATCAACTCAAGTAATTGCTTCATCACTTCATTGGCCGAATCCAAAAAATTTGCAAATGCCTTGCCTTTTTCTCCGGCGCGTAACGTTGCAAAACCCACCAAAAGAGAGATCAAAATTAATGCCAGCATATTTTTGCGTGCCATCAATTCAAAAAAATCGTTGACCGTTACTACTTGAGTGATACTGGTGCCGGCGCTTTGATTGTTATTCGCTGGATTGTCCAATAAAGCTTGTTGCGCCATCGCACTTAAAGTTGCGTCATGGGCAATCGGAAAGATTAACATCACTGCCGTCATAACAGCTGCAGAGATTAAAACAGTGGCTAAGAAAACACCGCTAACGATGCCGAAAAGTTTACCGAGTCTGTCGGTTTTTTGCAGATTCGCGATGGAAGACGCAATCGTAAGAAACACTAAAGGAATGATGGCAGTGAACAGTAGATTCAGAAAAATATCGCCGATGAATTTGATACTTTCAACTTGATTGCCGAAGATGAAACCAACCAAGCTACCAATGCAAATTCCACCTAAGAGTAGCAAAATGCTGGCGTAGTTTTGTAGAAGGTTGGAGGATTTCACTGCTACGGTAGTATGAGTAGTCATGTTCTGCAGTCATGTGGTAAGTTGAAGTGTCAACGCTTAAGCGATCTTATCTTACCCGAAATAGCGAGCGCAGTTGTTGTATGTAAATTGACC
Source organism: uncultured Undibacterium sp. (assembly GCA_963511665.1). Taxonomy (GTDB): domain Bacteria; phylum Pseudomonadota; class Gammaproteobacteria; order Burkholderiales; family Burkholderiaceae_D; genus Undibacterium. Next base: position 26,947 of record CAUPKC010000027.1, read on the forward strand.
GAAACAGATAATTAAAGCAAGGCCGTAAAAAAGCCAGATTCTGCATGACAAAATCTGGCTGATTCCTATTTCGTTTATTCGCAAAGTATTTGTTTGCAAATAGCTAGTTGCAATTAGGTCTTAATTCAATTTTGCGGGCGGGTCTACATCACAAATACTAAAATCACCGCCTTTTTCATGACGTTTTTTTGCGATCAATTTTTCTAAAGCTTTACCGCTCATGACTTTAACTTGCGGCCGTTCGCTGGCGGGTAGGTCGGCTAAAATTCTGACGGTTTTCATGATATCGGGATTCGTGGGCGGTTCGCCATGGGTGATGTTCAGCAGAACATCCATGCCGATAATCACTCGACCAAATACGGTGTAATCGCGATCCAAGCGACGGCTGGCGTCGAGCATGAAATACAGTTCGCTGTTGGCAGAGTCGCGTGCTTCGTTGCGTCCCATACCGGCAACGCCAGGACAGTGCGCGCCCCAACTGCGTAATAGTCCGTTGGATTTACTGATGGCATCGGTGACAGGCAAAGATTGCATGGGCACGCTGCCGAGAAAACCTGTTGCCGCATCGCTGCTTTTACTGGCAAATATATCGACTGCCTGAAAGGGCAGTTTGAACATCATCTCCGGTGGTAGATTCGGATAGGCGGTACCGCCGCCATCCTTATTATTGGGATTGCCGGTTTGCGCTACGAACTTAGCGATCACACGGTGAAATTGCAGGCCGTCATAGGTTTTTTCACGTGTCAGTAATTTGACGCGCTCGACTGCTTTAGGCGCCATTTCTGGTCGCATTTCTATAATCATGCGACCTTTGCTGGAGTCGATGACCAAGGTGTTTTCTGGATCGAGAGTGCGCCAGTCATCTGCGGCGTAGCTAGTTGCGACAATGCAAGTGCTGAAAAAAGCGAGGGAGATGCAGCGAGATAGTTTCATGTGACTTTCCTTAGTCAGATAGGCGTAAGCTATTGTAAGGAAGCCCGGCGTGGACAGCCAGTGATTTCTGCGTGTGGTGGCGTGCAGGGTAAAAAAATGGCTAGCGTGGTTTCAATACTTATTGAAGCCACGCTAGCCATTCTTTTCAGATAAAACATTTAATGCAATTGTGGCGCTCGTTTAACAGTGGCGCCGTTAGCACTGACTACAGGATCTCCACGCATCTTAAACATGTGGACGACTTGGGTTAATGCATGAGCTTGCTCTTGCATCGCCGTCGCTGCAGCAGCGGCTTGTTCAACTAACGCAGCATTTTGCTGAGTGACATCATCCATCTCGTGGATTGCCGTATTCACTTGAGCGATACCGGTCGCTTGTTCGTCTGAGGCTTTGGTGATTTCTTCCATGATTTGGGTGACGTTTTCTACGCTCTCCAAAATTTCTTTCATGGTGTCTCCGGCCTGATCGACTAATTGTGTTCCAATTTTGACGCTTTCCACTGAGTCACCAATCAGCATTTTGATCTCTTTAGCCGCACTTGCAGAGCGTTGTGCCAGACTACGCACTTCCGATGCAACTACCGCAAAACCACGGCCTTGTTCACCGGCGCGCGCAGCTTCTACCGCAGCATTCAACGCCAAAATATTGGTTTGGAAGGCGATGCCATCGATCACGGAAATGATGTCGACGATCTTCTGTGAGGACGCATTGATTACACTCATGGTATCGATCACTTGATTCACGACGGCACCACCTTTGACAGCAACGCTAGAGGCGGACGCTGCCATTTGGTTGGCGTTGCGTGCATGCGAAGAATTTAAGTTCACTGCATCGGTTAAAGTTAGCATGGAAGCCGCGGTTTCTTCTAAAGCACTGGCCTGACTTTCGGTGCGTGAAGATAAATCCATATTGCCGCTGGCGATTTCGGTCGACGAGGTCACAATCGATTCCGTGCCTTTACGCACTTCACGAATAATGTCGCGCAGGCTATTGCGCATACTGAATATAGAGTACAGCAGACTAGTTTGATTTTTAGCGTCGAGTTCAATATGTACGGTCAAATCGCCTGCTGCAATCGCGCTGGTAATATCCATCGCATATTGTGGTTCGCAGCCCAATTGTTTGGTGAGACCACGGGCGATAATGAAGCCTAGTGCGAACAGCAATAGGGAAATGATAGCGACAATAATCAGAATTTGTATTGTGCGTTGATAAATGATGGCATCGATAGAATCTAAATAGACGCCAGAGGAAATGATCCAAGACCACTGCGCGTTGAGTTTGACGTACGCGAGCTTTTCGGCGGGTACCGTGCTATTTGGTTTTGGCCACATGAATGAGACAAAGCCCGCGCCCTTGCTTTTTGCAATATCGCGCATCTCAATGTACAGGGCTTTACCTTTACTGTCTTTTTTGTCCGAAAGATCCTGTCCTTCCATCGCTGGCAAAATCGGATGCATTAACATCTTTGGCTGAGTGTCGTTAATCCACATATAGCCATTTTCGCCAAAGCGTATGGCTTTCACCGCAGCCAATGCCGCTTGCTTGGCATCAGCTTCACTCATTTTGGACTCGGTGACTTGCTTTTGGTAATGCTCAACAATTGAGCTTGCTACTTCAACGGTGTGTTGAATGCCGAGCTGATGTTCTTTTAGGATCAAGTTTTTTTCTGTGACGACAAAAAACACGCTGATGGCGACGATGGCGAGCAGCGAGCTGAGCACCAATGCTCCCAATCGTTTGCTGACATTGATTCGATGAATGAGGCCTAGGCCGATCATATTGCTCTCCTGAAATTGGTCATAAAGAAGACTGCAAAAAATGCCTCAAACGAAGCACCAAGTAGGATATTTGGTGCTAGTTGGGACGGTGGGCAGTCTTATTGGATTAGAACTGGGAGCTTGTTGGAGTTGTAATTCTGTACGCATTTAGTTCGAAGATCCTGCGGGCAAAATGCTACCACGCGCATGGCGCTTTACTAAAAGCTTTTCGATATAAAACATTGTTACATAGCAACAATTTTGCAGAAACGTTTAAAACTTGCCAGATCAAACATGATTCTGGCAAGAAGTATTAGATTTTCAAATATGATGTCAACAGACCCTATGGCTTGCTTCGTTTGTTTCGAGTGTTAGTACCTACGCCGACCGCAGTGAAAATCGCTAACAGTTGGAACAAACCTATGCAGGCAAAAACCCAACTCGGATGATGTGCATCCATAATCGCACCGAATAGTGCTGGCGAGACGGCTAGACCGATGTCCAGGCCAGAGTAGACGACGCCGTACACGCGACCAGTTGCATTCTTGGGTGAGGCAGCACGGATTAAGAGATCACGAGATGGACCGGCAATCCCAGCGCCCAGACCCACCGCGCCCATCAACACCACAGCCATACCGCCTGAGACCCAACCCGTGGACAACAGCACCGCAATAATTGCAGAGAAAGAAAACGCCACCGCAATCGTGCGATCGTGATCGGTGGTCTTGGCAGCGATAAAGCCACCCCAAATCATCCCCGCTGCCGAGGTCAGCATGTAGGCAGTGTAGCCAGCGGTTGCCCACGCTAAAGACATACCGTAGACATCGCGCAAAGCAGTGGCAGAAAAACTTTGTATGCCGCCTATCCCCATAGAAATCATGAAGAAGAATAAGAAGCACATCCACACCGCGGGCAAACGCAGAAAGTGAAACAGACTGTTCTCATCGTTATTCAACTCCGTATTTTTCTTTGTTGCGATGCTTACATCCGGTTTCGGATCGGAGTGTAAGAGGTGGCGATAGCTAAATAGTATGACCAATACAATCACCGGTAATACCGCAGCTGCCGTTAAAGCGATCCGCCAGTTGTAGAGGTTGGCCAGTGTTACCAAGAACACGGGTGCTGCCGCCCAGCCTAGATTGCCACTGATGCCATGTACAGAAAAAGCGTGACTTAAACGTTGCGTGCTGACGCATTTATTTAGAATGGTGTAGTCGGCAGGGTGAAATACACTATTGCCCAGACCGGCCAACATAGAACCTAACATGAGCATCGTGTAGTTAGGTGCAAGCGCCAGCACGACTGCCGATAAAGCTAGGCAGCTGATGCCAAAAAATAGAACAGCGCGGGCGCCAATTTTATCAACGACGAATCCCGATAAAGCTTGACCGATACCAGACACCACAAAAAAAGCGCTCATCAGCAAACCAAGTTCTGAATAGGACAAACCAAATGCTTCCTTTAGCCAGGGAAACAGCGGTGCCAAAATCATATGGAAAAAATGTGAAATACCATGCGCCAAGCCAACTAAGCTGATCACCATCGCATCTTGCTTCATGCTGTTCGGTATTTGTGTATGGTCGTGGTTGGCGGTGATGCTGGTCATAATTGAGTGCTTTCTGTGAGAACTATTACGGTGGCGTAAGCTTGCTTTGCCCGACACATTCCTGATGTCAGGGCTAATGCATTTAGCTGTAACGCCTAATTTGAATGAGTGTAAGCAAAAACATCTCGTCTGTTTTAAGATAAACAGTCATAATTTATTCTAATTACGCCAATTCTCTGCTTTGTCACCGCTTAGCTGACATAGTTTGTAGCTAATACAGTAAGTAATTTTTCAAAAGCGATCATAAAACATGTTGCAAGTACCAATTACTCATACCGGTTCACCGCCCGTCAGCTTATCCCCGACGCCCGCACGACCGGTACGTGTGGTGGCACGTGACCTTGGTGCCGATGAACTACTCAGCGCACATCAGCACGACTGGGGACAGGTGACTTATGCGATTGATGGTGCGGTACAAGTGAATGCTAATCATCAAACTTGGTTCGTCCCACCACAGCGAGCGATCTGGATACCCGTCCACGTTGTTCATGAAGTGAGAACCTTAGAGCGCGCGAAGTTAAGAGCTATTCACATCGAGAGATCGGTGGTGCCTATTGCGGGTGAAGAATGCGTGGTGTTGGAGGTGTCAGGCTTGATGCGCGAATTAGTGCGCTCTTTGACCGAGTTGGAGCTTTCGCAAGACTATCAAAGCGGTGATGTACTTCATGCCCAGCGTGAAGCACATCTGGCCGCTTGCCTATTGGATGAATTGGCTCAAGCCACGCCTTTACCTTTGAATGTGCCTATGCCACGCGACAATCGCTTACGTAACTTGTGCGAAATCTTAATTACAGAGCCAGCTTCTAAACTTAGCCTCTACGATCTCTCAAAACAAGTCGGTGCGTCGGAACGCACTTTAGCGCGATTATTCCAAAGTGAAATGCAAATGAGTTTTGGGTTGTGGCGTCAGCAAATGCGTCTGGCACGCGCCGCGCCTTTGATTGCAAGTGGTAAACCCTTGTCTGTGGTGGCGGCGGAACTAGGCTACGCTAGTCAGTCTGCTTTCTCTGCAATGTTTAAAAAAACCTTCGGACAATCGCCGTCACAATTCTTTAAGACCTCTCAACATAGCTTCGATTAGTTACATTGTTGCGAGTTTGGGCGTCTTTAGTCTGAGATTAAGAGGGATGCTCCTCTAGATATTTCCTGAGTGCGACTTTGAGAGGCTCGATAAATTCGCACATTTCCGCAAACAAAATTGGGGTGTCGTCGAAGTCGCTTTGTTTTCCTTTCAGTTCCAGCGCCTTCGCCAATGCTTCGATCGGTTTGGCATTAAAGTTACCTACTAGTCCTTTGAAAGTATGAGCACTTCGGTAAAGTAACTCGGCATCCTTATCGCGGATAGCCGATTGAATTTCCTCAACTTGTTTATCGCAGTCCTCCAAAAACACCGGCGTGATAATTTGTATGATTTCTTCATCACCGTCTAGCATTGCTTTGCTAAAGTCGAAAGCATCTGTGTTTACATTTAATCCCGCATCGAATGTATTCTCTGCCGTTGACACTGTTTGCTGATCTGCTTGAATCGTGATTGTTTTGTGTGATGCGATTAGCGTGATCAGTTCTTTCAAATTTTCTGATTTGATCGGCTTTGATAAATAGTGATCCATGCCTGCAGCAAGACAACGCTCTCGGTCTCCTTGCATCGCGTTTGCGGTCATTGCGATAATCGGGATGCGCTGCTCCAGTGGTTCTAGGGTCCGGATTATTTGCGTTGCCTCTATCCCGCCCATCTCCGGCATTTGCATATCCATGAGTATGAGGTCGTAGGGTGTAGTAGTCGCATTTGCGGCGAATTTTTCAATTGCAATTCGCCCATTTTCTGCGATGTCTGGGACATGTCCCCATTTTTTGAGAAGATTGATGGCGAGTTTCTGATTGATTGCATTGTCCTCGGCGACCAAAACGCGCAAGCGCTGCTGCCCTGCGTTCGTGTCGTTGGCAACTAAATCAATATAATGTATAGCACCCGTAGCGACCCCTTGGAATACGGCATCAATGGCAATCTGTAATTCCTGTTGGCTGATGGGTTTGCGAATGTAACCGGCAATGCCGATAGACTCACAACGTTGGGCATCACCTTGCGAAGCTGCCGACGAAAGCATCAGTATTTTTGCGCTACCGGAAAGTTGTTGTTCGATGATTTGTGCTGCTAGCGTAAAACCGTCCACTTCAGGCATGCAGGCATCGAGTAGGATTAAACTAAATTGCCGTTGTGTTGCGATAGACTGCTGAAGAATATGTAGCGCCTCTTTGGCTCCATTTGCCACCTCGACATTCATTTGCCAGTTCAGTAAAGTATCGCGAATATAGCGTTGATTAATGGCATTATCGTCGACCACCAAGGCACTTAATCCTTGCAAATGCATGGCTTGTAAAGGACTCCTGCTAGCGGCACTCACGCCAAAGTCGGCTGAGAAATAGAAGCAACTGCCATGATCGACTTCACTCTGTACTTGCAATTTTCCATTCATTGCTTGTACCAATCTGGATGAGATGGATAAGCCCAACCCGGTACCGCCGTATTTGCGCGTGGTTGATGCATCAGCCTGACTAAATGGTTGAAAGATTTGCGCGAGCTTGAGCTGCTCTATACCAATACCCTGATCCGTTACTGAGAAATGGATGCGCGCGGTGTCATCAAGCAGTTCAACCAAATTGATGTCGATCGTGATCGTGCCTTGCTCGCTGAACTTAATCGCATTGACCAATAGGTTGCTTAAAATCTGACGAAGTTTTCCGGGATCACCAATTAAGATTTCAGGTAACTCAGGATCAATCTGATAGACCAGTTCTATATTCTTTTTATCTGCCCGGATTGCTGAAGCCTTGAGCATCGTGGCGATCAGTTCGCGGATAGGAAATTCAATTTTTTCCAGCATGAGTTTGCCGGATTCAATTTTTGAAAAATCCAAAATGTCATTGATGATTGCCAGTAGAGAATCCGAGGATACTTTGACTAATTCCAAGTATTCACGTTGCTGCTGTGTGAGCTCGGTATCTAAAGCTAACTCAGTCATACCTATGATGCCGTTCATTGGAGTCCGAATTTCATGGCTCATCGTGGCTAAGAATTCGCTCTTAGCTTTGCTCGCATCTTCTGCACCCACTTTGGCACGGATTAAGGCGGCTTCGAATTCTTTTCTGCTTGTGATGTCACGACAGGAACCATAGATGCTGCCATCCGGTAATAGCGCAGCATTCATTTCGACAGGCACCGATCCTCCCTCTTTTTTGAGTAATCGGATCTCTTGACGGATGAACTTTTCAGACTGTAGCTTAACCGTGAATGTCTGTTTGGAAATGGCGCGGTATTGCTCCGGCAGTAGTGCGTATATGCTGGTTCCAATTAATTCTTCGCGACTAAATTTCAGCATATCTAGTGCCAGATCATTGACGTAGGTCCAACGTTCGTTTTTGTCAGCGACGAAAACCGCGTCAGCCGCATTGTCCAAGATCATGCGTTGTTTATTCTCGCTATCGCGCAGTGCTTGGTCAGCGGCAAGTCGAGTACTTATATCTTGAAAAGCGGCGACGGATCCTACAATTTCGCCATTATCAAATATGGGAGAGGCGACAATGGAAATGGGAATCAAATTGCCTGAACGATGCTGGAAATACTCCTGGTCTGAGCGAAAAACCTGACCTGAACTCACCGCACCGTTGATGGGGCAAGCTGTATGTGACAAATGTTGTCGGTCTGGTGTTTGTGAGTGAATAACATCATGCAGATTTTTACCCTGCAATTCACTCAATGACCAGCCCAGAATTTTTTCAGCCTCTGGATTTAAGAACGAACAGTTTCCTGCAGCATCTAAGGTGTACACACCTTCACCCAAGGTATTCATGACATTTTGCAAGAGTTGCTTGCTGACCTCAATGGCCTCTTTTAACAAGCGTTCTTGGGTAATATCAGTTCTGATAGAGATGTATTGATACGGTTTTTTATCTAAGTCGAGGAAGGGCACTATCGTAGCGTTGGTCCAATACATGGTGCCATCTTTGGCGCGATTGCGTATATCGCCATGCCAGACTTTACCTTGACTGATCGTGCCCCACATTGCTGAAAAAAAATCTTGAGAATGCAGTTTGGAATTGACAATACGGTGATTGCGGCCCAGTAGTTCTTCGCGCGTGTATTGGCTTATTTCGCAGAATTTATCATTCGTGTAAATCAAATTGCCGGCGGCATCTGTGATGCTGACGATAGCATGTTGATCGAGAGCAAATTGTTGATTCTCAATGGCCGCCAATGCCGCTTGTAATTCATCGCGCGTATTGAGTATTTCACTTACCAAGCCTGCTAACAGTGTGCTGATATTTTCTAGGCTGTCTTCATCGGCCAGACGTTTCCCTAACTGGGCTAAGACTTCATTCGTAGTTCTACGCAGGGTTTGCATGACCTGCTGACGCAATTCCGCTTCGTGTCGCAGGTTTTGGTTCGCCGACATTAATTCATCGGAACTTAGCTCCAGGCTGCGTTTTCCTAAAGCTAAGTCGCGGTCAGCCTGCTGATAAGCTTCATCCGCTTGGGCGAAAAAATGTCGTATACCTTTTAATGCGGTTCGTGCTGTATCGCTTAAGCCACTTGCTTCGGTAAGGTTTTCAAATTCTGCGAGCACTTCAGATAGCTGCTCCTCATTTTGAATGCCGAGTAAGCGTTTGTATTGCCTTAACGATAGTTTGTGCGGCATTAAACACGCTCTGCTAAATACGTAATCGTCATAGTTTGGTTATGCAGACTGCAAGCCTTGAGTTGATAGCCTGGACAAATTTCGCCATTCGAGTAGAAACCACATACCACGGTGTGCTCTCCCAAAATATCTTGTACCGCTTCAACTTCCTCATCGACGCGGCCGCCCATGACTAATTTACGTCCCACACAACTTACCAGTAAACCCAAGGCCTGACCATCTGTTTGCGTTTCGTTGCCGAGTGTCGCATTGGCCGCGATTTCAGCACCGTCCACCAGATCATTGGTATGGGCGTGCATCAATCTTAAATATCCATCAGGATTGATAATACCCGCCAATATCAAACTACCGTCATCCTCACTGACTCCCAATATGGTTCGAATTTGTCCCAAGGACTCACGTGCATCGCTTAGCATTTCAAAGGGGAATAAAAGGCCTGAGCCAGGCAAGTCTTTGGCATATTCACCCAAGTATCGTTTGTACACAGCTAACGCAGGTTCACCATCAAGTTCATACAAAATATTATCGACACAGCGGGTCACTTTGCGGGTCGGTCCAAACGGTTTCCAGCCACCAAAGCTGCCGTGGGAGAAAACTAATTTTTCACCAGAAAAGCTGATGCCAACAATACTTGAAGTCGAGACGCCCGCATTCGAGAGCGTGTAGGTTTTAGTGAATGCACCGTCGTCTCCCGCCAGCCCACCCGTAATCGGTAAAGTCTTGCCTAGGCGATCGACCATACCTTCGATCATTGCGCTGCCGTTAATGTCGACGCCCTGACCGAAAACAATGACGGCTTGTGGATCGCCGTTTTGTAATTGCTCCGCAAGTAATTTGCCAGCATTAAATGAATTTTCCATTCCCTCGATCGCTGCGGTCGCTACTTTAAATGTGGTCGAATTGAAACGAATCGCACTAACGACGGTCGTGTGGCTCAGTACGCCTGAACCAACGATCTCGCCAGCGGTACTACAACCAACACGCTGTGCATCGGGGAAGTATTTTTCCAGTGATGCCGCCAAGATGGGATTAGCAAAGTGCTCGGTATAACCAAATACCAGGACCAATTGCGGATTAAAGCTGGCTAAATCTGCTAGCTTAGCGATATCTGCGTTGAGATCTTTGAGTACCAACTGAACTATTTCCATATTGTCCCTCTTTCGGTTTGAATTGGATGGGTGGCAGGTAAAAAATTGCAAGCTGGGTTCAATACGAACCAAATGATTTCGTGTCCTCTGTTGCTTCTTGGTAGCGCTCTTTAATTGCCATGACTTTAGAGAAATCAACTAAAAAGGCATCGATGCACTGTGGATCGAAGTGTTGCCCACTGCCTTCTTTCAAAAAATCGACAGCACGATCAATACTCCAAGCCGGTTTATAGGGCCGTTCAGAAGTCAAAGCATCAAACACATCCGCTACTGCCACGATACGCGCGACTAAGGGAATTTCATCGCCAGACAAACCTTGAGGATAGCCACTACCGTCGAATTTCTCATGATGAGACAGTGCTATTTGTGCACCCATTTGTAAGGTCTCTGATGCGCTGCCATCGAGAATTTGAAAACCAAGACGGGCATGGGTTTTCATGATGGAAAACTCATCAACGCTCAATTTACCTGGCTTTAGTAAAATATGGTCAGGGATACCCACTTTCCCGATGTCGTGCATGGGCGCAGCTTCTAAAATCATTTGTTGCATCGCATTGGCTAAGCCGAGATGTTCTGCTATCAGACGAGAATAATTCGCCATTCTCACGATGTGGGCGCCGGTTTCTGGGTCACGTGAATCAGCGGCTTTGCACAGACGCAAAATGGTTTCTTGTTCTCGCTCGCGAATTTCTAACGTGGCTTTCTGAACTTCCGCATCTAGCCAGCTGGCACGGTTTTCCAAATAGCGCTGGTTGCGTCGCAAAGCCAACATATTCTTGGTTCGCGCTAGGAATTCAATTTTATCAACGGGTTTGATCAGGAAGTCATTGGCCCCGACTTCCAAGGCTTCGTAGCGCAGGGCTACCTCGTCATTTGCGGTAATCATTAAAACCGGAATGTCGCGGCAATGCGGGAATAGGCGGAAGCGACGAATAAATTCTATGCCATTCATCACTGGCATCATGTAATCGACCAAGACTAGATCAGGGGTTTGATCTTGGCACCAGTCAAGTGCTAAGTGGGGGTCGAGAAAACTGAGCGAAGAGCAGTGCTCAATTTTTTCCAGTAAGCGGCAAAGAAGTAGCACATTAATCTGCGCGTCGTCGATGACCAAGACTTTCATTTCCATTGAACTGCTCCGGTAACCATACTATAAATTGAAACAGTATCGCTATAGCCCAGATTTTCCATTAGGATTTGTGATGTTGACGGATGCGCTTTTTGACGCCGAAGAACAGCAAAAAAGACAAAAAATACGCCGTCAGAATACAAATAGCACCGCTGGTGTGCCTAATGGAAAATTTGGGTTTCACTACGAAGAACTCAAACCTTACCAACTACTGAAAATGATAGCCTAAATAGACCTTACTTATGGATGATGAGCGAAAAAAATTAAGGATGTTTTCAAAATTGTGTCTTTTTCTGATTGCCAGAAAAGCTAAATCACAAAACACGCCTCATTGACTGGTATTTGAGTGATTATTATTTAAATGCTGTTTTTTGTCTTTGATGTGCGCATGCATGCTGATGGCTACGCAAACTGCGCCGAGCATAATCATAGTGCTGTGTGAACTCGTATGCGCTTTGACCAAGATCAGATTTGCTACACCTACACTCATTAGTACGACAGCCCAAGTTAAGAAACTAAAGCGGCGCAAAACAAATACGGAGGCTGGTTGGGCATACCAAAGCAAACCAAGACTAATCAGTGGCAAAATCAATAAGACGTTGGTGCCAAACTGACTTGCTTTCAGCGGATCTGCCATGAGTGCTAAAAATAGCGGTGAACAAGCCAGGCCTGTCATCATAGACAACATCAAGGAAATGATACTCAAGAATAGTTTTTCGCGCAGCATAATAGTGTAAGTTAAAAAGCAATAAGCCTCAAAAGTAGGCAAGCGCAGCATCGTAGCAAAAAATGGCGGATTCGAGGAAATTTCTTCTATCCCTTTTAGTTTGCAATCTCGTTTTCAGTTTGCTAGCGAAACAACATCAAAAGTTAAGTGCACGCTTTCGTTGCTCTATTTTGTCAAATAGATACAACTGAAATCCTGACGCCACGTATGATTTTTAGTTAAAAAATCCCTAAAAAACAGATAGTGAAAAAGAGCTTGAGTTGCGCTCTGCACCACATCAACGCCAGTAAGGCCTGATTCATTCGTCATGTAATCCCGCGTCACGCTCAAGCTCTTTTTCTCGTTGGCGTTTGCGACGTTTTGAACGCAGTATCGCCGCCGTGCCGGCCCGGTACGGATCTACGTGAAAGGGAAAGCGTTGCTGCGCCATGAAGCCTTCGGGCATGTAGTCACCATACACGCCATAGTGTTCGGGAAAGCCTTTCTGTCCTTTGATCGCAGTACCAAACAGATGATCGAGGAAAGAAAAATGCGCAGCGTAATTCTTATCAATGGCGATGTTGTCAGACGAGTGGTGCCAATGATGAAAATCAGGAGTCACGATTAAAAACTTTAATGGTCCCCAGTTTACATGCACGTTCGCATGGTTAAACACGGCTTGAAATCCAACCACGATGATGTAAATATCCATCACCGATTTTTCAAAACCAAGCACATACAAGCTACCCAAGACCAGGACACGGGTCGCAATTAATTCCAGCATGTGCATACGCGAGCCAGCCAGCCAATCCATGGTTTTAGTGCTGTGATGTACGGCATGGAAACGCCATAGAAATGGTACCTCGTGATAAGCACGATGCGTCCAGTATTGCGCCAGATCGGCGACTAGAATACAGAGCAAGAGTTGCGGGAAGAAAGGAATAGCTTGCACCAGCTCTTGCGCAGCGGGAATCGCAATCCAGCCAAAAATTTTGTGAATTAAAAAATTGACGGTCAATAGAGCCAAACCAATTATGAAATGATTAACCGCAAAATGTACCAGATCAGTTTGCCATTCTTTTCTGAAAATAGGCTGTCCGCGATACAACGGCAATAGCTTTTCCAGACCGACGAAGATCAGCGTCGAGCCTAACAAATCTAAAATGAACCAGTCAAGACCGATGTACGGTGTGTGATCGGGAAAGTCCGCAACGGGTACGTGTGAACCGCCGAGCGCCAGACATGCCAGCACTAGCAGACCTGCAACACCATTGATACTGCGTGCACGTTTGAGGATGAGATTCAGCAGGCTAATCGAGCCCGACAGCACCAACGCCGCAAACATTAAATGTCGGATTAAATCAGGTGAATATTTTTGCCGTAGTTCGGGTGTCGTTAAATACTGAGGGAAGTGAAAAGCTAGCACGCCTAAGAAACACAAAATAGCAAGGCCCAAAGCCCAGACGCCGCTGACGATACCATAACCTTTTTTTAGTTCGCCATCGGCTGCCATTAACTTGGCAGTATCTTTGGCTGCGCTGGTGATTACTTTGACTGGGCTGACTATTTTTTCTGTGGGGTGTTTTTTCTGCATAGTTCCCTCGCGATGCTTTTTGTAAGGCGTTTTATGTAAATCGCTTATGTTTGCGCAGCACAGTATAAGTGTTTAAAACATAAAGCAACAAAACTATAATTAAAAAGCCAATTTCGCAAGTTAGTCACATTTTGGATCCATCATCAAATCATGTCAATAAACGCGATGATTATCCAGCTGCATGCAGTGTTTTTTCTCCGATAGCAAAAGACGCGCGTTGTATCTGCCCATCAATTACTTCATAAATACAAAGCATCTCTATCGTCCCTTTGCCTTCGGGGAAATTGCGTGTAATAAGCTCGACATCGGTGACCATATTGCCGACGACCATGCGGGATATTAGCTTGGCATGCAGATCAGGCTCAACAAAGCGCGACAGATAACGTTCGCGCATTTGTGCGTGACCAGTTGCTAGCAATTCGCCATGTAATGTAAATTGCTCTGCCTCTGGCGCATAGCTAGCCATTAATGCGTCGATATCCTTACTGTTATAGGCATCGAGTTGTCTTTGAACGACGGCGAGTGGTGAGTTTGTATTCATGGTGGGATCTTCTTAAATTGTGTTCGTCTGTTTTCAGGCAGTTGGACGGAAGTTTTAAGCAGGTACTTGCCACGTTCGACGTATGCGAGCGATGAAATTAAATAGTGTGATCGCGAAGTAAATTCCTAAAGCGCTCCATCCTAGGTAACCCCCAGGTAACAACGTGCCAAAAGTCGTTAGGCGTAGCAAAATGAAAGCGGAACCTAGACACAATAAAATTTCGCTTAGACGTATTGATAAACTCTGTTCTACTTCAGGACGCAAAAAAGCGAGAAGCGTAAAGAGAACCGGCCAAAAGAAAGCAAAACCATTGGTCATGGTCAAGAGCGTATCGTCTTTGTCCGCACGGGTCGCATAAATAATACCATCACCCTGCGCCACCTTCACTGCTTGCGTACTTTGAGTCGGCGGTTTTTCACTGATGTTATTTTCTGGTGTTGAACACTGCGATAGGGGCAAAAAGAAAGCGACCAATAAGCCAACTGCGGCCAGACGTTTTAGAAATATAAGTATTTTCAAAATATGTTCCTTTTATACTTTTTTGGGTGAGGGATCCGCAATGAAACTATTCCCAATAAATACCGTCAGGTAACGGCCAGTTGCTAAACTCAAAATGCAAAACACGTCGACTGCCGGGAATGGTACTTTTATTTGATGCGTGTAGCAAATGTGGACGCATGACGAGCGCTGCTCCTTGACTTGCCTCACAGTAATGCGCTTCATTTGCCGCCACGACGCCGCTGATCTGCTCGGGGGATAATAGTCCCAACTTATGGCTTTCAGGAATCACTTTCAGGCAAGCGTTTTCTTTCGGTGTCGCATCGAGATGGATACGTATCGTTACCATCTCCTCCAAAACTTCTAACGGCGGCTGCACGTGTAGCGTGCCTTCTTTGATACTCCAGGCACGCCAGCCATCCGCCTCAAATTGTTTGGATACCGAAACAGTTTTATCCTGATGCCAGGCGACATACCAATTGGATACGGGAGATTTATTAAAAAGGATCGCTCTGACTAGCGAGGCACCTCTCGGCAAAAAAGACTTCGATTTTGCTTGGAATTCGGCGCTGTTGAGGTAGTCTGCAATGACGGGTGATTTTTTATTAATATGCCTGACGCCGCTGTTGATATTCAGGTTCGCCAGCAGCTCGATTTCGTCCACGATCGCTTTCAGCCAATGCTGAGAAATAAAATCGTCAATGAGCTCAAATCCGTTTTCAAGGAAATGCATCTTAGGTTGACCTCTGCTTGTCGGTGGATGTCTCGCGTGAAAAGTTGTATGCACCAAGACCTACTAACTTACTTACTTGCCGTCGTTGTAATGCTTAAGAGATGATTTTATCTGTGCCAATAGTTGTCGTGTAAGTGTTGCGAGCGAGGATTCATGAACCCGTGATGGGTATCTTTGATGATGGTGAATTCAACATTGCTACCTATTATTTTACTTGCTAGTGTCGCAGGCTGGAAGGCGGATTCGTATTCCGCGAAAGTAAGTGAAGTTTTGCAAAGTGGAGTGAGAGATACATGGTCTCTTATCCGGGAGCCATAAAACAATTGAGCGTAACTAGCAGGATGGCAATTTTTACTGGCAGTGTGTAGCCATAGGCTACTTGCGCCGACACTAAATCCTATTAGTAAGGCAGGCTGTTGCCCAGCCGTTTCAGCAATTTTTTGTTGATAAGTAGTTAGGCCATTATCAGCATGAAAAGCAGCGACGGCTTCTTGTTCTGTATCGTGTGGATAAGTGTCTTTATTCCAAGGTGACAGGAATTTAATCTCATTGCCAAAATCTTGAAACAAGGCTTTGAGATCGTCGTTGATGCCATGTATGTCGGTGGCGACTATGATTTGCATGTTTATTTGCCTTGGGAGAACCGCAGTGATTGAACTATGTGAATAACTTGCTCGGCATTCACTTTGTTCAAGAGCTGATTTTTTTCTCATCGTGAGTGTGTCTGCTTCAAGATTAAATTGAACTTACTGTTCATTATATTTCTTCAAAATTTTAAGAAAACTTTTGTCTTTCCTCATATCTTCTAAAGCACTATTCCATTGAGCAACGATGGCCGCATCGGTGTCTTTTGAAACAGCGATGTATAAAGAGCTTTTAAATAGATCGTAAGCTAGTTTGACATCCGTTGCCTGGTAGCCTGCTAACTTTGCTGTGATGGCGACGCCTTTTTTTGCGTCGGCGTAGGCGGCGATGCGGCCTACCATTAATTTTTTAAAGCTAGAGGCGACTGAGCTGGCTTGATCGAGATTGGTGAAGCCTAATTTGCGCAGAGTTTGGTCGCGGATGTCGTCGCGATATACGCCAATCAGGCCGATTTTTTTTGCATCTTCAAGCTTATTAACTTGAATGGATGAATCCGCTTTAACATACAGGCCATACTCAATGAATAGGATGGGGCCTATCCATTGATAGAGATGCTCTCGGTCTGGCGTGCGAGCCATCGTGAACAGAAAACTATTGGGCTCTTTGTTTAGTTTGTCGATCCCGCGTGACCACGGTACAACTTGGATACGATCTTTATTTCCAATACGTCTTTGGATTTCTTGTACAACGTCAACCGTCAGGCCAGTTAGTTTTTTATTTTCGTCATAAAACTGAAGTGGTTTATCGTCTTCGCAATACAGGGACAATTCGGGTGTGGCAGGACTCTGTGCATACGCGTTCGCATTCAAACTCAGTAAGCTGGCCGTTATCAGGAGATTTTTTAGTAGGGCCATCATTTAGCTTTACCCAGTTTTTTTGATCTATGAACCACTAAGAGTCGTAGCGATACAGAATTAGTTAAGTATTCTTTATTACTATTCGGTGTGCTTGGGGGGATTAACTATAGCTAAATTTTTTCTGACAAGCAAACTTTCCGCTTTCAATAAACGTCCCGTCGATAAAGTCCTTCTTCACGCATGCGTTCTAAATCATCATCCCCCAAGATATCCCGCAGTGCTGCATCGACACCGCCGGCCATGCCTTCTAGGCTACCGCAGACGTAAATGGCTGCGCCTTGTGCTATCCATGTTCTTATTTCGACGGTTTGTTCGCGGAGTTTGTCTTGCACATAAATGCGTTGCGTTTGATCACGCGAAAAAGCTAGGTCAAGTTTGCTTAAAGTGCCATCGGCTTGCCATTGTTCGATTTCTGCTTGGCAGAAAAAGTCCTTGCTGCGATTGCGTTCGCCGAAGAATAGCCAATTTTGGTTGGCGCCTTGTTGCGCGCGATGTTTGAGGTGCGCGCGTAAGCCAGCGATACCAGTACCGTTGCCGATTAGGATGAGTGGGCAATGATTGGCCGGTGGATGGAAGCTGCGATTGCTGCGCAGGCGCAAGGCTATCGTGCAGCCGATATCGGCGTAATGGGTGAGCCAGCCTGAGCCTAGCCCTAAGCTACCGTCGGCTTGTTGCATCTGGCGTACGATGAGTTCGACTGCGCCGTCTTGCGGGATGGAGGCAATCGAATATTCTCGGTGCGGTAAGGTCTGCTCACTGCCTGGGCGACGGGGCAAAATTTCCGCGATGTCGCCAGCTTGCCAACTACCATCGTGAATGCTGGTGTTTGGCTTTATGCGTAATTGATAGACGGGATTGCCCTGACTTTCTGGATTGAGTAAGCGGCGTTCGCTCAATGTCCAATTTTCATACTCGGCTTGATGCCAATCAGCGAGGTCGGTATGACCACTGAGTACACCAAGATGGTGTTGCCAATGGCGCAGTGCGCCGTCGTCACCATTATCAACTTCTACCGTGTCAAACAGAGTTTGCGCGCCTTGTTGATGCAGCCAATGATCGAGTTGATGTCCGAAGGCGCAATAGGCTTTGTAGTTGCGATCACCCAGCGCGAGCACGGCGTAACTTAGTTGTGCGAGTTTGAATTTTTGACTCATGACACTGCGGGTAAATTGGGCAGCACTGTCAGGTGCATCGCCTTCGCCAGTGGTGCTGACTAAGAACAAGATTTTATGTGCCTGCTGTAATGCTTCTGCATTGAGTTGACTGATGTTGCATAGCTGCGTTTGCATGCCGCCTTGTTGCAGACTGTGTTGAGTTTGCGTCGCGAGTTGTTCTGCATAGCCGGTTTGGCTGGCATAGACGATGAGAACTTGTTCTTGGTTAATATGGTGTATGTCTACATCGGTCTGATGATGGGATTGATGGGCGCGTTGGTGTCTGACTTGTATCCAGTAATAGAAAAGGGTGTAGCTGATAAGTAAGCTAATGACTGTGCTTAGACGTGCGGTGTTGATGCTCAGGTGTCGGTCTATTGGTGCGAATAGACATACTGCGCTGATGCTTAGGGCGATCAGCAGTAGGGTGTTTAGACGTAGTTGTTTTTTTTGTGACTGCATTTTTCTGTTTGGTAACTATAGTTTTTTTAGCTTAATAATAGTGGCGCAGGTCGGGGGTGGCCCGACGGCCACTTACTTTTCTTGCTTCGCCAAGAAAAGTAAGCAAAAGAAGGCGACGCAGGTATCGCTGCACTTCGTGTGCCCAATTGTGCATAACAAAAAATGGGAAAGCCTTGAAACTCGCCTGCCCCTTGCAGGGCGCATCTACGCTTGCACGCGTAGATCGTAACGCAGGCAATGTGCATGCACATTGAAACCCCTGCTCGACCTCAGACAGCAAGGCTTTCTTTTTCCATTTTCTGTTACACACAATTGGCAGCGCTACATGCGATGAAAACGGTGGCTCGACGGCTAACCAGTAGCTATGCTTTTGCGTCACTTTTTCATCCATCTAAATCTTCATCCATCATCGCCAGAAACCCAGGACTCATATGTTGGCTGTAACCGTTTTCTTCCCGTACGATAAAGCGTGCTGCTGCGTGTAGTTGTTTGGCGTAGTGCATGCCTGCTTCTAATCCCATAATGGTCATCGCTGTGGCAAGTGCGTCGGCGATCATGCATTCTGGGTGGAGCACGGTGACGGAGGCGACGCCGTGTTGTACTGGGTAGCCTGTGCGTGGGTCTATACTGTGTGAATAGCGTTGACCTGCTACTTCAAAATATCTTCTGTAGTCGCCCGAAGTGGCGATGGCGATGCCGTGTAGAGCAGCTATGCAGGCTGGATTGCGGGATTCTGGTAGTTCTTCCAACTCTACCCACCACGGCTGACCGTCGGCTTTGCAGCCTAAGCCGCGTAGCTCTCCGCCGACTTCGACTAGGTAGCTTTGTATCCCTGAAGCTTGTAAATAGCGCGCTACCTGATCTACGCCAAAGCCTTTGGCGGTTGAGCATAAATCTAGGTGAATATTGCCGGGTTGAAGGGCACTATGATGGTCTGGGTTGAGTTTAACTTGTTGCCATTGCGTGAGCTGTAATGCTTGTTGGATACTTGCAGCATCCGGTGCTGTCGTCACTTTGCCTTGTGGCCCGAAGCCCCATAAGTTGGCGAGGTGTCCTATGCCGGGGTTGTAGGCACCCTGGGTTTGTTCCGCGACGAATACACTATGTTGTAGCACTTTGAAGAAATCTTCTGGCAATACCTGCCAGGTATTCGCTGGCGCATTGTTAAATCGACTGATGTCAGAATTTATTTCCCAAGGACTCATCTGCGCGACGACTCGATCTAATTGCGCTTGTATGCCTGCTTGTAATTCTTCGGTACCAGATTTTGTATCGGCATAGCATTGCACCTGCCAATGCGTTCCCATCGTGAAACCGCGCATATCAAGATATCGCATGCCGACATTAGGCCTACTCGGTTGACTCATGTTGAGTGGTATGAGTACTTGTCGTTGCTCAGGAGTAGGTGAAGTAAGGGTAGACACAGAATTTGTGGATAAACGATATCGGAGCAGTTGAAGGTCGTAACAGAGCTTGTAAAAGAATCCTGCGCGCCGAAAAAAAAAGTGGGGTGGCGCGCAGTGACTCGGGGAAAAATTATTGTGGCATGACTTCTAAAGTTGCAACGTAGCTGGCGCGACGATCTTTTATGCCCGGCACGGTTGATTTATTGTCGCTCAAGCTTGCTTGTATCCAGTACAAACCGGCGCCTTGCCAATTGATGCTGACTTTGCCTTCGCTGTCAGTGGTCAGAATTTGCTCATCGAGTTTTTGACGATAGCGTATGCCACCAGCAATGACCGTTACCTTAGCGCCTGCTGCTGGTTTGCCATCGATTAAAAATTTGAAGTGGGCTGCTTCACCCGTCACCAAATCATTGGGATGCGTGATCGGGCTTAATTCCAAACCTTTGCCAGTTGATTTTAATGCGCTCGGTTTACCGTTAGTCACAAAAGTTTCAACGCGACCTTGATTGTGGCTTACTTGCAATTCTTCGGCATTGGCGGGCACTTCTTTGGCGAAGGCTTCTGCCGTGCCGCGCCAGCGCTTTGTTGCACCGTTTTCTTTGTAGCTGGCATTAATACCATCATTGACTACCGCAATACGGTAAGTACCTACCATTTCTGCACGAAGATCAAAGCTACTACGTAGTTTTCCTGTACTTTGATTTTCCGTCTTGACGATGGAACCGTCTGCTGCGGTGATGACTAAATTCGTTAGGTTCATCGCGACGTGATCGAAGAAAAACACATCAGTAGCAGCCGCTGCATCAAAGCTGATCCACGGCGCTTTGCCATTGACTACGGTGGAGGTGGGAACGATAAATTGGCGATGCGCGAGTGCGTCTAGTGGCGCCAGTAAAGGCATGCAAGCGGCGAGGGCGAGGCAAATACGTTTGCTGGCTTGTGTAGAGAAGAAGTTCATCTTGATATCCTCAGATATTAATTTGTTGATTAAGGAAAAGGCTTGGAATGGCAAGTGCAAAAATTAAGGTTTCACTTGCACAGAAACCGCGCCCAATTCGTGGCTACCTTGTACGACGACAGCTTTGCCATCTTTGCCGCCCCATACGAAAGGTACTTTGACGACTTCACGGCCACCACCTTCACGTGCTGCTTCAACCAATAAATTGTATTCGCCAGCGGGTAATTTACCGAGAGCAGTTTTATCGCTGGAAAAACTTAAGCTATGCTCGCCAACGATGCGTGTCGCCGCGCTCACGCCATCAACAGGCATAGTCAATTCACGGCCAGTACGACGCCACCATTGACGCATGTCTTTCAACCATTTTGCGCCTTCATGGTCACGTTTTTTGAGGTCGTACCACACGGATAAATTTGCCGCAAAACTTTGGTCTGGACGTTCTACCCAGATCGCAACATAGGGACGGTGATATTCAGCGACAGGAAGTTTTGGCACTTCAACTTTGACGACGAGTTCCGCTGCCATGGCCGATGTTCCCAATAAGCTGGTAATGGCGAAAGGAATTATTTTTTGCATAGTTACCTCGATAAATATTTTGTTAGTAGAGTAATGCGATTGCTGACATTGATGACTGTGCTGGCTTAACTGCGTGCAGTCGGCTGGCGGATTTAAATCTGGTGGATCTGCGCGACGAGGTGTTTAAAACAGACCCTAATGTATAAACATGATGCTGAGTACTAAGGGTATTACCAGTCCCGCTGCAACCAATGGCCAAGTGAGGCGGCGATTGTTCGCGTGCATCTTCAATAAAAATAAACCAGTGAGACAAAAAATTAAACATGCCACGGCAAAAATATCAATAAACCAGGACCACGCCTTGCCCGTATTCCTGCCTTTGTGTAGATCGTTCAAATAGGCAATCACACCGCGCTCTGTTTTTTCGTATTCAAGTTCGCCATCGCTCAGGTTGACGCGCAACCATGCATCGCCACCAGGACGCGGCAATGGCAAGTAAATTTCTTCGGGTGTCCATTCTGCGGATTTGCCGGCTGCATCGATGTGATGCTGGTCGGCCAGCCATTGCACGACTTCGGCAGGCAATTGCGCATCAGCATCTTTTTGACTGCGTTGGGGGACTTCTGCCGCTAATTTTTGTAATAAATTGGCCGGGATTTGCCCGGTCTTTTGGCTAGTCTGAGGATGCGCTTCAATATCGGCTGCGTGGTTCAAAGTAAAGCCAGTAATGGCAAAGAGCATCATCGCAATCAGGCAGATCGCTGAGCTAATCCAATGCCAGTTATGTAGATGACGTAACCAAAAAGCACGTTGTTGTTGAGGAGTAGACACGGTTTTATAAAAAATCAAAAGTAAAAATGGGGAATGTCGTTGACCATACTTTGCTTAGCAAAATATTTAATGAACTGCATTCGAAAAAATGACATTTTAATTGAGAATGATTCTCAATTGCTTTAACCCAGACAATAGTTTTGTATCGCTTTGTTATTTGATTGGCTTAGGCTACGTATTACTAACTTTCGATACGGCCATCAATCTTTGAGTATTGCTGAGTACCGTTAAGTATCGTCAAGTATCATCAAGTCTCTGCCCACATACGGATTAAGTTATGGTACTGCGCCGTTAAACTGAGCACCTCGGCACTGTCACCTAATTGAGCACGTAAGCATTGGATATTTTGATCCATGTCAAACAACATACTGCGGCGAGCATCGTCGCGCACCATACTTTGCGTCCAGAAAAACGAGCAAACACGCACACCACGCGTTACCGGTTTGACTTGATGCAAGCTGGTCGATGGATACAGTATTAAATCACCAGCTGGTAGTTTGACCTCATGTGTGCCATAGGTATCAACCACCTCGAGCTCGCCACCATCATATTCATCTGGATCGCACAAAAATAAAGTGGAAGATACATCGGTCCTTAATTGAGAACCAAGGCTATGGGCGGCATTTGGCACCTGACGTATTGCACCATCGACATGCAAACCATAATGCTCACCGCCTGCATAAGCGTTAAATAGCGGTGGAATGATACGCAAAGGTAGGGCAGCGGAGAAAAAGAGGGGGTGTTTTTGTACTGCAGTTAGAACGATCTTGCCTAGTTCCATGCTGACTTCCGCGAGTTCTGGCAACTGTCGGTTTTGTTTGACTTGCGCCCCTTGCGCTCCCACTGTTTGCTTGCCATCAACCCAATCTGTCGTCTCAAGACGGCGGCGTAAATAGTTGACTTCTTCAATACTTAGTACAGCAGGAATGTGCAACATCATGATCGAAATTTTAGGTGAGTAGGGTGAGTTGGATGGGTCAGTTTGTCACATTGTAAGCAAATTCACCGCGCAAGTAAATAAGAATCATTATCATTTAAATGTTGCAAATCTAAATGAGAACGATTATTATTCGTATAAATTCTTATGCAAATTTTTGTTTTGCCAGCCACTGATACTGCATCCTCCAAGTAGTCTTCACCAGCCAGCTTCCTCTCTATCTTTGATTCAAACCTCACTTCTACTTTCTTCGGAGAAACTCTGTGGTAACTATTCGTAGCCGAAAACATTCAAAAAATGCTGTTCAAATAAGTCAAACATTAATTACTTTAGCGGCATTAGCCGCGCCTTTGTCTGCTCATGCACAACAAAGCACGCCGACGAAGGTGCAAGAATCCGCCCAAGAAAGATCTAAAAGAGAATCTGCCTTGCCAGAAGTTAAAGTTCAGGGTGTGCAAGATGTGCCGTTTAAGGCTGACGTTTCTAGCTCCAGCAAGTTTGTAAAACCATTGTTAGAGACACCGCAAATGGTGTCGGTGATCAAGAAAGAACTGCTGCAAGAGCAAGGCGCATTCAACATGATGGATGCATTGCGCAATACGCCGGGCATTACTATGCAATTGGGTGAAAATGGCAATACCGCGGCGGGTGATACCTTCCAGATGCGTGGCTTTGCCACTCAGTCTTCGGTCTTCGTAGATGGTGTTCGTGATTTAGGCGCGATTACACGCGATACATTTAATGTTGAGCAGGTCGAAGTCATTAAAGGCCCAGCTGGTGCTGACGTAGGTCGTGGCGCTGCATCGGGTTATATTAATCTGGCCTCCAAAGTGCCAACTTTAGAAGATGCGATCAGCGGCACAGCTAGTATTAACAACGGCAACAATAAGCGTATTGCTGCTGACATTAATCAGAAAATTGGCGACACAAGCGCTGTACGTTTGAACGTGTTCAAACAAGCGGGCGGTGTAGCTGGTCGCGATCAATTGGAGAGCAATGGCTACGGTATCGCTCCGTCTGTTGCCGTGGGCTTGGGGCAAAAATCACGTGCTTATTTTTACTCACAACACATTCGTCAAAATAATGTACCAGACGGCGGTATCCCTACGGTTGGTTTGAAGGGTTTCTATAATGCGAATGCACTATTATTGAATGCCCCCAAGGTCAATAGCAAAAACTTCTACGGTAGCGTCAACGATTTTGAAAAAGTTGAAGCCGACATGGCGACGGCTAAGTTTGAGTTCGATTTGAGCGATGGTATGGTGCTACGCAACATCACGCGGTACGGGCAGTCGTCCATGAAGCGCATCTTGACGGGTGTATTCACAGTGACTGCAGCTGGCGCGCAAGACTCTTGGAGTGTGAGACGGTTACGGCAAGGTGTGGATCAAAGTAATGAAATTGTCGCGAACCAAACGAGCCTGAACGGCAGTTTTGACGCTGCAGGTATGACGCATAGTTTGTCCACAGGTGTGGAATTATTGATGGAACGTCAATCCACTATCTCAATGGCCGTACCGATAGGCGTCGTGATTCCAGACGGGAATTTATACAAACCAAATCCAAATGTGACTTTGCCTATGCCAGTACGAAATGGCGCTACGTCGGACGGTCAAACCAAAACAGTTGCTCTCTATGCATTCGATGCGATTGATGTAAGTGACTTGTGGCAATTGAATGCAGGCTTGCGTTACGAGCGCTACAACACGGAGGCGCGTGCGGTAAACTTGTCTACGGCAACGACTTCACCAACACTACCAGTGGGAACTCTGGTGCCATCCAAAGTCACCAAAAGCGATGATCTCTTGAGTTGGAAGCTGGGGTCAGTCTACAAAGTCGCAAAAAATGGCCGATTGTATGGCGTGTATGCGACTTCGTTGACGCCGCCAGGGAGTGCAAATTTTTCTTTGACTAGTGCTGACAATAGTATCAATGGCCCAAAGGCCGAGCCACAAAAAACCACGAATTTAGAATTCGGTACGAAGTGGGATTTGTTGGATAAGTCATTGGCATTGACAGCTGCGTTTTATCGCACCGATAGCACCAATGAAATCGTGCAAGTCGATAGCGTGACCAATCTATTCGCCCAGTTTGGTAAGCGCCGTGTAGAAGGGTTTGAGATCGGTATCGTCGGACAAATCAATCCAGATTGGCAAGTAACAGCAGGCGCAGCAACCATGAAGACGAAGGTCTTGCAAGGTTCAACGGGAAATAATGCGGCAGGGGCAGCAACACGTTGGTCACCTGATCTGACGGCGACCTTGTGGAGCAGTTATAAATTAACACCGACTTTCACAATCGGCGGTGGAATGCGTTACACCTCTGAGCAAAAACGTGTGATTGATCCAACGGCAAATCTGGCAGTTCAAAATATGCCAAATATTGCGTCGAATTGGGTCGCTGATGCTGTGGCATCCTATCAAATGAACCGTAACTTATCTTTACAGTTCAATATTGCGAACTTGACTGATAAGGCCTACGTCAACACCTTGAATAACAGCGGTGCTCGATATAATGTAGGCGCACCTCGTACCTACTCATTGAGCGCAAATGTGTTGTTCTAATCTAGTGACGATCTGCGTTTGCAATAGTCAATCTGACTAGCTAGCAACACGGCGATCTGGCAAGCGCATCGCATACCCTGTGGTGCGCTTGTTTTTTTTAATGTTTACAGCTTTGCCAACCTGTAACACAATACCTGTTCTTCACACTGCACATGCCCGCAGAGACTCGAGGAGAAATGGTCAGCAAGATGCGGTTATTTGAGCGCACCTATAATTAGTCGAACGAATCAGATAAGGAGAAACACCGTGGATGAAATCAAAAAGCAATCAGCGATTGATGCTCTCAATCACATTATGGAATTAGAGCTTGCGGGCGTAGTCAGATATACGCACTACTCTTTGATGGTGTATGGCTATAACCGCATTCCTATCGTTTCATGGTTGAAAGGGAATGCCGATGAAAGCTTAGCGCACGCCCACAAAGCGGGTGAATTAGTCACCTTGTTGGGTGGTCACCCGTCATTAAAGATAGGCGCGCTCTTGGAAACAGAGCAGCATGATATTGGCGACATCTTGCGTGAAAGTTTGGATCTGGAAACCACCGCATTGTCGGCGTACTATGCACTGCTTAAAGTCGTCGAAGGTAGCTCGGTTTTGTTAGAGGAATACGCGCGAGAAATGATCGTGGCGGAAGAATTGCATTTGGACGAAGTGAACAAAATGCTGCGTCGCCCTGGGGCGATTGAGGTGTTTGCAGCATCATAAAGTCAGCTTTTGTGAGTTACGCTGCCCACTTTCTGTACACGAGTTTTCGATGCAATGATCGCGATTGAATTTCTTAATTGTTTCTGAGTTGCTGAACTGTTACCGAAAAAAGCTAAGCCATGGGTCTACCTAAGATCTATGGTTTAAATTTTTTCTGCTGCATTCTCGGGCGTATCTCAATACTTTACCCCTTGTAAATGAGAATGATTCGCGTTATCATTTGCTTGTCGATCTTTACTTTCGTTTGTTCTTCCATTGCCCTAACGAGTCCGGTGAAGTGCGACAAAATGTTGGATCACCGAACGAGCAATGAATGAGCCGCAGTCGAGCTTCATATCCGTATAGATACACCACTATTTTTCTGACCCTTTAATAATCTGCCAGCTAATCGCTTTGCGTCGCCAGCCCTCACTTTTTTGGCGCGCTATGTCTTTCTTATCCAGTTTTTCCTCTCACCTCCCGTCTAAGCTTCCATTTCGACCTAAATTTCCTTACGTTGCCGTACAAGCACTTTGTACAGCCTCCATTGTTTTATCTAGCGGCTTGACCGTATCGGCGATTGCGGCATCTATGATGCAGGCGACTGTGCCAGTGCAATCCTATTCGATTGTTAGCGGACAATTGCAGCTGGCGATCCAAGCTTTGGCGCAGCAAGCAAAAGTAAGTATTCGACTAGGTGAAGGTATCAACCCTGCGCTGGTGACGCCAGCCGTACAAAATGCCCGTTCGGTTGAGCAAGCGCTGCAGACTTTAGTTGCCGGCTTAGACTTGCATGTGACGGGCAGCACTGCTACTGGCTATGTGATTGGTATCAGTAACTTGCCGACCACGCATGTTTTGGCGGCGCGAGAAGTGAAAGATAAGACCTTGAGTGTAGAGCAGTTTTCTGCTTCCTCTAGTCTTGCAAATATAGTTCATTATCAGCCTTTAGTCAGTGCGCCTGCAACGGCTTCAGGCTCCGGCAATGTTTGGGATAGCAACGGCAATGCTGGTTACAACATTCGCGGTATCGAAGGTAATCGTATAGGTTTGGAAGTGGATGGCATTGCCATGCCTGATGCTGCGCCTAAACCAGACGCCACCTCCATGAATGCCTTTGCGGTAGGGCGTGAATATTTTGATCCTGAGATGATGCAAGAGCTTACTATCGCAACCGGTGCGCAAACCGCAGGAAATGGTGCATCTGGTTTGGGCGGTAAAGTGCGCTTTAGAAGTAAAGCGCCACAAGATTTTTTGAGTCCACAAAATCCTGTGTATGTCGCTTATAAATTTTCACATGATTCAGGAAATGCCAGTCGCCTGCATAGCCTAGCGGGGGCATGGGGTTCACAAGATGTTCAGGCGATGCTGATCGTGGCAAAACGCGATGGCGAGCAAACCAAGACCTTGGGTAAAGTTGCACCGAATCCCGATGATTGGAATAGCCAGGCTGTCTTGGCGAAGCTGAACTGGAATATCCAATCCAATCAAGGTTTGGCGCTTACGATCGATACCTTTGAACAGGATAGTCAACGTGTGTTTAGTAGCCGAATCAATCCCACTTATCCACAAGGTGTAAAGCAATTTGCTCAGACGGATAGGCAGCGTTTCAGCCTTGATTATGACCATACGCTGGCAATGGACTGGATTGATAACCTGAACGTGCGTGCGTATGCCCAAGATGCGAAACAAAAAGATCTGAGCCTAGCGAACTATGTCTTAAGTGGGAAAACGTATTACCGCACGATAGAAACGTCTTACTTAAATAAACTGAATGGTCTCAGTATCGACGCTGATAAAAAATTAAATGCCCATGCGATCAATTATGGCCTGAAATTAGAAACCAGTAGCAGCCAACGCCCTTGGAGAGAAGATCGTTTGGTAATCGCAACGGGTGAACGCCAAATCACCAACAAAAATCGTATGGCTGACATGGACGGCCAAACTATTGCGGCGTATGTTAATGACAGGATAGGTTTTGATCTGTTTGGTCAAAGTTCATCATTGACTCCCGGTGTACGTTTTGAACGGCGTAAGCTAAGCCCGCAAAATCTGAAGACCTACATCATCGGCGTACCAGCCGCTGCGAAAGAAATTCAAGAAGAAACCAGCCATTTTGTAACGCCGAGTTTGCGACTGGAACTACAACATACGCCAACGCTCTCCAGTTTTGCCGCATTTTCGCGTAATACTAGACCTGTCAGTGCTGCAGAAAAAACCGGTACTTTTGATTCCTTTAGTTATACCGGTGCTGGACAAGGCTACGCCATCTTGGGTAATCCAAAATTAAGAAATGAAACCAGCGATGCCTTTGAACTAGGTTTGAATGCCCGACCGCATCCAGGTATTGAAATGCAGGTTTCTAGTTTCTATAACCGCTATCAAAACTTCATTGACTATGTGATTCAGGCACCTGATTTAGTCAATTATCCGACGATTAGCTTTGGACTCTATCGTCCAGAAAATATTGGCAAGGCAGCGACGTGGGGCGCTGAAGTCTCTACGCAATTTCATTTTGAACAATGGTCGCCAGCCTTGCGTGGCACTAGCGCGAATTTCGCATTGGGCGCTGCGAATGGTACGGCAGAAAATAGCAAAACCGGTCAACGTGATTTCCTGCCCAGCGTAGCACCGATGAAAGCTAGTTTTGGTCTGCGTTATGACGATCCATCAAAGTTATTCGGTGTCGCTTTGAATGGTATTTATGTTGATGCGAAGCAGCCGCCTGTCGATGTGGTATCGGGCGGTGGGGTGACCGCACCACGTTTTGCTATGCCTTCTTACAGTTTGTTTGATGTTAACGCTTACTGGAATATCCAAAAGAATCTCAAGTTGAATTTAGCGGTCTACAACTTGAGCAATCAAAGGTATTGGGACTACGCAAATAGTCGCAAACTCGCTGCTATGAAGGACGCTAAAGATACCGCTGCAGCGCTAGAGATCGAGCGCCAGGTAATGCCTGGACGTAGTGTGGTTTTGAGTGCGCAACTGAGCTTTTAGAACGAATTTCATTTCTAAGCATGAAATGTGGTCTGGCTAATACTGCGCAAGAACCACTTGTCGATGCGCTAGCTATTTTTATCTTCAACTCAGTAGTGTCCGGTTAAAAATCGAATAAATTCAATTGGTTAGCGGTGGGTGTTATTTCAGAAATGTGGCCATCAGTCTGAAAGGCGCATGAAATCTCAGTTTTCTCAAAAACGGAGACCGATAATATCTGTAATAAAGTGTAGAGCGAGGCTTTCAATTGCAATTCCTTTTTAATA
>CAUPKC010000028.1:0-56080 GCA_963511665.1 uncultured Undibacterium sp.
AAGGCTGCACGGTCACTAATCGTGCATGGTCGAGGGAAAACTTCTTCGACGACGTAAGGTTCGGGCGAGTAGCAAACCAGCTGCGTCGATGGGTTTGCGAGAACGTGTTATCTTTCTGGGATCAATTGCTTAGTAGTTCGTGAAGTATTGTTCACTGCAAAAGTATTGCTGTAAAAAAGCCACCATGGAAATTCCATGATGGCTTTTTTCTTTGACTAAGAATTACTTCAAGTTTATTTATTTCAAGCTGACTCTTTGACTCAATTTGCCGCCTTTAATACTGTCGTAATTGACGACGATATCACCGCCATTGCTCTCCACTAAAAAGAACAGCGTTGTATTTCCAAAACCTGGAATACCATCCACCATTAAACGCTCTGGTCGGTTCTGTTGTAAATCAATTTGCTGGGTGTAAGGATTGCGCACGATACCGCTAGAAATGACTTTGCCATTATTGACGGTTGCCAGATCCACGCGGTGTAATTTATTCGCGATCACGATGCTGCTGACACTAGGAATCGCACGTTCATTAATCAGTGGTAGTTCTACATGCCATAAATTTGCACCTACTTTTTTGACGGTCGGTTCTAAGAAACGTAGCTTCGGTACATGCATGGCATTGAGTAAAACAAAGGCCGCATTGCGGTGTGTTTCTTCTTCAAGCATCCAACCCTCTGGCATACGGCCTGTGTTTTGACGCCAGCCACCGACTTCGACTTTGCCATATTGCGGATGATCAGCTTCTTTGAATGGAATGAATTGGCGGCCAAACGTCAGCATGTCATTCCACTTCATTTGGTCGTAGCCTTTAGGCTCATTCGTTGTTGGACGAACAGGATCGCCGACTTTTGGTGCTGGATCGAAGCGTACAATATTGGCATCGTCCATCACGCGACCAAACAGCTCAGGAACGAATCCAAACGCACCAACCACACCGTAAAAATGATCGGTTGTGCTGCCGTAGGCCGTGTATAGATCGCGCCAGGTAATCATATAGCGATAGCCTGGCATCATTTTTTCACCTTCGCGTCCTAAGAAATCGAAGGTGCGATTATCGGCGGCGCTGACAGGGGTTTGTGTCGGTGAACCCGGGCCTCGTAAAATCATGCGCCCCGAATTATGAAAACTGATAACGCTGGAGACTTCCAGATGATCGAGAGCCCAATTGGCGATACTGCGGGTTTCTGGAATCTGTAGTGGATAATCGGTTGCACCATTTTGGATATAACGTGGTGCCCAGTCATAGCCCCAGGTGCGATTTGGATCGGCGTAGCCAACACTGTCTTCGCCCATTAAGCCATCACCATCTTGATCAACGCCTTCTTGGCCGAGTAACAAATAGTCACCGAGTTCACCAGGTTCTAGAGGAAGTAAAACACGTGGATCTTTTGGATCTAGTTTACGATTACCCATGCCCATTTGGACTTTTTTACGCATGCCCGTGATCACACCGTCCTTGTTGATATCGACGGGGCCATCTTCGTCAACTTTGCCATCGCGGTCGTCATCAAACGGCCATGGTGAAGAGCGTGGATAACTTGCTGTGGCTGGCTCATCAAACCATTTGGCACGGCTGTCTGGACTGACACTAGGCACAAAATACAGTGTTGAGCGATCGACCGTTTCGGTGATCTTGTCGAGCTTGCCGTAATTCTTGAGGATGTAATCGATGGTGTACAGTACCGTGTCGGCAGCTTGTGCTTCGTTGGCGTGGATCGCACCATCGACATAGGTAGCGGGTTTATCGCCAGCTTTGCCCGTTTTTTCATTGTTGATGGTCAGCATCCACATATCGGTGCCGGCCGCTGTTTTGCCTAAACTTTTTACTGTGACCAGATTCGGATAGGCGACAGCATAGGCCTTCATGTATTCCACAATTTCTTTATTGTGATGTACTCGATTGAAGTGCGGTTGTGGCGCTTTGGTGGTATCGGCAAAGCTAGGTGCTGCGAACATCACGCAGGCGAGGCCGATTGCGCTGAGTTGAAATTGTCTTTGGGTTTTCATTGTCGCTGGTATCTTCGTTTTCATCTCAGTTCGCCTTTCCTAAAGTAATCGTCGTCAGTGCTTGTCCGGCCTGATTCGTCCATAGACCAATCGTGACCGTGCTGCCGCTCGCGCCTTTGACTAACCATTCGCCTTTAATTGTGCTGGCCGGCTCCAGTCGCTCTACAGTTGCAGCTCGATTTAAAGTGAGTGCTGTTACGCCTTTGCCCGGTCGCATTTCTAAGCGCACTGGGAGTTTGTTGCGCATTCTTGTGGCTAATTTGCTGTGAGTAGGGAATTCACCTTGCATGCCACCGATGACGGTGATCTGCCAGACGTCGTCACCTTTGGCGATTGCCTTAGTTTCTAAGATGTCTAATTGCGCTAATTTTTCACCCCAACTTAAGACTTGTTCGGTGTGTACTTTGAGTGCTGGTTCTAATGCTTTTGCTGCCGGTGCATATTCTGCGTAAGGATCAATGCCGCCGACTTCAACTTCAGTACCGTCGGGGAGTTTTACTTTTTTCCAAGCGGTGACAGATTCTGGCGAATTGCTTGTCAGGTAGCTCATCAGATCTTTTTCTGCGTCGCCCATTTTTGCTGTCGGATTTGCACTGCTAGGTCGCGCTGCATTTCCGCTCGCGACAGATGCAGGTGCCGAGGCGGTATTAGCTTCAGGTGCGGTCGCCTTAGCAACTGGTGCGCCCCAAACATCTAGTTCTATAGTTTGAACGCCGTAGTGGAAGTACAACCAATTTGCAAGGCTACCCTTACCAGTTTGTTTGGCGCTGCGCTTGCTGTCCAATCCAGCTTGATCTAAGGATTTTTTGTAAGTTTCACCTAAGTTAGCGAGCACTTTCAGATCATCTGCTTCGAGTTTGTTGACTTCCGCCGCTGGTGTTGCGCCAGGCGGCGTGATGCGATCAAAACCTGTTGGCGCGGATAGCAATTGATTAGCAGGACCGAACACGACCGCCATGGCAATATTTTTGTGAGAAAGCACCGCATCCATAGTCGCTTTCGCTTCTGGTGTCACACCTGGCCAAGCCCCAGCGCTCGTATCAGCCACCGGAAATCCAGCAGGGAAATTACGGTCTGGATGTGCACCGCCGATGCCGTCTTCGTTATACACGCCGTCCTTGTCGTCGTCTTTGCCTTCGATAAACACGCGATGTGTGCCACGTTCGCCTTTGCTGACATCGGCTTTAATCATGCGGCGTGGGTCTTTAGGATCGATAACCATGTCGCCGCTAGAATCTTTAATCCGCATCTGGGTGATGATGCCATTGCCATCGAGATCATCTGCGCCATCTTCTGCCATCAGGCCATCGAGGTCACGATCAAGTTTGCCATCGTTACCAGCGCGTAATTGGCGCGGCGTGGCGAACAAGCCCTTATGTGCATCAGGATTTAAGATAGGGGCGACATAAATCGTCCGTTTGGACAATAAGTCTTCAATTTTTTTCTCATTGGAATTTGCCAATGTCTCGATCAAATGCATCGCAGCTTCTGAGCCAGTATGGTGAAATCCGGCGATATTGGCACCGACAAACAAGGCTGGGCGCTTGTCTGCGTTGACTTTGCCTGCTCCTGCAATTTGCACGAAATACAGCGAACGGCCGCCAGCGCTCTTACCCACGGATTGCAGCTTGACACGCTCGGGGTATTTTTGCGCGAGGCTCTGCAGTTGCTTTTCTATCGTTTCAAAGTTGCGATAGTCGGTGTTGGCGGCAAAGCTTGATAGCGATATTGCGCCCAAGCATAAGCTCAAACTTAGTTGTATTGCGGATTTTTTTAGTGGTCTTACCATGTCACCCTCCATTGGAAATGTGGGCTTTTGACCGTTCTATTTGATTTTTAGTTCAAACTTTAGACTTGCATTTTGGATTGCAAGACGCTGACAGACTGCACTAGCCTGCCAGCGTCTTGTTACAAGCTTTAGTCGTGACGTGCCGTACCGAAATAACGCTGCATGGCACCTTCATTGATACCAATAGCATTGGTTGCCGATACCGGTTTTAAGGCTTTTAACTCAGGCTTTTTTTCGACAAAGGGTTTGATTCCCATGTTTTGGTGAATTTCGCTTGGATAGATCAAATAGCCGCGTGTGATGACGGCCGATACTTTACGTACATCTTCGATATTTTTAGTTGGATCACCATCGACCAAAACCAAATCTGCCAGTTTGCCGACCGTGATAGAACCACGTTCATTTTGGGTGCGGGTATAGATGGCGCCGTTACGTGTCGCGACTTGTAAAGCCTGCGCTGGTGTCAATCCGGCTTTTACCAATAGCGCCAATTCAGAATGCAAGGTAAAACCTGCTAATTCATCGGTACCTGCGACGATGGGTACGCCTGCTTTGTACAAACGACCGACGAAATCGACCATCTTGGCATAGGATTTTTCATAGCGTTTATGCGCAGCGTCATCTGCAATTTTCATCGTACCAACCGAGAAGCCGCGGCGTACATCGGGTGGCATATGGTCGGCGATAGTAGCGAAAGGCTCATTCATCGTGCCGTCTTTTTGGCGCAAGAAAGAAAAGGTTGCAAGCGTGGGATCAATCGCTATTTGCTTGGCTTTCAAGCGGGCGATAAAGTCTTTTACCGGTTTAGAATCGAAATCCAGATCAACCGTTTTTTCAGACGGCAAAATGAAGCGATCCAAAGTGCGCGTGTCGGTTTTGGGCGTCGCTAAAAAATTCAACATGACTTGATTGATATGTTGAATCTCGTCGTAACCCGCATCTAAAGCTTCGAATGCGCGCAAACCAACAGGGATGTGCCCTGAAACGCGCATGCCACGCGAATGGGCGTATGCAACCGTATCTTTCAAAATTTCTTTTGGAAAGGAATTATAAATCTTCAGTTGTGGGTAGCCATGTTGCGCATACCAATCAATCGCGTTCTTGGCCTCAGCCAAATTTTTGATCACAAAACCATTGTTGGCAGAAAACGGGCTTTCACCTTCCAAAAATCCCGTTGGGACGACTTGTGGTCCTAGCAAATCACCTTTATTAACCTCATCTAAAATCAATTGCATCTGCGCATTGTCATTGCCCATATCGCGCACGCTAGTAACGCCGGCAGCGATATTTAAGCCACCGTCCCAACGACCAACGTGACCATGCATATCAAATAAGCCTGGCAGCAAGATACGACCTGCCGCATCGATTTCGGATGTCGCACCGCGCACTGGTGAGCCTGCTGGCAAGATCGCTGTGATTCGGCCACGCAATACATACACATCGGATGCCGCACCGACTTTGGCTTTTTCACTGTCGAATATGCGGGCATTACGAATGACAGTTAAACCAGACAGTGGATGTTGTAATTTTTTTGCCCAGTCAACTAAGACCTTGCTTTCGGCGGCTTTTTGGAAATTAGCCATGGCTTCGCCATTTGCCTGCCAACCTTCTTCTATTGCTTTCATGTAGCCAGGAATGACCACCGCGAAAAGGCGGGGATTGTCACCCGTCGTTGCCCAAGCAAAGCTAGGTGATAGGCCTATACCGGTTTGTGCCAATAACTGCACGGTTTGTTTTTTGTCGCCATTGACGACTTCCAGCTCACCAATTTTGCTTTGCGATAATGTGCCAGACGGGAGTAGCTGTAGTTTTTTATCCTTTGATTTTTCTAAGGCTGTGATTGAGAGAGAAGCAATCGCAAAAGAACTATTCAGTGGAATGTAGAGCGCTGATCCAGCGACAGTTTTACTACCTTTTTCTGACGTTGATTTCCATTCTGCCTGATCTCCGACACGCTTATAACTTTCATTGATTACCGCGCCAAAAGTTGAGTTGCCAGATACTTTGTAGTCAGTGATTAAACCGTCTGCGCCTAGGCGAAATTCCTCATTAAGCTCAGGGCCGCGGCCATTGTCTTTAAATATGAAACGGACCTTGTGCAAGCCACTGTCTTCGCGCTGTACGATTTGTTCGCCAGCTTGTTTTCCGTTTTCAACAAAGATTAAATATTTGGTCGTTTGGGTGTCAGCAAAGGCGCTGGCAGCATATAGCGCCAGCAGGCTGGACGCAAGAATAGTTTTGGCCAATTTCATGGGCATGCTCCATATTGAATGAACTGAGATTTTTTTAAGGATAAAAACGAAAAAAAGCCCGGCTACTTTAGCACGGGCATGTAGGCTTGAATATTCGCTTTAGGATAAACGGACGTTTGGTGTGGGTAAAACGCGAATTTCGTGGATAGTGTTGAAGTCGTCATTTGACCAGCCAACTTTATTCAGGTTTAAGGAATGAAAATCAGTTCATTGCATAACTCATCCGGATTGTTTGCTTGTCTATCGATAGGATAGTGTTGTCGCAATAAAGTACCGAATTCTGTAATTGCCTTACTCAAGCCTTCAAGTACTTGGTCGGTACCCAATTGATTTTGCAATTGCTGACAGATTTTGTTCCATTCTGCCTGTTCTACCAGTTTAGCTATGCCGCGATCTGCAACGATTTCAATCTTGCGTTCAGCAAGTATAAGATAAAGCAAAATGCCAGAGTTTTCTTCAGTATCCCAAACACGTAAATCGGCAAAGTAGGTGATAGCGCGCTGACGTGGCGAAATGCCGGCCAACACGATGCCGATTGGCAATTGGCTTTCCACCACAACACGAATTTCGCCGCGATGACCTAGTTCAGCCGCTGCGATTTTCTCGCTGAGCAGCTTTGTATTCTCTGCAGTAAAGTGTTGGCGATAAGGGTTGCTACGCAAATGCGAACGCAAGTTTTGCCATAGTCGATTATTCTTCATTACCAATCTCCCGAAGCGCCACCGCCACCAAAATCGCCACCACCGCCGCTGAAGCCATCGTTGCTGCTATGGCTGCCTCCACCATGTCCACCGCCAATGCCACCAATCGCGCCACTCTGTAAAACCGCACCAGCAATATCCCAAAAGACACGACTGGCTAATAGGCTATACAGGGCTACCATTAGAAAACCTGCCAACAAAGCCATGACCAGCGGCGTGCCGGCAAACATGGCTGCGGCAGTACTGCCCGCGGCCAAACCGCCGCGACCTAACCATGGACCCAAAACTTTACTGAGCACCAAGCCTGCGATGAGAAGTCCTAACCAAACGAGTGGATTGAGTCCGAATACATTCAGATCTTCGCTATAGTTAGCGCTATGACCTTTACTCGGCGGAGGCGCAGGCAGGGCTTCACCCGCAATTACCGCACTGATTTTGTCGACGCCTGCGTCAATGCCACCATAGAAGTCATTCGTCTTGAAGGCGGGTCGCACAAATTCACGAATGATGCGGGCGCTGGAGACGTCCGTCAAGGCACCTTCTAAGCCACGCCCGACTTCTATTCGTACTCGCTTGTCATTTTTCGCGATAAGAAATAAAACGCCATCTGCTGTGCCTTTTCGTCCTAATTTCCATTCGTCGACCACGCGTATAGAAAACTGTTCTATGCCTTCTTCACCGGTAGTCGGAACGATCAACACCGCGATCTGGCTGCCTTTGGTCTTTTCTACTGATTCTAATTTCTGTGCCAGCGTTTCAACTTGTTGTGCCGTTAGGGTTTGCGTCAAATCAGTAACCCGTTTAGACAGTTTCGGAACAGGAATTTGCTCTGCGCTGGCATTACTACTTCCCATGATGAAACAGAGTGGAAGTAGTAATACGAAGAACGCAAAACAGAGTCCTTTATATGACTTCACAGACAACATTATTTCTTACCGAAGTCAACTTTAGGCGCATTCGAAATTGCCTTTTCGTTTTCCACGGTAAAGCTAGGCTTCACTTCCATGCCAAACATTTTTGCCGTCAAATTGCTAGGGAAAGAACGCACTGTGACGTTATACGTTTTGACTTCTTGAATATAACGATTACGTGCCACTGTGATCCGGTTTTCTGTACCTTCTAATTGTGATGATAAGTCACGGAAATTATCATTTGCTTTTAAGGCGGGATAGTTTTCGGAAATCACCATCAAACGTGACAAAGCTGAGGTCATACCCGCTTGCGCTTCTTGAAATTTTTTCAGAGCTTCAGGGTCTTTAGCTAATTCCGGCGTCATCTGTATGCTGCCGACTTTAGCGCGTGCTTCGGTTACGCCTAATAAAACGTCTTTCTCATGGTCGGCGTAGCCTTTCACGACATTCACCAAATTGGGCACCAAGTCAGAGCGACGTTGATACTGGTTTAACACTTCAGACCAGGAAG
This sequence comes from uncultured Undibacterium sp., assembly GCA_963511665.1. Classification (GTDB taxonomy): domain Bacteria; phylum Pseudomonadota; class Gammaproteobacteria; order Burkholderiales; family Burkholderiaceae_D; genus Undibacterium. The sequence continues at coordinate 8,172 of CAUPKC010000028.1, forward strand.
CCTTCACGGTTTCGTCTTGTGCTTGCAAGGTGTTGTAGCCGCAGCCACTCAAGCCTGTAACTAAACTAGTTGCTAATACGGCCGTCAAAAATAGGCGTTTCATAGAAATCACTCCAAAAGAATAAGAAAAGTAAGGAACCCGCGCAGCATACTCTATGCGATGCAAAAAAATCTTCGGTTATTTGGCTAAAATTTTGATCACCACCTTTTTTATCTGCATGGCTTGCGCTACCGCACGGCAGGGACGATGTAATTCGCCTGGAAAAAATACGGCATACATTCCGGGAGTCAGCACAATCCTCGTTTCATGGCTTTGCTGCGCGACAAAAGCAATATCGCGTTCCTTTAAGCGATCATCGTGCGGTACTAACTCAGGATTAGCAGGTAAGTAGCCAAGCGCTTCTTCCCCGCTCAGAAGATATTGCACATCAATATGACGCTCATGAAATTCAGGAAAACCAGTCTCCCAAGCTTGCGTTATTGGATCTTGTACAAGGGCAAACATCTGTTCACCGTCTATAGGGTATTTGCCAGGTTCGCGTAGAAGATAATCGTTGTCGCGCAAGTGTTGCAGCGCCGTTTCTATGTTGGCAGCGAGCGTGGCGTGGGAATGCTTGAGGTGGCCTAGGATCATAGTGATGAATAGTAATTTAGAATGACTTACATAATTTTGACAGTCTAATTATGGCAGAGATTGAGAACTAGTCTCATCAATGTGAAGACATATTATCGATGTGTTTGAACGAGCTTGTTCGTATTGGGATTAAATGTTTTAGGTGATATTTATTTATGCAAATCTGATTGTTGCATTGGGATGTTTCGTGATTGTTTGGACAGAAATCAATGATTGTGCCAGTCCGGCTCTGACGACATGCACTTGAGCCGGAATCTGCGGTTCGTTCCTGCATCAATTGTTCGCAGGGAGAATAGTTTAAGCAGATGGTGGCTCAGGGAGTAAGCAGGCATCAACAATTTGTAAGTCATTGTCTTTGGCAAAGCTCATGACGAAATGAAATGCGAGTGGCTCGATTTCCCTTAAGGCTTCGTTGACAACCACGGAGCGAACGCCATTGAGCAAAATTGGGCGTACATAGGGTGAGTACTGCAAATGGGCATTGCGCCCGCCCTCGGGACGAAAGCACGACATAGCACCGCATAAGCGTTCAGCCCAATCACTTGGCCGAAACTGTTTGCCATCGCTCGTGAGTCCTTGGATAAAGAACTCACGTATCGGCGTCGAAGGTTTGTTTGCTGTATCGGTCATGTGATCCGCACACTAAAACTACGTTGCTGCTATGTTGGAAATTGCTTCAAGAAAACGATCAAAACATGTTAATGCGGTTTGGTTGCGCCAGCACTTTTCATATTTTAACCTACCGAGGTATTATATCTTATAGAAGACTTGAACTAAAAAACGAATTGAAAAATTTCTTTAATGCAACGATGTTAAGTATAGTCTATATTTATCTGGAGTACAGTTTTGCATGAAATCTATTTGTCCATGGAAAATAGTTATTAAATTCAAAGGCTTAAAACTTTTATCAAATAATGTCTGGGTCAATTTCAAGTAGTCGTTTCTGCCTGATTTCGTGCATTTAAGTTGGTTTCACGAACGATGCATAAACAAAACCGCTGAACTTTTCTTGCTAGCCTAGGTCATTTAATTTAACCATCTACGATGGCAATACAAAAAACATTGAAAAAAGGGAAAAACATGTTTATTCGTCAAGGCATCATCAAAGCTTGTAGGCAATCAGTTCTTGGTCTTTTGTTGAGTAGTGCTTTTTTGCATACTGCATCGGCCGCAGATAAGCCGAACGCTACACAATTATTTACTGAAAAAGAATTACAAACCGCGGCCTGGATACGCGACGCCGCACGTGGCGATAATCTGAGTTATAAAATTCTTGAGTCGCTGACAACCGAAGTCGGGCCTCGCATGGCCGGTACGCCAGGCGATGCGCGCGCAGTGGCTTGGGCTGAAGCAAAGTTTAAAGAGCTGGGCTTTGATAAAGTATGGAAAGAGCCAGTGAGCTTTCCTAGCTGGACGCGCGGTATAGAAAAAGCAGAGATTGTTGCACCTTTCCCGCAGCCGCTCTTAATAACCGCTCTTGGTAATAGCGTGTCAACACCTGCAAATGGACTAACGGCAGAGTTGGTTGAATTTGCCAGCCTGAAGGAAATGGTCGCAGCACCTGCAGAAAAAGTACAAGGCAAAATTGTTTTTATCAATCACAGAATGAAAAGCTCTAACGAGTATGGATTGGTCGTGCCCGGGCGCTCAGCTGGCGCTTCAGAAGCAGCGCGCAAAGGTGCAGTCGCAATAGTCATCCGTTCTGTAGGTACCGATAATCATCGTTTCCCGCACACCGGTGTGATGCAGTATGCGCCAGGTGTGGTGCAGATCCCTGCTGCGGCAATGTCCAATTCTGATGCTGACATGGTGGCGCGCATGATCAAACGTGGCAAGCCAGTTTCATTGAAGCTGGAATTAAGTTCCGCCCCTGCCGCGACTTATACCTCATACAACGTGATAGGAGAAATGACTGGTACCGAGTTGCCGAATGAGTATGTGCTGATCGGTGGTCATTTGGATTCATGGGACTTGGGTACTGGCGCAATTGATGATGGCGCTGGATGTGCGATCACCATGGCAGCCGCCGAATTTATTAAGCGCAATGGTCTGAAACCTAAACGTAGCATCCGCGTGGTTTTATTTGCCAATGAGGAACAGGGTTTATTTGGTGGTAAAGCTTATTTGGCCGCGCATCAAAATCAAATCGCGCAGATCCAAGCTGCCGCTGAAGCGGATCTGGGTCAGGGCCCAGTGATAAAAATGGCGTCGTTTGTACGTAGTGAAGCTTTGCCCTTGGTAAAGCAAATGCACAGCGTCATGGCGCCATTAGGTATAGAGGCGGGTGATAACAATGCTTTCCCCGGTCCAGATATGGGTGACTTGCGTATGGCGGGCGCAGCGAGTTTTGGTCTGTCTTTAAAGGCGGATGATTATTTCGATTTGCACCACACGCCTGACGATACGTTTGACAAAATTGAGCCAGCGAGAATTAATCAAGCAGCCACTGCCTACGCAGTATTTGCTTGGATGGCAGCGCAGGCGCCGATTAGTTTTGGCTCGGGTCAAGAATTATTGAAAGCGATAAAAAAGTAAGTTTAGAAGCTAAATTCATTTGGCGGCGCATCTTTACAACAGATGTGCCGTTTCTATTGGTCGCTTGTTTTGGAAAATGCGGGTGCGATTGTCAAGCTGACCAATGCCAGTGACAACGGCACGCTGGCAATAAAACCGAGATGCTTAAATCCCGCCGCCCCCATCACCGCACCGATTGCAAACGACAAAACCAGTTGACTGTGTAGTTTGAGTTTTTGGCGATTGAATACGACTTTCATCTCTTCCGTATGCGTGTGGCCCCGGTTCCAATAGAGCATTTTCCCCAGTTCTATTCCTATATCTGTGACTAAGCGAGTGATATGTGTCGTGCGAATTTCTGCATTGGAGATCTTTGTGATTAAGGCATTCTGTAGGCCCATCATATAGCACAATAAAATCGCCGTGAAAGACACGGTAATCATTTCATGTTTCAGTAAGCCTTGTCCTAACATGCCGAAAATTAGTAAAAGTATCGCCTCCCAAAATAATACCGGGGCGTATACGTAACGAGGTAAATTGCGTTCCGTGTAACTCACTATGACTGCGGTGCATGCCGCACCACATACAAACGACAGCAGCATTAGCAAGGCAGCCAGCGCCGCCATACTATTTCCCAATATAAGTTCGTCAGCTGCGCTAGACAGTAGTCCAGTCATATGAGACGTGTAATTGCCAACAGCTAAAAAACCACCAGCATTTAATGCGCCAGCAATCCAGCATAAAGTCACACCTAAGTGCAGATTAGCTTTTGCGCTGCGTTGTGGTGAGCTTAATTTGGCGAGATAGTGCTGTGGCATAGCATGCTTTTTGTGGCCTAAGGAAAAGCCGGTGAATAAGTCATGTTGAATAAGTCAAAAACGCATCGAAATTCGATACTCTATAGTACACACTATGACTCCGCCAAGTACGATTAAGATCAAATTCTCATTATTCTCGGGTGATATTTTAAGAAGAGAAGGTAAGAATTCTAAATTTGCGTGGAGATAAATCTAAGGCCCTACTGTACGCGCGTTACGCCGACAAAAACAGTTCAATTTCGCAAATGGTATGTTGGATTGAGTCAACATACCAACTCGGGAAAAATGCAATTATTCTCTATCAATAGCTATTTAAATCAAGCGCTTATAAATTTCACTGGAGACTTGTGTGCATACCAATCGTAAAAATTGCGCAATACCAATTAAATAAAACTAATACCACATGAATACCGCTTGACAATTGGTATTGGCAAATCTAAAGTTCAGTTGCTTCGAAAATCATTATGTTCGGATTGTATCTAGTTGCAAAACTTGATATAGGGCGTTGTGAGTGTTCCTGTGGGGGGAGTTTTTTGAAGCAATATAAGAGGAAAAAAGAGCTGACAAGGTGCGTGGAACCTAGTTGGTTGGAGGAGACGATAAACAGATGGATTTCATTTTAAGTGGCTCTAATCTGGTTTTATAAATCCTCATAAAGTGGTTTTGACTTAGGTAATTTTTGCGTAATTTTGCGCAATGAATAGTAATTTCGCGCCCGGTTGATTTAGTCGGTTTGAATCTATCTGGCATTAAATCTGTTTTTAGTTTTTATGGAAGTCTTGGGGGAAATAAATGAAAAGTAATTTGAAGCCTGGTTTGACGCCAATCGCAGCGGCTGTTTCTGTATTGGCAATGACGATAGCAATGTCTGCGCAAGCCCAGCAAGTTGATGCAAAGAAGGATGAAGCCCAGCAAGTAACGGTAAGTGGTATCCGTATGGCTCTGCAAAGTGCAGTTAACATCAAACGTAGTGCCAACTCCGTCGTTGATGCCGTTTCCGCGGAGGATATAGGTAAGTTGCCAGATACTGACGTGGGTGAATCTTTGGGGCGTATTCCAGGTGTGACGGTCGGTCGTGCTTTCGGTCAAGGCGCATCAGTGTCGGTACGTGGCTCTGATCCACAAATGACTTACACAACTTTGAACGGCCAAACGGTCGCTTCCACTGGTTGGTATGATCAACAGGCTTTAGATCGTTCTTTTAACTATTCTTTGCTCCCTTCTGAATTGATCGGTGGCATGGATGTGTACAAATCATCTCAGGCAGATTTGACTGAAGGCGGCATCGGCGGCACAGTCATCGTGAAAACTCGTAAGCCTTTAGATTTAAAATCTGGTACAGCGTATGTCGGCGTAAAAGCCGGCAAAGGTAGTGTCAGCGATAAAGTGACGACGGATGTTTCTGGTTTGGTTAGTTGGAAAAATGATGCAAATACTTTTGGTATTTTGATCGCTGGTGCCAATGAAAAAGGTGATTATATCCGTCGTGGTGTTGAATCTGATTCACGCTGGTCTGCTGACGTGGCACCAACAACTTTTGTACAAGAGCGTAAGCGTTCCGCATTGAATATCAATTTGCAGGCTCGTCCAGTCCAAGGTTTGGACTTGGGTTTGAATTACATGAAATTGGAACTCGATGCAGATAATTCCAATACTAGCCATTACATTTTCCATGACGCAAACTGCACGCAACGTAACACCAGCGTAAAGTCAGCCTTTAATCCTGATGGCGTGTGCTTGAAGAGTAATACAACAGCTTCAAAAGCAACTGATGCATTCCTTCAAACTTGGGCGCGTCAAGGTAAGATGACTTCTGATAGTTTTAGTTTGAATGGTACTTACAAAGGTGACGGCTTCAAGCTTGACGCAGTTGCGGGCACGACCAAAGCGGATGGCGGCACGTCAATGACGACGAACTATTCTTATGGTTCATGGACTGCAGGTTCTTCATTGCCAAAATGGACTGGTGGTATTGATGCGACGGGTAAAGTAATCATTATCACACCAGCTTCCAGCCAAAATGTAGCACTGTCTAATTTGCCAGCATCGACCGGTCCAGCAGGTTCTTGGGCAACTTCACGCGGCCCAAATTCTGATAAAGAAAATTTTGCACAAGCTGATTTGTCATTGAACGTCAACTGGGGTGCAATCACTTCTTTCAAAACTGGCTTGCGTAAATCGGACCATACTTTCCAAAAGCAGACAGATCGTGCTGTGTTCGCTGCAAGCGCTAAAGAAGTTGCTACCTCTAGCTTGTATGATGGCACATTGGCGATGGGTACTTTAGGCTGGGTTTCTCCTCGTCCTAACATCGCGGCAATGATGGCTAACACGAATCAAAACGTGACTGGTTGGATTGAAGAGCGCGGTGGCTATGGCAAGTTGAAAGAAGATAATACTGCTGCGTATGCTATGTTCAACTTCGAACAAGACAAATTGCATGGTAACTTTGGTTTGCGTTACATTAGTTCTGACGTCACTGCTGAAGGTTACAAATTGGACGGTACCGTCGTGGCTGCAGGCGACATTGCTCAAAATGCAGGCTGGGGTCGTTCTAAGAAAACAGAAACAGCGAAATACAACGATGTATTGCCAAGTTTGAATGTGGCTTACGATGTGAATAGCAACACGATTTTCCGTGCCACAGCATCACAAGCCATCACACGTCCAAACTATGAAAATATGTTTATCGCTACGCAAACTGGCTTCCAGGATACAGTGGCTGGCAATGAGTCAGTGAGTTTTGGTAGTGTTGGTTTGAAACCGATGAAGTCGACGCAATTTGATTTGGGTCTGGAATACTACTACGGCAAGGGTGACCTGATTTCCGTGATGTACTTCCACAAGACTATCAACAACTTCATCACGACATCGACCAAGATCAATCAAAGTATTGGCGTAGTGAGCCCAGACAGCAAGAAGGATAGCTGGACTGTGAATCAATACATCAATGCAGGTGGCGGTAAAATTGATGGTATCGAAGCGCAAATTAATCATTCTTTCGACAATGGTTTTGGCGTAGTTGCAAACTACACTTTGTCAAATGCGACAGCACCAGCGACCAGTTATCAAGATCAGTTGAACGTGTTCACATTGTCTTCTAAGCACAATACGAACTTGGTTGGTTATTGGGAAAATGAAACTTACTCTGCACGTTTAGCTTACAACTGGCGTTCAAAGTATATGGTTCGTGAAACAGGCTGGTATGGCAATCGCATGCATGATGCTTACGGCACTTTAGATGCGAGCTTCGGCTGGAATATCAACAAGAACTTCAGAGTAGCATTTGAAGCGACTAACTTGCTCAAGCAAGACGATATTCAGTACGGTGCAGCTGCAGCTAACACCACAGTGAAAGATCCATTGAAGTTAGGTTATCCAGCTTGGTCCTTCATGGGAGAAAGAACATACCGTGTGAGCCTCAGCGCGAAGTTCTAAATGGAAGTTGAACTTAGCTCGTTGAGGGGCTAAGTGATAAAGTGGTTTGAAATGGCTCGGTTTTCACCGGGCCATTTTTGTCTTTAGAAGTCGTAGAAAGTATTAACGGTTAAGCGTCCACAGCCTGGTCGCGCATCAATGCTAATTGAAGGATTAATGCAAGCTGTATGCAACAAGCTGCCGCGATAGACCACTAAGCGATTGAACTTCGCGGGAATCATTCCAAGAAAAGTGAAGTGCTCATTGGAGTCATCGAAATAGCGCTGAGCCGGACGCTTGTTATTAATCTCCTGATAGTACACATCAAGATAATGTTCTCGGTTTGCTTCGGTGATTTGTTGCAATCCAGTGGCATTGTGCCGATAGAAACCAGTGCCACCATGTTTTTCATCGCAGAGATAGAGTAGAACTGCCATGTGATGCGGCGTGCTCGCATCAAAGTGGGGCGTTCGTTGCAGTGGCCCAAGCTCCGCTGACGGCATGCTGGTCAGTGAAAAAGCACAAATACTTTTCCGTAGTTCAAGAGACTCAGGTATGTCGAAATGTGCTTTGATTAAAGGCTCAAGAAAAGTGGTAATACTGCTGGAGTAATCCTCAGGCGCTTGCGTTCGAATGCCTGGGTAGCCCTTGTGTTCAGCATAACCTGGATAATTCTCAAATTGGCTTCGCTTCGCCACTTCTAGCATGGCATCTGGGTTCTGCAAAAAGTCATCGATGATGAGTGCTTGGTGTTCACCGATATTCACCGCTTGCAGGTCAGGCGATACGTTGATTAAAAAGTCTGTCGTCATTTCATGTCTCCAAAGACTGGCTATAAGCCACTTTGAATTTTTCTAGCCATTCGCGGTGTCCCAATAATTCTTGCGAGAGGTTTTGTCCATTGAGTTTTATCGCTTGAATCTCACGCTCGTAGTATTGCTCTTCGTATGGGGTCATATTCTTGCTGTTTGTCTTAAATTTCATACCGTACAAAACAAAAAGAAAATTATCCACATCGAACAAATCAAAACGACTAAAAAAATCGGATTTTTTCGGCGCATTTACTTTCCATATGGCGAGCCTTTCAGCTAGCACATCTGATAATTTAGTCTCGTATTTGTTGGTGCGCCAAAAGCTAGAATCTTGACGATCAGACAGATAATAATGCAGCTGGATAAAGTCGATAACACGCTCCCATGTATAAGTGACGACTTTATTGCAGTAGTCTGCTGCCACCGACATGCTGTCTTTTTCAGTAGAAAAATTACGGGCGAAAAGCTCAGCTGCAAAATCGGTGACAAAGATCGAGGTGGCTTCTAGAGGCTCAACAAAACCTTGTGCAAGTCCCAGCGCGACCGCATTTTTATGCCAGAATTTTTCCCTATATCCCATACGCATGGGGATTTTTCTAGGAGAGAATTTTTCCGCATCCAATTGAAGGTACTGCGATAGTTGTTCAATGGCAGCCGATTCGGTCATGTGAGCGCTCGAGTACACAAAACCAACACCGCGTCGATTGGTTAAGGGAATATCCCATAGCCAACCAGCTGCATGTGCTTTAGCCAAAGTATAGGGCGCAATTTCTGCTGTCTTCTCTGTAGGAATCTGCACTGCGAGTGCGGTATCTGTCCTTATTTGGGAGGATTTTCCAACGAAAGCGACATTGAATACCTTTCCCAGAATGAGTGCGTGAAAGCCTGAACAATCGACATAAAAATCGAAATGAAGTTGTTCACCTTCCTTACTAATTAAGTAATCGACTTCACCGCGTGCATTCAACTGTGCATCGATGATGGTCGCTGTCTTGTGTTGTACGCGTAATTTTTCTTTTGCGTTCTTCGCTAAGAGTTGCCCAAATTTGACCGCATTAAAATGGTAGGCATAGTTAGTCCAACCTTCATATTCAATCGAAGAAATTCTTTTTGGGGATTTCATCGCTTCAGCTAATTGCGGTAACTCGGTTACCGCCGAAAAATTCATTGATGTAGAATTTTTTAAGTAGAGAGACGTGACATCAACACCGGCGGGATAGGGCGAAGAGAACGGGTGGTAATAGAAATTGTTTGAAGGATCGGCACCCGGCGCCATCCAATCAACAAACTTGATTCCTTTTTTAAAGGTCGTGTCGCAGCTAGCTAGTAATTCAGCTTCTGAGATACCAAATTTCATTAATGATTTTCTGATGTGCGGCACAGTGCCCTCGCCAACGCCGATAATGCCAATTTCAGGCGATTCGATCACTGTGATGGTGATATCTGTTTCTGCTCTCAATTCTACTGCTAAATGATTTGCAGCTAACCAACCTGCGGTACCTCCACCAATAATCGCAATACGCTTAACTTTCATTTTTCCACCAAGTTGAAATAAGAAAAGGAAAAAAAGCGCAATCATTGCTGCACTTTTTTTACATCAATGTGGGAGGAGGATTATGTTTCTTGAAGGAAGTGAGATCGAAACAATTGAGGCAAAGTATTTCATATTTTTTGGATGATCACAAGTAGCATCTAATGCCAAAAGTAATCGAGAAAAGTAAGGTGAAAAGCGGGCAGTCGGCATTAAAAAAATGAAGCGGCATGGTTCGCTATCTAACTGTTTTGCCCCACCAGATCGAAAGAGACACAGAAATTCATTTCGCATTTTGAGATGTTTAAATAAATTGAGGCGTGCCAGATTTTCTGACAATCTAGGTCATTTTTTTTGAATTTATTTCACAAAAAAGCGTGTTAAATAGTGGTTGCGCCTGGAAATTTGGATTCTTTGGACTGAAATGTATGTCGAAAGTGGTATTTTTCTAGCTTGTGTTGGATTGAGTCAACATACCATTCAATGCCAATTGGCAATGTATTGGTTAAAAACTGTTTATAAACAAAGACTTGCATTTGTAGATGGATATTTAGTATTAATACCAATGCCTAAAATTTACACAATACCAATCAAATTAATCTAATACCACATGAATACCGTTTGACAATTGGTATTGATAAACTTAAAGTGAAGACTCTTCAAAAAAGTAAATGTTTGGCTGATGCTTGATCTTGTTGTATGAGTAGTGATGTCGTAAATATTCCTGTGGGGGGAGTGTTTGAAGTCGCAGTAGTCATACGAATTACGATTGGTCATGTTGGAGATTTTTCTTGCAAGATTTTGCGGTCAGTGGGGTGATGCATTGTATTGGCACAAACCTGATTTTTGCAAAGTGATGTCAAGTGGTTTTATTTTTCTTAATACGTGGAAATTTTCGCAAAGTAAATTTTGAATCATTAAATTTAATGCGCTAAATTATCTTTATAAATGTCTTTATGGAAGTCTTGGGGGAATACATGAAAAGTAATATGAAATCGGGTTTGACGCCTATCGCATCCGCGGTCACAGTTTTGATGATGACCGTAGCAATGTCTGCACAGGCACAACAGGCCGACACAAAGAAAGCGGAAAAAGAAGAGCAGCAACAAGTTATTGTGACTGGTGTTCGCGCTTCTATGCAGCAATCTTTGAATCAAAAACGCAATGCTGAATCACATATTGAAGTGATTACTGCCGAAGATATCGGCAAGATGCCAGATAAGAACGTTGCAGATTCTTTACAGCGTGTTTCCGGTGTAACGACTAGCTCCGCTTCTGGTAATGAAGGTGGTTTCGATGAGAATGATCGCGTGAGTATGCGCGGTACGAATCCAAGCTTGACGCAAACGCTGATTAACGGTCATAACATGGCGGCAGGTGATTGGTTCGTGTTGAATCAGTCTGGTGCAGGTGTGGGTCGTTCGATCAGCTACACCTTGTTGCCTTCAGAATTAGTAGGACGTATTGAAGTTAATAAAACATCTCAAGCGAGTCTGGTAGAAGGTGGCGTTGCTGGTTCCATTAATGTGATCACGCGTAAGCCTTTGGAATTTAAAAAGCAATTAACTGCCGAAGCCTCTTTAGGTCTGGTTTATGCTGATCTACCAAAAAAATCTGACCCTCAGTTGAGTGGTTTGATTAACTGGAAAAATGATGCGAACACTTTCGGTTTGATGGTGCAGGCATTCTCCGAAAAACGTAGTTTGCGTCGCGATGGTCAGGAAACTTTGGGTTGGTCGCAAATCTCTGCGACTAGTCCTATGGCAAAAACCAATCCAGATTTGGCCGGCGCTTATTATCCGAGTTTAATGGGTTCCGCTTTGTTCGAACAAACACGCCATCGTACTGGCGGTTTGATCAGTGCGCAATTTAAGCCAAGTAAAGAATTTGATGTGGTTTTGAGTGGTTTCAGTTCTAAGTTGGACGCGGCCAACTACAACCGTAACTATATGTTGTGGGGCTCTCACTTCATTGACAATGGTAATGGTCAGGCACCCGAGCCAGGCTATACCGTCGCTACAAAAAATGGCATCAAGACTTTAACTAGTGCGACCTTTAAACCTGTGGCAGGAACTACTTACGGTGTTTATGATCAGATCTCTCGCCCAGATGCTGGATCCGAGGTCAATTTCTTTAGTGCTGAAGCGACTTGGAAAGCAAGTTCTGATTTGCGCTTCAACGGTCAGTTGGGAACATCTAAAGCAAAGGGTAAAACGCCGACGCAAGACGTGGCTGAGTGGAACGTAGGTAATGGTTCCGGTGCATCATACAAGATTAATGGCGTGGACAATGCAGCGGATTGGAGCTTGGGCAATACCAACTATGCTAGTCGTTCAAAAGATACTTTAGGCTGGGTTTTCGGTTATCAAAATACCTTGGTCAATGATGAGGAATCATGGGCAAAATTGGATGGCGAATATCAGTTGAATCAAGGTGTTTTTAGCTCTTTGAAATTTGGTGTTCGTGCGACAGAGCATAAGCGTGATAGTGGTGCTGCTTTAGGTCAAGGTCCTGGTTGTAAGAATGCGGCTGGTACTCAGGCACCATGGGATTGGTCGCAATCTACTTGGTGTCCAGTTGGTACGGTTGCACAAAATGATCCAGCTAAATTCCCATCAACAGTAAGCCAATATCCATCGAATTATGGTTCTGGTTTAGGTGGTAAATTTCCTTCAAATGTTTGGTATTACACGCCAGCGCAGTTGGCTGAGTTTAATAAATACTCCAATCGCGACAACAACGGAACCCGTCTCGATTACGGTACGCAGTTTGCTTTGAAAGAAAACGTCAATGCTTTCTACGTTCAGGGCAATATGGAAGGCCAAGGTTGGAGTGGTAACGTTGGCGTACGCGTTGTACAAACTAAAGAAAGCGTGATTTCCACTTTGACTGGTCCAGGTGCGGGACAGAAAACGTCTGACTTTGGTACTTTTCATTTTGTGAAGAGTGACAATACTTTCAATGACGTATTGCCTAGCTTGAACTTGCGGTTCGATGTGCAAAAAGATCTGGTAGCACGTATCGCAGTTTCTAAAACGATGACACGTCCTGACTTCGGTGCTTTGGCCAGTGCGATTAGCTTGAGCCCACCGTCGACAGCAACAGGTACTGGTAGCGGTAGCGGTGCGAATCCAAATTTGAAACCAATTCGTTCGAATAACCTTGACGCATCCCTGGAATGGTACTTTGCGCCACGCTCTCTGGTGTCTGGTAGCCTGTATTACATGGATCTGACTAGCTATGTCGGTATTGGTCAAACGACACAAAGTTACTTCACCACTAGCGCTGCGATTCCTCAAGGTGCGATGGTTCCTTACGTGTTGAGCGTTCCAGTTAATTCTAGCGCAAAGGTGAAGGGCTTCGAATTAGCGTATGAGCAACCGATTGGTTCAAATTTTGGTTTCGCAACGAATTTCACTTACGCTGATGCGAAAGATGCGAAAGATCAAGATGTCGTTGGTGCTTCTAAGAACACGTATAACGTGAGTGGTTACTATGAAGATGACACGTTTAATGCGCGTCTGTCCTATAGCTACCGTTCAGCCTTCTATAGTGGTCTGGATCGTGAAACAGCTTTCTCTCAAGCAGCGACAGGTTCTTTGTCAGCTTCACTGGGTTACAAGATCAATGAAAATTTTGCGGTTTCTTTTGATGCGCATAATTTGAATAATCCGACTTTGAAGTATTTTGCATTGAATGACAACCAGCCACGTTCTATCTATCAAAGCGGTCGTCAGTACTATTTGACACTGCGCGTGAAGATGTAAATGAGGTGTGAGTCAGATCGTTTCAATTGATGAAATTGATAGTTCAGTTTGATGCGATCTGGTTTATGTATCTTTGACCGTAATTAAGAAAGGGTGACGAGGCGTAAATTGCTTCGTCACTTTTTTTTAGGCCATTTTATTTGTTTCGCGTATCGCATGACCAATGGCTTGTTGGGTGGCTTGTTCGGCGACTTGTTCGCTTGCTTGATCGATCGACTAGTCAATGGTTAAGAGCGTTTATTTTTTCTTTTATGTTTGAGATCCAGTGGTGTTCGTGGCTGGAATCATTGGGCTTGATCGAGTATGGCTTGGTCGCAATCTTCCCTATCCTATGGATTGATTTGATGCTTATTCATAAGAGTAAAAATAAGATTTCTTGAAAGCTTGTCGCAAATTGAGGTGTGGTGAAAACGATGCTATTTTTGTCGCAAATTGTTCAAAAATAGAGGTGGAAATTGCAAATAGTTTGAATACCACTTAAATACCTATTGACAGCCACTTTGGAAACACCTAAAGTGTACTTAAGTCGTAATTTCTGTTTAGATTTCTGTTGCACTTGCCAGTGTTGGCATAGCTGAAAGCAGAGCTTTTTTTGTTGGATGATGCCGTGAAAGATTTTAAGCAAGCGCAGCCGCAACTTCAGTTTCAATCACAGTTTCAATACCTGATCGGTGTGGACGGTGGAGGCACGGGAACCCGTGTTTTATTGGTCGACAATGAGGGTAAAGAGCTGGCGCGCGCTAGTGCCGGTCCTTCAGGCTTAATGCATGGTGCAAAGGCTGCTTGGGAAGCAATTCTAACAGCAATTGATAAAGCGTTTGCAGAAACTGGTATTGCTACTCCAGCCTTTGAGAAAATGGCGATAGGTTGTGGTTTGGCCGGAGTAAATAACAAGGTGTGGGCAGATGAATTTCGTGCCACAAACCCGGGTTTCGCTGGCTTGGCGGTAGAGACCGATGCAGGTACTACGCTGCTCGGCGCGCACCAAGGTCAGCCTGGTGTCATTATTGCGCTGGGAACTGGTAGTGTTGGTGAGGTCATGTATGCAGATGGCTGCCGACGCGAAGTGGGTGGTTGGGGTTTTCCTTCTAGTGATGAGGCTAGCGGTGCGTGGATGGGATTGCGCGCGATTAGTCACGTGCAGCATGCACTAGATGGCCGTAGTCCTATGGATGCTTTCGCCCAAGCTTTGATTGATTTTTGTGGTGGTAGTCGTGATGCGGTATTCGCTTGGTTGGGTGGTGCAAATCAAACTAAGTTTGCGCAATTGGCCCCCTTGGTCATTGAGCATGCGGGACATAATCCAAAAGCGAAAAGTATCTTGTTGGACGCTGGTTTAGAAGTTGAGAAAATGGCGCATGCCTTAGATCCAACTGGTATTATGCCAATTGCACTTTGCGGTGGTTTGGCAGAAGCAATTTGGACGTATTTGCCAGAAAAATTATTGCAACGTGTGACTAAGCCTAGCGGCGATTCCGCCGCAGGCGCCTTGATTTTAGTCAAAAAGCAATTTTTGAAGTCGTAATAATCATAGCGAATTCAGAGGATAAACAGATGTTGGCACAACTACTTGATTTCAAACCTGATGGCGATAGTTCTACACCACTTTATTTGCAACTCGCGAATAAATTGGCGAATGGTATTCACAATGGTTACTGGCAGCCAGATGAGGCTTTACCCTCTGAGCGCATGCTAGCCGAAGCTTTGGAGATCTCACGCGTCACAGCTCGTAAGGCCATCGAGATGCTTTGTGAGCGTGGTCTGCTGACTCGAAAGCACGGTTCTGGTACTTACATTACGCCGAAATTGGAGCAACCTTTGTCGCGTCTCACTAACTTTAGTGAAGAATTGCGGCAGCGTGGTTTTATGCCAGGATCGCAATGGCTGTCACGTGATACTGGGGTTGCCTCTCCGGAGGAGATTTTGTCTTTGGGTTTGTCGCCGCATTCCGTGGTATCGCGCTTAAAGCGTTTGCGTACTGCAGACAATGTGGTGATGGCCATTGAAAGCACCACGATCCCGAATGCGTATTTGCCGAATCCCAAATTGGTTACGGATAGTTTGTACGGTTATCTTGATCAAAATAATGTTTCGCCAACTCGTGCTTTGCAACATATCCGCGCGGTGAGTGCAACTACGGAACAAGCAAAATTGATTGGACTAAAACAAGGCACGGCGATGTTGTTGATAACCCGTGTCGGTTATCTGGCGAATGGTGCTGCGGTTGAGTTAACGCATTCCTATTGCCGTAGTGATTATTATGACTTTGTCGTGGAGTTGTTTAGATGAGTGCAATGGGATCAGTCGCACAAAGCCTAGACGGCAATGTATTGACACCAACCGGTTGGGTAAGTGGTCGTATTAGTTTCGATCAAAAGATCAACGCTTTGCCAACCCAGGCAGTCGATCCAGCTACAAATCAGGCTTGCTTTATATTGCCCGGTTTTATTGATCTGCATGTTCATGGTGCGGGTGGCAAGGATACGATGGAAGGTGAGGGCGCGATAGATGTGATTTCGCGCATGCATGCACAACATGGTACGACCAGTATGTTGGCAACGACCATGACTGCGCCCATGTCCGATCTGGAAAATGCTTTACGTGCTTTGACGGCAGTTTGTCAGCAACGTGCGAGTGGTGCCGCCAGAGTGTTGGGCGTGCATTTGGAAGGTCCCTATATTAATCCGGGTAAGTTGGGTGCTCAACCTGATTTTGCTCATGCTGGTTCACTAGAACAAGTACAACATTTGGATCGTATTGCGCCCATTAAACTGATTACTTTGGCACCTGAAGTTGAAGGTAATCTAGCGATGGTGCGTCAATTGACGGATCTAGGTATGCGTGTGCAACTTGGTCACACGCTGGGTACTTATGAAGATGGTGTCGCTGCGTTAGAAAACGGTGCAAGTAGTTTCACTCATCTGTATAACGCGATGTCGCGTTTAGATCATAGAGCACCTGGCATGGTTGGTGCTGCGTTGGCGCATGCGAATTTCGCCGAAATTATTCCTGATTTATTGCACGTGCATCCGGGGGCAATCCGCGCCGCTTTGCGCGCGATTCCTAAAGTGTATTGTGTAACTGATTCCACTTCAGCCTCAGGTATGCCTGACGGTGAATATATGCTGGGACGTCAAGTGGTGCATAAGTGTCTGGGCGGTGTGCGCCTTGCTGATGGCACGCTCGCTGGCAGCACTTTGACCATGGATCAGGCATTAAAGAATTTAGTCAAGATTGGCTTAGAGCTGGAAGATGCATCTAAGCGTGTTTCTACCTACGCAGCAGATTTTTTAGGATTATCTGATCGTGGTCGTCTGCAAGTCGATGCTTATGCGGACCTAGTAGTTCTTGATCGGGATTTGAATCTAATTGCTGTTTATATCGAGGGAGAAAAAATTGAGCTCAAAGATGCTTAAAGAGGCGTGTTCGTCAGGTGAATTTGTCGCAGCACAATTAAGTCAAGATCGTGAACGTTTAGTCGAGTTAGGGCAATTCTTACGCGCTACACCACCATCTTCTGTAGTGACTATCGCGCGTGGCAGTTCCGATCATGCGGCAAACTACGCGGCTTATTTGATCATGGCGCGTCTCGGTCATATCGTCGCTTCTTTGCCGATGTCTTTGGTGACTTTGAACAAAGCACCATTGCACGTTAAAAATGCATTAGCAATCGCGATCTCACAATCTGGTCAAAGTCCAGACGTGGTGGAACCGATTCGTTACTTCCGAGAAAATGGTGCAACGACAGTGGCATTGGTTAACGATGCCAGTTCACCCTTAGCGCAAAGTGCGCAATGGACCATGCCCTTACATGCTGGCCCTGAGTTAAGTGTTGCGGCAACGAAAAGCTTCATTACTTCTCTTGTAGCAGGCGCACGTTTGGCAGGACATTGGCAAAACGATCCCGCATTCCTTGCTGGTATCGAAGAATTACCGCAGGTCTTGCATCAGGCAACGCAGCTGGATTGGTCTAATGCTTTGGACGTGTTGGCACCAGCGCAAAGAATTATGGTAGTCGGTCGCGGTATTAGTTTCTCTGTTGCTTTGGAATCCGCTTTGAAGTTTAAAGAAACTTCCGTGATTCAGGCTGAGGCATTTAGTGGTGCGGAAATTAAGCATGGTCCTATGGCATTGATTGATGATGGTTATCCATTGTTGATCTTTGCAACACGTGGTCCAGCGCAAGCTGGTCTGATCGCGTTAGCTGAAGAGATGCGCGGTCGTGGTGCCAATGTATTATTGGCGGCACCTGCTGACGTGAAAGAACGTAATCTGACTTTGGCTACTGCAGCGACACCAGATCTCGATCCTATCGCGGCGATCCAATCCTTTTATGTCATGGCGGCGCATCTGTCTGTCGCACGTGGATTAGATCCAGATAAGCCACGTCATTTAAGTAAAGTAACCAAAACGAATTAATTTACTTAAGCGGGAAATCAGATAATTTGATTCCCGCTTTTCTTTGGAATTTTTTTTGTTTTTACTTCCGAATTTTTTAAATTCGTATTTTAATTTGCTTATCTCCATTTGGAGAGCTTGGAAAAGTAATGAGTAACTTGATCAGTAAAGAAGAAGCACGTCGTATTGCCGGGCAATCGATCATGATCCGCATGCCGGAAACCGTCTTGAGTGAAGCGACTGCTAATTTTATTCGCGACAATCATATTCGTGCAATTTGTCTGTTCCGTCAGAACATGGTGAATCAAGAGCAACTGTCAAAACTGACCGCGGATTTGCGCGCAGTGATGGGTCCAGAGGCTTTGATCGGTATCGATCAAGAGGGTGGTGCAGTCGTGCGCGCCACGTGGGTGCCGCAGCCACCTGCGGCGATGTCTTTAGGCGCAAGTAATGATCCTGCTTTATGTCGCCAAGTTGGTGCGGCAGTTGCTCGTAGTATCAAAGCGTTGGGCTTCAATTGGAATTTTGCGCCAGTCTTAGATTTAAATAATAACGTAAATAATCCGGTCATATCGGAGCGCTCATTTGGTGCGGATCCAGTGCTGGCGCATAAGCTTGCTAGTGCCTGGATGGAAGGTAGTTTGGCCGAAGGTGTTGCTTGCTGCGTTAAGCATTTTCCTGGTCATGGTGATACGCATGTCGATTCGCACCGTGATTTGCCGGAAGTGAACAAGTCTCGCGCAGAGCTCGATGCTTTAGAGTTGGCACCATTTAAAGCGGCGGCAAAAAATGCACCAGCAATGATGACAGCGCATATCGTTTATCCGCAAATTGATCCAGAAAACCCTGCGACGATGTCGAAGGCAATATTGACAGGCATCTTGCGGGACGAATGGAATTATCATGGCGTCGTGATTACAGACGGTATGGATATGCATGCCATTGCTGGTCGTTATGGCGTTGGTATCGCTGCAGTGAAAGCCTTGGCGGCAGGTGCAGATATGGTCATGGCATTGGGTAATACCGAAACCCAATTAGAGACTTTAGAAGCGCTAAGTTCTGCGATCTTCAATGGAGAAATCGATTACGCGAGCTTGCAGAAAAAACTGGCACGTATTCGTCATTTGACAGAGACTTACCCTAGCCTCAGCGGTACTTATACCGAACAGGCGGATGCTACAGATCGCGTGTTGATGGCACAAGCGTGGCAGCGTGGACTAACACCTTACCGTCAGCCAAAGGCACCGCAACATGGTAGTAAAGTACGCTTAGTGATCAGTGCTGATGTTGTGAGTGACGGTGTCTCAGAAGCCGGCATTCCTGCGCATAAAGTCGCCGCCATGCTGGCGCAAATTTATGATCTCGAAATAACGACATTTGACGATGCTAATAGCTTTGAATGGTCTTGTATTCCTGACGATGGGCGTACCGTGATTTTGGCTTCCACGGTGCGTATTCGTTACAATGATTACGCGCGTAAGACATGGAAACCAGACTTACATTTGGTCTTGTGGAATCCCTTCCAGAGTTTGGATATCGCGGCACCGGCTTTGATTACTTATGGGTTCGCGACGCCTGCAATTGAGGCAGTTGCGAATTGGTTGACTGGCAAAGCTGAGGCGACTGGTACTGTGCCGGTTGCTGATTTCGATCGGCTAGTTTGATGCTATTCGTTGCGTTTAGTTGATTTAATCAATCAACATCAAGAAATAATCAGCATCAATAAATAAAAAAACCGAAATGCAAATTCGCATTTCGGTTTTTTTGTTAACCTCGGTTCCCATCTCATTTCGTCATGATTAAATTCATAGCGTAGATTTCGCAAATAAGTTCAATACTCGAATTAACTTGAGGAATAGTTTTATCTTGAACAGACAAGCTTAAGCGGAAAAATTCTCTGTTCAAAATAGATAAAAAAAGTGCTCGTCTTTACCTCGTTTAAAGAATTAAACTTCCGCGCCAACTTGATCATTTTTCGTCGTGCTGTTCTCAGTAGTGGCAGGTTCTTGATCATTAATCTTCAAGAAGCGACATAACAGCAATACCGGTATTGCTGATAGCAATACCCAGATAAAGAAGTTGTGGTAGCCAAGCATGGTTTGGATTTTGCCGCTGATCATTTTAGGGATGACAAGGCCTAATTGCATAACACCGGTTGCTAAAGCGTAATGGGCGGTCTGATATTTTCCAACAGCGACTACTTGCATCATGAACAGAATTAGTCCAACAAAACCGAAGCCATATCCGAACATTTCTATGCTGAGTGCCGAGCCTATGATCAGTAAACTTTCTGGCATGGTGGTGCTGAGATAGAAGAAAGATACATTCGGAAAGTTCATTGCAATAATGAGCCAAGGTAAAGCGCGCCGCAAGCCTAGCCAAGACGTGAAATAGCCTCCAAGTATGCTACCAGCCAAGAAGGCAATAGTGCCAGCGGTCCCGTAAACTAAACCTACCTGCTCATTACTGAGACCTAGGCCGCCATTGCTTTTCAACTCTTTTAGAAATAGTGGGCCTATGGTTTGGATTTGACCTTCCCCAGCTCTAAATAGAATAATAAATAGAATCGCCATCCATATTCCAGGTTTCTTAAAAAACTCGATGACGACATCTACGGTGGTGGTGTAGATGCTGTGCATAGATTGCTTCGACTCTTCTTGTTTGGTATTAGGTAATGACCAGCTGTGATACAGCGCCAGGGCAATCATCATAGCGCCCAATAAACCAAAAATAATTGACCATGCTTGTGCAGGGGGCATGCTCTTTTCAAGATGACCCGCGAGAATGACTAGGCCACCAAGAGAGATAAATTTGGCAGCATTAAAGAACGCGCCTTGCCACCCAGCATAGGCAGCTTGCTGTTTGTTATTTAAGCTGGCGATGTATAAACCGTCGGCTGCAATATCGTGGGTCGCTGATGAAATCGCGACTAGGCCGAGTAAAGCGATACTGATAGCGAAGTAATTGGGTAGTTGCATAGATAGCGCCACCATGCCTAAGCTCACGCCACCAATTAATTGAAAGCACACGACGAGAAATTTTTTGCTACGTGCAGCCTCTAAAAACGGACTCCATAAAGGTTTGAATACCCAAGCAAATCCAATTGCGCCTGTCCAGTACGCAATTTCCTCATTCGAGACACCTAAACTTTTATACATTAAGCCCGCTACCAGAGCGACCGCAAAGAAGGGGAGGCCTTCTGCCAGATACAAGGTCGGTACCCAAGAAATAGGCGAGCGTGATTGATTTTTTTCAGTTGTCATGAACGAATTCCTAGTGATGATGACATGGCGATGATTCGACTTTTTGCATTACATCGTACAACATACTATCCTCAATTATTCAGGTCAACTGGTTTTACATAATTAATGCCACTTAAGTACCAATATACAACTAAATTTTGTTTTTCACGATTCAATTATTACAAATTTTAACGAAAAAACCTATAATTTGAAGAAGTTAAGCCCTGCCATATAAGATCTGGAAATCATTTAGACCCGATCTCCATTTTGATTTTTCTGTTGAGAAAAAGATGAACTGGTATTGTGTGAATTGTATGAGCCAAATGCTTGGAAGAGTAGTCTTTTTGTTAGTTGTTGATTGCGAAAGAAATGAATATGCTTGAAGTGAAGACCCCGCAACGTTTTTTATCTGTCGATGCCTTACGCGGATTGTCAGTCGCCGCGATGCTGCTGGTGAATAGTGCCGGTGATTGGAGTCACGTCTATCCATGGCTGGAGCATGCCAGCTGGCATGGTGTTACGCCAGCAGATTTTATTTTCCCTTTTTTCTTGTTTATTGTAGGCGTCTCTTTGTATTTGGCGTTGACGCCAAAATTAGAAAGTAACTTGGCGAAGGGGCTGAGTAATGCAGAGCTGGTGCACACGGTAGTCTGGCGTGGTATGCGTATCATTGCTTTAGGCGTGCTTTTGCACTTCATTGCTTACGCATTAATTCCTGGTCGCGAGTTTCGCTTAATGGGTGTGCTGCAAAGGATAGGGATATGTTTTATTGTCGCTGGGCTTTTGTTGATTTATGTGCGGCGATTGTCTGTGCTCGCGATGGTTTCAGGTGTAATTTTATTGTTCTACTGGGGATTGTTAAGTGTGGCCGGCTCGTATGAACCGCATCTTAATTTGGTGGACCAAATCGATAGCAAAGTGTTAGGCAAGCTTGCTTATAGTTTTGATGTGAGAACTGGCTTGGCGCAAGAGCCTGAAGGTCTTTTGAGTACTTTACCAGCGCTGGTTTCTGTATTACTTGGGGTGTTCGCCGGTGCCTCACTACGCACAGGATATGCACAACGCCTTTGGCAATCTGCGATTTTGTACGCAATACTGGCATGGGCTTGGTCCTTGTATCTGCCTTTGAATAAGCAGCTTTGGACTTCGTCTTTTGTCTTGTGCACGGCCAGTTTTGCCTGCGTCGCATTATGGCTGGCACACCGATTGATTGATCGCGCACAGTGGCCAGCGATTGGCTTGAGTTTTGGTATTAATGCCATCGCGGCTTATGCTGGCTCATGGATACTGACGTGCATTTTGGCTGGGACAGGCTGGATGTCGCCGCTTTATCAGTTATATTTTGCGGCACCGCTCGCGTCAATCTGGGGAGCTGAATTTTCCTCTTTCATTTTCGCAGCAAGCTTTACTGGCTTTTTCGCCATTTTGATGTACGTCTTACGTAGAGTTGGGTGGCGTTTTTCGATTTAATGAAATAGCGGATAGATACTTTTTTGGTGCAATAAAAGCGCCATGCGTACACCTGTTGTGAAAACCTCTAAGGAAATTAATGAAAGACGTGAAATTGGGCAATCCTCTGTTAGCATAAGAATGTCAAGCTATGAGCTTTGTTTGCTTAGCTTTGTTTTTTACGGTAGAGCATGGCTGGGGTAAGTATGTCAAATAAGCGTATTTCTATATCCGATATTGAAATCGGACAAGCTTTGAAATGGGATGTTTATGAGATTGATGGCGGCCTTCTCCTGCGCCGCGGATTTGTTGTAACTACTAGCAATCAAGTCGACATTTTGTTACAGCGTGGGGTATACCTTGGTGACGAGGATGAGAACGAGGATCCTTATGTCGATGCTGATGGTAGAAAAATATTCCCCAAAGCACTAGAGCGTTCCTCAGTAGTCCGTATGATTTCTCAAATACGTGATGAGCTTGCCGTGCTGTCTTTTAATCTAAATCAAGAGCCTGAGGCCAGAACTAAGTTTTTGGTGCTCGCCAAACAAACAATGATTGCTACTTACTTAGATGCCGATGTGGCTTTGGGCTGTATCTTGTTGCATCAAAATGGTTGGTACGCGATTAGGCATTGCGTTGATGTCGCAATCGTATCAATCCTTGTCGCAAAAGCACTCAAGAAGAGCGACGAGGAAATCATATTTTTGGTCGCCGCTTGTTTGAGTATGAACATCAGTATGTTAAGTCAGCAAGAACATTTACAAGGGAAAAGTGGAGAACTAACGCCTGATGAGCAGGATATGATTTTTCATCATCCTGAGCAAAGCGTACAAATGCTACAGGCTGCCGGTATAAATGATGAAACTTGGCTGTCCTGGGTTCTACACCATCACGAAAATGAGGATGGTAGTGGTTACCCGGGTAAAAAGGGGAGTGCCGATATTCCGAAAAATGCGAAGATTATTTCGATAGCGGATCGATATTGCGCTCGAATTTGCTCACGTAGCTATCGTAAATCTTTGCTGCCAAGTGCTGCATTGCGCGATATCCTGATTGGTGGGAAATCCACAGTAGATTTGATGTTAGTTGCCCTGTTCGTTCGCGAACTAGGGACTTATCCTATTGGTACTTTTGTAAAACTAGAAAATGGCGAGTTGGGTGTCGTGACCAGCAAAGGTGCAAGTGCCACCACACCCTATGTGCACGCCCTAACTAGCCCGTGGGGAGCACCACTTCCGGCGGCAATTAAGCGAGATACGCAAAAGACCTTGCATGGTATCCGTGAAGTGCTGCATAGAGACCAGGTTCCAGTGAAATTTAGTATGCGTCATTTGTGGGGTGAAATCGCGATAGAGTAGATGTCCCATTGATCGCTTCAGATAGATTTTTTGCGAACTTTGGCCGTAGTTCATTGTTTCTACAGATAGAGTAAATTATGCAAGAAAATTTTGAGTTGGATGAGCAAACTATGAACGATTCACTAGAACTGGGGCAAAGTCGCCAATTTGATTTAGTCTATGTGTACGCTGCGAATGCTGAATATGGTGCAGATCTCGCTCAACTATTGGGACTATTCAATTATGAAGTGCTTCATTTCAGTGATCTGGAAGAATTTCGTTCCGCAATTCTGGTTAGAGCACCGGCTGCGGTCGTATTAGATATCGATTCCGAAGAGGGGCAGCGCGCCAAGGTCGCGATGGCGGTTCGTGTCATCACGACTTTTCCGGCGATCTATATTTCCGCGCGAGATAATTTTGACGATAGGTTGGCCGCGGTACGAGAGGGTGCAGAAGGCTACTTTATTAAACCAGTTGATGCTCAAGCATTAAGCGTGCGTATTGATGAAAAAATCGCCAAGAATACCGTACGCTCATATCGCGTGTTGGTCGTTGATGATGATGAGTTTTTTTTGAGCTTCTTTGATGCCGTATTGAGTAGCGCTGGTATGCACGTGATGTCCTTGGCAGACCCGACACAAATTCTGATGGCGATTAAGAAGTTTAAGCCTGAGTTAATTTTGACCGATCTGCATATGCCCCAGTGCAGTGGTATCGAGATGGCGAAATTAATACGTCAGAATAATCATTATCTGGATATTCCCATTGTTTTTCTGTCGTCAGAAACGGAAACAGAGAAACAAATCGGTGCCCTGGAAACAGGTGCAGATGAGTTTCTGACAAAGCCAATCGACCCTGAAAAATTAATCTCATCGATTGCGGCACGTGCTGAGCGTTACCGTAATTTGCGAAAGAAAATGTGAACTAATTACACTGCGGTTTTTGCCGTAGACTCAAACGGTCGTTGTTTGTATTCGGTCTCTTTGTAGGTCTATTTCACCGCACAAAGAAATAAACATAGGTTCAGACATAATACTAGTGCCAGCAGTTAAAGAAGTCTTAAGGATAAAAGACTTCTACCTTGTAATCGGAGGCTTTCAGATCTTTCAGTTGGAAAAATATTTTGTGGTTCGACTCGCTATTTGCCGGCATACCTTTGCTCAGCAATTCTTTGTTTTCTAAGTATTGTGCTGGTGCGAATGCCTTTTGCAAAAGGTCTTTACCGCGTCGGTCTTTGAGCGTTAGATCGAAATGAGGCCAAGCTTGTAGGGTGCTGCTCTTATTCTGGATTTGAACTGAAAGCGTGTTCATGCTGAGTTCTTCATTCACGATTACTAATTCACTACCGGTAATTTCCAGCATACTCTTTTGCGCTGGTAACTTAATTTGGCATGACAAGGTTTTGCAGATACTTAGTAGCTGTGGTTTCAGTTGCGGTGCTATCGCCGCAATGTCTGAACGAAGAAAGTAGACCGTTTGCGCTACGCCAACCAGCACAAATAAAAAGACGCCGAAACCTAAGCCAAATTGTTTCCATTTGCCATAGCGCTGTGCTCGTTCTGCTTGTAGTACAAAAGCAGGCGTAACTTCGGGTGCATCTAAATTTTCATTACTATTCGAATTGACTTCCAAGTCTGTCTGGCTATCGGTCTTGCTGCTGGAAACCCTCAAGTCGTTCAGCGTTTGATGTTTGGCATTTGATTTAAGTGAAGCTTGATGAATGGGGGCGAAATCGCCAATATCATCGAGTATCGGCTTCAATTCCTTTAGTGAGTCGATAAATCCGTCTTGCACTGACTGTGGTTCATGATTTGACCAGTCGTCAGTTGCTTCGTCGAGCACGGCGGCGCGTGTTTCCAACTCTAGCTGGTGGATATACGCAATTTCGTCGACCGATTCCCGCTCTTCTTTACTGAGCTCAAAATCCAGACTAGCCGTGAGTGCACCAGGTTTTTTGGCAGGCCTCTTGGCTTCTGATGCTACTTGAGTTTTGCCAGAATCATTTTCTTTTTGCTTGGTTTTTTCTGGTAAATCTGCGTGAGAATCTGCTTCTTCATTCAACTGATTGGTGTTGGCATTGGTTGCCGTGCCGCTAGTTCTTGCATCTGTCCCGATAGAAGCATTGCCTTCGCTTTTTGCCATCACCTGCTTCAGGTTTGCCGAATTGCCAACCTCTAAGTCACTTTCTTCGAGGTCGAACTCCATGCTTAACGCCGATGAAGTTGAGACTGATTCTGCCGATAAATTTTCGCTTATGCTTGAATTTGCTATTGATTCAATGGTTTGCATCTGATCTGTTTCAACAGATGCTGATAAATTGGATATATCGGCTACATCAGCTACTTCGGCTACATCTAAGGGTTCAGCAGCCGATTGTTGCTCAGGTTGTATTTTATCGTTGAGATTCTCTTGGACTACTTCGGCGTTCATTATCTCTAATAATGACGCTTGCGATCTGTCGCTGCTCATGGTCGATATGGGCGTATCGATCACCTGAGTTTTTAGGCTTGATTCAAATGTCTCGTTAGCTAGCGGGGCGTCTATTTGTGTTAAAGAGGTAGCGACGGTTGAGGATAGATCTGCTTTTACGTCGGCGTCGCTTACCGCTTTTTGTAAGGGAGTTGATTCAAGGGCTGGAGAAGGGTTGACCTTAACAGTTGGATCAACTGTTTCAGCGTCAAATCTTGGCTCTGTATCTGGTATCTCTTGACGCACATCATCTGTGGCTGAGTTGCGCGCGTTGTCAAGCTGTGACGCAGAGTTCTCTGAAGGCTGATGTTGACTGGGAGGGCTCTTCGGTGTCGAACCGGGCGCCAACAAATGCTCAATACCGTTAAAGGTTTGTTTGCATGAACCGCAACGTACCATGCCAGCGTGCAGTTTTAACTGATCGTTGGCTACTCGAAAACTGGTGTAGCAATGGGGACATTGGGTTGCGAGTGCCATGATATTTCTTAATTAACGAAAGTTAAAACTGAAGTAGGCATTAATGTGTATCAATTGAAGATTAAGCAAGGCGACCATGTAAGGCTACCCAGCCTTCACGTTCTTGCCACACAGTTAATTGAATAAATGGTGCGTAAGCCTCTGCAACTTCTTCCGCTTGGCGCGCCAGCACGCCAGATAAAATCAGTGCGCCACCAGGCGCAACGCGGCCAGAGAGCATTGGTGCCATCAGCTTTAGAGGACTAGATAAAATATTCGCAACGACAACATCGAACTGATGTGAGGCCGGATAATTTTCACCAAATTCTTCAGGTAGAGAAAACTCAATGTCGCATTGATTGCGTTCTGCATTGAAATTTGCTGATTCAATCGCTTGTGGATCAATATCAACGCCGATTACTTTGTCTGCGTGTAATTTCTTCGCTACCATCGCCAGAATACCTGAGCCGCAACCGTAATCGAGTACAGATAGATTTTGTGGCGCGTGCGCTTCCAACCATTCCATGCATAAACGAGTAGTGGGGTGACTACCTGTGCCAAACGCGAGCCCTGGGTCTAATTCTAATACCAAAGCACTTGGATCCGGGACTGCGTGCCAGCTTGGTACGACCCAGATATTTTTACCAATATGGATAGGTTCGAATTGGGATTGGGTTAAGCGTACCCAGTCTTGTTCTTCTACATTGCGTGTGGTGAAGGCTGGCACCTCGGCCAGCTTGATGGAGGCGGCAGCAGCGGCGAGCAAGGCGGCATGGTCAATATCGGTATCGGCTAAAGCAACCACGCGGCTACGTTCCCAGGCGCGTTCTGTAATTTCCATGCCGGGCTCGCCGAACAAAGGTTTTTCAGCATCGGTGCCTTCGTCAGCATCTTCGACTGAGACTGATAAGGCGCCTGCGTCCATTAAAGCATCGGATAGGTTTTCTGCGTGATCGCGCGCTACTTCAATGATGATTTCTACCCAGGCCATAATATGCTCTCAAATTCAAAAAACAGCTTCGTCAATCATAAAGACAGTGACGACTTAAATCAAAAAACGCGATTGAATATAGTATCTCAATCGCGTTGTGGAAACTACTGAACCAGCTATGCTCTACGAAGTTTATTTTGCTTTCTTCGATAAGACTGGCATGTCCGCTAATTTATGTTCGAGGTAGTGAATGTTCGTACCACCTTCAATGAAACGAGCATCTACCATCAATTCACGGTGCAAAGGAATATTCGTTTGTATGCCTTCGACGACCATTTCAGATAAAGCGATTTGCATACGACGGATCGCCTGTTCGCGAGTTGCTCCGTAAGAAATCACCTTGCCTATCATGGAATCATAATTGGGCGGTACAAAGTAACCAGCGTAGGCATGTGAGTCAACGCGTATTCCCGGACCGCCTGGTGTATGCCAAGTAATAATACGACCTGGTGACGGCGTAAACTTAAATGGATCTTCGGCATTGATACGACATTCGATGGAGTGGCCGCGTAATTCGATATCCGATTGTTTGAAACGCAGCTTGTCGCCGAAAGCGATATGGATTTGCTCTTGGACGATATCGATACCCGTAATCATTTCTGTAACTGGGTGTTCAACTTGTACACGGGTATTCATTTCGATGAAATAGAACTCGCTATTTTCGTATAAGAACTCGAATGTACCCGCGCCACGATAGCCGATCTTTCGACAAGCTTCTGCGCAACGATTACCGATTTTTTCAATAATCTTACGTGGGATGCCAGGTGCTGGCGCTTCTTCAATCACTTTTTGGTGACGGCGTTGCATAGAGCAATCGCGTTCGCCCAACCAGACTGCATTTCCATGTTGATCGGCCAAAATTTGGATTTCCACGTGACGTGGATTTTCCAAAAATTTTTCCATGTAGACTTCAGGGTTGCCAAATGCTGCACCCGCTTCAGTTTTGGTCATGGTGACCGCATTCAATAATGCCGCTTCGGTGTGAACCACACGCATGCCGCGACCGCCACCGCCGCCAGCGGCTTTGATGATAACTGGGTAGCCTACTTTACGTGCTGTTTGCACGATGACTTTGGGATCGTCTGGCAATGCACCCTCTGAACCCGGAACACAAGGCACGCCCGCCGCGATCATCGCATGCTTAGCGGATACTTTATCGCCCATCAGACGAATCGATTCGGCACGTGGACCGATAAATACAAAACCCGATTGTTCTACGCGTTCTGCAAAGTCTGCATTTTCGGATAGGAAGCCATAGCCTGGATGGATTGCTTGTGCGTCAGTCACTTCAGCCGCGCTGATGATGGCAGGCATGCTCAAATAGCTCAGATTCGAAGCCGCAGGGCCGATACAAACAGATTCGTCGGCTAACTTGACGTATTTGGCTTCGCGGTCAGCTTCAGAGTGAACGACCACGGTTTTAATACCCATCTCGCGGCAAGCGCGTTGGATACGGAGAGCAATTTCGCCTCGATTGGCGATCAGAATTTTTTCAAACATAATGTATTTTGCTTTAGCAGAGGTTGCAGCCCGGGAGCTTAAGGTCAGTCAATTTTGTTTTTGCCAGATATCCTAGCAAAGTAGCAGCTGGTGAAGCAAACCGCGTCATCAAGCTGCAGGCGACGGTGCTAATGCCAGCGCCAATGATTAACTTAACCAATGATAAACAATGGTTGACCAAATTCAACAGGTTGGCCGTTTTCGACCAAAATTTGCTTAATGCTACCTGTGAAATCGCTTTCGATTTCATTCAGCAATTTCATTGCTTCGATAATGCACAAAGTTTCGCCAGCACTGACGCTTTTACCAATATCGACAAACGCAGCGGATCCAGGTGAGGCGGCACGATAGAAAGTACCGACCATTGGGGATTTGACAATGTGACCTTCGACAGCAGGCGCTGCGGCAGGTGCGGTGCTAGCAGCAACGGGTGCGGCGACAGGCGCCGGCATAGCATGTTGCATTTGTGGTTGCATCATCATCATTTGGCCTTGTGGCACAGGTGATGATTTGACGATACGAACTTTACCTTCGCCTTCGGTGACTTCTAACTCAGAAATGTCGGATTCCGCAACGAGGTCGATGAGGGTCTTGAGTTTTCTTAAATCCATGTGAAATCTCCTGAAAAATGTGCCGTCTATGCTTACTTTTGGCAGCTTAAAAGCGGTTATTAGAATGAACGCAACGCATATTAAAAATCATTTTTATATGATTGATGTATGTTAATTGCGTGAAGATGCGAGAATTTAAAGGTTTTTTAGTGCAAAGTCAATTGCTAAGCGATATCCGTCTATGCCAAAGCCGCAGATAACGCCTTTTGCAATGCCGGAAAGATAAGAATGATGCCGGAATGCTTCTCTTTGATAAATATTGGAAATGTGAACTTCTAGAAACGGTATAGCAACACCCGCCAGTGCATCCCTTAATGCAACACTGGTGTGGGTAAATCCGCCAGGATTGATCACGATGGCATCGATATTGTCAGCGCGTGCGGCGTGAATTCTATCGATTAATGCACCTTCATGATTACTTTGAAAGCAATGGAATTCACCATTAGCGAGTTCTACTTGTTGTCTTGCTGCATCTTCTACGTCGTTGAGTGTTTGACTGCCATAGATTTCTGGTTCACGTGTCCCTAGTAAGTTCAGGTTGGGACCGTTGATGAGCAAGATCTTGCGTGCCATAGAATTTATCATTTTGCCGAAGTTGCAGGCATTTTGCCGTTATTTACCTCTTATTGGCAAGGAAAAACACGTAATCTTTTTATTTTTTTATATTCAAGCTTTGAATGTCCGCACGCAATTCATTCATTTTTAAGCGACCAGAATAAGTTTTAAGCACTTTTCCTTCCGCTGAAACTAAGGCAGTGAAAGGCAGGCCGCCTGCTTTGTTTCCCATCGCTTGCGAGAGGCTGGTACCATCCATTCCAGCTGCGAAAACGGGGTAGCTAATTTGGTATTTTTGTGTAAATTCTGCAATATTTGTTGGTGTATCTATACCCAATCCGAGTAGCTGTACGTTCTTGCTTGCTAGATCTTTTTGTAATTGTACTAATTCTGGCATTTCTTCGACGCACGGTTTGCACCAGGTTGCCCAGAAGTTGACGACGAGAAATTTGCCTTGCCATTGTTTAATGGCTTGTGGTTTGGTTTGTGCATCATTTAAAGTTAATGCAAATAATTTCTGTGCGGCATTGTCTGCTGCGGGTGCAGGTTCGAATTTCTTTGCACCTAATGTTGCACCAAGGGCTGTAAATATTAAACCAATAACTATGGCAGAAATCGTAAATCGTTTATTCATCATGGCTCTCAGTCTGTTCGATCAAAGTTCTTAGGTTGGCGAGATTACCCCGCCCTTTTTTGTCGGTGTGGCGCACATCATCGATGTCATGGACCAACAAGTGCACGCCTTCATTTTTAAACATAAAGCTAAGCGTCTCTAGCGGGTCGCCTCGTTTTCCTTGGTGCTCAGACACTTCGTAATCGATACCGGCATTGAGCAAGTAAATGGCGACATCTTTACTATTGTCGGTATATAAATGAAGATGGATGTCTGAGTGCTCGCCTGCAGTTCCATTGAGTACTGCACCTATAAGATAGGGATTAAATTGTGCCAATTCTTGCATCAAAATAGCTGCAGTCTGGCGTAGGTGATGCAATCGCGCTGGTTGTGTGTCAGCAAAAAAAAGGGCTTGATATTCGCGAACTTCTTGTTCTATTTGTTCGCTATCCGGCAGGATATTGCCCTTTAACTTTTGATTGCCCAGCAATTGTTTGACGGCGCGACGTTTGGCCGTGCCGTATTCGGCACCTTCTTCTGCGATAAATTTGGCGGCGAGTGATGCTATTTCATCACGTATTTGCGCTACCGAGTCGCCTTCACTAAAAATAAAATTCGTCATTTGCGCATCATATCGCATTCGGTTTAGTCGTGTCTGTCTGCTTGCTCAGGTAGAATTGCGGCAATTGTTAAAAATTGGTCAAATTGAATGAAAAGCGCAAACATTTGCCGGCCTTGTTCATGATCAAGCATTATGGAAAGTTGGCATTAGTTTATGCATATTCATATTTTGGGTATTTGCGGCACCTTCATGGGGGGCTTGGCGGTATTGGCAAAACAGGCGGGACATCGTGTTACTGGTTGTGATGCCAACGTTTATCCACCCATGAGCACTCAGTTGGAAGCACAGGGAATCACATTAATCGACGGTTTTCATCCTGAACAAATTGATCTTTTGCCTGATTTATTTGTGATTGGTAATGTCGTGTCGCGCGGTAATCCCTTAATGGAAGCGATTTTAAACCGGGGTTTGCCCTATGTATCTGGTCCGCAATGGATAGGTGAGCAATTATTACGTGATAAATGGGTGCTGGCAGTTGCAGGGACACACGGTAAAACGACAACAGCCTCAATGTTGGCATGGATTTTGGAGTACGCTGGTTATGCACCTGGATTTTTGATCGGTGGCGTTCCTTTAAATTTCGGTGTATCCGCGCGCCTGTCGGGCGACACCATAGAAGGTGCTGGAAAAAAATCTAATTTTTTCGTGATCGAAGCGGATGAATATGACACCGCATTTTTTGATAAACGCAGTAAGTTTGTCCATTATCATGCGAAAACGGCGATCTTAAATAATTTGGAATTTGACCACGCAGATATTTTTCTTGATGTGGCTGCGATAGAAACTCAGTTTCATCATCTGGTGCGCACAGTGCCGGGCATCGGCCGTTTGATCGTTAATGCACAAGAAGAATCCTTGCATCGCGTCGTGCAACGCGGTTGTTGGAGTGATAAAGAGTTCTTTACCGATGAAAAAGATAATACCGAACTTGATTGGCATCTGGTGTTGCAAGAGGCTGAAAATTTCGATGTCTTTTTCAAAACTGAATTGCAAGGTACTGTGCGTTGGTCTTTGAATGGCGCACACAATCGCATGAATGCCTTAGCGGCCATTGCGGCGGCGCGCCACGTTGGCGTTACGCCAACGACTGCGATTGCGGCCCTATCAGAATTTGTTAATGTAAAACGGCGCATGGAGTTGCGTGGTGAAGTGGCTGGCGTCAAAGTCATTGATGACTTCGCTCATCACCCAACTGCGATTGCTACGACGGTGCAAGGTTTGCGGCATCAAGTTGGTCAATCTCGTATTTTGGCGGTACTGGAGCCACGTTCAAACACCATGAAAATGGGGGCGATTAAACAGGCACTTCCTGGGAGCTTGAAAGATGCTGACTTAGCGTTTGTGTATGGCGCACAAAGTGGTAAAGATGCGATAGGTTGGGATCTCGCCGAGACTTTTGAGGCGCTGGGCGATAAAGTCAGAGTTCATCATCAATTGTTGGCCTTGGTGGCGGATATTGTGCAGGAAGCACAGGTCGGAGATCACATTCTTGTGATGAGTAATGGCGGTTTTGGTGGCGTACATCAATTGTTACTAGATGCGCTGGCGTTGAAAACAGCGAGTTCGCACTAGACAGGCTCTGTTCATGATTTTGTATTTACACGGATTCCGTTCCTCGCCCGCGTCTTTCAAAGCGAGATTGCTGACTGACTACTACGCCGCACAAGCGCGCGCAGCCGAATTCGTTTGTCCGCAATTGCCTGCGTCGCCTGCACAGGCAATTGCTTTGGCGCAGCGCCTAATAGATCAGCATTTTGATCAAAATTCGGGAGATGAATTAAGCTTGATCGGCTCTTCATTAGGTGGCTTCTACGCGACTTATCTTGCGGAGAAAAATAATTGCAAGGCAGTGCTTATTAATCCCGCAGTGACTCCACCACGTGAATTAGAAAAGTATGTGGGCGTGACGACGGCTTATCATAGCGACGAAGTATTCGAATTTAAGGCTGAGTATGTTGAGGAGTTGAGGCAATTAGCCGTGTCGCAAATAAGTCGGCCAGAGCGCTATTTTTTATTGGCGGCGACTGGCGATGAAGTGCTTGATTGGCGCGAGATGGTGGCGCATTATCCAGCAGCTAAACAGCATGTAATTCAAGGTAGTGATCACGGTATTAGTGAGTTTGCTGACTACTTGGATTTGGTAGTGGCATTTTGTGATGCAGAGTAAGGGATCATCTTCATCATTGGCGAAGTGGCATACGCATATTAATCATGTGCGAGCGTTACCGCCGATGGTCGATTGGTTAAGTAATCGCGATTCATTGACGGCGCGGCTCATGGCGCACAGTGCACAATTTCGTGTGCAGCGTTTGTATCAAGGTCGAGCCCTGTGTTTACAAGATGAATTTGCCGAGATTCAATTGCACAGAGCTAAACAAGTGATTGAACGCGAAGTCTTACTGCGTTGCGATGAAGTGCCCGTGGTTTATGCGCATACAGTTTTGCCTCTGCATGCGAATGCGCAGCAGTGGCCGCTGTTCGCCTCGTTAGGTAATCGCTCCTTGGGCACGACTTTGTTTAGTGATCCTTTAGTAGAGCGTGGTGATTTAAGTTTTGCTCGTTTGCGTCCAGCACATCCCTTAATGCGCCGTATTGCAAAATTGGCTTTGTTTGAAATGACGGAACCGTATTTGTGGGCGCGTCGTTCAGTGTTCGTGCGACGTGGTGCGAAGTTATTGGTCACAGAAGTGTTCTTACCTGCAATTCGAAACTTAAATGCGAATGCGGAAAAAAAGAGCTGAGAATAGAAGTGAACTGGCAGCGCAAATAAGAATAACGACAGAAGCAATCGTAATAATTTTAAAAAAGACAGACAGAATGAATTTATTTTTTGAAGAATCGGGTGACTTTAAAGCTGGCTCAGTGTTGTCGCAAGCGGGTGAAGCATATCAAGTTGAATTGGCAAGCGGGAAGCGCACCAAGGTAAAAGCCAAGGACGTGCTTTTGCAATTTACATCACCGGATGCTGGCACATTATTGGAACAAGCAAAGGCGCAGGCAGCAGAGATTGATTTGGAATTTTTGTGGGAAGTGGCGGGTCAAGAAGAGTTTGGCTTCGCTGAATTAGGTGCTGAGTATTTTGGCCATGCGCCGCAAGCGACGGAAGCTGCGAGCTTAATTTTTGCGTTACATAACGCGCCATTCTATTTCTATAAAAAAGGTCGTGGACGTTATAAGGCAGCACCGGAAACCGCGCTCAAAGCAGCACTTGCTGGTATAGAGAAAAAGAAACAGCAAGCCATCATTCAAGCTGCATATGTAGAAGAACTCAAGCAATTGCGTCTACCCGAACAATTTAAAGTGCTCGGTCTGCAACTGCTATTTAAACCAGATAAAAATAGTATTGAGTACAAAGCCATGGTAGAAGCCTGTTCTGCCCTGCAAATGAATCCAGCACGCTTGATGTTGGCAACGGGTGGTTTGCCGAACGCGAAACAATTTCATTTATCTAAGTTTCTGTTAGAAAATTTCCCGAAGGGCGTGGCATTTCCTGCCACTGCCTTGCCTGTTTTACCTGAGAATTTGCCCATTGCTGATGTAAGTGCTTTTTCGATTGATGATGTTACTACGACAGAAATTGATGATGCGTTTTCCATCACCACTATTGACGAAAATACCGTCAAAGTTGGCATCCATATCGCCGCACCTGCTTTAGGAATTCGACCAGGTGATGCGCTCGATCAGATTGCGCGCCATCGTATGTCGACGGTGTATATGCCGGGCGACAAAATTACGATGCTACCCGATGCCTTGGTTGAAATTTATACCTTGGGCGAAGGTCAGACCCGACCAGCAGTGTCCTTGTATGTTACGTTGAATACACAAGACTGGCAAATCCTATCGACTGAGACCAAGATTGAAGCCGTACCTATGTCGGCCAATTTGCGCCACAACGACTTAGATAGTGTTGTCACTGAAGAGAATTTAGCGAATGATGCAGGCGAGTACCCACATAAGGCGGATCTTGCTTTGCTATGGAAATGGGTGCAGGTTTTGGAAGCTGGGCGCATGGCGAAACGCGAAAGTTTTGGCTTGAAAGCTGAGCAGACTAATCGCGTCGATTTTAATTTTTATGTAGAAGAGGATGTGGTCAGCATCGTGCGTCGCAAGCGTGGTGCTCCACTCGATAAAATCGTCGCTGAATTGATGATTTTGGCAAATAGCACCTGGGGTAAGCTATTGCATGATCACGGCATTCCTGGCATTTATCGTGCGCAAGGTGGTGGTTCTGGTGGTTGGGCAGCGAAGATGCAGGTGCGCATGGTGACGCACGCTGCGCCGCATCAGGGCTTAGGTGTGGATCAATATGCTTGGAGCACATCGCCACTACGTCGCTATACCGATTTGGTGAACCAATGGCAAATCATCGCGTGTGTGCAGCATGGCGTAACGGCGGCCTTAGTCGCGCCATTTAAGCCTAAAGACGCGGACTTGTTTGCGATCGTTTCGAGTTTTGATGCGGCGTATGCGGCTTATGCTGACTTTCAAACCAACATGGAACGTTATTGGTGTTTGCGTTGGTTGGGGCAAGAAGGACAACGTCAAGTTGATGCTGTGGTGCTAAAAGACGAAGTTTTGCGTTTGTTAGAAATTCCGTTGATCATTCGCTTACCTGGTATGCCACAGGTTGCGCGCGGTGCGCAGGTACGTCTTGAGATTCTGCGTTGGGATGAATTGGATTTGAGTATCGAAGCGCGTGTGTTGGAAATGTTGACGACGGTGACGGATGAAGATTTAGAGGATGTGGTGGAAGATGATGTGCCTGCTGCCGATGCTACGATAGATGGCGTCCCACCAGAATCGGGTGTGGTGAATGTTGAAGATGCAGATCCAGAAAATCTAAACTTGGTTTCTGAGGTGACGTCTGATATAGAAAACGAAAGCCGTTCGGAATAGCGCAAAGTTGTTTTTGGATTTATTGGATTAATTTGTGAAGACGATACTCGATAATTTGATTTTAAGCGCGGCCATTTTGGTGTCCGTGCTGTTTCACACCGTGGTATTGCTGGTGCATTTTGTTATGCCTAAGCCTGAAGAAACTAGTTCCATTGATCCTAGTTTAGAGATTATCTTAGTCAACGCGAAGCATGATAAGCGTCCTATGAATGCGCAAGCTTTGGCGCAGGTCAATTTAGATGGCGGCGGTGCGCATGATGAGGGGCGCGCTAAGTCACCCTTGCCAGATATGCGTCGCACTGAAGACGGTGACAATGTGTTGGTCGCACAGCGTAAAGTACAAGAATTGGAAGAGCGTCAGCGCCAGTTGATTGATCAAGTACGTAACGAGACTCGTTTCAAATCACAGCGAGTATTGGATAAAAAACAGCTGGAAGACAATCAGCAACAAGAGAATGGACGTGATCAGGTCGACAGCAATAGAGCCTTAGCACGCTCGATAGCGGAGATTTCACAGACCATTGAGGATCAAAATAAGCGTCCGCGTAAGACTTTTTTATCACCAAGTACCCAAGCAGTTGGTCATGCGATTTATTACAAAACTTTGCAGAAGAAAGTGGAAGACGTAGGCACACTAAATTTCCCGCAGGTGGATGGGAAAAAAATATATGGCGAAGTCATTATTTATATTCCTATTTTTCAAGATGGGACTATTTACGAAAAAGGCGGCGGTCCCAAAGTTGAAAAAACCTCCGGCAATCGAGTTCTCGATAGTGCAGCATTGAAGATCGTGCGCAAGGCAGCACCATTTGGTAATTTCCCACCAAATATGCGTTCGAAAGATAAAGACGATATTTGGATCGTGATTACTCGTTTTAAATTCACTCGTGATCAAGTACTTGAAACCGAGATGCGTGGAGGTGCGCAATGAGTAGCTCCCTCGACACCAACATGGCCCATGTCGTCAACGTCGTAGAGTTAACATTAGATCGTTACGTGGTATTTGGTAATCCGATTGAGCATAGTAAATCGCC
This sequence comes from uncultured Undibacterium sp., assembly GCA_963511665.1. Lineage (GTDB taxonomy): Bacteria > Pseudomonadota > Gammaproteobacteria > Burkholderiales > Burkholderiaceae_D > Undibacterium. The sequence continues at coordinate 45,838 of CAUPKC010000028.1, forward strand.
ATTGATCCACGCTATGTTTGCACAGCAAACGCAGCAGTCTATCGATTATCAAAAATGTCTGGCACCAGTTGAAGGTTTCACCGAAGCGGTTCGCAGCTTTATTGCGGCGGGCGGTCAGGGCGCGAATGTGACAGTGCCATTCAAGCTCGACGCATTTGCGCTGGCGACAAAATTAAGTGAGCGCGCCGCGGTTGCTGGTGCTGTCAATACCTTGTGTTTTCAAGGTAAGGAAATCATTGGGGATAACACGGATGGTGCCGGATTGGTGCGTGATATTGTCGTAAATGCTGGGATTCCAATCGCTGGTTTGCGTGTCTTGTTAATGGGGGCTGGTGGCGCAGCACGTGGCGCTTTGTTGGCTTTGTTGGCGGAACAACCTGCCTGCTTAGTCATTGCTAACCGCACTCTAAGTAAAGCGCAGGAATTGGCGAGAATTGCCAACGAAGTAAACCAAAAAAATGCCATCGTCGCTGCGAGTACTTGGGAGCAGTTAGCTGAAAAATCAGATGAATTCGATCTGATCATTAATGCGACGTCGGCGAGCTTGTCTAGCGATGTGCCGCCATTGCCAATAACGGTGTTTGCAAAGCACAGCCTAGCATACGACATGATGTATGGAAATGAAGCTACCAGTTTTATGAAATTCGCTGCTCAAAACGGTGCAAAAACGAGAGATGGTTTGGGCATGCTGGTTGAGCAGGCGGCTGAGGCATTTTTTATTTGGCGTGGCCTGCGCCCAGATACGCAGCCAGTCCTTGCAGAGTTGAATAGGCAGCGCAAGTTGCAAGGCAATGCACAAGCAGTCGAACAGAGTAGCAAAGAAAATGGAGGTGTGCGTCCGTGAAAAAACGAATTTTTTTATGGGTGATCTTGCTGCCTTTGGCGCTGTTCATCGTTGTGCAACTCTATTTTTTGATCCATATTTTATGGTGGACAAAATACAATCCTTCATCGACTAGTTTTATGCGTCAGCAAGAAGCTATTTTATTGGAAAAAAATCCTAAGTTTGTATTGAAGCATAAATGGGTAGCCTATGATCGCATTTCGAATAATTTGAAACGAGCTGTTATTGCTTCCGAGGATGATGGTTTTTCAGATCATGAAGGCGTGGATTGGGATGCCATGCAAAAAGCCTTTGATAAAAATAAGAAAAAAGGCAAAGTGGTTTCGGGTGGGTCCACCATTACGCAACAGTTGGCAAAGAATCTGTTTTTGTCCGGTGATCGCAGTTATTTACGTAAGGGGCAGGAATTAATCATTACCTATATGCTGGAGATGTGTATGGATAAAGAGCGGATTTTTGAAATTTATTTGAACGTGGTGGAGTGGGGTGTTGGAACTTTTGGTGCAGAGGCTGCCGCCAGACATTACTATGGCATCAGTGCCGCGGCCTTATCACCAATTCAGGCCGCACGTATGGCGGTAATGTTGCCTAAACCGCGTTTCTATGACAAAAACACAGGGTCTGCCTATTTGCAGAAACGGAGTGATATTATTTTGCGTCGCATGAACTCGTCTGAGTTGCCGTAGCGAATTAGGAGTTAAGTATGATTAATGTATTTGTACTGCATAACGGGCGTCTTAGCCAAATTCATATTGAGAGTCGGGAAGATCTGGAAAACACCTTGCCAGTTTGGGTTGATCTTACCGACCCAAATGAAGAAGAGCGTGAGTGGGTTAAAGGGATTTACGGTGTGACCCTGCCAGGTGAAGATGAAGTTAAAGATATTGAAGCGTCGGCTCGCTACTATGAAGCAGATAACGGTGATTTACATTTGCGTACCGATTTCCTGATTGATGATGACGATGACGATGAGCCGGCGCGGACGGTGACGGTTGCATTTATTTTGGCGCGCGAGATTTTGTTCTCAGTGCATACCGTCGATTTACCCGTGTTTCGTTTAGTTCGTATGCGCGCCCGTTCACGCCCCGGATCAATTGCAGATTACAAAGACGTATTGATGGATTTGTACGCGACTGATGCCGAGTATTCTGCGGATGCTTTAGAAGGCATTTACCAAAATTTAGAAGACGTTAGTCGTGCAGTTTTGCAAAAAGACTTCTCGGATCAAGATGCGGCTGTGGCCTTGAACGCGATTGCGCAAGAGGAAGATTTGAATGGCCGTATTCGGCGTAATATGATGGATACCCGTCGTGCGGTCAGTTTTTTGATGCGCGGCCGTTTGCTTAATGCAGAGCAGTTCGAAGAAGCCCGCCAGATTTTGCGCGATATTGAATCACTTGATGGACACACTTCATTTTTGTTCGACAAGATCAACTTCTTGATGGATGCCACCGTCGGTTTTATTAACATTAATCAGAATAAAATCATTAAGATTTTTTCTGTCGCGTCGGTGGCATTTTTACCACCAACTTTGATTGCAAGTATCTACGGTATGAACTTCAAAGTCTGGTTCCCGGAATTGGAGTGGACTTTAGGCTATCCTTTTGCACTAGGTTTGATGTTGGTATCGGCGATTACGCCATTTTGGTACTTCAAGCGTCGTGGTTGGTTGAAGTGAGTGCAGTGAGTATAAAAAAGCAAGGAAATACATAGAATTGCGGATTGTTCTTGGCAATAAGAGGTGTAACTTTGTTAATAATTGTCAATAATGTGATTTGGCAGTAGATTTTCTCTCCGGAAAGTTATTACTATTGTAAAATTAAATGTATGAATTCATTGTAAGTTGTTTCTCGTCGATAATTGCTATCAACGATGATTGAGCTTAGCTGACTCTCCTAACGAATTGCGACGGCGAAAAGGCATGACACAACAAGAAAAAAATCCTTCTCAAGATGCTAGTGCTAGCGTGAATACAGCACCGAATAAAGTCTTGAATAAAGCCATTGATGTAGCTCCGGCTCAAGTGACCAATAATATTGGTTTTGGCTCTGGCATACGTGAAGACTTATTACATCGAGATCCCTTGCTCGATTGCCTAGTGGAATTGACCCGGATTCATGGTCGTCCTAGCAGTCGCGCGGCTTTGACTGCAGGTTTGCCATTGCTACCGCAAGGATTGACACCTTCTTTATTCGCACGAGCGGCCGCTCATGCTGGTTTTTCCGCAAAAGTTGTACGCCGTGATCTTTTGAAGATTGATCACGCGCTATTTCCCGTGATCCTGCTGCTTAAAAACAATGAAGCATGTTTATTGCAAGCCTGGAGTAGTGATGGTGCGACGGCGCAGCTTTTGATGCCGGACTCCGGACAAGGTGCAGTTAATCTTACGCGAGAAGAATTAGCGGCACGTTATACCGGTGTCGCGATTTTTTCACGACCCCATTTTCGTTTTGATCGGCGCACGCCGCCTTTGGTTGAGGTACCTCAACGTCATTGGTTTTGGGGCGCGATTCTAGAGCAAAGCCCTATTTTTAAAGATATTTTAGCGGCTGCATTGCTGATTAATCTGTTTGCTTTGGCGATGCCTTTGTTCACCATGAATGTGTATGATCGGGTGGTGCCGAATTTCGCGGTACAAACTTTATGGGTGTTTGCGGGTGGTATTACCTTGGTCTTGATTTTGGACTATGGAATTCGTTTATTGCGCGGACATTTTATTAACTTGGTGAGTAATCGTATTGATTTGAAGTTATCTGCTTTGATTATGGAGCGGGTATTGGGAATGCGCATGTCGCAACGTCCTGCTTCGGTGGGGGCATTCGCCTCGAATTTACGCTCCTTTGAAGCGGTGCGTGATTTTATCGCTTCTGCCACGGTAACAGCTCTGATTGATTTACCTTTTGCGATACTGTTTTTGTTTGCTTTGGTGTGGATATCCTGGCCTATTGTGCTGTTGCCTATCATCGGCATTATTGTCGTCGTGATATACAGCTACATGGTGCAGCATAAAATGCGTGAATTGTCGGAAACGACTTTCCGCGCGGCAGCCTTACGTAATTCGACGCTGATCGAGAGTCTGACTGCGCTAGAAACCATCAAGGCACATGGTGCAGAAAGTCAGATGCAGGCCAAATGGGAAAAGACCACAGCGTTTTTGGCTAAGGTAAACTCTGAATTGAAAATGCTATCTGCATCCAGTATGAATGGTGCCTCACTTATTCAGCAGTTGGTGAACGTGGCAGTGGTCGTGGCTGGTGTGTATCTGATTCAGGAAAGAATGATGTCTATGGGTGGCTTGATTGCTGCCACGATGTTGGCTGGCCGTGCGATGGCGCCAGTAGCGCAGGTAGTTGGTTTGATGTTGCAATTTGAGGGTGCTAAAAATTCTCTGGCGTCTCTCGAAAGTATCATGGCGACACCGACTGAAAGAAGCGATGAAACCGCATTTGTACATAGACCTGAAATTAAGGGACAAATCGAATTCCGAAATGTACATTTCAGCTACCCTGGACGTACGGAAGAAGCCTTGCGTGGTGTCAGTTTTAAAATTACCCCAGGCGAACGATTGGTCATCATTGGTAGGATAGGGTCTGGTAAATCGACTTTGGAAAAGTTGATTTTGGGCCTGTATACGCCGACCAAGGGTTCCATATTGTTAGATGACGTTGATTTACGCCAATTAGATCCTGCTGATTTACGTCGTAATCTTGGTTATGTCGAACAAGATTCGATGTTGTTCTATGGCACGCTCAGAGAAAACATCACGATTCGCGCGCCTTATGCTGATGACAGGGCGGTCGTCGCCGCTGCTGAATTGGCAGGTTTGACCGAGTTTGTGAATAGCCATCCAGAAGGTTTTGATATGCTCATCAGCGAGCGTGGTGAATCGATTTCTGGCGGACAAAGACAAAGCATTGCAATAGCTCGTGCTGCATTATTAGATCCACCAGTGCTCTTGCTTGATGAACCGACTAGTGCAATGGATTATCCATCCGAGGCGCAATTTAAAGAACGCATATCTCGTTATGGTCAGCATAAAACGATGATCATCGTCACGCATCGGCCTAGTTTGATGGATTTGGCTACCCGTATTATTGTGGTCGACAGTGGCGTCATTGTTGCAGATGGCCCGCGCGATAAAGTAATGCACGCTTTGCAAAACGGTCAAATTGGAAGAGCAAAATTATGAGCTTCTGGCGTCGCTTCGGACTAGCAATTATCGCGCTGCTTGAAAAATTACGTTTGAAATTTATGTTGTCGCCCGGCGGCTGGTTGCAGCGCTGGAAGGATAATGTCGCGCTTCCTGAATCTGATTTTATGCATGATGCAGAGACCATCATGATTCAGCAGGAGCCGATACGCGCACGTATTCTACTGCGCTCTGTGTTGTTTGTTTTTGTGCTGTTTATGATCTGGGCTGCATTGGTGAGTGTCGATGAAATTACCAAGGGTGAAGGGAAGGTTATTCCTTCGCAGCAGTTGCAAATTTATCCCAGCCTTGACGGTGGTATCGTGACCGACATCTTGGTGAAAGAGGGACAAGTCGTCAATGAAGGACAAATATTATTGCAGATCGACACCACTCGTTTTGAATCTTCGTTAAATGAGAATCGCTCTTTATACTTATCGTTGACAGCGAAAGCAGCTCGTTTGCGTGCAATCGGAGATGGGAAGCCTTTTGTCCCACCTGAGGAGGTCGTGAAAGAAGATCCAAAAACAGCAGAAGAAGAACAGCGTTTGTATGAGACGGCCACTTCTGAATTGAATGCGCAATTGTCGATTGCACGTCAACAGTATCAACAGCGTAGCCAGGAGCAAGCCGAGGCCATGGCGCGTCAAAAACAAGCTGCGAATGCCTATGAATCGAGTTTGAGGGAATACAACGTGACCAAGCCATTGCTCAGTACTGGCGCCGTGTCTGAGGTCGAGTTGTTGCGATTGGATAGAGATGTGTCTCGCTTCAAAGGTGAACGGGATATCGCAACGGCACAAATCGCGCGTTCAGGCGCTGCAATGTCAGAGGCGACACGTAAGATTCAAGAAGTTGAGTTAGCGGTTAGAAACAATGCCAGTAAAGAGTTGTCGGAGACCATGGCACGTTTAAATTCATTGATACAAAGCGGCACAGGTTTGGCAGATAGGGTAAAACAGTCTGCAATCCGGTCACAGGTACGTGGCACGGTGAAGCGTCTTTTGGTAAATACCGTGGGTGGTGTGGTGCAGCCAGGCCGAGATGTTGTGGAAGTTGTGCCGAGTGATGGCCGTTTGATTTTAGAAGCCAAGGTAGCGCCGAAAGATATTGCTTTCTTGGTGCCGGGACAAAAAGCAGTGGTGAAATTTACTGCTTATGATTTTTCTACATACGGCGGCTTGGAAGCTAAGTTGGAACATATCGGTGCAGACTCTGTGACCGATGAGCGTGGTAATACTTTTTATACCGTACGTGTTTCTACCGATAAATCGACCTTAGCCGGCGGCCAGCCGATTATTCCAGGTATGGTTGCTGAAGTTGATATTATTACCGGCAAAAAATCCATTTTGACGTATTTGTTGAAACCTGTCCTGCGTGCCAAACAGGCCGCTTTTACTGAGAGATAGGTGCATAATTGTCGCAACAAAATCTTTTTATGATGCATTACTTTTGTTCAGACGGTATGGAAATCCCAATGGGGTTGACCAAGGCGTTCCCGCAAATTCAAATGGTCGACCAGCGGTCTGCCTTGCATGCCGGCTCGGGAGCCGTTGTCGTCTGGCTGCATTTGAAACCAGGCCAAACTGTCGCGCAGCAAATGCAAGCAATCAAACAAGAAGTGCCGGGTGCGTATTTTGTTGGTATGAGTGATTTGCCTAATGATTTGGAAGCACTGGCGGTGTTTTCGGTGATGGCAAAAGGATATTGCAATACTCATGCCGGAGCAGAAGTGCTCCTCAATATCGCAAGCGTCGTGCAGCAGGGCGGCGTCTGGATAGGCGAATCTCTGATGCAAAAATTATTGGGAATGCCACCTGCCGCCCCGCAACTTGAGCTTGTCGCGGAAACCTGGTCAGGTGTGTTGACTGGGCGCGAGACTGAAGTGGCGAAAGCAATTGCAGTTGGTGCGACAAATAAGCAAATCGCGACGCAAATGGGAATTACCGAGCGAACCGTGAAGGCGCACGTCGGCGCGGTTCTTGAGAAGTTGAAGCTAAAGAATCGGCTGCAACTCGCTTTATTGGTAAAAGATCGTTAAATAGTTGTTTTTAGCGGGTTTCTAGTACCTTAGTACAATTGGCTAGCCCCGCCTCTGTTGTTACATTCTGGACATTCACTATTTTCGTCTGGAGTTCTGTAATGGCAAATTCGACAAGCATTATCGGTAAAGTAGTTGCGCTGCAAGGTCAGGCAATCGTTAAGTCTCCCGATGGCAAGCAGCACCAGCTAAAAGTGGGCGATGTTGTCTATGAAAAAGACGTCATCATCACAATGCCGGGTGCGCAAGTCGAACTCGCCTTTGATTCTGGACATTCCTACTCTATTCGTCAAAACGAAACCGTTAGCCTTGATGCCAGCGTATACGCACCGACGCAGGTAGCGGTTGCCAATGCTGCTTTATTGCCGTCAGACGCCTCAGCACAAACTATTGCCAATGCCGTTGTCGGTGAAAATAGTCTCGATAAATTACTGGAAGAAACTGCTGCTGGTTTAGGTGGTGGTGATGTCGGCGAGGGTAATGGTTTTGTGCGGTTAGATCGGATCGCCGAAAATGTGACGCCTGGTACGAATAATGCCGTGCCGTTGGCGACTGCCTCGCCCCCTGCTGATACGACGCAAGCTGGGGCGCCAACAGATGTTGGTGTTCAAGTGCTTTCAGTTTCCTCCCCAAGTGCGCCTGAAGGCGGCTCGCAAGACTTTTTAGTTCAATTATCAGGTCCGGGTGCGCAAACAACGCAATTGAGCCTTTCTTTATCTTCCGGTAGTGCTACGGTCGGCGTCGATACTGCATCACAATTGATTTCATTTGATGGTGGCCAAACATTCGTTGCTTTTAGTAATGGCGTCGTTACAGTTCCTGCTGGAGTTACAAGCGTTATTGTACGCGTGGCTATTGCGAATGACGGCCTCGTCGAGGGAACGGAAGCATTATCACTTGCAGCAAGTACAGCATTGAATACCGGAGTAGTGACTGGATCGGGTGTGATTATCGATAGTGTTGCACCAACGGTCAGTATCACCGGCCCACTTGAAGTGAGTGAATCTGCCGGAGTTGCGACATTTACGGTCAATTTGAGTTCTGCGAGTACCGTTTCAGTGTCGGTGAATTACGCGACAGCAAATGGTACTGCTAATGCGGGTAGCGACTTTACCGCAGTAGTTGGAAATATCGTCTTCGCGCCAGGTGAGACAACTAAAACTATTTCTGTACCTATTACCTCAGATCAGGTTTTTGAAGGCGCAGAGAATTTTAGTGTCAATTTATCGAATCCAAGTAATGCAGTGCTTGGTAATGCTAGTTCAAGCGTAACCATCAGGGATAGTGCTTTGGTCGTTGATAGTATTTCCAACGCGACCGTGGCCGAAGGTGGCATTTTGGTGTTTACCGTTAGTTTGAGCGGCACCAGTACTTCCCCTACATCGGTCAATGTGAATGCCGCTTCGGGTAGTGCGACTCTGGGTGTTGATACTGGAAGCCAAGAATTCTCTGTAAATGGCGGCGTGAGTTGGAGTGCTTTAAATGGTGCTGTTACGGTTCCTCCAGGTGTTAGTAGTTTTCAAGTGCGTATTGCAACGCTGACAGATAATTTGATTGAGGGTTCAGAAACGCTGACCTTATCTGCTGCTACTGCGCAAAATATTAGCCCGGCGGTTGGCACAGGGACTATTACTGAAAGTACTTTGATTACGGTCAGTATCAGTGGCCCGGGTGATGTAAATGAAGGTGCTGGAACGGTTAGTTATACGATTTCCTTAAGTGCGGCTAGCCAGCTTCCGGTCACGGTTAGTTATGGCACCAGTAATGGTAGTGCCCTTGCCGGTAGCGATTACCAGGCGGCGACAGACAGCGTTAGTTTTGCGCCAGGTGAAACCAGCAAAACAATTACAGTATCAATTATTAATGACAGTGTTTTTGAAGGACCTGAGAATTTTAGCGTTAATTTATCTGGTGCTACCAACGCAACGATAGCAACAGGTAGTGTAGTAACTACGATACGTGATGATGGTACTGGGTTGGGAGGTAACGACGATGACCGTATTGTTGTTGTCAGCGTCTCTAGTCCTTCTGTGTCAGAGGGTAATGATTTAGTATTTACAGTAAATTTGAGTGGTGCTAGTGCAGCCACAATTCCTGTCAGTGTCAATGCTTCATCCGGTAGCGCGACCATAGGTTTGGATACTCGTGGACAGGAATTTTCTTTAGATGGTGGTGGAACTTGGAATGCTTTATCAGGTAGTGTTGCTGTGCCTGCGGGCGTTAGTAGTTTTCTGGTTCGGATCCCAACGTTAATTGATGGTCTATTGGAAGGTGATGAAACCTTAAGTCTAGCAGCGGCAACTGCACAAAATACTAGCCCAGTTACTGGTACTGGCACCATCACTGACGCGGCAGTAGCAACGATTAATTTAAGTGGACCGGTCACTGTAGATGAATCTGCTGGTACGATTTCTTACACTATCAGTTTAAGTACACCCAACATTGCGCCAGTTAGCGTTAACTACACTACAAATAATGGCACTGCGTTGGCAGGAAGCGATTACGCCTCTATTTCAGGTAGCGTAACTTTTGCACCTGGTGAAATCAGTAAAGTCATCACCTTAACAATTACTGAAGATCTGCTTTTAGAGAGTAGTGAGACTTTTCAGGTGAAATTATCCGATGCCACCAATGCTATTTTGGGTTCGGATAGCGTAACGACGACTATTGTTGATAATGATGAAGTTAAAGTTCGTACAGTCGAACCGGGTGCACCTGGTGCTGGCGATAATAACGTGATTGAGGGCAATAGCCTTGTTTATACTGTCAGTTTAAGTGCAGCAACTACCAGCGTTTCGACATTTACGTATGGTCTTGGTGGCGGTACTGCGACGGCGGGTGCGGATTACAATACGACGCCTACCTTTAGTAATGGTGTCACACTCTCCGGTGGAAATTTAATTGTGCCTGTTGGCGTGTCGAGCTTCACGGTCACGGTGGTTACGATCGACGACACAGCTTTGGAGTCCGCAACGCCTGAAACGTTACCGCTAGTGATTGGCGGTGTGACTGGTGCGGGCGGCATTATTGACAACGACACCCCAACGGTCAGTGTCAGTAATGTCACGGTGTCAGAAGCGACGCCTGGCTTTGCGGTGTTTACGGTCAGTTTGGATAGAACCAGCACGGTTGCGACCAGCTTTAATTTAGGTTTAGCAGGCGTGAGTGC
>CAUPKC010000029.1:0-54537 GCA_963511665.1 uncultured Undibacterium sp.
ATGAATTGGAAAGTAACCAAGGGTGATCATGGCCTTGCACCGCATACACGCGATTGTTTTCCACATCTTTTCGTGCAACATACCAAGCATCACTACTGCCGTCTGCATTTTGATGTGATTTGATACCGCCTATACCTATGCCTTTGCGTTGACCTAAAGTGTAAAAACTTAAGCCAACGTGCTTGCCTATGATCTTTTCTTCCGGTGTACGAATTTCGCCCGGCGCATAGGATAAGTAGCGATTTAAAAATTCGCGGAAAGGACGCTCGCCGATAAAGCAAATGCCGGTTGAATCTTTCTTTTTTGCATTCGGTAAATTGATCTGTTCAGCGATTTTACGTACTTCGGTTTTATTGATTTCACCGAGCGGAAACAAGGTATTTTTGAGTTGCGCTTGATTCAATCGATGTAAGAAATAGCTTTGATCTTTACTGGCATCAAGCGCCTTCATTAACTGGAACTCGCCATTCATTTCGCGCACGCGCGCATAGTGCCCAGTGGCGATATAGTCGGCACCCAGTTTCATTGCATGGTCTAAGAAGGCTTTAAACTTAATTTCTGCATTGCAAAGCACATCGGGATTCGGCGTACGTCCGGCTTGATACTCGCGTAAGAATTCCGCAAATACACGGTCTTTATATTCGCTGGCGAAATTGACCGTTTCGATATCGACACCGACCACATCGGCTACACTCACTGCGTCGATTAAATCTTCGCGGGTTGAGCAATATTCGGAATTGTCATCGTCTTCCCAATTCTTCATGAATAGGCCGATCACCTCGTAACCTTGCTCCTTTAAGAGCCAGGCCGAGACGGAAGAATCTACACCACCGGACATCCCGATGACTACGCGTTTTTTACTCATGAATATTCCTGCTTATTTCTATACTGTACTTGAAAGTTAAAACGCTTCAATGCGGAGACGCCGAAATTCAGAGAGAATCGAAAGGAGAGGAATAATATAAACTATTATTTTCTCTGCTCTCTTCTGCGACTCCGCGTCTCGGCGGTGAGGGTTTTTGTGTTAGATGACTACCTAGGCGCTACAAATTCTTGCTAACTTAAGCACCCACCACACTAGGATGCGTATACATTAAATTTAAAGGCGCTCTTTGCCCTGCTAAGTAGTCTTGTAAGCATTTTAAAATCAATGGACTTCGATGCATATCCTGACATGCCAGGATCTCTTCATACGTCATCCACAAAGCACGCAAAATGCCATGATCTAAAGGCCTGTCATGTTGGGCAATGACTTTGCCACAAAATGCAAAACGTAAATACGTCACTTCTTTACCTGAATTCGGTGAAATAAACTTCGACATATAGGTACCGACCAATGCCTCCGGCACAAATTCATGTGCAGTTTCTTCCATGGTTTCTCGAATTACCGCTTGCTCTAAGCTTTCATTGGGATCCAGATGACCTGCTGCTTGATTTAACCGCACGCCATCAGGCGTCGTTTCTTCTATCATCAAAAATTCTACACGTTCGCCGTTTTGACGCGGCACGATCGCAGCAACAGTGACCGAAGGTTTCCAGATATCAGACATAGATTTCTTAATTGACAGTAGAGAACGGATGCTTAAAACGAAGCTGGGCGTCATTTTACCTCTTAAGCTCAGATTTCACCGTCATCACACCTTAATCACGATTCGAATTTACTAATAAAGATTCTATCTATAAGAAAATCCATCATTATTATTGCCATTTTGAAATGGAATGTGTCGGGCGACCAATGCTGGCTTGGATACGGTTCCTCCTTTGAAAAGCCTTATGCCATCAGGGTTTGAGGTAGGGATGCAGCATTGGGAGTAAGGATTTTATTGCTTTATGCTGGTGCAGTGGTATGACTTAAGTGACACTTTAGAGTGCTTAACCCGTGCCAGTATGGTGCATTTTTCGTGTAATATCGTTGTCGAATATCAAATGTAATATAGGAACCGCCTCGCAATCCGTCCCAAAAAGGAAATTTGAGAGGATTTCTAACCTCCAGTTCGATTTAAGTGTTTTGAACGCCGTGGTGAGATAAATCGAAATATCAATCATCTTGTTTGTCTTTTATCCAAGGATGAGCAATTCGCGCAACATGAAATACCTGAAGTAATCGCTTTAGAAATTGAACCCATGGGTATCAAAAATAAAAAGGAGTAACTTTATGAAAATCGGCATTCCCGCCGAAACACGGTCGGGCGAGACGCGCGTTGCGGCGACCCCAGAAACAATTAAGAAATATGTGAGTGCCAAGCACGAAGTCATCGTGCAATCTGGTGCTGGTATTGCTTCATCTATTACCGATGAAGCTTATCAGGCCGCGGGTGCGACGATAGGTGCGGCTGCAGATGCTCTTGCAGCGGATTTGATTTTGAAGGTGCGTGCACCGTCTGCAGAAGAGCGCGGCATGATCAAATCGGGCGCAGTAATTGTTGGCATGCTCAATCCTTTTGATGCAGAAAATATCGCGGCGATGGCAGCACATGGCATAACCGCTTTTTCTTTGGAAGCTGCGCCACGTATCACACGTGCTCAGTCATTGGACGTGCTTTCTTCACAAGCCAACATCGCTGGCTACAAAGCCGTGATGCTGGCGGCGAATACCTATCAGCGCTTCATGCCTATGTTGATGACGGCGGCAGGTACCGTTAAAGCTGCACGCGTCTTGATTATGGGTGTCGGCGTTGCAGGTTTGCAAGCGATTGCAACTGCGAAACGTTTGGGCGCAGTGATTGAAGCCTCTGACGTCCGTCCGCCGGTCAAAGAACAAGTTGAATCTTTGGGTGCGAAGTTTATCGATGTCCCCTACGAAACCGACGAAGAACGTGAAATCGCCAAAGGTGTAGGCGGCTACGCACGATCTATGCCTGCTGCATGGATGGCACGTCAAGCGGCTTTGGTACATGAACGCGCTAAGCAGGCGGACATTATCATAACGACTGCCTTAATTCCAGGACGTAAAGCACCGATCTTGATCTCTGAAGAAACGGTGAAAGCGATGAAGCCGGGTTCTGTGATTGTCGATATGGCAGTTGAGCAAGGTGGAAATTGTCCTTTATCGGAACTGAACAAAACCGTCACCAAATACGGCGTCCATATTATCGGCGAACCGAATCTGGCAACACTGGTTGCAGCCGATGCATCGGCGCTGTATTCACGCAATATTCTCGATTTCTTAAAATTGATCATCGACAAAGATGCAAATCTGGCGATCAATAAAGAAGATGAAATCGTCGTCGCTACCATGATGTGTTCTGGCGGTGAAGTGCTAAAGAAATAAATTTGAAAATGATGAAGATCACTTGAAGCGCAAAGGAGCAGCGAATCCGTAGTTTTAAAGAGAGAAATCTCCGCGATCTCTGCGTCTCTGCGGCGAAAATAGATTTTGTTTCGTTTTTAATCAGTAAGTTTTTGAATATCAAGTAGTTGAGGAAATTATGCAAAGAAATATGTTACGCGCCAAGATTCACCGTGTCTCGGTTACCCAATGTGATTTGAACTATGAAGGTTCATGTGGCATCGACCAAGATTTGCTCGATGCTGCTGACATTAAGGAACACGAGCGCATTGAACTCTACAACATCAATAATGGAGAACGTTTCGCAACTTACGCGATTAAAGGTAAGCGCGGCAGTGGTGAAATTTCATTAAACGGTGCTGCAGCACGTCGCGTACAACTGGGTGATTTAATGATTATTTGTACTTACGCACCGATGGATGATGAAGTGGCAGAAAACTTCAAGCCAAAAGTGGTGTTTGTGGATGCAAAAAACAAAATTACTAGTTTGAAAGAATATTGAACTGCATGGTTTTTAGACGTGATGAAATTAAAGAATTACGGACGTCTGATGCTACTCAGTTAAGCTCAACACTTTGATGCGTTATTCCCGCGAAGGTGGGAATCCAGCGGCGTAAAAGCCCAAAGACACTGGATCCCTGTCTTCGCAGGGATGACGATTAAGAGAACTAAGCTTACCTGCACAGCATTACTACTGAAGTCCCTTTTAACGTAAATAAAGAGAGAACGTCATGGATGTAGTAAGTCATACACTCACTAATCTGATCATTTTTGTACTGGCGATTTATGTCGGATACCACGTGGTCTGGACCGTAACACCCGCATTGCATACGCCTTTAATGGCGGTGACCAATGCGATTTCTGCCATCATCATCGTTGGTGCGATGTTGGCTGCAGGTTTGACCGAAGGCGTGCTCGCGCAAGTGATGGGCACGCTGGCTGTAGCGCTAGCAGCGGTCAATGTCTTTGGTGGCTTTTTAGTCACACAAAGGATGCTAGAGATGTTTAAGAAAAAAGAACCCAAAGCTAAAGTGGAAGCTAAATCAGCAACTCAGGAGGCACAATAATGAGTATGAATCTCGTGACAATGCTCTACCTGATTGCATCGGTCTGCTTTATTCAAGCGCTTAAAGGTTTGTCCCATCCATCGACTGCACGCAAGGGTAATACCTTCGGCATGATAGGGATGGCGATAGCTGCTTTGACTACAGTCGCTCTGATCGTTAAGTTGAAAAACGAGGCGGGTGGTGCGGGTCTTGGTTATGGCTTGGTGATACTCGGTATCGTGGTTGGTGGCGGTATAGGTGCCACTTTGGCAAGACGCGTAGAAATGACCAAGATGCCAGAACTGGTGGCAGCGATGCATTCACTGATCGGTTTGGCCGCGGTATGTATTGCGGTTGCGGTGGTTGCTGAACCATGGATCTTTAGCATTACTACACGTGAAGCGGCGATTCCATTTGGTAACCGTATCGAGTTATTTATCGGTACTTTCGTCGGTGCGATTACGTTCTCTGGTTCCGTGATCGCCTTCGGTAAATTATCGGGTAAATACAAGTTCCGCTTATTCCAAGGTGCGCCAGTGAGTTTCGCTGGTCAACACATGTTGAACTTGGCCTTGGCAATTGCGATGGTGGGACTGGGCTTAGCGTTCTGCTTGGACAGCGGCGTGGCTCCAGCGTGGACGCCGTTTATCCTGATGACGGCAATTGCATTCGTGTTGGGTGTACTGATCATCATTCCTATCGGTGGTGCGGATATGCCAGTGGTAGTCTCGATGTTGAATAGTTACTCAGGTTGGGCGGCAGCGGGTATCGGCTTCTCACTCAATAACTCGATGTTGATTATCGCTGGTTCTTTGGTTGGGTCTTCTGGCGCGATTCTTTCTTACATCATGTGTAAGGCAATGAACCGTTCTTTCTTCAACGTGATTTTGGGCGGTTTCGGTGGCGCTCCGGCAGAAGCTGCAGCAGCGGGTGGCGCGCAACGCACCGTCAAATCGGGTTCACCTGATGACGTCGCTTTCTTGTTGGGTAATGCGGAAACGGTCATCATCGTTCCAGGCTATGGCTTAGCGGTCGCGCGTGCTCAGCATGCTTTGAAAGAGTTGACCGAAAAACTTACGCACAAAGGCATCACGGTCAAGTACGCGATTCATCCAGTGGCAGGCCGTATGCCTGGTCACATGAACGTGCTATTGGCAGAAGCTGAAGTGCCTTATGACCAAGTGTTTGAGATGGAAGACATCAATAGCGAATTCGGACAAGCCGATGTGGTCTTGGTTCTCGGTGCCAACGACGTTGTTAATCCAGCAGCTAAAGATCCTAAATCGCCTATCGCGGGTATGCCGATTCTTGAGGCTTATAAAGCGAAAACAATTATTGTCAACAAACGTTCTATGGCTTCTGGTTATGCTGGTTTGGATAATGAGTTGTTCTACATGGATAAAACCATGATGGTCTTTGGGGATGCTAAGAAGGTGATTGAGGATATGGTGAAGGCGGTGGAGTAATACGCTTTTCTGTGTTTTGATTGCTTTTGAAAAAGCCCGCAAGATCTTTGGATTTTGCGGGCTTTTTTGTAGCTCAATATTTTGAAAGTTTGATGTTGCGATTGGCGAAATATACATTTTCTTTTTTTGTTGTTGCTTTGCTGTCTGTAGGTCGGGGGTGGCCCGACAGCCACTCACTTTCTTTGCTTCGCCAAAGAAAGTAAGCAAAGAAAGGCGACCACGCTGCCACTGCCCTTCGGGTGCCCAATTGAGCAGGACAAAAAATGGGAAAGTGTTGAAACTCGCTTCGCTCAGACAACAACACTTTCTTTATCCATTTTCTGTCCCGCACAATTGGCAGTTTCAGAAGTGGAACAGCGTCAAAAGCAAAAGCAAAAAGGTTCCGTAGGTGCGATTAGCGCAGCGTAATCGCACGCATGCAATAGGTCAATCGCTACCATCAAGACTAACTCTTGTATCACCACACCAATTCAGGGTATAAACCCCTCGTTCAACATCTCGATGAAAAGTCGAATAAGGCCAATCACGAACACGCGACACTAAACCATGCTTCAGAGGATTCACATGCACATAATCGACATGTCTTCGATAATCCAATTCATCGCGAATTAAATGTTCCCAATAGTGGCGTTGCCAGATCCCGCGCTCGTTATGGGCTTTACGTGTTGTAGATAGTGTTTCGGTTTTAGGCAATGCACGAGAGAATCCGCTTTTGATCAAACGCCAACGCAAACTAAAATCGCTATCGCCCTCTGGTAGTGAAAAAACACAGTGCATGTGTTCGGGTAAAATAACCCAAGCGTCAATATGAAAAGGGTATTTGGCGCGGACAGTTTTGACGACATGTCTTAGTAAATCGATTTCACGTATCAACAAATCGTTGTTGTATCTTTGCAGGCAATTCACTGTGAAGAACCATGTTCCACCTGGGGTAAATGCTCTACGATAGTTGGCCATGTCGTTCGTGATAAAGTTTAATTTGCGATTGTCATGCGTGCGATTACACTTCGTTAATCGCACCTACTTGTTGGAAAGCCAGATTATGAAATTTGCATTGTCTTTGATATTTTTATTGTTGCTTGGTTGTGCCTCATCTTTCAACTCAAACGATGTTGGCGCCAGTTGAATATTGACCCACCCTGCCAATTGAAATTTGACCCAGGGCTGGGGGTTGCTTTTTGAATGAGCAACTGTGGATAAGTGTACCAAATAGCGCGGTGTTGACCTGTATTTTTTTCATCTTATCCACCGTGCAATTGCGCGGGGGAAGCCGTGTAGGGCGTAGCCCGTAACGGCTTTCCCCGCGCGCCGACTTAGAACGGTTCGTCAGGTATGTCTGGCACAGTGACTTTGCCTCCTTTACGTGACTGTTCCCGCGACTTGATGCGTGTTTTTTGCGCCATGCTGCTGTGCTGGAACCGATACGACTCATTGCCCGTTTCAACGATATGACAGTGATGCGTCAGCCTGTCGAGCAGTGCCGTGGTCATTTTGGCGTCACCAAAGACGCTGGACCATTCTGAGAAACTCAGGTTCGTGGTGATGATCACGCTGGTATGCTCATAGAGTTTGGACAGCAAGTGAAACAGCAATGCGCCCCCTGTCTGACTAAATGGAAGATAGCCCAATTCATCTAAAATAATGAGGTCCAGGCGCATCAAGGTCTGCGCCAAGCGTCCCGCCTTGCCATCACGCTTCTCTTTTTCCAGAACATTCACCAAGTCGACCGTGGAGTAAAAACGCACCCGTTTGCCTTTCGACGCAATACCGGCCACAGCGATGGCCGTGGCCAGATGGGTCTTGCCGGTGCCAGGCCCACCAATGAGTACGGCGTTCTGTGCGCTGTCAGTAAATGACAGTGTCGCCAGTTGCGTGACCAGGTCTTGATCTGCCTTGGAAGAGGTAAAGTCAAATCCTGCCAGATCCCGATGCACGGGGAACTTCGCGACATGCATCTGGTGGCGAATCGAGCGCATGGCACGGTCGGTCGATTCCGCCCGCAGCAAGTGTTCTATCAGCCATTTTGATGAATCTATGGACGTCGTTCCCTGTGCAATTAAATCGGTCCAGGCACTGACCATCCCTTGCAGGCGCAATTCTTTGAGTTCGGCAGTGACATCACGCATGATCGATCTCCTCTACCCCATTCATCGCATCATCTGCATTGTCTGCGTCATCATTATCGTCATCGGTGCCACGCAAGCTGTCGTAGCGACTGGTGTTGGCTAAAGGCGCCTCCTTGAGTTCTAAACTGGTTTCAACACACTCTGGTGCTGGCTTACTGTTAAGCCTCGCCAGCACGTTAAGGATATGCTCGGCACTGAGCACCCCGGTTTCGATCACCAACTCGACCGCCACCAGCACCGCATCAAGTCCTGCGGTGGGCACGGTGGCTAATACCTGCGCCATGATCTTGTCACCGCCAGCATGGCGCATCAGACCGAGTTTTAATTGCATGAGTGCGGCAGGCATATCGGCAAAGGGCGCGCCATTTCTGAGTGCGCCCGGTTTGCGTTGTATCAGGGGAATATAGTGCTGCCAGTCGTAACGCACATCGCCGCGTTCGGTCCACCTCTCATGGCTAGTCACAATGGTGTCGTTTGCCACGACACTGACCCGATCCGGATAGAGCCGGGTACTGACCATCTGACCGGCAAACTCGCATGGCACCGAATAACGATTGCGATGCACACTCACTAAGCAAGTAGAAGAGACTCTTGACGGGCTCTCCACATAGCCATCAAAGGGCATGGTCATGGGCATCATTTCAATGCGCTCTTGCTCTAGCATTTCTGCCACGCTGCATTCTTTATATTCAGGATGGCGCACCTCGCTCCACAGCGAACGACAACGTTCACTGAGCCATGCGTTGAGTTCAGTGAAGGAAGTGAATTTCTGATTCTGCGCTTCCAGCCAAATGCGCCGCCGGCTGTCTTGGACATTTTTCTCGACAACACCTTTCTCCCAGCCGGACGCGACATTGCAGAAGTCGGCATCAAACAAATAGTGGGCGCACATCACGGCAAAGCGCGCATTGACGATGCGCCCCTTGCCTTTGTTGACTTTGTCGACTGCGGTCTTCATGTTGTCGTAAATGCCGCGTCTGGGAATGCCGCCTAGGGCTGTGAAGGAGCGCGTATGGGCATCGAATAGCATTTCGTGTCCTTGGCTCGGGTAGGCCACTAGCCAGAATGCACGACTGGCGCACAACTTGAGATGCGACACCTGAATCCGGCGGTAGACGCCGCCAATGACCAATCCCTCTTCGCTCCAGTCAAACTGGAATGCCTCGCCCAGCTCAAACTTGAGCGGAACAAAAGCATGCGGCGCTTTACCTTCACGCCCTCGCCATTCCCGAATGAAATTGGTGACCAGACTGTAGCCACCTTGATAGCCGGCTAGCTTGATGCGCTCAAACAAGTCCTTGGCGGTGCGCCTGTTTTGCTTGAGCCGGTGCGAATCGACTTTGAGTGCCTGCTCCAACGCAGCGTGAAATGCGCCTAGCTTGCCTGTCGCATCACCCCTGCTGTACACCGGCACTGCCGCTTCCTTGGGACTTCTGAGCCATTTACGTACCGTGTTGCGTGACAATCCAGTACGTTTGGTTATTTCATGCAACGACAGTTTGTCGCGTAAATGCATGCGCTTTATTTTGCCTAACATTTCCATTGTGATCACCTTTAATCTCCCGCCTAAAAATTAGGCAGGACTAGTAGAACACCTGGGTCAATTTTGGACTGGCATAACCTCTATAAGTGGGTCAATTTTCGGTTGGCGTCAACAGTGTGATTTAAGAAAGGTAAGTCTCTTCTACATTTTATTGTAAAAACTAGTATTGCAGCCCCAAATTAATTCAATAAGAGTGTAACCATGAAAAAACAACCGCTCCAATTTCCCTCCAAACGCATTGTGTTGGCTAGCATGATTGCATGCGGGCTGCTCACTACCAATGCGTATGCAGACAATACAAAAGCTGCGCTTCCAAGCACTAAATCACTTTCTGCGGAATGCGCAAATGTCTTAAAAGATAAACCGCAAGATGGGCCGGGTACCGTCATCTTATTGGCACGTAAAGGCGAACTCATTTGTAGCGCAGCTCGTGGTATGGCGGACATTGAATTTGGAACGAGCTTACTTTCACAACACAAATTACGTATCGGTTCCATCAGTAAGCAGTTCACTGCAGCAGCATTGCTTAAATTTGTGGATCAAGGTAAAGCGAGCTTAGATGATCCGTTCTCCAAGTATTACCCTAGTTATCCGAATGGTGACAAGATCAGTTTGCGTCAATTGCTCAACCACACCGCTGGCGTAGGCGACATCACGCGTGCACCAGACTTTCTTGGAAAAACACAAAGGATAGATTCGACTACGGAAGATTTGATCAAATTAATTTCGGCAACTCCGGTAGATTTTGCGCCGGGTGCCGGATCAAGTTATTCCAATTCAGGTTACATCCTTATCAGTGCGGTTATCGAAAAAATTGCCGGTAAGAGCTGGGACCAAGCGCTCGATGAGCTTTTGTTTAAACCACTGAATTTGAAGGACACAGGATGGGAAAATCCTAATTTCCCAACTAAAGGTTTGGTGCGCAGCTATACACAAAATGGGAACGGCGGGGTTGCTCCGTCTACACCTCTTAGTATGACAGTTCCACAAGGAGCTGGAGCGCTCGTCTCGACCGTCAAAGATCTATGGGAATGGAACGAAGCCCTACATAGCGGCAAAGTGTTGTCGGCTGCGTCGTATCAACAAATGACGACACCACAGGGCGCGGCGATCAAAGACAATTATGGTTTCGCTTTGTTCAAACGTGAAGTACAAGGAAAATCAGCTTTATGGCATAACGGTGACATCAATGGCTTCGCCGCCAATCTCATCTATTTCCCAGAGAGCGGTGTCAGCGTGGTGCAAATCAATAATTCGGATGAACACCCAAAATCTTATTACTTACGACTAGCAGCCACGGCACTCGGCACACCATTTGCAGTGCTCAAACCTGCTAAATGGAAGGAAGAGGAATTAAAGAGCGTGCAAGGTGTGTTTTCCAAGGATGGCGTCAACCGTACGATACGCTTAGTCGACAACGAACTGACAACGCAACGGAGCGGGGGACCACGACTTGCCTTGATGACCGCGACTGAGCAACGGTTTGGCTTAAGCGAAGACCCACTTTCTTGGTTCAAAGTTGAGCGCGATGCACAAGGAAAAGTGAGCGCTCTTGTATTTCATCCACAAGGAAATCAAACGGGTGAATTATGGAAGAAAACCGCTGAATTACCAGTCGATGCACCGAGCGTACAACTGAATGAAGCGCAGATGAATCGCGTACTTGGCAAATATGCGCATCCACAATTTAGTGTGGAAGTCGTACGCAATAAAAAAGGTGGTCTCGATATTATTCCGAAAGGACAGCCAGGCGCGGAGTTGCTTGCTATCAGCCCGACTAAGTTCCGCATTACGGTCGCCGATGTCAGCTTCGAATTTGATATCGATGAACCTATGGCAAATAGCGTGACCCTATATCAAGGACCCGCGGTATTGAAAATGGAGCGCGTCAAAAACCAAACTAGAGAAGCAGAACCACGCATCATCAGCGATACGGGTAAACCATAGGGCATTCTGCATTAGGCCCTATGGCTTACCAACCGCCCCCTCCCTCCTCTCGACCAAAAAGGATAGGAAATGCAATTGCGACACGAAGTCGCCTGTAAAAGTTGATCCACTTAATTGTGTAGTGGTGCCCGGCACCACTTTTTCACTTTCAAAATCCCAAGCAATTGCCTTTGGCTCTAGCCTCAACACCCACGTGCATTTTCATATTTGCGTCGTTGATGGTGTGTTTGAGGCAATCGGCGAAGATGACAGCGAAGTAAAGTTTCATGCGCTGACGCATCTCAGTGCTGATGCCATAGCTCAAGTGCAAAATGGAGCCAAATGACGTGTCGTGCGCGCCTTCGTTAAGCGTGGCTTACTTGACAGCATTGATGGCGAAGTGGTGCTCTTAGCCCACCATGGTGGTGGTTTTTCGGTTGATGCCAGCGTTTGCATTGCAACCGATGACAGAGTTGGGCTGGAACGATTACTTCGCTATTCCGCCCGTTCCCCGTTTGCCATGGAAAGGCTGCAACGCAAAGGCCAAGATCATCTACCTAGTTTTCACACTGCGCATTGCCCAAACCGCAATCCGGTTGGGCGGCCATCCGTGGTAAACAGGGCGATTTGATACTGACTATACGTCTACTTTTTAATCGCAACGGATGTGACTGTTTTAGGTGTCTGTGCGATATCTTTTATAATGCTCATAGTTAAGAACATGGCACTCATTTCATAATTAGATAAGGCGATGACGGTATATCCTCGGTCAAGGTCCATCCAAAATTCTGCGCTAACGCCTGGAAATCCACCGTTGTGACCAATTGTCAGCCCACTTGGACTGTTTCGAATCCCAAAACCATAGCCATACCTCGCTTTACTATGATCGGTCCACATGGTGCTAAGTGTGTCCGGTTTGACTAGTTTGCCGTTCTTCAGCGCATCTGCAAATTTCAATAGATCGGGCGCGGTAGAGTAGCCACCGCCTGCTGGTCCACCACGACCTGGGAGCGCAAAAGTATTTTCTTGCCATTGGTATTTCCCATTAAAACTTTTCGTATATCCGATTGCTAAATTTTCGACAGACGCATCTGATGGATAACTATCGGAATTGAGCATGCCAGATTTTGCATAAATGTTTTTCTGAATATAGTCGAAGTAATTCTCTCCAGTGACTTTTTCGAGGATTACCCCTACCAATAACATGCCGATATTACTGTAGTTCCATCCACTTCCCGGCGTAAATGCCAGTTTTTCACCCTTCATGAGGGGTTTGAAATCATTGATTTCGTTATAGGAATTACGCGGCGTGTCAAAAAAAGTTTTGTTAAAATATGACCCCAGACCTGAGGTATGCGTCAATAAATGGTGAAGGGATATTTGAGACGTCATTTCTTTTGGCAACCACGATTCGTCTACCCATTTATCGATTTTGTCATCGAAAGAGAGTTTGCCTTGCTCTACTAATTGAGCGATTGCAACGGAGGTAAACATCTTGGGTACCGACCCAAGATTAAATTTGGTCTCCATATTGTTCGCTGCATGATAGCGTTTTGACGCTTCGCCACACGCTTTCTGGAACAATATTTTGTTATCTTTCGCGATCAAAAAACTGCCGGAAAATAGATTTTTCGAGCAAACGTTAAAGAGTGTTTTCTCAACGCGCGCAAGCATTGCCTCTTCTGTTAAAGCAGTTTCGTTTTTCGCTTGTACTAGCCGGCCCAATCCTCCGGACAACTTGATTAAACGCGGCTGTGCGTCGCTGTTAAAAACCATAATCCGTTCGTGCGTAAGACCGTAAGCATTGTCTTTTAAAGTCACTTTTTTGCTCAACTCACCGTCTTTACTGGGGAGTGTCTGCACCGACACAAACTGCAATTGACCAAACTGATGATTGACGGTTTTCCAGCTAGTAATACGCTCTGCCATCGTCGACTCTTTTTGATAGTCGATGCTCGTGTATTTTTCGATGAATTGTTTTATTTTCGCTGCATCGCCTGAATTATATGCATCTATCATCGCGGCTATTGGCTCGCTAGTTGCGTCACTTGCGACCAGGTTGGTCTGTGGTTCGCTTTTCGGTAGAACTTCAGGCTTTTGTGTTGAGCTTGGCGCTTGTGCTGAGGAGAAGCTTGGCGCTAGTAATAGTGCGATGGTCAACTTTAGAAGAGTAGAACGTAACATCATATTTTCCTTACTTTTAAATCGATATTTAGAAATAATTTCCTGATGCGTTAACAAACTCAGCGAACTCAGAAAACTACCCGTTTCTTTATCATTTGGTTCAAGAAAACTTTCTAATCGTATAAAGGTAGAAAGTTTCAAATTAAATCGAATTTGGAGATGTGGTAATTGCGTTTCACCAAACAAGAATTTTCTTGACGACGAAACTAGTGGCAAATCGCATGTCAGTGACTCCAAAAAATGAGGCAAATCATAAAAGTGATCGCTTGCTTCGACTTTTATGCTGGTTATGACATAAATTTTTATATTAAGTTCGCTGATGCAAACTATTTTTATTAAAATACTCAGTAGAAATAGTAAATTGACGAAGTTTGATACGGGTGTTGGTAATTGAATTCTGTTTAAACTAGTCTAACGCGCTTAGAGGTTTTGTCGCCTCGTTGCTGAATTGGTTTAATTTCTTCACAGTGCAACTTTTTCCACGATATGAAGTCTGATATCCACCTAAATCGAAGGAAATTTTTCCATGAAAAGCGCCATTTTTTTACTCCTGTTGAGCATCTCCAGTTTTTCCGTTCAAGCACAAAACCTGCAGCGAAAAGTCATGTTTGGAGTTGGAACCAAGAGTATTGACGCTGAGATAGCCAAGGAAAAAGGCATCACAAATCAGGAAGCGCTGCAGGTCACATTAGTGGTCGACAATTCTACCGCCGCGGCTATCGGACTCAAAGTCGGCGATTTGATCACCCACGTGAATCAACAGCGTTTCCATAGCCCAGAGCAATTGATTCACTACGTACGCGGTCTCGGTGCTGGCGACAGTATTGAAATAGGCGTGATTTCAAACGGCGTTTCTAGCAATCGACGGGGCATCGCCAAAGGGCGCCCGATCGAGACATCGGAGTACGGTGAGGTACGTTACGACGCGGTCTCTTATGAATTGGGTTTATTGCGCAGTATTGTCCATATTCCGAAAAACAAATCGGGAAAAATTCCCACCATCTTCTACTTACAAGGATATCCCTGTGCCTCCCAAGAAAGTACCCCGAACTCCAAGGCAGCGGGCAAGCGTTTAATTGATGATTGGGTCAAAGCAGGCTATGTCGTGTATCGCGTAGAGCGTCCGAATATGGGTGATAGCCGCACTAGTAAAGACTGTCGCGACACCAATTACGAGGAAGAATTAGCATCGAACATCGCTGCGTACAAGCAAATGCTTGCTTACGATTTTGTCGATCGCAACAATATTTTCTTATTCGGCCATTCCTTAGGTAGCGTCACTGCACCGCTGCTCGCACCAATCCACCAACCCAAAGGCATCATGGTGTATGGCGTTGTCATGCGTTCTTGGTTCGAATATTTCCTCGACATCAATCGGCTTCAGACCTTACATTTTGGCGATAGCCATCTAGAGGCAGAACGGAACACGCGCAGAGCAATCCCCTTCTTCTATGAATGGTTAGAAAACGGTAAGAACCCAGCTGATTTGGCGAAACTTGCCACATTCAAAGAACTTTTTAAAGATGGCGGAAAATCACTCAACGTTGATGGAGACTACGTATTTGGGAGACACTATAGCTTCTGGCATACGATGAACAAAAAACATCTAGCCGAAGCCTGGAGTAAAGTCACAGGTAAGGTACTTAGCATTTATGGTGAATTTGATGTGCAAGCCATCAACCCGAACGATGCAAAAGCAATTGCGGCGGTGGTCAACGAAACACATCCTGGAAATGGCGAATTCTTACTGCTTCCAAAAACCGACCATGGCCTGCTCAATGCAGCCTCCTACCAAGAAACTATCGCGAGCAACAAATCGACTTTGCCCCACGAAACTGAAAACTATAATCCAGCGGTTGGCGTTTCCACTTTACGGTGGTTGAAAAAACAGAAGTAGGATCCAGTCGAAGATAGAGCGAGTGAGACGTAATCTCACTGTTATCTCTTAATGATAAGTAGTTCGGCTGTTCGTATCAACAATTTTGAATCTAAGAGTATACTTACCAGAACTTCCGGCTCTCTCATACGGAATCGAAATTAACATTTCTTTCCCATTCAAATCGGAATTGTCCATGGTCATTTTTGAATCTAATCTAAGATTTACGCATTCATGTAGCATCGTTAACATACGCCTTGGAACCATAGAAATATAAGTCGTGATGCCTGCGCTAACCTCAATATTTTGCGCCACGCTTTGCTCTCCATGAACGAAAATTCTACTCTTTTTGACTCCCAGATCACCAACAGTGAATGACCTTATATCGAGTTTAAGTCGCTCCTGATTATTTGCATCAAGACAATGCATCTCATTAAACCCTAAATGCAGGGTTTCAGTAGAATCGTTCACGACTACCCATTGAAACATTATTGAATTTATATGTATTTTCATACTAACATTGTCATGATCAATACGCTTGTCTGGAAATGGATTAAGTGCTTTGACCGGTCTCGGTTCATCAGTAACTGTCAGTGCAATGGCTTCCTTAGCAGGCGCAGCTGACAACGCTCGTACCTCAAGATCATACTTTAAATCAATCAAAAGAGTCCCCGCGCAACCAACAAGCATCACCCCTGTGAATAGAGTGCCGCATAATTTTAGATAAATATTCATAAGATGTTCCAATCACCGATTTAATTAACTGACTGCTCTGCCACCGTAGGTAATGATGGCTGACAAATATAGAACTATATTTGGAGGAATAGTGGGAACAAGCTTTTTCGATAAAGTAACACCAAATAAAACCAACGAGTTGATTCTTTAGTACTTGCCTTTACCGGGCGTTGTTGAATAAGTCGAAATTCAGCTAAATTGATCTCGACTTTTGGCCATTTTTATATTTTTACAGACACCGGCATACCCAGATTTGTCATTCTGTTTAATGCAGACGTACTGATCCTTAATCCTCAATTTTGCTCGTAAAGAAGATACTCTCGGATGCGAAGAAGCAGTGTCGATATGTATTGGCTCATATCCGATCTGACAGCGACCAGTTTTTTTGGGGACTGTCAGAGTCGATTTTGGTCAAATTCTTTTCAATCCAAATGCTTTCTCGTCAAGAAAATAATCATTGGCGTTCTGCCTTAGCACATTTACCTTGATGACTTCGTCGTTATCGTAGATGAGCCAAGCGGCCAGATTTTTTCGTAATTCATCCAGCGCTGACTAGATTGGCGGATCCAGCTTTGAACCTGAGCTTGGTGTTATTCACCTGCTCGAAAACTACTGCTCATCCATCGCCAAAGAAATGCCGAGTGCAAAACTTAAACCTATTGGTAAAAACACGATCAACAGCGGCATCAAGATTTTTTCGGTATTGATCGTTGTCGATGCGTCGAAATTCATTAGCTCTTGAAAAGCATCAATCAACGCTTGCAAACCCGAAGGCAAAAGCAAACATAAACCACACGCCAACAGCAGCATGATCATGACAATGCTCGGTTTTGACTGACGCGACACACTCGGTAATTTTGCTAAAGTACGTTCGGTAAAACCTGCGTCGTCGATAGAATAAGCACGATCATTTTTCAATAGTTGTTCAAGTTCTTCATCACTCATTTTATTTGATTTATTCATCTTAGCTCTCCTGATGACTGGTAGGCGCCCAGCTACTCAGTAACTGTTTCAACTTATCTTTGCCACGTTTAATATGCGACTTTAAAGTACCCAATGGCATGGTGAGTATCTGCGCTGCTTCTTCATGTGACAAATCGAGGTGATAACAATGAATCAGCGCCTCGCGTTCGCCATCGGCCAACTGCGCCATGGCGCGTTGCAAGTCCAGTGTAAGACTGAAATTATGCGTCGCATCTGGGTGATAAGCCTGTGGATCGTTCTCTTCTAAAACATCGAGTTCTTCCGTTACTAGCATCTCAGATCGACTACGCTTCGCTTGTAAAAAGCAACTATAAGCGATCTTGTATAACCACGTTGAAAATCGCGAATCGTGACGAAATTGATCTAGCTTGCGCCACGCCAGCAAAAAGCATTCTTGCGATAAATCATCGGCCCATGCTTGATCGCCCTTACACAATCGACGTAATTGTGCTCGCACCAATCCTTGATGACGGCGCATCAAATGTGCGAATGCGGCTCTATCCTCGCTCGCCAGAACGCGTGCGATAAGTGCCGCATCAAGCCTGGCATTTGCATCCCTATCCGACATAGCTTAAGGTGAAAGGTGAATGTGATTTAAGACGATCACGAATGCCTTACTTTCTGCGCCAATTTCGCACTCAGCACATAACCAACACCTGTAAAAATTGGAATTAAACCTAAACCCCAAGTCGATGCAACGCCAAAACTAAAAAGACACAGTATTAAGCCCAAACCAAAACAAATCAAAACGATACCGCGGCGCATATCTTTCTGTAGTTTCTCACCTGCATATAAGGCGATCAACTCCGCTGGAATGGGCGCACCTTGATCGGCTAACTTCATTAAGACTTGAATTTGTGCTGCATCTCGATTCGCGCGATGCTGTAACACCAAGCGCAGCACTTTTAGGAAAAGAAAACAAAATACAAAAATAATGACAATCAATCCCATGATGGTAATCGTACCTTTTAACACTTCGCTATTCATTGTAGGTCCTCATTCTTATTGGAGTTACGATCTTGCGTTTAATTTAACAGGTGCTATTTATTATGTGCGAGGGACATAATAAATTGACTTATTTTCTGTAAAACCACGGGTGCAATGGTTTCACTTAATTGGCTATATTCTTCCTGCGATCCTGTTTTTGCGGTTTGCAAATTGTGATTTAAACCCGGCAAAATGTCGATTTTTGCGCTCTTATTTCCTGCCGCAGTTAACGCTAAGCGTATCGCATTCACATTCTCTTTAGCCGCAATAACCGCATCCCTCTCGCCATGCAATACCAAGACCGGCATCGTCACTTTGCGCCAATCTTGCTCTGGATGACTATTTAAAGCGCTGTGCGCCCATGGTGTAGCAGCGACATTCGCAGAATAAAATGACAGCTGGGCGCGATATTTAGCCATCACATCCCGCTGCTCTTTGCTCAATCCCGTCATCATCGCTTGTAAAGCGGGCATACGCTCTTTGGTTCCTGCATGCGCTTGAACGATACTGATAAATTGTTTTGCGACTTGGCTAACCATCTCCATTTCCACGGTTGTGGCGCCGGCAAATTGCATTGACTGCCGGGTTTCATGTTCAATGACTTGCATTAAGTCCATACCCGGCCCTGCCAAGGAAATCATGAAATCGACTAAAGCTGCATCCTGTGCCGCAACACGTGCCGCCAATTCCGCGCCTTCGCTATGTCCTAAGATGCCCACTTGCGTGAACTGCTTACGCTCACGCAAAACTGCCACCGCCGCTTTCACATCGGCGATCAAATCGGCTTGCGTATGCTGCTCATAACTTCCTGTTGAACGCTTCACGCCGCGCTTATCAAAGCGCAACACGGCAATACCCTGACGCGTTAAGTGATCTGCGATTACTGCAAAATTTTGATGCCCTTCTTCATTCTGATTTCTATCTTGGGGGCCCGTTCCATGGATCAGAACCACTGCCTTAGTCGCTTGTGTATGGCTAGGTAGCGTCAAACTCCCCGAAAGCTTGACGCCATCGGCACTAGTAATCACTAACTCCTGCACTGCATACGGAAAAGGAGCACGTGGTGTTTGGGCTTTCATCGGTTCACCAAATGAGTCTACCTTAGCAAATTGCACAGGAAGTTTATTTGGACCTTGTTGCATTTCTCCACTCAAGCCCGCCGCATTCGCGCGCAAACTTAAACGCACACCACGCAAAGTATCGACTTCGAGTTTTCCATCTTGTTCAACAATCTTAGTAATACGCGTTGTAGAGAAACCGCGATCAATCGCGATCATTTCTCCGGTAACACTGCCATCGGCGCGTTGATACAGTTCCAAACCTGTATTCATGGTACGACCTCCAACCTCAGTCCGTGCTTGCCAACGTCCCAAACTATCATTTGCCACACCGGTTTGCGCCGCACTCAGCACGGAAAACAAGGATAAAGATATACACGTGAGTTGCATACGACGAGAGAAAGCTAATTTCATAATAATTCTTTCAAGGAATATTTTTTGGAGGTTGTCCTTAGCTTAGATGTAGAGGCAATGTGGTTTGGATGCAGAGATTCAAATTATTTTTAAATTTCTGAAAAATGAAGTTTGGAAGGTACTCGCAAAAACGGGCGTTGTTGAATCAGTCGAAATTCAGTTAAACCGGCCTCGACTTCTGGCCATTCTTAAATTTTTACAGACACCGGTATACCCAGTTTTGTCATTCTGTTTAATGCAGACGTACTAATCCATGCCTCAGTTTTTTGCTGGGACAATGCGCGTGCTTTCATGTTGTTGCCAAACATGCGCTTGTACCGTTGCATCGAAGCTTGTCACCGGGTTCAACATAATTGCGGATGTTGTACCTAGTGACCCGCTGCCATGCAATGCGCCACTTCTGTGCCATGGTTTGGATATGCCCGTCACGCTGGGTATCACCCGCAACGGAATAGACGGCCGTTTTGTGCGGTGAAATGACCACTTGCGCGTCAGGCTGTCTGCCCAGTACCGCCTGCGACATCGGCTCGCCATCATAGGAGCCGTCTGGAAATACGACTGAAGTCGGGAATGACAATGTCCGCTTTCATGGCACGAGCGAGTGAATTCATCAGTCCTTCAGTCTGGCCTAGCGGCAAACGAAAGACCTGGCGGAGCAATAGCGCAGTTTCAATCGCAGCATCGGAATATTCCCGTGGCCGACCCATGGCGTCGGTCTTGGCGGGACGCCATCCAGCGATCGCATCCTCTGTGAACCAGATTGTGAAATCGCCTCGCCGCCGCAATGCTTCATTATATTCTGACCAGTTCGTCACTTTGTAGCGTGATTTTGTGATCTTGTGGCGGCGACTTTCCTTGTGTTTGTATGGCATCGGCTTCTTTGCATGGGAAATCGACGAGAATCATGACAGATTGTTTACTTCTTTACTGAAATTTCGACTTATTCGACAACGCCAAGTTCTGTGGGGTTTTGGTCAAACACATTAACTTACTTAGGAGTCCTTTACAAAGATCAAAAGAGGTCCTATAATGCGGCATGAACTCAATAAAGCCATCTCCGTGGAATGCAACGCCAGCGATTAGCGAACGCATCGTTAGTGCAATATCTCGTATTGCCAACGTACTGCGCTCGGGTGCTTGGCAGTTTGCTACCGCTGAAGGTTTAAATCCGACTCAGGTTGATATATTGCAAATCCTCTTGAGCCGTGATGCTGGTGTACGCTTGTCTTGGATGGCGCAGCAAATTGGCGTTACTACAGCAAGTGCCAGTGATTCCGTCGCTTCTCTGGTGGCAAAAAAACTGGTTGAAAAAGGCCGGGCGTCGGATGATGGGCGCGCTATTGCCATTAGCCTTACTATCGAGGGGAAGCGACTAGCAAAAAAAATAAATAGTGCGATGTCTTTCGCTTTTGATGCTGTTAGCGAATTACCGGATGCGTCTCAACAAGCTATGTTTGATGGTCTGCTGGCAACCATAGGAAGACTTCAACAAAGCGAACGGTTTCCTGAGATTCGCGCTTGCGTAACATGCCAGCATTTTGTAGCGAACGAACATAAAAATGCTAAAGCACCACATCATTGTCAATTGGTAAATGCTCCGCTGCCCCAAATGCTGCTGCGTCTCGATTGCGAAGAACACTCTGCCGCAGATGCTGCGACGACTACATTAAATTGGAAGAAATTAGAAAAGATGTCATCGTAAATACGAGATCGATAAGTGCGCAATTATGCTTAACGAAAGTTCGGCATTTTTTTAAAAGCATTTAGTTAGGATTCCTAATTAAAAATAATAATCGTGCTTTTGGCTAGAACACCATTTAACAAGACCAGAGCCGAATTTGAAATATTAATCAACCAATCAATCAACCTACTACCTATTAATAGGATGCAATATGAAAATCAAATTTACTCAGATCGCGATCATGATTACCTTGGGCTTCTCAACGCAGTTGCTGTCAGCACGTGAGCATACAGGTGGTATTGCTTCAAAAGCGACGACCAAAGTGCAGGCAGCTTTTGATATTGTCCATACTAAAATTACGACCGAAGGCAATATCGCCACTTTCCATATTGCAGTCTCAGGTAAGGCAGGAAAAACCAAACCAAACAAATTAGGCAAACTGGCCGGTAGCAAGGT
Source organism: uncultured Undibacterium sp. (assembly GCA_963511665.1). GTDB lineage: Bacteria > Pseudomonadota > Gammaproteobacteria > Burkholderiales > Burkholderiaceae_D > Undibacterium. The sequence continues at coordinate 21,772 of CAUPKC010000029.1, forward strand.
GTTCTCTTATGTTTGGCCTACAACCATTGATCCTTCCGCCGTCGGTTTTGAAGCCAAGAGTGGCATCCTGGCCTTCGCGGTAACGTCACATCCAGATTTCAACGACACACCATTGTTTGCTGGTGGCGGCGGTGAATGGCATTCACATTGGGTGGTTTTGCAAGCAGACCCTGTTTGCGGCAAAGACGCTCTAAAAGTAGTCGATATACCGGAGGGCAGTAAGCCTAAACTGCCAAAGACATGGCCAGGTTTACCCATCTTGATCGATAGCCCTGGTTGGAATCCCGTCTTCAAAGCTAACACTCTCGAAGTGAAAGTTCCTTTCGACGACATTGGTGTTGTTACAGCCGCCAATTACGATGGTGTAGCTGCCGCCTTGCGTGTCAACGCAAGTATGCATGCGCCTTTGCTGTGCGTTGCTGATGTATTTAAAGTCGCCTCGGGCAATCTGTCATTACCTGGAAAAGCAAACCAATAATTCTGTCTCAATCATTTTTAAATAATCCAATTCTAGAAAGAAACACCATGTCACACGTTAAACTCATTGAAGTCACCGATACCACATCAAACCGTCGGGAAGTTCTCGAAAAAATTCAAGGCGCATTTGGCGTTGTACCAAATATGTTCAAGGCAGTTGCAAATTCACCTGCAGCCTTAAACAGCATGTGGGGCGCATTTGGGGCGCTAGGAAATGGCGTCATCGACAGCCAACTTGGCGAGCAAATTGCAGTCGCGATAGCCAACCGCAATCGATGTGAATACTGCCTCGCAGCACATACAGTCTTGGGACAAAAGGCTGGTGCAACGGCCAACGAAATGGCCGCCGCACAGGCGGGTCTTTCAAGCGACGCAAGGACCGCTACTGCCTTACGTTTTGTATTGAAAGTCGTTGAATCCCGAGCACAGCTAGAAGCTAAAGATGTTGCTGAAATAAGAAACGCAGGTTTTGATGATGAACAGATCGTGGAAATGCTGGCGCACGTCGCATTAAATTTATTCACTAACTACATCAACGTGGCCTTAGATGTACCTATCGATTTTCCCAAGGTAAAACTAGTAGCCTAAAAACAAGCGGAGGACCAGCACGCTGTTGACCTCCGCAACTATTCAAACAAGAGCATAGAATGCCCCCAATTTTTCAAAATGCAAACACTATGAATTAGATTACGCAAGGATATTCCTATCCTTGCATGGCTATATGCTTTGTTTGAGTGCATGTTGCTGAACTTAAGAACTCGACGATAATGAAAACTACTTTTAAACCCTCTACCCTGGCTTTAGCACTGGTGGCTGTCTTCCCAACTTTTTCTACTACTGCATGGGGACAAAACCATGACCTTGCCGAAGCCAGTACCAGAAAATCTACTGAAAGCGTAGAGCGCATTACCATAAAGGGCGATCGACCAACCTCCTTGCCAGTAGAGATTCCAACCACGATAGAGGGGATTAATGCAAAAACCATTGAGACGACGATTAATGCCATTGATGCGGAAGATGCCCTCAAATATCTACCTAGCCTATTAGTCCGCAAACGCTATGTTGGCGACTATAACCACGCGGTTTTAGCGACGCGCGCATCTGGCACTGGCAATAGTGCACGTTCCTTGGTATATGCCGATGGAATTTTGCTTTCCAATTTACTGGGTAATGGTGCAAATTTCACCCCGCGCTGGGGCTTGGTAACCCCCGAAGAAATCCAACGGGTTGATGTGCTGTACGGTCCATTTTCGGCGGCCTATTCCGGCAATTCTGTCGGTGCAGTAGTGGATTATGTCACTCGTATGCCATCTAAATTTGAAGCACATGTAAAGTTACTGGGATTTACTGAGAACTTTAATTCATCAGGCACCGACAAAAACTACAGTGGCAAACAACTCAGTAGCAGTCTTGGAAATAAACAAGGCGCTGTTTCTTGGTGGATTAATTTAAATCGTTTAGATAGCAATGGTCACCCAATCGTGTTTGCGAATAAAATAATTTCTAGCGGCACCAACAGCAGCGCGGGAAAACCCGTCACTGGCGCCATTTTAGGGAAAAATCCACAAGGCATGGATTGGTGGTTGATAGGCGCGTCTGGGCAATATCACACAGTACAAGACCATGCCAAAATTAAATTGGCCTACGATATCTCACCCACACTTCGTGCAAGTTACACCTATGCAGTTTGGCGCAACGAAATGAACAGTAGTGTGCAATCGTATTTGCGCGATAGTTCTGGAAATGCGGTTTATAGCGGCGACGTCAATATCGCAGGAAAAAAATACACTGTAAATTCGACCGATATCAGCAATAGCAAGAACCAACTTGCACACAGCACGCACGGTCTCAACCTCAAGAGTTTTAGCAAGGGTACTTTTGATTGGGAAGTGGCAGCCAGTGTCTATGATTACAGTAGAGATTTGGTACGCGCTCCCACCGTTGCTATTCCAGCAGCCAATATTGGTGGTGCTGGACGCATAAGCAATGGCAATGGAACGGGTTGGAACACCCTGGCCCTGAAAGCTATCTGGCGTCCTAACCCACAACACACGGGCGAATTTGGCTATCAACGCGAAGCCTATCAATTGCGCACTTTAGTTTCCGACACCAGCAACTGGATCTTAGGGAATCCTGAAAAACGTAATTCAGCATTTCAAGGCAATACGCAATTGCACAGTATTTATGCTCAAGATGCGTGGCGAATGAATCCACAGGTTAAAGTCATTTTGGGCGGCCGTTTAGAACAGTGGTCAGCCGATCAAGGCGCTATTTCTAATGCGAGTTCCACGCTCACTTTAGGTAAGCGTTCTGAAACTCACTTTTCCCCCAAAGCAGCTCTATCCTTTCGTGCAGAAGATGATCTCATGTTAAAGGCGTCAATCGGTCGCGCTGTGCGCATGCCCACCGTTTCGGAACTCTATCAAGGGAGTATTTCTACGCAGGCCATCATCAATAATAATCCGAATTTAAAACCGGAAAAATCATGGACCAGCGAATGGAGTGCAGAATATTCTTTAGCCAATGGCGAAGGCTTATTACGTAGCACGCTGTTTCATGAAAACACCGAAGATGCACTGTATTCTCAAATCAATACCTTGGTCACGCCAACGATCACGAATATACAAAACCTCGACAAAATTCGCACCACAGGTTTAGAAATCGCCTACCAAGGAAGCAATGTGATCATGCCTGGCTTAGATCTTGCTGCGAGTTTGACCTATGCTAATTCCAAGATCATAAAGAATGATAAGTTTCCACTCAGCGTGGGCAAATGGCAGCCTAGGGTACCGCAATGGCGCGCTAACTTTGTGGCAAGCTATCGGCATAATGAAAAACTCAATACTAGCCTAGGCATACGTTACAGTGGTCGCCAATATGGCTCTTTAGATAATTCAGATCACAATGGTTTCACCTATATGGGTGTGTCAAGTTTTCTCGTAGCCGATCTGCGGGTGCGCTATAAAGTTGATAAACAGTGGACTGCTGCTGTAGGTATCGACAATCTCAACAACAAAAAATATTGGGCTTTCCACCCCTATACTCAACGCAGTTTAATCGCAGAATTGAAGTTTGATTTTTAAAATCTGATTTTTCACGATTTCACGCTAGAAATAAAAATGCCTCGTCAGATTATGCAATCTGACGAGACATTTTTTACACCAAAACTATATCCGTCTATAGGATGCAAGCGGGATGTAAGTCCCTACATTCGTTTCACCGCTGAAGCATGCTGACGTAGCAAACTAGGGAAAGCTTCTTTGGTCTACCAGTGTTTAAATTTCAGCATAGAGGCCGATGTGTGGCGCGTTTCGGTGCGTGATTTTAGAATTTACAACACGCTTTCTTGACTAATGCCTTGCGGTGTTGACGCGCATCCAAAATTGACCAGCCGGGGGTGCGGATATTTTCAAGATAGAGGGAATCTACTTGGACTTCTTGATCTGTTTAACCGAAGAAAGAAAGACGAATCTGTCATGTCCGACTCACTCAAATCACTCGAGATCAATACAAAGGTCGTTGGACTAATTGAGGCTAAATTTAGTGAGATGAGTGTAATCGAATGGCCGGATTTGTTTTGCGAGGCTTAGGAATGGATTTGGAGATCGTTGCTGCGATATAGAACAAACTATCGTCAGGACGTCATGAATGATATGAACTGTTTACCCCTGCGCTATATCAACGATATAGCGCAGGGGTATATCTTAAAAAATTTCCCCAATAGAAAATCATGCGACTTATCTGTGTGCACCCCAAAAAAAAGGTACTAAAATTAATTTAGTACCCCTATTTTCCAAGAAATTTGTGCTTCGCTAGCACTCAACTCATGCGCTGAGCCCTTGTGTCACATTAAACACTCTGACTAAGCAAGTTCATTGCATCCTTTAATTTTCTATTGAATAGCATTAACTGCTCATATAACTCAATCTGCTCTATCTCAAGCAAACGTTCCGCAGTTGCAGCGAACGCTAGATAGACGAACTCTAAGCGCTGTAGCGCCTCAGCGCTTATATTTTCCTTAGCAACTATACTCTCAAGAAGAACCGGAAGAAGATGCGCAATAGAGCGTATTTCTGCCGTCAAAACTGCACCCGCCGCGTACACGTGAAGAGGAGACCCGGTTTCACATTGTACGAGTGACCATTGCACATCTTGTTTGTCTTCGACACGCTGCCATAGCCATCCGAGAGCATTCGAATTTTGCATTAGTGCGTGTATCTCTGAGATTGGTAATTTGGTTTTCATACTGCGCTCCTCGAATTAAATTGAACTTGAATGACGTTGTTGCTAACACTGACAGCCGTTGTTCTTAGTGAATGACACAATGGGCGAGACCCAATTGCCCTACGCTCTGTTTTGACATCTCCATGGGCATTATGCGCAGTCGATCCATCATTAGTAGGTTGTGTATCTCGCTCATCCGCTTCGCGCACAGCAGCGACCAACTCAGCCGCCGTTGGGTTGTAATACCGCATCGCCATTTGCAAAGTTTTCCAGCCAAAAATCTTTGCCAATGTTGCGACTGGAACTCTTTTCGCCCATCTTGAGGCTGCTTCGTGGCGAAGGTCGTGGAAACATAAGCCGACAATACGTGCTCTTTTTCGTGCTCGACTAAACGCTTTACCAAGGCCGTCTGAATCAAAAAAGTCGAAAATTCTGCCGCTGCAATTTGTTGTGTAGAGTGAGCGAATTGCAGCCTCTGCAGTCGTCGACATAGGAACAAGTCGAGCATCCCCGTTTTTTGTTAAGTCTAATCGGATGACATGCTGTTCAAAGTCAACCTGCGACCATTGGAGATTTGCAATCTCACCACGGCGCATGCCAAGCTCTAGTGCAAGTCGGATGCAGACACCTAGACCATCGGACTTACACTCCTCAGATGCCTCGAAAAGGCGCACTTCCTCATCACCGACTAAGCGCCGATCACGACCTCGCGGCAATTTCGGTTTACGTATATCGGTCACTGAATTTTCGATAGGAATTGACCAATCCCGTCGAGCGTTATTCAAAACGGCAGACAGTAATGCTAATTCGAGCTGAACAGTCTTAGGACCGACCTGCTTGATTCGTTCATTCCGATAATCAGAAAAATCGACATTGCGTAAGCTAGCAAGTGAGCGCAGCGAGATTGGATGCCGAATCAATTGTAGGAGACGATAATTTTCTTGAACGTGTCCTCGTTTTTCTGGGGTGACTTCTTGACGATAGCGTTCAAGAATCTCGCCAAGCGTTGTTGCTTCTGCTTCAGATAAATCGGCGAATTCGCCGCGGCGCATTTTTGCTTCGACGTCGCGAGCCCAGTCTTTCGCTTCTCGCTGGGTTTCGAAAGTTCGTGTTTGAGGTGGGTAGCCCTTGCGCCGAATAAGCACTTGAAATTGGTAAGGACCGCGATTAATGATTGATGCCATACTTTGCTCCAAAAAGTAGTTAAGGAACAAGGTATAGGTATCGGTTTATATGAACTGCAGCAAAATTGCAGCAAATAACCCGACAGACGTAAAAAAAGGCTAACGTCATTTACGTAAGCCTTTGATTTTACTGAAGAATTTTGGTTGCGGGGGCAGGATTTGAACCTACGACCTTCGGGTTATGAGCCCGACGAGCTGCCAGACTGCTCCACCCCGCGTCTGATAAGTAGAACTATACAGGATTTTGCTGCTTTGCGCAATTTCTTTCTATGCTTAAGCATTATTCGCAAGCATATTTCTATTGCAGCATCATGACGCTGCAATAGTTTTATCTCCTTCACTTCAGAGAACCGAGCAGGCGGTGATACACTTTCACGGATTCGATTTATGTGTCTGTCCCGAAAGAGTTACACCATGAAATTTTGCTCTGCTTGCGCTGCGCCTGTGGCTTTAAAAATTCCCGCTGACGATACGCGCGAACGCTTTGTCTGCACAGAATGTGGAACGGTTCATTATCAAAATCCGAACATGGTGGTCGGTACTTTACCGATCTGGGATATCGCGGGCGAAGTGAAGGTACTACTTTGCAAACGGGCGATTGAACCGCGTTATGGTTATTGGACTTTGCCTGCGGGCTTTATGGAAAATCAAGAAACCTGTCGGCAGGCGGCGCAACGGGAGACTATAGAAGAGGCTGGCGCGAATATAGAACTACACGAATTATTCTCGGTACTCAGCGTGCCACATGTGGATCAAGTACATCTATTCTATAGAGCGACTTTGATTGACACGAATTATCTAGCCGGCACCGAGAGCCTGGAAGTCGCTTTATTTGCCGAGCATGAAATCCCATGGGATGAGATCGCGTTTGCTACTGTGAGTCAGACTCTTAGATTCTTTTTCGAAGATCTGAAAAAAATACATGCTGGTGGAAAGTTTAGTTTGCACGAACATGATTTTTATAAATCGCATCGCCCTGAATAAGCGTTTCTGTATCCCGCACCTATGATTCCCTGGTTAGAAATTGACAGCCCCTTCCCTGACGTAGCGCAAGCCTTGACGGAAGAACAAGGAGCCGCAGGTTTATTGGCGGCTGGCGCAAATTTATCCCCTGAGCGTTTATTGAATGCCTACCAAAATGGCATCTTTCCCTGGTTTTCTGAAGGCCAGCCTATATTGTGGTGGTCAACTGATCCGCGCATGGTATTAAAGACCAGCGATTTTAAACTCTCTGATAGCTTAAAGAAGCGTCTGAACAAAGCACTTAAAGATCCGGCCTGCAGTTTTCGTTTTGATACAGCGTTTGAACAAGTCATGCGCCACTGCGCAGAACCACGCAAAAATCAGGATGGCACTTGGATTTCAGAAGAAATCATTGCTGGCTACACCGCCCTGCATAGAATGGGTTATGCACATAGCTCAGAAGTCTGGCTTGATGGAGAGTTGGTGGGTGGCGCCTATGGCATTTGTATAGGTAAGATGTTTTATGGCGAGTCTATGTTTGCTAAGGTGACGGATGCTTCTAAAATGGCATTGAGTCAGTTAGTCGTTTTCTTACGCAAGCATGATGTGAAAATGATAGACTGCCAGCAAGAAACCTCGCATCTGGCAACATTCGGCGCTAAACCCATCAGCCGCAATGATTTCATGCAGCATGTGAGGCTAGCAATTACGCAAGAGACGATACAAGATTGGCAGCCTTTAGAATTAGTCAGCTTCAAGGACTACTTACAAACCGAGCATCCTCTAGCCAGCAGAAAGATGAACAGCGATGCAATCTCGAACTAATTCGCCAGCGCCGCCTCCTTCGCCTATACCTGAGGAGGTCGGGGATAGCAATAATACAGACGACTACATTACCTTGCACTACTACGCGACGGCACCCTACGCTTGCAGCTATCTAGATGACCGCCAAGCTCGTTCGCAGGTAGCCACGCCAGCACACCTGATCGGCAATGAAGTGTATTCGGAATTAGTCAGTCGCGGCTTTCGGCGCAGCGGTGTTTTTATCTACCGTCCGTATTGCGATCATTGTTCGGCTTGCACGCCAGTACGCACCGTCGTCAATGACTTCAAAACCAATCGCAGCCAGCGGCGTGCATTACAGCAGCATGCAGATCTGCAACCTGAGATTTTGCCACTGGAATTTGTCGAAGAACATTTTGAACTCTATCAACGCTACCAAAGCCGCCGGCACGCGGGCGGCGGCATGGATCAAGATGGGAGCGATCAGTATGCGCAATTTCTATTGCAGAGTCGAGTCAATACGCGACTGATCGCGTTTCGCGATGCGCAAAATATTTTACGCATGATCAGCATCATCGATATTTTGAATGACGGCCTCTCGTCCGTTTATACTTTCTACGATCCGGATGTGCCGCATAGCGCTTACGGCACCTTCAATGTCCTGTGGCAAATCGCACAAACTAAAACCCTCGGTCTTCCCTATCTGTATCTCGGTTACTGGATAGAAGCGAGCCGTAAAATGTCGTATAAAACCAATTTCAAACCACTGCAGGCTTTACTCGATGGCAGCTGGCAATCACTCTAAATCTAATTCCTTTACCTCACATCAAAAATCATTATGTCCGATCAATTGCTCTATTCTTTAGCCCGCCCTTTCCTCTTTTTTATGGATCCAGAAAGCGCGCATGACCTAACGCTGCCGAGCTTGAAACGTGCCCACAATATGGGCCTGACACGTCTGTTACCCAAGCCAGCGAGCGATCCGCATAAAGTAATGGGAATTACGTTTCCAAATCCGGTGGGCTTAGCCGCGGGTTTAGATAAAGATGGCCGCTATATCGATGGGCTGGCGTCTCTAGGTTTTGGCTCAATAGAAATCGGTACGGTCACACCACGCGCGCAGGCGGGCAATCCCAAGCCGCGCATGTTTCGCCTGCCGCAAGCCAATGCGATTATTAATCGCATGGGATTTAATAATGGTGGCGTCGACGCCTTCGTCGCGAATGTACAAGCTTCACGCTTTTATCAAGAGAAGCAAGGCGTGCTCGGTTTAAACATCGGAAAAAACGCCGATACGCCTATCGAAAAAGCCGCCGACGATTATTTGCTGTGCCTGAACAAAGTCTATCCTTACGCCAGTTACGTCACCGTCAACATCTCCTCACCGAACACCAAAAACCTGCGCCAATTGCAAGGCGCATCTGAACTCGATGACCTGCTATCCAAACTTAAAGACTCACAACAGCGTTTAGCAGATCAACACAAACGCTATGTCCCCATCACTTTAAAAATCGCACCCGACATCGACAGCGAACAAATCAAAAACATCGCCGAATCTTTACTGCGCCATAAAATTGATGGCGTAATTGCGACCAACACGACGATCACCCGCGATGCAGTCAAAGGTCTACAACATGGTGAAGAAGCAGGTGGATTATCGGGTGAGCCGGTGTTTGAGCTATCCAACAAAGTTGTGCGTGCTTTAAAAGCAGAATTGGGCGATGCCCTGCCTATTATCGGCGTTGGCGGCATTTTCTCAGGCAACGATGCAGTGGCAAAAATGAATGCTGGCGCGTCTTTAGTGCAAGTGTATTCAGGCTTGATCTATCGCGGTCCCGCTTTGGTGCGTGAATGTGCGTTGGCGATACGAAATAACAAATCATGAACCTCAAAAAACTAGGCAGCAGCGATTTAATGGTGTCAGAAGTATGTCTCGGCACCATGACATTCGGTGAACAAAACACCGAAGCCGAAGCGCATCAACAGCTTGATTTCGCATTAGCACATGGCGTCAATTTCATCGACACTGCTGAGATGTATCCCGTCATGCCACGCGCAGAAACAGTGAATCGTACCGAACAATACATCGGCAGTTGGATCAAGCAATCCGGTCAACGCGACCAAATCATTTTAGCCACCAAAGTAGCTGGCCCCTCGTGCGGCATGCCGTGGATACGCAACGGCGTCAACGATCTCGATGCGAAAAATATCCGTATTGCAGTCGAAGCGAGTTTGCAACGTCTGAATACTGATTACATCGACCTGTATCAATTACACTGGCCTAGCCGCAATGCACCTATCTTTGGTCAGAAAGAATTTAATCCCGATTTAGAACACGACAGCGTCGACATTGAGGCGACATTGGATGTACTTGATAGCTTAGTTAAAGAAGGCAAGATTCGTCACATCGGCGTCTCTAATGAAACGCCTTGGGGTGTCAGCGAATTCATCAAACATGCCGAGCGTAAACAACAAGCACGCATCATTTCCATCCAAAACCCATACCATTTGATGAACCGCAGTTACGAGCAAGGCTTGACCGAAACTTGCTATCGCGAACAAGTCGGTTTATTGGCCTACAGCCCACTCGCCTTTGGACGTTTAACGGGTAAATATGTCGATGATGTACAGGCCAAAGGACGCCTAACCAAATTCCCACCCACTTGGAGTCCACGTTATATGCGTCCAGAAGTTATCGCCACCAGCGCGCGTTACACTTCGTTGGCACGCGCACATGGGCTGACTCCAACGCAACTCGCGTTAGCCTGGTGCTACTCACGTTGGTTTGTAGCCAGTACGATTATTGGTGCGACCAATTTGACGCAGTTGGTAGAAAATATCCGCGCTACCGATATTAAGCTGACCGAGGAAGTGGTTGCCGCCATCAATGCCGTACATGCTATTTCGGCGAATCCTGCACAGTAAATTCGTCTTTGATTCGAGCGCGCCATGCATAGTTTCCGATGATGATTTTAAACAATTTAATTTTAGTTGGTGGCAAAATGAAAAAAACTGTTGTCTATTTTTTGTTGATCGCTCCTTCTTCGATACTTTCCGCCTGCGGCTTGAATAACGTAAAAAAACTGAACTCAGATGCCACGATAAATCCATATCGCAGCATCATCATTTATGGCATTCGTGTAGAAGGACGATGGGACGCACCGATGTTTAGTGTCGACTTAAGCGAATATGATCTCAAATTACAAGCGATCACTGGAAATTGTTTTCGATACAACCATACCGAAGCCATGATCCCCAGCGTCGCTGGCAACATTCATTTTTTCGCCTTTGAAGTGCAGTCGGAACATTTTGTCGTGAGTCCATTCAACACGGTCCATAAATCATTTTCAACTACGGCATTTAATGCCCCAAAAGGAAAGGCGGTATACATCGGCACTTTCCTCTACGATCAAAAAAGGACTCTGAACTTGCAACGCGATTTTGAGCCTGTCGCATCCCAGCTCCAGAGCCACTTTCCAAAAATAGGGAATACTCTCAAGATATCAGAAACGCTGGAAGTAACACATCCAAGAGGATTTCTATGCACACCTTAAGCTAGTCGAATTTTCATTGATTCGTTTAAGCACACTTGACGACCGCCTTTCCGAAACAGTCGACCATGACTTGGTGCAAGGTCCAACAAAACACAGAATGGTCGGTAAGTGTAACAACTAAATGCTGGGTTTTGCAGACCTACCTACCACATCCCTTAGTCTTACTCGAATTTGCCCCTGATGAAATCCTTGTACGCCGCGTTCGTTTCAGGAAATAGCATCGCATCCATATGTCCGGAATTCACGCTCACAAAACGTTTATTGCTTTGCTTTAAGCTGTCAAACAAGACACGTGCGGTTGCTTCTGGTGTTGTCGAATCGCGTTTTCCAGCGATTACCAGAATTGGGAACTTGGTGCCTTGCAGGCTGCGGACATTATCAACTTCTGCGACCTCACCAACTACACGGTAGGTAACAAAAGGCCTCGCAAACCAGGGTGTTAGGTTTTGTGCGTAGGTCTTGGGATCGGTTCCCGTGCCCTCTAATACGAGGCCATCGAGCTGTCGTTGACCGGCCAAATGGGCGGCAACAAAACTACCGAAGGAATGTCCGTGCACAATCAAACGACCTTTCACAAGACTGCGCACGTGATCGTAAAGTGCTGCCGTATCCGCTTCAATCTCTTTCAAACCATGGGTCTTCGTAGTTGCGTCGCTCCGACCAAAACTACGATAATCAAAGGTGATGACATCGAGGTTCAAATCAGCGAACGACTTCAAGAAAAAAGCACCATCGGCATCGACCCGTATTCCACTACCAAGAAAATACAGCACCGTGGCCTCAGCACCAGGCTTACTAAAATGGACACCACGACTTACCGAACCATCGGTTTGCACAAATTCCACATCCCGTAATTGGTATTCAGGAGCACTTGCCTTCAGGAGCACCAACTTATTTGCATCTCTCGGAACGAATTGTTTCGAGCTAACATCAACGGTCATACACCCACTCGACATGAATACGGTCAATGCGATCAGTGATACTATTTTTTTCATCTCAATCCTTATCTGACATCAAGAAAACTCTACTTCACAACCCGCACAGGAATCGGCACATTACACAATTCAATATGATTCGCTGCGAATTTATACCAATCACCACCACGGTTTCTTTGTGCTTCAACCAAGGCTGTGAAACTTGTCGTATCAGTACGAAAAACTTCTAATTTACTGCGGGCTGCCTCTGGCACATCCGCAGCGAGGCGAACAGACTTAATGGCAGTACGTTCCTCAGGTTTTTCATAAAACCCAAGTGCACCCGTGCCCCTTGGCAGACTAGAGAGCAATTCTATGCCGTACATAACACGACCGACTACCGTGATATTGCGATCCAGATTACGTGGCGCGTGACCGGTGACTGCATAGAGTGAGCTGCCATTGCCGCTATCAGTCTCATTTCCGCGCGCCACACCAATTGCGCCGTAGCAATGCGTGAGCCAAGTAGTTTGTGTTTTGGGATCACGGGCTGCTGCAAAACTGTTCACGTGCCCTACTTGTGGCGCATAGCCGTCTACATCGGGCAAGCGTGTGAACGGTGCGTCCTTCTTGTACTTAACGGTGAATTCGCCTTCCACTTTTTTTGCTGCATTTTTGAATTCACGCTTTTCTCCCGGATCGCCCCACTGCGCTACGTAGTTATCATGTGAACGTAACATGGCCAAGCCATCAAAATAGCCTTCTTTCACCAGTGCTTTAATATTCGCGACATTCTTTGGCGCGAACTCAGGTGCTAGTTCGATCACGATACGGCCTTTTTCCAATTCCAAATACAGCGTATTGTCTGGATTCAATGGACGCCAGTCACTGGCTTGTGAGGATTTCAAGATATCCTGCATGGTGAGCTTTGCAGCTGGTTTTAATTTGGTTTGCGCTACCACGCTAGTGCTTAACGAATATAGGGAACTCAATGCGGCGACGCAAACAAGTAGCTTGATCTGTTTACTCATAATCAATGTCTCTTTCTTTTTGTTTGTTTAAGGAATGGACAAAAGCACTCGATAGCCAGTTTTTTTACGAGGTCTTTGCGAAACAATACTCTATGGAATGTGTCGCGCGCAACATGATCGTCATGTGGAGTAAATGACAGATACCCATCGCACGCTCAAAGCTGGGTGTTTGTTATCTGCACTGCACTCAATATTGCTTACGTAACCGCGCTTACTATTTAGGCACAAGCACCTTCTCTTTTTGCGCTTTGCTAACGAGGAAATCCAATACTGGGAGCAGCGCTTCATTTTGTTCTTGCTCAGTGACTCGTCCCATGCCACGTGCGGCCATACTTGGCGATGTTTGCAAACGTCCATCGACAATTAAACTAGGCCATGAATCAATGTCATAGTCCGCCATCACACGTGGCGAACGTCCTTGTTTAGTGATGACGGTAAAAGATTTATAGGCATTATAGAAGGCGGCTTTATCGATCGTCGTAGTGTCGATAAAGGCCTTGATCTGCTCGTCGGTCATCAGGCGATTACGCTTGAGGTGATAAGCCTCAAATACTTTGGTATGCAATTCTTCAGCTTTTCCCAAGGCATCTAGAGCAAAAAATAATTTTTGCTGAGTTTCGACCCCAGGATTTAAAACATGTATGCGTTTAAATTCAATTTTATCGCCCTGCTTCTTGAGCCAATCCGTCAAGATTGGTTCCAAGGCATAACAGTGAGGGCAATAATAAGCAAAAAATTCTATGATCTGGATTTTAGAGCCCGCCGCAACTGGCTGTGGTTGGCGCAGCAATTTGTATTCAACGCCCATCTCAGGCGCGTTCACACCAGCAAAGATTGAATTCGATAACCCAACTAATCCAGTTCCAACTAACATTTTGGTAAACCGTCTTTTGCTAATTTGCATGTTTTTATCCGTCAAAATAATCTTAAAAGAATAATTCAAAAGAAAACAGTATAAACGCAAAACCAGGGTCTTCAATCGATCTGAAAACAATCTAAGATCAGCAAAAATCGGCACATCAATCAGCTATGACGTTTAACCCCAAACCAAGCGCCGTAGGCCGGCAAGATCAACTGACTACCCTCTTTCTGCCCTGCCAAGCCATGACCAGAAAGTGCAATCGCGTCCTGCACTTGTGGCCATTCCACCGTGATAGCCTCGGCGCTTAAGTTAAAGGCGACATATATACTCGGCGCATCGGGCAAATCACGGCTTAGTCCTAGTATAGGTTCTGGCAAATCATAAAAACGAATTGCACCACGCAATAATTGAGGAATGCTTTTGCGCCAAGGTAAAATGCGACGCGCAAAATGCAAAACCGAATCCGGATTTTTTTCCTGTTCGTTGACGGCTAAAGAGAAATGATCTGCCGACACCGGCAACCAAGGCTTTGCACTGGAAAATCCTGCGTGAGCAGCATCGCCGTCCCAAGGTAGTGGCGTGCGGCATCCATCGCGGCCTTTCGATTCGGGCCAAAAAGTAATTGCAACCGGATCTTGCAAGTCCTCGTAGGCTAGCTCGGCTTCAGTCAAAGCCAGCTCATCACCTTGATAAAGGCAAGGCGTACCCTTGAGCGTCATTTGTAAGGCTAGGATCATCTTGGCAAATTCAGCGCTTGCGTGTTGCCCGCCCCAGCGTGTCATCACTCGTGCCACGTCGTGATTCCCAACCGACCAGGATGCACCACCAGCTTTGACCCTATCCTCAAAAGCCTCAACTTGACGACGTATGTGAGCAGCCGAATATTCAGCGGTCAGCAGATTAAAGCTATAGGCCATGTGCAATCGTCGCCCACCTTCGGTGTATTGCGCCATCACTTCCAAGGCATCATCGGCACCCACTTCACCAATCGAGATGGCCTGATATTCATCGAGTAAGATTCGTACTTGTTCCAAAAAAGCCAAATTCTCCGGGCGCGAATTATCATAAACATGTGCCTGCATACCGTAGGGATTTGAGGCTGCGACATTCACCGTATTCTGTTTTTCGGCGACAGGATTATTGCGTAATTCTTGATCATGAAAATGGTAGATACAAGCATCCATGCGAAAACCATCCACGCCACGTTCCAGCCAAAATCGCATATTCGAGAGGTGGGCGCTTTGCACTTCCGGATGATGAAAATTCATATCCGGCTGACTAGTGAGAAAATTATGTAGATAATATTGGCAGCGACGCGTATCCCATTGCCAAGCTGATCCACCAAAAATTGACAGCCAGTTATTCGGTGGCGTCCCATCTGGATTGGGGTTTGACCAGACATACCAATCAGCTTTGGGATTGCTGCGACTACGACGACTTTCAATAAACCAAGGATGATTTTCAGCAGTATGCGACAAGACCTGGTCTATCATGATCTTCAAACCTAATTCATGTGCACGTGCAACTAGGGCATCAAAATCAGACAAACTACCAAACAAAGGATCGACATCACAGTAATCGGCGACATCGTAGCCAAAATCTTTCATCGGTGAAGTAAAGAAGGGCGAAATCCAAACGATATCGACGCCAAGACTAGCGATGTAATCAAGTTTTTCAGTGATACCTGGGAGGTCACCGATACCGTCGCCGTTGCTGTCTTTAAAACTACGCGGATAAATTTGATAAATAACGGCTTCACGCCACCAATCAGGATTTTGCATAACGGTTTTTTTCATCGCTTGTTTTTATCACTTATTTCTATCACTTATTTATATCACTCTGTTGTTGCTAATTTTCATCACTGATCGTTGTCACCAACCCGATCTATGTCAGAAAACGATAGACCAGCCTCAGTCAAGTTTGTTCACTGGCGGCAAAAATAGTAGGGATGGAATGAAGGTGTAGTTTCAACATAAGTTGAAAATGAGTTGAAAAGAGCGGAACGTAAATTTCGAAGAAAATGAGGACAAAAAAAGCCCCTCACTTACTATCATAAGGAGGGAGCCGAAACTCATCACCGAGCTGATTACCCCTCCGATGTGAGCAAGAAATCCAATACGAAACATTCCAACAATTACTCCTACTCATCGCCTTTCGTGGGCTACCTATTTCCCTCTTTTAGCGAGAGAAAACACAGCATTAGTTTGAATTAATCCAAACCCGTGTTTTCGCTTTTACATTATCACTCAACGCCACAGAAATCAATTCCCAAATTAATTAATTCACAAATTGTTTCACTTTAAGCCCGCGAAGTCGTTGAATTCAACGCGCTACCGTCAAAATCTGTCTGGCAGGTAGTAGCTTTTCTATGCCAAGCAGCTGCAACGACAGTCCGACATCCGATTCATTCTCTATAATGATCGCATCGGCCTTCACAGCCACCTTCAACAAAGCACC
The DNA here is from genome assembly GCA_963511665.1 of uncultured Undibacterium sp. Classification (GTDB taxonomy): domain Bacteria; phylum Pseudomonadota; class Gammaproteobacteria; order Burkholderiales; family Burkholderiaceae_D; genus Undibacterium. Next base: position 38,221 of record CAUPKC010000029.1, read on the forward strand.
GCGGAAGGTGATGCGGAAAGAATAGCCCTGCCACTGCTTAGGTAAACTAGGATTCAGATGCAACACACCTTGCTGTACGCGCACGCCGCCAAAACCTTCAACCACTGACATCCAAGTACCCGCCATCGAGGTAATATGCAAGCCATCATCCGTATCGTGGTTGTAATCATCCAAATCCAAACGCGCAGTACGCAGATAGAATTTGTAAGCCAAATCGTCATAACCTAAAGACGACGCCAAAATTGAATGGATGCACGGCGACAATGAAGATTCATGCACGGTCAAAGGCTCATAGAAGTCAAAATTCCTCTTGAGTGTCTCTTTATCGTAGTTCGCTTCAAAGGTGTAGATCCCTTGCAAGACGTCGGCTTGCTTGATGTAGCAAGAACGTAAGATGCGATCCCAAGACCAGTTTTTATGAATAGGATATTCCCCTTTAGGAATCGCTGACATCGGCAACAATTCTTTATCCATAAAACCATCTTGCTGAATAAATACACCGGTTGGCGCATCCACTGGCAAGACAATTTTTTCTGCGACATCGGCCCAAATCGTTTCTTCGTCTTCGTGCCCGCCCAATTGCGTTTTAGCGATGATCTCGGCGTAACGCACTGGATCGCTGGCTTTGACTTGCGCTAAGGATTCGCGAGTGTAGTTCAAAGTCCACTGTGCCAACAAGTTGGTGTACCAATTATTGTTGACGTTATTCTCGTATTCATTCGGCCCCGTCACACCCAACATGATGTAGCCATTGCGACGATCTGACCATTGCACGCGTTGACGCCAGAAACGTGAAATCGCGATCAAGACTTCCAAACCATATTCCGCCAAATAACCAACATCACCCGTGTGATTGATGTAGTTATAAATCGCAAAACTCATCGCGCCATTGCGGTGAATTTCCTCGAAGGTAATTTCCCATTCGTTATGGCACTCTTCGCCATTGATGGTCACCATAGGATACAAAGCCGCGCCGTGCTTAAAGCCAAGCTTAGCTGCATTCTCAATAGCGCGACCAAGATGTTTGTAGCGGTACACGAGCAATTGACGCGCCACTTTAGGATCGGCAGTTTTCAGATAAAACGGCAAGCAATACGCCTCCGTATCCCAATAAGTCACGCCACCATATTTTTCGCCAGTAAAACCTTTCGGGCCGATATTCAAGCGCTCATCTTCACCTGTATAGGTTTGATTCATTTGCAAAATATTGAAACGGATCGCTTGCTGCGCGGCGACATCGCCATCAATCGTGATATCGCATTCTGCCCACTTTTTCGCCCATGCCGCGCGCTGCTCGCTCAACATGTTTTCAAAGCCCTTCGTTTGCGCCCCGGCTGCACTTGCTTGCGCAGTTCCTTGTATCGTCGCCTTCTCGGCATAAAGTGAAGAGATAACCGCAACGTATTTAATCAGACTGGCCGTCTGTCCTTGTGCAATGTCAGCATGCACGACATTCGCGACAAATTTTTCTTTCGATACGGATTCTGCTTGCAAAGCCTGTGACGTACCATCGACTTCCAATGACAATGCAAACGCCGTCGCCACATGGAACGCCGTTTTCTTTGTCTCGCCAGTGATCGCTGCAACACCCGCTTCCGCGCTACGTGAAATCTCAGCCCAAAATTGTTCGTCGTAATTGGAGTCTTGATTCACCACATTCAAATCAAGCAAAGGCGTGAATGTGAGCTTACCGCTGAAATTCAAAGCTTTGACCGAATAGCGAATCACCGCATTGTCGGTATCAACGATGCTAGTAAAGCGCGTGGACTGCACTTCAATTTGCTTACCTGATGCCAAAGTCGCCACAAAGCTGCGTTGCAAGATGCCTTCTTGCATGTTCAACACACGCTTAAAATTCGCCACGCTGGCCGTTGCCAAATCCAATTCTTCGCCATCGACGTTGACGTCAATACCGATCCAATTGGTCGCATTAAGCACCTTGGCGAAATATTCTGGATAGCCATTTTTCCACCAGCCCACGCGCGTTTTGTCTGGGTAGTAGACGCCAGCCACGTAACTACCGCGCAAACTGCTGCCGCTATATTTTTCTTCAAAATTGGCACGCTGACCAATTTTGCCATTGCCGATAGAAAAGATACTTTCGGAGATACGATTCAAAGCAGGATCAAAGCCTTCTTCGATAATATTCCACGGGTCTTTTTTTATGTAGTCTCTCATTGCTATTTCATCCGTCTTTGATTTATTCGTGTACTAATTTGTGTTTTTTGCTTCTTCCCCTTCAAGGGGAAGGTTGGGATGGGGATGGGTCAAACTTTGGGACTTTGTCGAAAACAAATGAAACCCATCCCCACCCTACCCATCACCAATTCGTAAAACTTCGGGAGAGGGAACCTGGCAATCACACAAAGCGTGCCATCACATCCGCGATACTCAAACCTGCAAAATTCGGCAACACAAAATGCGCCTGATCGAGCACCGCAGCACTGCCGATACCCACCACTTTCATGCCCGCATTTCGTGCCGCCTGCACACCCGCCACCGCATCTTCAAATACGATACACTCGTTAGCAGGTACTGCTAATTCTTCAGCCGCCTTTAAAAACACTTCAGGATCAGGTTTGGCTTTGCTAACTTTATTGCCATCGACAATCGCATCAAACTGATCCAGCAGCTGTATGCGCTCCAAGATCAAGACCGCATTTTTACTCGCCGATCCCAGCGCCACTTTGATGCCCTTCGCGCGCACTGAAGTCAAAAACTCCGCAGCACCCGGCAAAATTTCTTCCGGCCCGAGTTGCTGTATGTACTCCAAATACCAGCCATTTTTACGCACCAAGGCCGCATCAAATTCCGCATCATCAAGTTGCTTGCCACCCAAGCGCAAAATCAATTTCAAAGACTCAACCCGACTGACACCTTTAAGCTGCTCATTGTCATGTTCAGTAAAATCAAAACCCAAACTATTCGCCAAACGCTTCCAAGCTAGATAGTGATACTTCGCGGTATCCACAATCACACCATCGAGGTCAAAAATGCAGGCTGGTTTCATAGACTTACTCATATTCGGGAAAATTTAAAAAGCGCTGATTGAATGATTTCTACAGATTTTCTTGAGTTGAAATTCAAAGCGCTTTGGGTTAATTTTTAGTTTAATTCAAAGCGCTTTGAAAAGTAAAGAAAAAAACGTTGGATTTTGTTGTTTTGTGGGAGTGAAAGAAGGTATCTGCATTGTACTAAGGGCAATACACTGGGTATTCTTGGTAGGTCTTACCGAGTATTCGAAAGGTTTTTGCAATTTTGAAATTTTATGTTAACTTCGGTTTCTTTCACATTGAAACAAGTTAGATCTCATATGAGTCAATAACCTTACTTTGTAGAGACTCGCTGGGGCGGGAGTGAAGATTCCCCAACCGCCAAACGTCTGGCTGAAATCGTTGATGAACTCAACGTCGATGATAGTGAACATCCCGATACATGGTTAGTACATGAGGAAAGCGGTTGGACATTGCGGCTAGATGAGGAAGGTTTCGCTTATTTGGACGATCCAGATCTTTCAAATATGGGGCACATAAAGAGCATGTCGCGCGCCACAGGACTGGAGTTGTGGATTAAATTTATGGAAGCAGCCCCTAAAGGCGTCGAATCCTTTCCTTGGGTTCCAGGGTCGAGAATATTTTCAGAACTGGAAATCAAAAACCAACGCATCGAATCTGAAAGAATTATTTTCGAAAGTGATCGCGAGTTTTTCCAACAGTTAGGCACTGAGGACCAAACTCAGAGTTGTAAAAATGCCAGTTGTACACATGGGCGTATCAAGTACAGCGTATTTTGTGCTGTTCATCACTTCGAGCAAATCCGAAAGCGCCCATGCCCATTTGAATAGTCTTAGCGCAGAAATCTAGCCTTTGATCGATTGGACAAATCACGTCGGGACAAACTTGAACACTTTTGCAACGCACGGTCGCCCCTTGTTAGCCGATCATCGCAAACGCTAAACCTGAAGGCACATAACCCCATCCTAAAAATGAAAAAAACAAAAACATTGATCCTCCTTCTCTGCGCCGCCCTAACAAGCTGCACAAGCATCACCCCAAAACAAGAGCTGATAGACAACCCCACTCACTTGTCACGAGAACTTTTCAACACGGTATCCCCTGACCAATTTGAGAGCGTCATTTTTACCTCATCACGCGGTGCGCAACTGCCCTATCGCTTGCTGCGCCCATCTAGAATAATTCCAGGAAAGATTTATCCGCTGGTAGTGCAACTGCATGGATCAGGAGAAATTGGGACTGACAATCTAAGCCAGTTAGATCGATTGGCAAAAAGCTGGGCAATGCCGGATGTTCGCGATCGGTATCAGGCGTTTATTTTGATTCCACAGTTTTCGATCAGAAGCGCGAACTACGGTCCTTCTTCGCCGGATCAACATGCTGTGCCTTCTGCTATGTTGAATGACACAGTTGAGCTAATTAAGCAATTTAGCGCAGCAAATCCCGTGGATAAATCACGAATCTATGCGTCAGGATTTTCTATGGGCGGCTCGGCAACATGGCTGCTGCCAAGCATTGCACCTAGCATGTTTGCTGGCATTGTCCCCATGTGTGGAATCGCGCCGCCAAACTCTCTAGCAAACAGTTTCACCAATCTACCTATCATCGTGATTCACGGTGACGCAGATTTAGAGAACCCGATTACCGCTGATCGACGATTTGTCCAAGCGATTACTAGCCATGGAGGGCAGCAAGTCACACTGAGGGAGTACAAAGGACTGAAGCATCAGCCGCCGTCTGATGTCTATCCCGGATACTGGTGGCGGGATTGGTTATTCAGTCAGCAGCTCAAATAAGGTCTATTTCGACGGACTGCTGATTTACGATAACTGCAAAACAGCGTTGTCCGTCGTCACCTAAATTCAGCTAGCTTTGGCACACATCTTACGGCAACTTGCAGCGCAATCACGGCAAGCCTTGACGCAGGCATCCATCCCGCCAACTGTTTCACAACTTTTGGCGCAAGCCTCACAAATATCAGCGCAAAGGCCGCAAAGCGTTCGATGAAATGGTGAGCCAGATAATTGCATGTTGGCAGATGTTTGGCAGATCGCAGCGCAATCCATCATTAATCGAAAATGCGTCGCTTCGACATGCGCTCCGCCCATCTCCAGACAATGCATCATCGCAGTATGCAAACAGGTCGCGTGGCAATGAGTGCATACTTCAATACACGATTGCATTTCTTTATTGTGGGCAGTGTGGTCGCCCGTCGTTGTGTGATTCATTAGTAATTCTCCCAAAATGGTTAATTAAAAAAGCCAAGATTCGTCGCAATAGCTCACTGTAAAGTGACTCCTCGCATCTGCGACAATAGGAGATCAATGGGCAACGGTCTGTTCGACACCGAACTATATTAGTGGCAACGAAAATAGTGCGGCATCGCTTTAAAAAAACAGTGTCGATTCTCGACGCAAGCAAGGCACTTTGGCCGCCAAAATTCTGAAGAAAACATACCGAGTTGAGTCCGTGGTTGAACTTGATTTTTCGCTAGCAGGAATAGTCGTTAGTCGGTAAGACAACCGCTAGGATATTTCTCAATAAAACAAGCAAACCGATTAAAATGCACTGCGCCTATTCTGCTCGTTGAAATGTATTTGATTTGGTAGTATTTTACGTGCTGTCAATACACGAGCATTTGTTGACTTACACAATCGTTTTAAATAATCACTATCCCTAACGACAAGCTCACATGTCCAATTACCTTAACTCTGTCGCCGGCCGTTTCTCGGTTTTTATACTGGTATCACTAATCGCCTTCATCGCGATTTTGTACTTTGTCATTCGTCATCGTTCACAACGTCCTAAAGGTTTCACGGTGATCGCTGTGGCTGCACTGGTGGTGGTTGGTGGCATGGTGTTCGCCAAATTTGGGAACAATGCGGGCTTGCCATGGTGGATTTACTATACTCTGCCGGCGCTCGCGACCTTGTTAGTGCCGCCGTTAGTTTTCAAGTTTAATGGCAAAGAATTGCTGCAATATTTGCTACTGGCATTTTTATCTTCACCGGTGATTCATGTGGTGTTTTCTTTCCTGTTTGACTGGCACGAGTACATGCCCTTCATTCACGTGCCATCGCTACGCTCATTGCTTACTTAACTTTCTTAAGTACAAGCGATGAGATTGCTGTTGAAGGCTGCTTGCCATTACTGGCGTATAAACGTCAGCAAGTCTTGCGTGAATTTTTCTCTGTGCGTTGCAAACAGACCGTGGGGCGCGCCGGGGTATTCAATCAGGATGGCATCTTTGATGCCTTTCACAGCCAAGCGGGCCGATGCCTCGATGGGTACAGTCGTATCTTCTGTGCCATGAATAATTAAGGTTGGTACTTCAAAATGCGCTAAGTCTCCACGAAAATCGGTACAGGAAAACGATTTTAAGCATTCTAGTGTGGCCTTGAGACTTGCCTGCATCGCGATGTTACGCATATTCTCAAGTAATTCTTCGCTGATTGAGTTACCAGGCGTATCGGCTCCAAAAAATGCACGGAAGAAGCTCATGAAAAATTCGGCGCGATCTTCGTTGATTTTCTGTGCAGTCTCATCAAAGACAGTTTGCTCAGTACCGCTAGGATTGTCAGCAGTTTTTAAGCGAAAGGGAACAATAGAAGAGACCAATACCACCTTTGCTACCGACTTACCGGCATGGCGTGACATGTAACGAGCGACCTCACCTCCCCCCATAGAGAAGCCAATGATGATAGCGTTCTGAGCTTCTGTGTATTCAATCACAGCAGCTAGGTCATCACTCAAAGTATCGTAATCGTAGCCATTCCAAGTTTGCGATGACCGTCCAAAACCACGGCGACCATAGGCAATCGCTCGGTATCCAGCATCAGCGATCGCCATCGCTTGCGCATCCCAGCTATAGGATGACAGCGGCCAGCCGTGAATCAAAATAACGGGTTGCCCCGTCCCCCAATCTTTTTCAAAAAGTTGGGCGCCGTCTTTGGTATTAAGATAAGTCATGGCTTTCGTCCTTTCAGTGAAACGATATGGTCAAATTTTATTGACGATACCTTCAAGGCTAAATATAGGCGGTCAACATGCGAGTGACCGTGCGACAGCGTACCTAATAAAGCACAAGACCTACCATCGATGGTGCAGCGTCAGGTTATTCAAACTTTGTCTGAGCTCAAAAGCTTAGCGCATGCCTGCGCGACAAGCTTTATAATGCGTCTCGATCCATTTTTACTGAGTATTCAAGATGATAGATGCACTAATCGCAGGACGACTGTATGGCATTGCAGAACAGAGAACTGGCCACGCTGGCTCTAGCTACGTGACATGCAAAGTCAAAGCAATGACCGACGATGGCGACGGCATCATTTGCAATGTGATCGCGTTTAACGATGCCGTGCGTGAGACTTTACTGAGTTTAGAAGATGGCGCGAGCTTGAGCCTATCGGGCGCATTAACACCTAAGGTCTGGACTGATAAGCAAGGGAATGCGCGACCTGCTTTGGATCTGGTGGCGCATAGCATACTGACCTTGTCGAACGCTGAGACTAAATAAAAAAACACCGACTCGAATATCAAGTCGGTGTTTCATGTTTCATATTTGTATCGAATTGTTTGTAGGCTTAGTTCCAACCTAGTCATTGCTGACCAAACGCCCCTCCGTCAATCGCACACGATCACCTGAACGCCAATCTGGCTTATTGCTAGGTTTAAAGGTACGGGTTTCGCCGTTTTCCATTTTCACAAACACTTCATAGACGGTATGCGTATTGCGGCTTTTTTCAATTTCATTGCCCGCATAACCACCACCTACTGCACCAGCGACAGTCGCAATTTTTCTACCATTACCGCCACCCACTTGGTTACCAATCAAGCCACCTAAAACCGCACCTGTTACGGCACCGACGCCACTACCTTGCTCTGCTTTTTGCTCGTAGCTACGAACTGAAGTCACCACGCCACATTGTTGGCAAATCGCTTTCTCAATATTCTTAGACGTGTTTGGTTTTTCTTTATCGCTATCACGTGCACTAGTGCCCTCGATGTTTTTTGACGTAGAATTTTTTGTTAGCTCTTTCCCGTTTGCTTTTGCCGAACTACTGTGTTCAGCAAGTGCCACAGGTGCTTTTAGCGAATCTGATTTTGGTTCGCCATTTGAATTAGGGAGCATACCCGTCATCGCAGCGACGCCAACGAGACTTGCCACGATGACGGAGCTCGCTGCAATGGCGATCAAAGGATGTAGTGACTTTTTGGCTTGCGTACTCGTCATGTTGCTTTGCTCCAGTTGTATAAGATAATGTTTCTAACGACACTGGCGCAGATATGGTTGACCATCGATGCGCAACACCTCTCTTTTACGAAAGCTCGTCGAACCTGTCTATGCCCAAAACGACAACACACTCATGCGCCAGACGACGAACTAATTCGTGACATTAGGTTTTTCCCTATACATAAACATTTGAATAGAAATTTGCGCCCTTCGCCATTTCACGCTTGTGGCTTCTGACTCCCCGGGTTTTTCAGCAAAGATTGATTAAGCGCCACAGAAGTCTGATAATGCGAGAACTAATGGCGACGCTCAACATGAAATCAAAAAAATCCCCCACACCAGATTACCTAGCGCTAGAAAACCAATTTTGTTTTGCGCTGTACTCAACGTCATTAGCAATGACAAAAACTTACAAACCACTGTTAGATCAGCTCGGTCTGACTTACCCGCAATATTTAGTGATGTTAGTTCTTTGGAAGCAGGACAATCTGCTCGTCAAAGAAATTGGTGAGTTCTTGTTTCTCGACTCAGGGACACTGACACCACTCTTAAAACGTCTTGAAAGCGCATCGCTTCTAAAACGGGAAAGAGACAGCGAAGATGAGCGTCAGGTCAGAATCACCCTGACCACCAGCGGACAAGCTCTACGCAAAACAGCAGAAGCAATACCCGCGAAAATCCTCTGTGCCAGCGGCTTAAGCACCAACAATTTAGGCCAACTTCGTAGTGAGTTACAGCAACTGCGTGATGAATTGAACCGGCATTTAGCGGAATAAACTTTGCAGTTGAGGTGCTGCAAGTGAGTACTTCAAACGGCTTGTTGAGACTTAGATAAACGACAAAGGGTATTCGTGCTGCGTGCATTACCTTCCCTATCATTACAGCTGGTTCTCCAAGTGGTGCGCTTGGCGCACGCTACATATTCTCCACCACCGTATAAAGAAATTCTATCAAGCCAATAGAATTAATTTCGATAAATTAAATTGCACACAATTTAATTGCACGATATCATTCTATCCAAGCTGCAAACACGAATAAAGAAGCAATTGCTTTTGGACTTTTTGCAAGCTTCAAGCTAAAGCAGCGATCCTCTTCAGGATTCATTTTCATCATTCATCATCAATATCAAGGAGTTCAATATGCAAGTACTTTACACAGCACGCGCCACAGCAACTGGCGGTCGCGATGGCCGCGCCGTCTCTGACGATCAACGTTTGAGCGTTAGTCTTAGCACACCAAAAGAGTTGGGTGGGCCAGGTGGTGAAGGCAGTAATCCTGAACAGTTATTCGCTGCAGGTTATTCTGCTTGTTTTATCGGCGCATTGAAATTTGTCGCGGCAGCTGCTAAACAAAGCTTGCCTACAGACACTAGCATCACGGGCGAGGTTGGAATAGGTCCCAATGGCAAAGGCGGATTTGGCTTACAAGTTACTTTGAATATTGCTTTGCCAGGAATTGAACGCAGCGCCGCCGAAGCTCTGGTCGCAAAGGCACACGAAGTTTGCCCTTATTCCAATGCGACGCGTGGCAACATTGATGTGCAATTGAATTTGCTCTAATTCGCAAAAGTAAGGGCATAAAAAAAGACACGCAATCTAGCGCACTAGATTGCGTGTCTAACCGGTAAGACCTATTTGAGAAAACTTAACTCAATAGAGAGCTATCAGAAACTATACTGCACACCTACTGAGAAGTTGTTGACTGTTTCTTTCTCATTACCTAATTTGGCACGACGTGTCTCAAATTCACCGCGCAATGCGATATCTTTAGATACTTTATAAGTCACACCCAAACCCAATACTGGCTGAGTCGATGTTGTGTCTTGTGAGAAGCTTGCTAAGCCTGGCACGACTGAATTAGCATCCGCTTTAACACGTGCCAAGCCTAACTTCGCAAATCCACCAAATTCTTCTGTGAAATTGTGTTTAGCAACACCAGCGATTTCAAAACCAGATCCTTTGACTTCCGCTTTGGCATTGATTTGTCCAACATTAGCCGCTGCAGAAATTTTACCTAAGGAGAAATAACTCGCTTCTACTGCAAAATTCTTATCGATGTTATAGCCACCAAATACTTTATAACCAGTAGAGGTAGTATCGCATTTCGTCGTACCTTTGCATTCATCATTCCATTTAGACTGGCCTGCTGTTGCACCCACATACACTTGTGCTGATGCGCTTGCGCCTATCATCAAACCGGCGACTGCTAAAATAGATACCAACAAATTTTTCTTCAACATAATGACCTCAATAAAATAAAATTCTTGAAATTTGAAAACGTCTAAAGAACGCGACGCAGCGGTCAAGTCCAACATGCGTCTTGTATTTGAACCTCAGCTAATTAAGGCTGGTCGGTACAACATGGAGCGAAGACTATCGGACGAAATGATGTCGAACAAAAAGCTTTGAGCAAGTATTTTTAAATACACTATGGAGTATTGTTTGCCAGTACCTTCGAAGAAATTGATAACCAAAAACAAGTCTTGGCACTTTTTTCTAAGCGTCTGTGCGCTAGGAAACTACGCAGAATTTCAGCAGTGTTTACCACAATGCTGAGTAATATACCGAGTAAAATGTACACAAAGAAGTCTATCTCTATCATCATTTTTACTACGCAAAGACATGAAAATTCACGGCGATTGGGAAATTACAGTCATACGCCAAATTCTGGTGCGCAGCACCGCTGAAATCTTCAATGACGAGGGGACTTTAGCTGTATTTAAAGAAACCCAGGAAAAAGCGCCCATACATGCTCTCTGGGCTGGGCTTACCAATGCGGAGAATTGGGAAATGTCTGGTGCCAGTTGCTTACAAATGATACGTGGTATGCGCGTCTGGGCATTTGAAAATAATTGTGCCTGCCTTGCGATCGTGGTTCCGAATAATCTAAAGCAAAAAATACATCAACAACAAACCGATTCAGTGGCAGATCCGCACGTCGCCTATTTTTCCGAATTAGGCGAGGCTTGTATGTGGCTTTGCGATCAAGGTTTTCCTATTACAAAGGAAGAATACCCTCATCGTGCTTTCTTAGAGCGTACCAGGCCCGCCACTTAGCTCTGATGCATCTACAGACTTTCCCACATCGGATCACCTCACACTGATCGCATCGCACTTGTGGCATGAAGTCTATCAATTGAATTGCTGCTGCATAAAATTCAAATACTCGGCACAAGCATCGTCACCTTCTGCTGGAGCCCAACTTCCTTTTTCTGCATCGCTGATCGCAACATAGGGACCCGCCTTCGCTTCAAAAAATACGGAACCAGCTTGCAATGCCACCATGCTGTGAAACACACCGGCTGGTATTGTTACGCCAAAGTTTTCAGTGCCTGGTGCGAGACGAACTTTTTGCAAGATTGCACCGCTCGCATCAAAGATCAGTAATCCTATGCAGCCAGCCAATACCACTAAACTCTCTTCTTTTTCTGGCGCAAAGTGGCAATGTGGTTGGACATAAGTACCTGGTTCTAAAGCATTCAACAGACGATGACATTGGGCTTCGTTATTCGCGTGAAAATTCAAATTCTTACGCAGGCGCGGACTGGTTTTCGCTTGAGCGGATAAGTCCTGCAGAGTATTTTGACTGATCAGTTGTATCATTTTATGAGGCGTCCTATATTTTTCTATTGATGCTTGATATGTCACTTTTTGTGCTGTCGGCTAGATCGCTTATCTGCACTTTTTTTAACTCAGTATATTTTTTAATACTGCCACGGGCTTGATCGACTGGGTATTTTTGCGCATTTAAGATGATTTTTTCTTGTGCTGCTGCAATCAAATCGACATTCAAACGATCCGCCAACATCACCAGATAATTCAAGACATCGGCCATTTCATGTCTTATTGCTGTTTGTGTGCTATCGCTCAACTCTGCAAGTTCGCCATTCTTTAACCATTGAAAAGGCTCTAACAATTCCGCCGCCTCAACCGCTAAAGCACTGGCGAGATTCTTGGGTGTATGAAATTGTTGCCACTCTCGCTCAGCAACAAAGGCGCGCAGTTGCTGACGCAAGTGATGTAAATCTGGATGCGTATCGAGCATAGGAAACACCTAGAGGAAAGAGAAAACCGAATTTTACGTTGATTTACTGCTAGGTGAGGCGACCAAGGTGGCAAAAAGCAGAATCAACTGACTCTTTTCAAAGATTCCTGACGCAGAGCAGCAAAATTAATCACTATATCTCGCTATTTTCCTAATTCTCGGCTTACAATTCGCGATGTTGCGATGCCGCATATACGGACAAATTATTTTTTTGACTAAGTCACGGTAGTTGCTTCGTAAGCCAAATGTCATCTGTTTTAGATCTAGCTCAAATGCCACACTAAAACTTGTTCTATATTTGTTTGATACTTGTTTGATACTTGCCTGATACTTATTTCGTTCTTATTGATGATGGAGGAAACCATGATTTTCGTAGCAAATCAGTTGTTTAGCACTCATCCACAGACTATTGAGCAGCAATTCGCAGCTTGTAGTGGCCTTAGTCAATCCATCAGCGAAGAATTTGACCGTAGCGCCGAATTGCAAGCGCAGACCGTACAACTAGCCTGTGAAAGTTGGGCACAGTTCTACAGTACGCTGTGGCAAGTCAAAGATCCGCAAGAATTTTTTATGCTGTTCTCGGCGCAATTGCATGCCAATGCAGAACAGACTCAGCATTACTGGCATGCCACGCACGCTTTGACTCGACAAATTCAGGAAAAAATGTTTGCCTTAGAACAGACTTTATCGCCTATGATAAAGGAGGGCATCATTGATATTACGCCTGCGCCGAATTCAACGGAGGTGAACATAACACCGAGGCTCGTGGATATGCTCCCAACTAAGGCTGCAACCAAGACTGCAACTAAGGCTGCAACTAAGGCAACAACCAAGCCAAGTGAAATAGCAAAAAAAGCAGCGACAGCAACTTTAGTTCGTGCAAAAACAGTACCCGTAAAACGCAGTGCAAAACAAGCGGCAGACACCAATATTGCAACAGTCGTAGCAAGCAAAACTAAAGCCAAGACTAGTGCAAAGCCAGAAGCAAAGTCTTTGCAGTCTGCGGCAGTGATAGCTTCAATTGAACCAGCAACACCAGCGCCTGTAGCAAAGCTTAAGCGCGTCAGAACGCCAACAAAGCTAACTCAAGCTGTAGAAGTAGACACAAAAACTGAAGCGGATACAATGATTCCGACAAAACCACCTAGCAAGGTCAGACAAGTGAAAAAAACAGAAACCACCGAAGCAGCGGCAACAACTGCAACATCGTCAATCAAAGAAGACAGCACAACAAAAAAATCGGCGGTAGTCGGCTTGCCAACTAAGTTAGCAAGCAAACCGGGCTTCCCGGGTGTCGCAGGACAACCCGGTTACAAGGCGAAAAGCAGCAAAGCAACAGGTGCTAAGAAACGTGTGCGTCAATAAAAGTCGGTAAGCCACTTTTTAGAAAAGCATGAAAAAGACCCGCCAAATTCAATGAGAATTTGGCGGGTCTTTTCGTTAGCACTTGTTAAGCAATTTACATGCGCTGCTTCTTTAAGCTGCTGATCGAACGCTAGTTCAAAACGCCGTCATGACCAGCGCAAATCATTGCGAGACAATGGCAATTGCCGCACACGCTTACCCGTCGCCGCGAAAATTGCATTACAAACTGCTGGCGCTAAAGGTGGAAATGCTGGCTCGCCCAAACCCGTGACCGGATAATCACTCTTCAAGAAATGCACATCGATCTTGGTCGGTGAATCGGGCATGCGTAACAAACCATATTCATTGAAATTGCTCTGTACCACGCGACCACGTTGGATATCTAACTCTGGAAACATGAGCGTACTGATGCCATCAATCACGGAACCCTGTACCTGATTTTCAGCACCGCTCAGATTGACAATTTGTGATCCTATATCTGTCACAACGACTACGCGATCCACCTTCAACTGACCGTCTTTTGATACCGTGACTTCGGCCACTTCGGCAATATAACCGCGATGGCTAAAATGGAAAGCGATCCCTTGTCCCTGACCACGAGGAAACTTTCGTTTGCCCCAACCAGACTTCTCGGCGGCTTCTTTCAATACCTTACGCATGCGCGCGACGTTATACGGCTGTCCACGCTCACCTGTGCCCTGCATCATGTCTTTGTCGCCCAGGATTTCCAGTCGGAACTCTAATGGATCACGATTTCCAGCGTGTGCCAGCTCGTCGATAAAGCTGTGAAAGACCCAGGCAAACACATTGCTGCCCGGCGCACGCCACGGGCCCATAGGAATACCGCATTCCATAGGCGTTTGTTCCAGCAAACAATTCTCTACCCAACGGCCAGGAAACTCTTCACCCGATAAACTAGCACCACTGCCCGGTTGCAGTATGCTCTTACCATCGCGCATCACACGATTAGCAAAGGTGACGAAATGATTGTGCCAAGCTGTCAGTTTGCCTTTTGCATCAACACCACCCCGCAAGAAATGAAAACCACCAGCACGATAATGATCATGGCGCATATCATCTTCACGTGACCAAGTCAGCTTGACGGGCGCTTTGACTTTCATCGAAATTGCGGCAGCTTCGATTACATAATCTGCACTCAAACGACGACCAAAACCACCACCGCTGCGCATCATATGCAAGGTGATTTTCTCTTTGGGTATTTTCAGAATATTGGTGACAATAGCCTGCCCTGCAGCAGGATTTTGCGTTGGCACCCATAGTTCTAAGCTACCATCTTCCGGCTTGTACCACGCTGTACAATTTTGTGGTTCTATACTAGCGTGAGAAATAAACGGATAACTATAATGCGCTTCAACGGTCTTAGCAGCTTTGGCCAAAGCGGCGTTGACGTCACCGTCTTTGCGCAAACCGATAGCACCAGTCTGCTTGGATAAAGCCTGCGCTTTCGCGGAGAAGTCATCCCAACTCTCGTTGACGACCTGACCTTCATCCCACACGATTTTTAACTGCTTACGCGCACTAAAACTGGCCCAGGTAGACTCTGCAATAATCGCAACGCCGGGCATTAAACCATTCAGATTTTCAGTGCCTTCAATGATAAATGCATCTCTTATGCCCGGCAGTGCTTTGATCGCATCCAAATTAGCACTAATGACTTTGCCGCCAAACGCAGGACACTTCTCGTACACGGCATACAGCATGCCTGGCACTTTGACGTCAATGCCGAACAATGGTTTACCTGTCATCAGCGCCGCATTATCAACACCGCCAATACGAGTACCTATTAATTTGTATTGAGATGGATCTTTCAATTTAACCGTTTTTACATCCGGTACCGGCAAGCTAGCAGCTTTTGCCACCAAGCTCGCGTAGCTTAATTGACGCTTGCTGGCTTTGTGAATGACTTTACTCTTCTCAGCGTGACATTCAGCGACAGGCACATTCCAAGTCTGTGCGGCGGCGTCAATTAACATCGTGCGCGCTAATGCACCTAATTTTAAAAACTCTTCATAATTGAGTGGTGTCGACAAGGAACCACCAGCGAATTGGCTGCCATACGCGGGGTTCAAATCGCCCTGCACGATCTTCACGTCTTTCCAGTTCACTTCCAACTCTTCTGCGATCACCATAGGCAAAGAAGTTTTAATGCCTTGACCGATCTCTGGCTGCTTAGAAATCAAGGTGACCGTACCATCACTGCTGATTTTGATCAATGCACTAGGGGTAAAAGCGGCACCCTCGGTGGGCTTCGTTACCTGTTGCTCCGCATTTGCCAGATCGCTCCAAAAGCTCCCCAAGACTAATGCGCTGCCGCCTGCAGTACTGTGTTGTAGGAATTCGCGGCGCGATGGCTTTTCTAATGACAAATCGGTGGTTTTCATTTTTTACCTTTCTGAGCACGGGCGATTTCTGCAGCACGATGAATGCCGGCACGAATGCGCATGTAAGTTGCGCAGCGACATAAATTACCGCCCATCGCGGCATCAATATCAGCATCACTAGGATTTGGATTGTCTTTTAATAGGGCAGCTGCACTCATCACCGGCCCCGCCTGACAATAGCCGCATTGAGGAACGTCCAGCTCTTGCCATGCCTGCTGCAAGGGATGCGCGGCTTTAGTATCGACGCCCTCAATTGTCG
>CAUPKC010000030.1:0-49805 GCA_963511665.1 uncultured Undibacterium sp.
TTGGCGACCGCGCGACCAGATGCAGCCCAAGGGAACACGCCTTTTTCAATTGCTAGACCTTTGGCTTTGGCTTCGTCTTCAGTCACACCAACCCACGCCACTTCGGGATCCGTGTAAGCCACTGATGGAATAACCGTCGCATCAAAATAAGCCTTATGACCTGCTGCCGCCTCTGCCGCCACATGGGCTTCATGCACTGCCTTATGCGCCAACATGGGTTGACCGACCAGATCACCAATCGCGAAGATATGTGAGACGTTCGTGCGCATTTGTTTATCAACATTGATGAAACCACGATCGGTGACTGTCACACCGGCTTTGTCTGCTGAGATTTTTTTGCCATTCGGACTACGTCCGACCGCGACCAAGACCAAATCATAGACTTGAGCTGCCGGTGCTGTAGCGCCAGCTTCTGCTGCTTCAAATGTGACCTTGATGCCCTCAGGCAGCGCTTCAACGCCGACTGTCTTGGTCTTTGTCATCACATTGTCGAAGCGGTGCTGATTATGCTTTTGCCAGACTTTGACCATATCGCGATCAGCACCTTGCATCAATCCGTCCATCATTTCAACGACGTCGATACGTGCACCAAGCGTGGAATATACCGTAGCCATTTCGAGACCGATAATGCCACCGCCAATCACCAACATGCGCTTAGGAATTTGACGCAGCTCCAGGGCACCTGTGCTATCGACAATACGTCGATCTTCGGGCACAAAAGGTAAGTTCACCACAGAAGAACCCGCAGCGATAATCGCTTGTTTGAACTGTATGGTTTTCTTGCTGCCGTCAGCGGCAGTCACTTCGATATGATAAGGGCTGACGAATTGACCGTTGCCTTGGACGACATTGACCTTACGCGCTTTCGCCATCCCAGCCAAGCCGCCTGTCATTTGCTTGATCACGCCATCTTTATGCGCACGCAAAGCATCAAGATCAATTTGTGGTTTAGCGAACGTCACACCGTGACCCGACATCGCTGCAGTTTCATCGATGACGGCGGCGACGTGCAATAGAGCTTTGGATGGAATACAACCGACGTTCAAGCACACACCACCCAAAGTCGCGTAACGCTCAACCAAGACCACATTCATCCCGAGATCAGCCGCACGGAAAGCGGCTGAATAGCCACCAGGACCTGCGCCCAAGACCATAATATCGCATTCGATATCGACTTTGCCGCTGTAGCTTGATGCCAATGGTGCCGGTGCAGTTGTAGTTGCGACCGCTGGCGCTGCAGCAGAAACTGGTGCTGAAACAGAAACGCCAGCACCCTCGACCAAGACCAGTAGACTACCTTCAGCGACTTTATCACCAACTTTAACTTTAATCTCTTTTACTACGCCAGCATGACTAGACGGTATTTCCATACTAGCCTTGTCGGATTCGACCGTAATCAAAGACTGATCTACTTTTACCGTATCACCGACTTTGACCATTAATTCGATGACTTCAACCTCTTTGAAGTCGCCGATGTCGGGGACTTTGACTTCGATGATGCCGACGGACACAGGTGCGGCAGCAACTTGCGCTGGTGCGGCGGTCACTGGCGCGACTACAACAGGTGCAGCGGGTGCTACTGCTGTTGGCGTAGAAGCTGCTACTGCCCCTGCTGCCTCGACAATAATCATCAAGCTACCTTCAGCCACTTTATCGCCGACTTTGACTTTGATTTCTTTTACCACGCCAGCGTGACTAGAGGGAATCTCCATACTGGCTTTATCAGATTCAACCGTGATCAGTGACTGGTCGACCTTAATCGTATCACCAACTTTCACCATCACTTCAATAATTTCGACTTCTTTAAAATCGCCGATATCCGGGACTTTGACTTCAATTGTGCTCATATTTTCTGCTCCAATTTTATTCTTCGTAGGGTGGGCGCTTGCCCACCGCTTTTCGTCAATATCTACCTTATGCGTGGGCACAGAATCGTGCCCACCCTACGTTTCTTTAAAGCATAGTCTTACGCAAATCAGCGAGTACATCCGCCAGATAAGCGGTGAACTTCGCCGCCATTGCACCATCGATCACACGATGATCGTAGGACAAGGACAATGGCAACATCAAACGAGGTACGAATTGTTTGCCATCCCATACAGGCTTCATCGAAGATTTGGACAAACCAAGAATCGCCACTTCAGGCGCATTGATAATTGGCGTAAATGCCGTACCGCCAATACCGCCCAAAGAAGAAATCGTGAAAGTCGCGCCTTGCATATCAGCTGGTTTCAACTTGCCATCACGTGCTTGTGCAGACAACTCGCCCATTTCCGTCGCGATTTGTGACAGTGTTTTTTGATCGGCGTTTTTGATCACGGGCACCACCAAACCATTCGGCGTATCAGCGGCAAAACCGATGTTGTAATACTGTTTCAAGATCAGGTTTTCGCCCGTTGCATCCAAAGACGCATTGAAAGCTTTAAACTTCTTCAGAGCTGCTACGCTGGCTTTGATGACGAAAGCCAACATCGTCAATTTAACGCCAGATTTTACCAGTGCATCATTCGACGATTTACGGAAATCTTCAAGACCCGTGATATCGGCTTCGTCAAATTGTGTAACGTGTGGAATCATGACCCAATTGCGATGCAAATTTGGGCCACTAAGTTTTTTGATACGGGATAATGGCAATAATTCAGTCGTGCCAAACTTACTGAAGTCTAACGAAGGCCACGGCAAGAGATTCATACCTGAACCACTACCGCTACTGCTCGCCGCTGCAACAGGTGCATTAGCAGCACCCGCCACCACACCCTTAACGTAATTTTGCACGTCTTGTTGGGTAATGCGACCTTTAGGTGCAGTGCCTGGTACTTTGCTCAAATCGACGCCAAGTTCACGTGCGAATTTGCGGATCGACGGTGAGGCGTGTGATTTGCCTGCAGCTGCAGTGGCGACACCTGCAACCGCTGGGGCAGGAGCCGCTGCTACTGGAGCAGCAACAGGCGCTGGGGCTGCAGCAGGCACTGGAGCCGGAGTAGCTGCCGGTACTGGTGCGGATGCAGCTGGAGCAGGCTTTGCTGCTGCGCCATCGGCTTCAACGATCACGACCAAAGATCCGAGCGCGACCTTATCGCCGACTTTCACTTTAATTTCCTTCACCACACCCGCATGGCTGGATGGAATTTCCATACTCGCCTTATCGGATTCTACAGTGATCAATGACTGATCAACTTTGATCGTATCACCGACTTTTACCATCAACTCGATGACTTCCACTTCTTTGAAATCACCGATATCCGGGACTTTGACTTCTACTGTACTCATAATGTTTGCTCCACTATTTCAGGTAGGGTGCGCCGTGCGCACCTCGGTTTGGTGCGCACGGCGCACCCTACTTTGCTTATCTTTACAATCGAATCAACAATAATTACACAGTCACCGGATTAGGTTTATTCGGATTGATGCCATATTTCTCAATCGCTTGCGCAACCACAGAAGCAGAAATTGCACCTTCGTCCGCCAAAGTTTTCAATGCAGCGATCGCCACAAAATAGCGATTCACTTCAAAGAATTCACGCAATTTAGCACGGCTATCAGAACGACCAAAACCATCAGTACCTAAGACCTTATAGCTGCGATCTTTAGGAATGAAAGCACGAACTTGTTCTGCATAAGTACGCATGTAATCGGTGGCAACCACGATTGGGCCAGCGGTATCCTTCAAGCACTCAGCAATGTAAGGAACACGTGGCGTATCGGTTGGATGCAGCATATTCCAACGCTCCACATCTTGACCATCACGCGCCAACAAGGTGAAGGATGGTGCGGACCAGATATCAGAAGCAATACCCCAATCATTCATCAACAAATCTGCAGCAGCAATCACTTCACGCAGGATCGTACCTGAGCCTAACAGCTGCACACGGTGCTTCGTTTGCGCTTCGGATTTTTTGAAGGAATACAGACCTTTGATGATGCCTTCTTCCTGGCCAGCAACCAGACCTGGATGCGCGTAGTTCTCGTTCATCACGGTGATGTAGTAGAACACGTCTTCTTGATTGGTAACCATGCGACGCAAACCATCATGAATGATGACGGCAACTTCATGCGCAAATGTTGGATCATAAGGAACGCAATTAGGAATCGTCGATGCCATCACATGACTATGACCATCTTCATGTTGCAAACCTTCACCATTCAATGTGGTGCGGCCCGCAGTACCGCCGATCAGGAAACCACGTGCGCGCATATCTGCCGCTGCCCATGCCAAATCACCGATACGTTGCAGACCGAACATGGAGTAATAAGTGTAGAAAGGAATCATCACACGGTTATTGGTCGAGTAGGAAGTCGCCGCAGCGATCCATGAGCTCATACCACCCGCTTCATTAATACCCTCTTGCAGAATTTGACCGGCTTTATCTTCGCGGTAATACATAACTTGGTCTTTATCAACTGGCTCATACAATTGACCAACTTGACTGAAAATACCAATTTGACGGAACAAACCTTCCATACCAAAAGTACGAGATTCATCGACCATAATTGGCACAACGCGTTGACCCAGGCTACTGTCACGCAACAAGGAAGTCAAAACACGAACGTAAGAAGCGGTCGTTGAGATTTCACGGCCTTCAGCGGTTGGTTCCAACATCGCCTGGAACGCAGACAATGGCGGCACCGTCAGCATTTCATCGGCTTGTTGACGACGTTGTGGCAAGTAACCGCCGAGTGCCGCACGACGCTCTTGTAAGTACTTCATCTCTGGCGTGTCATCAGCCGGTTTAAAGAATGGTATCGCTGGCAAATGTTCGTCAGCAATTGGCAATTGGAAGCGATCGCGCAAAGCCTTGATTGCTTCATCATCGAGCTTCTTCGTATTGTGCGCTGTGTTACGGGCTTCGCCCGATTTACCGAAACCAAAGCCTTTGATACTTTTTGCCAAAATGACCGTCGGTTGATCAACGCTGTCTTGCGCTACTCTGAATGCCGCGTAAATCTTATGTGGATCATGACCGCCGCGTGTCAAACGCCAGATGTCGTCATCTGACATGTGCGCGACCATCGCCAACGTACGCGGATCTTTACCGAAGAAATTAGCGCGAACATAGGCGCCATCTTTCGCTTTATAGTTCTGATATTCACCATCGACGGTTTCCATCATGATCTTACGCAAAGCACCTTCTTTGTCTTTCGCTAGCAGTTCATCCCAACCTGAGCCCCAGATCACTTTGACCACATTCCAGCCAGCACCACGAAAATCTGATTCGAGTTCTTGGATAATCTTGCCGTTGCCGCGCACCGGACCATCCAGACGCTGCAAATTACAGTTGACCACCATTACCAAATTATTCAACTTCTCGCGACCTGCCATACCAATCGCGCCCATGGATTCTGGTTCATCCATCTCACCATCGCCACAGAAAGCCCAGACTTTACGTTTTTCAGTATCAGCAATACCACGCGCATGTAAATATTTAAGGAAGCGTGCCTGATAGATAGACATCAATGGGCCCAAACCCATGGATACAGTTGGGAACTGCCAAAAACTTGGCATCAACTTTGGATGTGGATAAGAAGACAGACCTTTACCATCAACTTCGCGACGGAAGTGAATCAATTGATCTTCGCTCAAGCGACCTTCCAAGAAAGCGCGAGCATAAATACCGGGAGATGAGTGACCTTGAATGTACAAAAGATCGCCGCCGTGATCGGCGGTTGGTGCATGCCAAAAGTGATTGAAACCAATGCCCAACATATTCGCCAACGAAGCAAAACTCGATAAGTGACCACCAAGGTCGCCATCAACACGATTGGCTTTGACTACCATCGCCATTGCATTCCAACGCATATAAGAGCGCAGGCGTTCTTCAATTTCCAGATTACCAGGGCAATGTGCGCCTTTGTCAGCTGGAATGGTATTCACGTAGGCTGTATTACTAGAGAACGGGATATTCGCACCGCGACGGCGCGCCAGATCCATCATGCGTTCCATCAAATAATGCGCGCGATCCGGACCTTCCGTATCGATCACCGATTCTAAAGCGTCGAGCCATTCATTGGTCTCGATCACATCAGGGTCATTCACGGCTTGCGCCAAAATTTGGTCTATTTGTGACATACGGTCTCCTCGTTGATCAATCTTAAATTTGCAATCTATATTCGCAACCTACATTAGCTGAATTCACCCGCACTCATTGCTTCTCTTTTATTGCTTCAGACGACAACAACGTTACTTGTCTCGACTTTTTGCGTCAGTTTTCTAGCTTGTCTGAAATACGTAAAAAGCTCAATGAATTTTGGATCTGAATTTTAAAACTGAAGCATTCTAACAGCAGTTTTCGCAAATTTCAAATTACGATATGTGATTTCATAATGCGATATTTGTGTCGCAGCGCAACATACGTAATTGCTGATTTTTTACTATTTTTTATGGCGCTCATCCGAAAACCAAAACACCTCAACCCCGAGATGCCTCGGTGCTGAAGAAAGGCAAAAACAGAGGAACCCTTGATTTTTTGACGCTCTAAAACTACGTCATTCAAAAGTAAGGAACCAATGAAATAGACATTCCTAAGCACACCTCAGCCTCTCTGCATTGAAGGGTTTTCTCGAATTCGATAGCGACGAATTATTATGGGAATGCCTTGTCTCACACCCATTCAAAAATGTGGCGCTTGCAAAACAATTTTGTTTGTCGCTTTTTTATCGCTTTTTTTCAAAAGCTGCGAACACTCACTCAGCAAACAATTGTCACAAGTAAAAAACCTAACAGTTATAGCTGCCACCAAGCCGATTTGACATGATTTGTACCGAACTTCCCTCCTAAAAACTCGCTTTTTGAATGCCATTTCAAATGAAAAAGCTCTGCATCCTTTATAATCACGCCTTATCCTTTCTTTGCAATCTTGGCTCAAATGAGGCGAATGAATTCCATTTACTTCGGTAGCAGCCACCTTTCCGAGTCCAACATCATGACGGCACAAATTATTAGCGGCACCCAACTTTCTCAACTAATTCGTGAGGACGTAACTAAACGCGCGGCGGCATTAACAGCACAGGGAAAACAACCGGGTCTCGCGGTGATTTTGGTTGGTGAGAATCCAGCTTCACAAGTGTATGTTCGCAATAAAGTCAAAGCTTGCGAAGACTGCGGTTTTTACTCGGTGCTTGAAAAATATGATGCCGATCTGAACGAAGCGACTTTATTAGCGCACATTGCCCGTTTGAATAATGATCCAAAGATCAACGGCATACTCGTTCAATTGCCTTTACCTGCTCATATCAATGCCAATAAAGTCATTGAAGCGATTGCTGCTGAAAAAGACGTTGACGGTTTCCATATCAGCAACGCTGGCTTGCTAATGACAGGTCAGCCCTTATTCCGCCCTTGTACTCCGTATGGCGTGATGAAGATGTTGGAATCGATCGACTACCCAGTTCGTGGCGCAAATGCGGTTGTGGTTGGTGCCTCCAATATTGTCGGTAAGCCGCAAGCCATGTTGCTCTTGCAAGCAGGTGCTACCGTCACCATATGTAACTCTAAGACCCGTGATTTGGGTTCACATACCCGCAACGCAGACATCCTTGTCGTGGCTACTGGCAAACGCAATATCGTGACTGCCGACATGGTCAAACCCGGCGCTGTGGTACTCGACGTCGGCATGAACCGCGATGATGAAGGCAAATTATGTGGTGACGTTGATTACACAAATGTGAAAGACGTGGCTGGATACATTACCCCAGTACCAGGTGGTGTCGGTCCAATGACGATCACCATGTTATTAGTCAATACCATAGAAGCAGCTGAAAGAACTTAATAAGATGACCCAAATGATGACTCCATTGATAATGCCAGCGAATCCCTTGCTCGACTTTAGTGACCTACCGCATTTTGATAAGATCACGCCACAACATGTCAGCCCTGCAATTGATGCTTTATTGGCGCAATGTCGTGAAGTCGTGACTCAATTGGAAAGCCCGATAGCGAACATCCATTGGGATAATTTCGTCACACCGCTAGAAACGGTGACTGAAAAATTGGGACGCGCCTGGGGCATCGTTAGTCATCTCAATTCCGTACGAGACACGCCTGAATTGCGCGCGGCTTACAATGAAAATCAACCTAAAGTCACCGAATTTTGGACGGAGCTTGGTCAAAATTTACATTTATTCCAGCACTACAAAGCCTTAAGTGCGAGCGTAGACTATGCGGCATTAAGTCCAGCCCGCAAAAAGATCATCAGCAATGCTTTGCGTGACTTCAAGCTTGGTGGTGCTGAACTGGCAGACGATAAGAAGAAACGTTATGCAGAAGTGCAGGAAAAATTGGCGGCATTGTCGACCAAGTTTTCTGAAAATGTTCTAGACGCGACCAATGATTACAAACTATTGGTTACCGATATCGCGGAATTAAAGGGACTGCCAGAAGAGGTTCTGCAAGCCGCACAAAACGCTGCAGAACAAGATGGCAAAACGGGTTATCAGTTCAGTCTGCACTTCCCCTCTTACTTTCCGCTCTTGCAATACGCAGAAAATCGCAGTCTACGCGAAACCATTTATCGTGCGAACGCAACCAAAGCCTCGGAGCTGGGTGGACATCCTGAATGGGATAACAGCGCCATCATCGATGAATTGCTAAGCCTGCGCCAAGAAGAGGCAGAACTACTTGGCTATCAAAATTTCGCGGAAGTGTCATTGCTGCCAAAGATGGCTGAAAGCGCAGCGCAGGTCGAAAGTTTCTTACTGGATCTGGCCAACAAAGCCAAACCATATGCAGAAAAAGATCTGGCCGAACTGCGTCAATTCGCCCAAGAGCAATTTACTATTGAAGACATACAAGCGTGGGACACCACCTTTGTTTCTGAAAAATTGCGTGAGCAGCGCTATGCGTTTTCTGAGCAAGAAGTAAAACAGTACTTTCCAGAACACAAAGTGGTCGCGGGATTATTCAATGTTATCCAAACCCTGTTCGCGGTAAGTATCAAAACAGATAACGCAGCGACCTGGCATCCTGATGTCAAGTTTTATCGCGTAGAGCGCGAAGGCGAACTGATTGGTCAGTTCTATGTCGATCTGTACGCCCGTGCAGCAAAACAAGGCGGTGCGTGGATGGACGATGCACGTGCCCGTTGTTTGAAAGCAGATAGTGTACAGACCCCGGTAGTCTACTTAACTTGTAATTTCAATGCACCCGTGGTGGTCGATGGCGTAACTAAACCCGCCACCTTTACGCATGATGAAGTGATCACCCTATTCCATGAATTTGGCCACGGCCTGCATCAGTTGCTGACCAAAGTCGATGACATTTCGGTGTCAGGCATTTCTGGCGTTGAATGGGATGCGGTGGAGTTGCCATCGCAATTCATGGAAAACTTCTGCTGGGAATGGGATGTTTTACAGCAAATGACAGCACATACCGACACGGGTGACCATTTGCCACGCAGTCTGTACGACAAAATGATTGCCGCCAAAAATTTCCAGTCCGGTTTACAAACATTGCGTCAAGTTGAATTCGCCTTGTTTGATATGCGTCTGCATGATGGTAGTTCGCGTGCGGCAAACCTTAGCGTGGCGCAAGTTCTGCAGCAAGTCAGAGACCAGGTGACGGTCATCCAACCGCCTGCCTTCAATCGCTTTCAGCATTCGTTTGGACATATTTTTTCAGGTGGTTATTCGGCCGGTTATTTTAGCTATAAATGGGCAGAAGTTTTATCCGCCGATGCGTATGCCGCATTTGAAGAAGTCGCTAAAACGGAGGGTAGCAGCCTGTCTCGTACCGTTGGCCAAGCTTTCCAAACCGAGATTTTGGAAATGGGCGGCTCTCGTCCTGCGCTCGAATCCTTTGTTGCATTTCGCGGCAGAAAACCATTAATCGACGCCTTATTGCGCCATAATGGCATGAATCAATAAATAATCGCTTTGGAGATTATCGTTATGCAATTCACTGTGAAACAATCGACTGCCGCAAAGCCAAATCGTCTGCAACTTATGCTGGGCATTTTTGCTTTAGTAAGCTTGGCGTCTCTAACAAGCCTTGCCCAAGCGCAAACTTACAAATGGATAGGCCCCAACGGAAAAATGGTCTATAGCGATACGCCACCACCAGCAAATGCAAAAAAACTCATCAGCAAATCAATGGACGGTACCGCGCAACAATCGAATGTAAAATTCCCTCCTGATCTGGAAGTTGCAGTACGCAAAAATCCGGTGACTTTTTATACAACTATTGCAAGTACACCTTGTGGCCCGTGCAACGAAGCGCGCTCTATGCTCAAACAAAATGGCATCCCATTTGCAGAAAAAACAGTCAGTACTAAAGAGGATGTCGACAAATTCCGTCAATTGAGTGGAGACAATCAGTTACCTTTACTGCAGATCAGCAAAGCAAAATTTTCTGGCTTTGATTCCGTCGAATGGCGCGCTGCCTTAAGTACAGCAGGCTACCCCGAAACGAGCATACTTCCAAAAGATTATCGTTATCCGGCACCAGAACCCGCTGCCCCGCCAGCACCAACTGAAAACAAAGAAAAAACTGATAATACTAGTGAGCAAGTAAAACCGAGGACCGCGTCCCCTACAGGAATTCGTTTCTAAATGTGAGATACGCGCCCGCTCAACTCAGCAGCGCAGACGAAATCTGGTTTGCTAAAATCTAATTAAATGAACTAAGTTTGAATAAATAATTATGACTAGAGTTGATTTTCACAGCCAGGTAAGCGACAAGATTCATTACACCTGTCGCCTCATCAGAAAAGCACGTGCAGCCGATTGCCAAATTCTGGTATTGAGTCAAAATGAAGAACAAGCACAGACTTTAAATAAGGCGCTATGGGATTTCTCTGCGACTGATTTTTTACCGCATGTACTCATCGAAGATCCCTTAGCTGCACAGACGCCCGTGTTGATCGCTGCGAGTCTGAACAGACAATTACCTCACCATGACTTATTGATTAATCTTAGCCAATCATTGCCAGATGGGTTCCAAAATTTTCAACGCGTAATTGAAATAGTTTCGAGCGAAGAACAAGATGCCGACGCTGGCCGTCAGCGTTTTCGTCTCTATCAACAACAGGGCATAAAGCCCTCACACACTGTCGCCAACGCATCATGAATGATCAAATCGATTCCAGTATTCCTGTTTTAACGGAAGTCATAGCACCGACGACGGCAACGCCAAATAGTGCTGAGAACAAGCCTGTAGCCGCCACACCGACTCAAAGCGCTGCTGTGCCGACTATGCGACCGCCCGCACCAGAAATCAAAAGTATGTCATCGCCTCCTGCGGTAACAAATACCGCCTTACCCCCAAAGGGTATGCAAACTCAAAATCCCGCGATTTCAGCAGCATTGCCGGCCAGTCCGGCAAAGATCATCAGCGAAGCCAAAGAGGAGATTACCGAAAGTCTCGACAACATTGAAATGAGCGCCGAAGCGTTTCAACAGATGGAACAAACGGTAAGAGAAAATGTGCTGCGGCAGGTTTTGGCACGTGTCGATTTCGTACTCGAACATAGAGTGCGTGATAGTCTCGCCGAAGTCTTGCAAAATGCCGTTGATCAACTCGCCGATGATATCCGCGCAGGTCTGCGTCAAAGCTTGGAAGAAGTTATCACTCGCGCTGTTGCTCAAGAATTGACTAAGCTAAAAAGCCATAAATCCTAAGATCGAATCTACTGTTTGATCTAAAACTTACGCTATTGTTGCCACAACTATTTAGCAACCCGCACCGACAACTCAGGCATTTTTTCATCGAACGCGATCCGGGTAGAAAATTTTGCCCGTTTCATAGGAAAGCGCGAGTGGAAATGACGCACATTTCCAGAACCTGAAATAGCACGGCGTACAAACTGGTAGTACGCCTCCATATCAACGACATGGATAACCAAAAAGTAGTCGATCTCGCCTGATACAAAATAGCACTGCATTACCTCAGGCTCGTGATTCATACACGCCTCAAAATCCCGCATATGCTCGTCTGATTGATTTGCCAACGATATCTCAAGGAAGGCAAGCATGCCATAGCCAAGAGAAAATGGATCTACCATCGCGACATCAGCACTGATGACACCAGCATCCCGCAAAGCTTTTATTCTGCGCAAACAGGTCGGTTGAGAGATGTGCAATTTTTCTGCCAAAACCCGAGTTGCCGTTTGATTGTCTTTTTGCAGTAAATTCAGCAATTTACGATCTACTTTATCAAGCGTATGAAATTTGGCCATAATAATGAACGAAACTTTGTTAAGGCGAAGCACAATTTGAACAAAATCAGTTTCAAATAGCACGATAAATAAAAAAGCTCGGCACGCCGAGCTTTTTCCTAGATTTGCCCAACTTACTTTGCAGACAAAATCCAAGTCACTAAAGTTTTCGATTCTGCTGGAGACACTTGTCCATTAGCTGGCATAGGTACAGCACCCCAAACACCGCTGCCGCCTTTCATCACTTTGGTAATCAATTTAGCTTCTGCGGTTTTATCACCAGCATATTTTTTTGCCACATCTTTAAATGACGGCCCCAAGATTTTAGTATCAACGCTATGACAAGTCATACAGTTTTTTGCCTTGGCCAAATCCATATTTGCCATCGCTGAACCAGATACCAACAAAGCCACGCTGCCCATCACCATAAGTGCTGTTTTCATCAAAATCTCCTAGTCAAATTTGAGGTGTCAATATTTTACCGCTTTTTGCGATAGACCGAGTCCTCCAACGCAGCTAAATTTCGCTTGGTTGACCTTAACTGAGAATGTGCCTATGATGGGCACTCTCAAGTTCTAAACCATCACAGTTCTACCCTTCACTTACATTTATTAAACTATGTTCCTGATTATTCCTATCGTTATCCTCTATGCGCTAAAACTATTGGAAGTGAGTTTTATGGAGCAAGTATCATGGTGGTGGATCAATGGCCTCGCTTTTGCTGCATTTATCTGGTTTGAATTTTTAGAACGTATGTTGGGATTGGATAAGCGTAAAGATGAAATGCATCACAAAAAAATGCACGCAGAGCGCATGAAACGAAGTTTCAAAGAAGGCAAAAAAAAATAGGTGCGAAGCGCCCTGCCCATGCAAATACCTGTTTGCATTAATTTCATTTCATATCTCATTGAGTCCATGAGCTTTCATGTCAAGTCATGCAGATAGAACTACGTCAACTCAGATATTTCGTAGCTGTCGCTGAAGAGCAGCATTTTGGCCGCGCCGCAATACGCTTGCATATGACGCAGCCCCCGCTGTCTCAAGCAATACAGAATTTAGAGGCGCAGCTAGGGGCGCAACTGTTCAACCGCACAACCCGACAAAGTCAATTAAGCGCAGCGGGTCTCGCTCTCTTGCCAGAGGCTAAACGTCTGTTGGCGCAAGCCGAACTGCTTCCCGACCTTGTCAAACGTGCGGCCAGCGGCCAAACAGGAGAACTACGTCTGGCCTTTATTTCGATTGCCGATTACAGTATTTTGCCACCTGCTCTACGCAAATTCCGACAGAATCACCATGCAGTCAAAATCGAGTTAAGCGAAGCCACCAGTGATAAGCAATTAGTCTTACTTGAAAAATCTGAAATTGATTTGGGCTTCTTAATTCCACCTATTCCTTCTGCATTAAGCACTCAAATTCATTATAAAAAAGTGCGAAGCGAAGCGTTGATTCTAGCGATTCCAGAATCTGAAGCGCAACGCCAGAATCCTAACGAATTAACCACGTATAAAGATTTGCCATTAATACTTTTTCCGCGCAAAATTGCGCCAGCTCTGCATGACAGCATCTTATCTTGCTTTGGAAATGCAGGCCTGACACCAGTCGTATCACAAGAAGCCATACAAATGCAGACCATTATTGCCTTAGTATCTGCGACAATGGGCATGGCTTTGGTGCCAGAATCTGTATCCAATCTAAAACGGCCTGGCGTGACTTACTATCCACTCAATCAAAACCAATCAGGTATAGAAATTGGCGTCGCCTGGCGTAAAGATAACCCTTCTCCTGTATTACAGGCTTTTTTAGATATTTTATAAAATTCATTATGCTGGAACATCCCAACTTCGATCCGGTCGCTATTCGACTTGGCTTCATCAACATCCATTGGTACGGCATCATGTACCTGATCGCTTTTGCGCAATTTGTCGCTTTAGGCCGATTGCGTTTACGCCAAAACCATATCGCAGCCCTAGGCTGGACCAAGGAGCATATAGACGACATGCTGTTTTATGGTGTGTTAGGTGTCGTACTTGGCGGCCGTTTAGGTGAAGTCGTTTTTTACAACTTATCTTACTATCTGGCCAATCCATTAGAAATTTTCATGGTGTGGAAAGGCGGAATGTCGTTTCATGGTGGCTTTATCGGCGTGTTGTTCGCGATGTGGTTATGGGCACGCAATGCGAAAATGCCGCTGGTTCATGTGTATGATTTTATTGCCCCTTTAGTACCCTTGGGATACGCCGCTGGGCGCATTGGTAACTTCATTAATCATGAATTACCAGGCCGTATGGCATCGAGTGATTTACCTTGGGCAATGAAATGGCCAGGCATCACCTACCCTGTGCATCCCTCGCCAATTTACCAAGCATTAGTCGATGGTCTGCTGTTGTTTGTACTGGTATGGATTTATGCGCGCAAAACGCGTCCAGCGCTAGCAGTAGGTGCACTATTTGTCTGCCTGTACGGCTGCGCACGTTTCTTCACTGAGTACTTCCGCACGCCAGATTATGAAGTCAATCTACTTGGCATGACAATCTCCGCGGGACAAATGTTGTCATTACCCATGATACTTGGCGGTCTGTTATTGCTATGGCTAGCCTATGCACATAAATTTGAACCTAAGATCGCTTTACCAGTTCAAGAGAAACCAAAACGAAAAAAAACGAAATAAGCTGAGAGCACGCTTTGTATGAAGCAAAATGCAAGTAAAAAAACTAAAGATAGAATTTACAAGAGCTAATTTCGATTCGTCAGCGCGGTGCTCGTTATTGTCCAAATCGTTCAAAATAGAAATCCAGGAGGCGGGAATGAACCATACTCAAAATGGAATTGACAGTGACATTCCAGACGAAATACAAGGTGAAATTCAGTGTGAAATTGAAGGCAAGATCGCGTACGTTACGATCTCCAATCCTGACCGGCTCAATGCTATCAACATGAGCATGTGGGGTCTCCTGACCAAACATTTCATCGCTCTCGACAAAAATACTGAATTGCGTTGCGTGATCATCCGTGGTGCGAATCGTAATTTTGCCGCTGGCGCTGATGTCCAGGAATTTGCCACGGTAAGAAATACACTAGCGGATGGTATGCGCTATCACAATCAGGTGATCGCGGCGGCACTCAAAGCGATAGCTGAATGTCAGCACCCTGTGGTCGCCGCCATTGAAGGCGTTTGCGTTGGCGGTGGATTAGAAATCGCCATCTCATGTGACATCCGGATCGCCGCACCTAACTCTCGCTTTGGCATTCCTACGAATAAATTAGGCTTCCCTTTAGCGCCTCAAGAGATGCAAAGTCTGCTGTCCTTGGTTGGCAAGGCTGTGACATTGGAGATCCTATTAGAAGGCAGAATTTTAAATGCCATAGAGGCGAAAAATAAGGGCTTGGTACAACGCCTATCAGATAACGTACCTGCAGAAGCTTTAGAGACTGCAGAAAGAATCGCTCGTGGTGCGCCATTAGCGGCACGTATCAATAAGAAAGTTATTCGTCGCCTCAGTTTCGTTCCTGAGCCACTGAGTGAGCAGGAGCAGCTAGAAGCATTTTCCTTCCTCGAAACCAATGACTATCAAGAAGGCATACTTGGCTTCCTGGCCAAAAAAACGCCTGAATTTACCGGTAAATAATGGTTCAACTGCATTAACTTCGCACCAATGATTCAATATGAATGCCAATCTTTACGCCCTCTTCGCAAAAAATTTCCCTTCCGACGTCAACCGCTGCTGCATAGAGACCCATGATCAACGCTACTACAGTTGGCTAGATATAGAACGTGCCAGCGCAAAGCTAGCGAATTTGCTGTGCAGTTTACATTTAAGCCCTGGTGCAAGAATCGCAGTACAAGTCGAAAAATCGCCGGAAGCTTTGATTCTCTATCTCGCAACATTACGTGCGGGTTATGTATTTCTTCCATTAAATACTGCCTATCAACACGCTGAAATTTCTTATTTCATTCAAGATGCCGCGCCAGAAGTCGTCGTCTGTTCTCCGCAAAACTTCGGATGGGTATCGCAAATCGCATTTCGAGCAGGCAGCCAACATGTGTTCACCTTAGATTCACCAGTTCAAGGAAATAATCGCGGCAGTCTGCTAGATCGAGCCACGTCTATGTCCGATCAATTCACTACAGTTCAAAGTCAAGCCAACGATCTGGCGGCAATCCTTTACACATCAGGTACGACAGGTCGCAGCAAGGGCGCGATGCTAAGTCACGACAATCTCGCCTCCAATGCAAAAGTGTTGAAGGATACTTGGTCTTGGCAAGATAGCGACGTTTTATTGCATGCCCTGCCTTTATTCCATGTCCACGGTTTATTTGTCGCATCACATGGGGCGCTCTTAAACGGCAGCAAGATGATTTTTCTACCGAAGTTCGATACGGATCAGGTGCTTCATTTTTTGCCGCAATCCACTGTGATGATGGGCGTACCAACCTACTATGTGCGCCTGTTACAAGACAGCAGATTCAACCAAGACTTATGCACCAATATGCGTCTGTTTATCTCAGGCTCTGCCCCTTTACTGATGGAAACCTTCCAGGATTTCAAACAGCGTAGCGGTCACACTATCTTAGAGCGCTATGGTATGAGCGAAACCACCATGTTGGTTTCCAATCCATATGAAGGGGAACGCAAAGGCGGCACGGTCGGTCTGCCTTTGTCTGGTGTCGATGTGCGCGTGCTGAATTCTCTAGGCAAGATAGCTGGAGTCGAAGAAATTGGCGATATACAAGTCAAAGGCCCTAATGTCTTCCAAGGCTATTGGCGCATGCCCGAAAAAACCGCCGAAGAATTTACTGAAGATGGTTTTTTCCGCACCGGCGATGTCGGTAAATTTGACAGCGAGGGCTACTTAAGCATCGTCGGACGCAGCAAGGATCTGATTATTTCAGGTGGCTATAATGTCTACCCAAAAGAAATCGAAAGCGCAATTGATGAGATGTCCGAAGTATTAGAATCTGCCGTCATCGGTTTAGCACATGCAGATTTTGGTGAAGCTGTTTGTGCGGTTATTGTATTAAAGAAGGCCGCAAAGCTAGACGCGACCTCAATTATCACACGCTTGAAATCGCAAATCGCTAATTTCAAAGTACCTAAGCAGGTCTTCTTCATCGATGAATTGCCAAGAAACACGATGGGGAAAGTACAAAAAACCGTGCTCAGGCAGCAGTTTCAAAACTAGATTTTACTTTTTATCTAAAAGCTTCAATACTGCTTTCCATTCCGTTGCAGTCACGGGTGTAATCGATAAACGACTCCCTTTCTGCAACACCACCATACTCGCCAAATCTTCATTGGTTCGCATTTCCGCCAGACCCAATACGCGTGTTTTACGAATCGCTTTCACATCCACCAAAATCCAACGCGGATTTTCTACGGTCGCTTTAGGATCGTAATAATGACTCTTAGTATCAAACTGCGTTGCATCGGGATAAGGCGTACTGGCGACTTCCGCAATCCCGACCACGCCCGGTTCGTCACAGCTAGAGTGATAGAACAAAACCCCATCACCAAGCTGCATCTGATCCCGCATAAAATTACGCGCCTGATAGTTACGCACGCCAAACCAAGGTGCTGCGCCTATGCGTAAAGCATCGTCAATGCTGACTTCGCTAGGTTCTGATTTCATTAGCCAGTATTTCATTGCACACTCCAAATTAGGCAAATAAAAATTGACTAAACTCAAACAAACACCTCTTGAGCTTAGCAATTTTTAAAGCACAATTATAGCGAGTTAAGTTGCTTGAAAGAGAACGATATGAATCAGCTCACAGCATCCGAACCCAGCATCAACGTACAAAAATAACAATGCAATAAAAAATTCGATCGTACTTTATGAAACAAAATTTGTTTTCATTAAAACGAAATGCTATAGTTTCACATGAATTCGCTTTTTTATTATCTTTGTCCTCTTTAGAAGCAGGAGCACATCAATGTCTACTCTACTACGTCATCCGGAACCGCATATTCCCGCGTCAGAAGATCGTGGTGCTTTGGCAAAGATGGTGATGACGCTGATGGATCATTGGCAGTTATCTACCGAGGATCAAGCAGCTTTATTGGGCATTGCTACCAGCAATCGTGCGACCTTGACGCGTTATCGCAAGGGCGAAGCGATAGGCACTAATCGTGATCAATATGAACGAGTCGGTCATCTGCTCGGCATTCACAAAATTTTACGACTTCTATTCCCACAAAACCGTGAGCTTGCTTATTGTTGGATGACGACCCGCAACCGCGCTTTTGATAATTTGTCGCCCGTGCAGGTCGTAAAGGAATGGGGATTTACTGGACTCTTGATGGTGCGCTCCTATCTTGATCGCGCTCGAGGCGTTTAGTTCTTCAAACTTGTTTTGTGCAACAAAAATTTAGTCTACGCTCAACTGACATAACGCTCACATGCACTCTTTATTTTCCAAAGTAAAACTCCATGACGTTCATGAAAACGTCTTTAGAAATATCGTCTCACTTCAAATTTCACAAGACTTATTCGATGATTTAAGTGATACACCGGAAGATTGGGCCTTGGCACAGCAAGTGGAAGATGAAGTAAAGCCACCGACCTTTATATCCACAACACCGATCATCCATCGACCATTTGAAGACGCACATTGGTTTAATGCAATCACTTGGCCTTTTCAACATTGGCAGGCAAGTCGCTATTCTGATGGGCAATTCGGGGTCTGGTACGGCGCAGAATCGATAGCAACCACTGCATACGAAACGGCTTATCACTGGTACTACGGTTTATTGACGGACGCCGGTTTTCAAGAGAAGGATGTGCGAGTGGAACGCAAGGTCTACACCGTCGCCTGCGATGCTGCGCTACTCGATTTACGCCCTTTCCACAAAAGCCAAGCTGGCCTGATGCACAAGACTGACTACAGCTACACACAAGCAATCGGCACTCGCTTACATCGCGAAGGACATCCGGGATTAATTACACACTCCGTGCGCAATCCATCCGGTCATTGCTATGTGATCTTAAATCCAAATGTGTTATCCGACCCGCGCCACTGCTGTCACCTATCTTATCGTGTTGAGGGCGATAAGATAAATGTTGAAAAACAGTTGGGTGATAGTTGGTTGAAGATTTCGGTTTCTGGTTTATGATTTCAATTTCGTTAAATGCAAATGTCAAACTATCTAGTGTATCGACGCAAAGTCAGCTTAAGAATTGATTTTTTCAGAACAGTTCGAATAGAGCACATCTTCTCCAAACTATTTCTCTTTTCTTGATTTAACATGCTGCAAACCTGTCAGCAATAAGCAAACGATGAGCAGTACACTGTACTCGGAGCCGTTGCGTCCTAGTCCCACCACAAACCAACCTTCTTGTGCATGAACTAGTGCAATTCCCATTGCGTAAATAAATGCAAGAACTGCACATACAGGTGTCGCAAATCTTCCCAGAAGCAGAAAAATCGATCCAATAATTTCTATCCCCGTAACCAAGGCTGCGAAATAAAATCCAGCGGGAAAACCTTGTGCATTTAAAAACTCTCCAAAAGGAGGAACACCACCAGCGATCAATCGTGCCCAACCATGTGCGGCAACCAAGACCGACAATAAAACACGAAGGATTAACCAAGAAAATGTGCTTCGGGCGGATGCTGAAGCGAGAGAAACAGGTAAAGGTAATTTCATGATTGGTGAGCAGATAAGCGATGCCGGATTGAAGCAATGCTGTCATTTTAATGTAGTTGCGTCGAATGAAAAGATAACAGATTGCCTAATAAATTACAATTTATACCTACTTCCTCAACCATCAAATAAAGCTTAACTTATTCATAAGCTGCCGCAATTTGGTCTAACAAAATACATATCGATTCGCCAAATCAACGATAAAACCCGGCTGCAAATACGCCAGAAAAACCAGCGCAAAGATCACGGCGATAGCAAGCACAATTAAGATTTGGCGATGTCTGGAACTAGGTTTCATCGTGATTCTCTTAGGCTGCAAGTGGCAGTTTCGTGTCGCGCTCTATCGCTGCTTCGTTAATCGGCAGATTAATCAGCGTGGCAAAAATTCCTAATCCAATCACGATCACCCAAACTGCATCGTAATTACCATTTTTGGTATACATATAGCCGCCCAGCCAGGCACCGATAAAACTGCCTAGTTGATGCGAAAAAAAGACGAAGCCAGACAACATGGACATATATTTCAAACCAAAAATACCCGCGATAACACCATTGGTCAGCGGCACAGTTGACAGCCACAACAAACCCATCGCTGCGGCAAAAATGTAAACGCTGTAAGCGCTTAAAGGTGCGAGAATAAACAAAGCGATCACTATACTGCGGCTAAGGTAAATGCTCGATAAGAGGTAACGCTTGGGAAACAAGCCACCGAGCTTCCCTGCGCCGTACGATCCGAAGATATTAAATAGCCCAATCAGTGATAAAGCAATCACGGCGACGCTAGGGTCGGTGATGCCTTTGTCCTTTAGATAGGCCGGCATATTCATACCGATAAAGACCAATTGAAATCCGCAGACAAAATAACCTGCTAACAAAAGTAAAAAAGGTTTGTGTGCAAACGCTTCGCGCACCGCTTCCATTGTGCTTTGTTGCGGACCAGTGTCGACTACGCGCTGCGGTTCGCGTAGTTTCCACGCCATTGGCAACATGACGACTACTATGAGCGCAGCCAGTACGTACAAAGCATTCTGCCAACCTGCATGTTGTATCAATTGCTGATCGACTGGCATCATAAAAAATTGCCCGAAAGAGCTGGCTGCAGATGACATGCCAAAAGCCCAAGAGCGTTTTGATTCAGGCGCAGTACGTCCTATGATGCCACTGACTACACCAAATGTAGTACATGCCAGTGCAGCGCCTATCAAGACACCCGAACCAGCGATGAACGCGAATGGTTGACTAACTAGCGCCATCCAAAGTAAGCCTAGTGCAAACAAAATCGCTCCAACTACGATTACTTTTGCCGTACCTAATTTATCCGCAGCCATCCCTGCAAATGGGCCAAATACCCCCCACATCAAATTTTGAATCGCGATTGCCATAGAAAACGTCTCGCGCGTCCAATGGTATTCTTGTGAAATAGGTTGTAACCAAAAACCAAATCCATGACGTACGCCCATAGACAAGGTAAGAACAAATCCCGTCGCAAGTAAAACAGTCGTTAAATCGGGAGAATTCAATTTTCTCGCTTGATCGGTCATCGCAGACTTTCGAATTTACATAGTCGACTAAGTTTAACGGAAATCATATTGATGTGTTTTGTTAGTCTTCATTTTTGCTATTAGTTATTCAACCCAGATTTTCCATTAGGCGCGTCCTCGACGCTATTTGAGCGCTGGCGGCGCATTTTCGGTCATTTTTTTCGTTCTTCGTTGCAAATAGCTAGCTATTTTCGCCTCATTCGCGTAAAAACTGCCTCGAAAAGTGCATCCGAAATCGTCTCAATCCTAATGGAAATTCTGGGTTCAATACAGGATCTTCAGGGCAACAATACACATAAAAAAAGCACTTATCAGCGATGATAAGTGCTTTTTTATACAAATGATTAGTTCCCACCAGTGCCGCTGTGCCGGCATCCTGAACCTGGCGGTTCAAGTCGGCCATGGTCAGTTCAAATCGGGTTCATCGGACATAAGCGACGCTCACACCATCGAACAATTTCCACAGCCTATGCACATAAATGGTTCAAGGAATATATGGCACTGGCGAACACGGTAGGAGAACGTAGTTTACTCCTTATTTATTCCGAAATCAGAAAAATATTATAATTTTTTCCGATTTCCTTCATTGTATTAAACAATAAAGCGCGTACTTAAAATAGATTTTCTTGCGGTGTTAGCGCCTGATCAATAGTGTCACTCATCGCCACAATTTTTTGTTTTACTTCACCTATACTTAAACTCGAAAGCGGACCATCGTGAGCCTTGGTTGCCAGCAAATCAATCGCCATACTTAATGCTGCCATGACGGCGATTCTGTCCGTCCCTTTTACTTTGGATGCATCACGGATGCCCGTCATCTTTTCATCAAGATAAGACGCCGCTTGCTGCAGCGCACGATCTTCACCTTCTTTACACGACAACTTGTAAGTTTGTCCCATTATATTGACATCAATTTGAATCGCTTTAGCTTCACTCATGCTACATCCTTCATATCATCAGCTGGTAATTGAGCAAGAATCGCTTCAACCCGAACGTGTGCCTCTTGCACACGTTCACGCAAGGTTTTATTCTCAGAAGCGAGATCAACTGCCGTACGGCGCAGTGCCGCATTTTCCAGGCGCAGGGTTTGAGTCAGCTCCGCTAAGCGGTTGACCTTTTCTGCGAGTAATTCAAATTCAGAAATCATCTTGGCAAATTCTTGGCAAATAGTACGAAACAATAAAAAATATGGCGAAAATTAGTCAAATCGGGTCAAAGCGACATCGTCTTCGAAAGTAACGCGTCTTCAATTATAAGGGGAATTATCATTCAATTGTGCGGCTTAATTACGCTGCTTCATTGAGCCGCTTCCTTTTCATGCTTAGAAACTGCCCTTAAGCAACATCAGGCAACATTAGGCAACTTCAAGCAAGCTCAGACAACAAATCCTTGATCGGCAAATTCCACCAAACTACCGTCACCTAATATCAAAGCGGTCTTAATGGTTTTCATAGGATAAATCGCCTGTAGTGCTTCTCGATAAGTCTCTAATTGTGCTTGATAGCCTGCTTCTTGCTGGTTAGATAATTGACGTTTATAGTCCAAAATCCATACGGAATCAGACAACACAACTAAGCGATCTAAACGCAAAATCTGTTGTTGAAACACGATATCCATCTCATTCCTGGCGTAATCAAATTGGCGCACATCAAAAAATTTCTGTAGATGCGGATTCTTAAGAATCGCCATCGCTTGTTCCCGCACTAGTTTTGCCACAGGCAACGCACAGGGCAACCAAGAGGAAATCACTTCCGCAACTGGTACTTTTATAGGCCAGATCTTGTTCCCACTGTCGGTCAATCGTTCCATCAAAGCATGTAAGGCGATACCTTCAATCTGTTCGGCGGTTTGCATCGCTACTGGCACCGAACTTGGCAATGCCAAATCTGGCGGCGTAAACACCTGTAGCGAAAAAGATTCTTGTCCACTATTCGATGCATTTGAGCTTTGTGCTATCACCTCCGCTTCCTCCAAATGGTTGAAGCGCTGATACCAACTTCCTTGCTGTACGCCTGGATGCTCACTCGTTCTATCTGCTGCTTTGTCGCTAGAGATGCCACTCACGATTAATATTTGCTTAGCACGAGTGACCGCTACGTATAGCAGATTCCAATTTTCCTGCTCAGCTTGCTCGTCCTCCGCTTTGAATAAAGTATCGCGCGCAGCACCTCTTTCATCTTTTTTGCCAAAAGCGGAAAAATGCTTTTCGCCGCCCTCATGCAAAGGCCATGCACATAGAATGCCAATATGATCTTTTGCCGCGTCGCTATGATTAGAATCAAGCATCGCGACCACTTTAGCCTCCAAACCTTTGGCACTATGAATAGTTAAAATACGCACCGCATCGATACCACCACCGATATTCGACTCATCTGGCGCATCATTTTCTGCCCCCTTATCAAATTCTCTTAAAGCGGCGATAAATTTAGGGAGACTAGGATAACGTCCGCCATCCATATTTAATGCCAACTCGGTAAACGCAGTGATATTACCGATGATCTGCGCACGATTTGTTGCAGGAGCTGCTTGCGCATAGCGTTGCACCAGATCCCCTTGATGCAAAATCCTGTCCAGCAAGTCATGAACAGGCAGGTCATGCGCAGCCTGCATCCAGGTTTGCAATAAAGGCGCAGCCCGCAGCAAAGCCTGCGATACAGGGTCATTCTCACCAATTACACTGGTCATTCCCAAGAGCCGCTTCCACCAAGAAGACTCACTACATTGCGCTAAGGCGATCAAATCCTCATCACTGGCAGCAAACATGGGGGACTTCAACACATGGGCGAGCGCCCGATTATCACCCGGTGTCATCAAAAAATTCAGCAAAGCGATCAAATCTGCGATTTCTAAGGTAGAGAGTAATCCACCGCGACGATTTGATACAAAAGGAATACCGGCTTCGCGCAATGCTTTTTCATACGAAGCCAAATTACTACGACGTCGAACTAATAACATCACGTCTGACCAGCGCAAATCGGCATTAGCGTCTGCTTTCGATTCGGCTCGCAATTGCAATAAAGCTTGCGCTAATTGCTGCCCCTCCTGATAACGCCGCACATCGTCCTCCTCCTCGGCAGGCGTGGTCAAAGGATCGCGTAGAGGAAAAGGACTACTTGTGCCCTCTTCTTTTGTATTAGACATGTGGTCGCGAATCAAAGGTAAACGCAATACAGCGCCCACCATAGTCGCTGCTGTGGTTTGCGCCGAATAGATTGGATTACCTACCATCACTTGATTCAATACTTCCACAATCACCGGCGCGTTTCGGCGTGTTTGATTGGTACGCAAGATTGCAGCACCTTGCCCCGCCAACATTTCACGTGCTGCGACAAAGACACGCGGATCAGCGCGTCGAAATCGGTAAATCGATTGTTTAGGATCTCCCACGATAAACACTGTGGGCCGAGTTGTATCCGCACCATACGCATCGAGCCAGGCGCTGATAATATTCCATTGCAAAGGATTGGTATCTTGAAACTCATCGAGCAAAATATGTTTGTAGCGCGCGTCCAGACGTCCGTGTAAATACGCCGCAAATGCGTCATGACTCAAGAGGCGATAGGCTTGCCATTCCAAGTCAGCAAAATCAAGCGCACGCTGCTCCGCTTTTAAGCTTTGATAGCAATTCAGGTAGGCCTGCCCAACGACAAATAGGGCTTCATTCAAGCGCAATACCGATGCTTCCTTACTACGTTTTTCTAATACCTTGAGCGTTTCAGCAATTGCATTGCATTCATCGTGAAAGGCATCTTCATTGTCTGCACCTAACCAGGCGGCAATCGCCAAACTTAAGGCCTTGGTTTTACGATTTTTTCGATTCGTACCGTCTGCGCCATAAAACTCATTTGCTAAAGCGGCGAAATGGTCGAGACTGACATCACCGCCTTGCGCTAAAACCTGACGCGCAGTCGTTAGCGCAGTTTCTATCGCTGCACCGCGCTTTTGATTTTCCGGGCTACCTTTTCCTAAACAAATACCAACCTGCTGTATGCGTTCTAGCAAAGCATGATCCTGCCATACGCGAAGCCGAGCATCGAATTGCGCATCGTCGCCCATCAAATCCAGCAACTGCTGCAGAGGCGCTTGCGCAGAACGATCTTGGGTCACCGCCCACCATTCGGCGCGCTTATCAACAAAAGCGTCGAGCATCACTTTTGCGGTGAAATCACCGAGTGCTTCGTATAGGTACAGGAGCTGCTGCTTAATCTTGGTGGGCGCAGCATCGCCATCCACATCCTCACTTACCGCAGCATTTTCATCGGCAGAGCCGACTACCTCAGGCACAACTTGTACGCCAATCTGCTGCATCAATTGTCCCCATGCTTCACGCTGCAAACTACCCGTCGCTTCGACCAGCGTAAATCCATGTGGCACACCAGAAGCCAATGGCGCCAAT
This sequence comes from uncultured Undibacterium sp., assembly GCA_963511665.1. GTDB lineage: Bacteria > Pseudomonadota > Gammaproteobacteria > Burkholderiales > Burkholderiaceae_D > Undibacterium. Next base: position 25,727 of record CAUPKC010000030.1, read on the forward strand.
TGCAATAGGCGTCCAAACCAACTATGAAAGGTATCCATCGACAAGCCTTGCGGATTGTTCAACAGATTTTCATAGAGCTTACGGGCGCGTGGTAAACAAATCGGCAACTCCTTTTCAGACACACCGCGTTCACGCAAAATAGTCGCAGCACCTACGTCATCCGCTAAGGCCAATTCGGCCAACAACTCCATCAATCGATGTCGCATTTCCTGCGCAGCCTTACGGGTAAAGGTAATCGCCAATAACTCCGCAGGCTCGGCCCCGTCCAATAACAGACGTAACATACGGGCAACCAACAACCAAGTCTTACCACTACCAGCGCAAGCCTCCACCACCACCGAACGGTGCGGATCGCACGCAGTTGCAGTGAACTGAGTGGCATCTACCACTTGCCCATTGAGCTCATAGGCTTGTACTGTATTCATGTCCAAGAGCGAATTCATTACCATGCTCCTTTACGACACAAGCCACGTACATCGCAATATTGACAAACACTCTCTACGCCTTGAGCAGGCAAGGCTGCACCATGCTGAATGGCTTGAATATTTTTTCGTATCGCTTGTTCCAATTCGATTTTCCATAAGCTGTACTCTTGCGCTTCAACCTCGCCTGTCTTTTCCCGTTCCAATTCTAAGGCGACGTAGCTTGCTGTATCTGGCACATCTAATAGTAGTTTCGTGGCACTGGTCTCGCTCTCACCTTCGTCCGCAACCGATTCAATCACGGGTTGCAATAATCCGTAGAAGGCGAGTTGATGATCCTCAAAATATTTTAGGCGCGTCTTGAGTGAACTTTTGGTTTTGGTTTTGTAGTCGAGTACAGCGCGTTCCACTTCACCATTATCTAAATGACGTTCATCGATACGATCAACCCGACCACGCAATTTAATCTCACCGTCATCCCACTGCAATTGTGCTTCTGCCCAGACTTCGCCAAAGGCAAATTGCCAACCGTCCGCCTCATGCTGATTGGCCCACTCCACATAAGCAGGAATCACTTTTCGCCAACGCACGCTATAGCCTAAAGCAGCAGGACTATGTTTTAAGACGCGGGCAAACCAAGTATCGGAGATGGCATTTAGCAAACCACTCCTATCACCTGCTAAGGGAATTTCATCCTTCTGCAATTGATCGTGGTAAGACTTCAAAATCGCATGCAACCAATCGCCGTAGTCACGCTTCTCTGGCATATCCGACAATTCATCAATCGCTGCCAACTTCAACATGCGCCCCGCAAAAAACTGATAAGGGCAAGCAATCAAACTACTCAAACCACTGGCAGATAAAGTGGTCGGCATTAGTGCTGCCGCACTTGGTTTAGGCTGCGTAGTCAACAGCGTCTGCAAACGATGCTCGGCCAGAGGCAATCCATGATTGTTTAGCGCGGCTAAATTTTGACGAGCCAAAGCCAAATTAACTTGTTCTATCCAAGGGCTGACGGCGTTAAGCTCCCCATTAATTTGCGATTGCCACGAAAGAACCACCTCGGTATTCGACAAAATCAACTCGGCAAAATCGCGCTGCTGTTGCAATTGCCGCTCCTCGCGCGTGACCAGACCACACTCGCGTCGGACAGCATTGGTAAAAAACAGCGTCTCTTGTGCCTTTGAAGGCAAATGTTTAGCATCACCGCCAATCAGATACACCGCATCAAAATGACGCAAGCGCGCCCCGTTTAAAGGCAACATCACGACGCGCTGATCGACTTGTTCCAATTTAAACGGTGTGGCTTCCATTTGCAGATTAATGAAAGCACGCCATTCAGAGAAACTAAAATGCGTATCCAAGCCATGACAATCAGAACCCAAGGTCTGCAACATCTGCAACACCTGCGAGCCAGCCACATCTTGTTGCAACAAGGCATGCATACCAAGCGTATCAAAACTTTGCAGGCTGATCGTTGTCCAGTCCTTTAAGCTACGACGCGATGCACTGGAACTGCTGACATAAGTATGGGCGAGACGCGCGATCGCGGCTACCCATGCCCGCGCCTGCGGTTGACGTTCCAAAGTGGACAGTACGGCATCCCACCCGCCTACAACATTATTTCTGCGTAAGACAAGCTCAATATCCATAATGAGATCGGCTTTATCGATAGACCCTGACGCCTCCGTATCAGAAGCATCAACTACTTCGAGTTGGCATGGCAAAAACGGGGATTTAAGAAAATCCAGTAAGGCGATAGTATCGGCACGTGTTGCCAACATTTCAAACCAGGCTGCCAAAGCAGCTGCAGCGCGTGTCGTAGAAAGTTTCCAACCTGTTTCATCAGCAACAATCACATTCGCCCGTTCTAACAAGGCACGCAAGCGACGTGAGACCACACGATCTTGGGCGATCACCGCAATTTTTTGCTTTCCTGTCTGTATCCATTCCACAATGGTTTGCGCAGCTTGTTCGGCCTCTTGTTCTAAGCTATGAAGCTCACATAAACGCAAACGCTGCCAATCAAATGATGCGGGTGCCAGAGATTTCGTATCATGCGCCTCTGATGAACATAAATCATTCCATGCTAAGCGCATAGATTCAGGCACAGCGGATGCGTACCAATCGATACTGTAAAGGTGGACTTGTTGATGCTGCTGGTAAGCTTGCAAGAAAGCTTCTTCCAATGCGTTTGGCATGGTCGGTGCAATCCAAAATAAGTCGGCACTAGCACTTTGCGCTAGGCGCATCATGTGCTGAAATTCTTGTACCGTTTGATCATGCTGATCGAGCTGCCCTTGCCATAAGGTCCACACCAATTGCGTTTCATCTGAAACGATATCCTGCACAGGCAAAGGCAATTGCGCCAGCGCCTCATGCCAGGTAGCTTGCACTTTTTCAGTATGGATTTCCTGTTTGCTGTCTAAAACTTTAGCTAGCCAAACCTGCGTCAACTCATCGGACAAAGTCAATAAGGTCTGCGCCAGAGGCAGTAGATCCGTATTGCGTTTTGCACCAAATAATTTCTTCAACCAGGCATGTTGGCGCAATTCAGAATACAAGCGCCCCAAACGTTCACTGTTTGCGTTCACAGCTGCGCTGTGTGGCGGCTGCATTCCCAGCCAGGCAAACATCGTTTGTATGCGCGGTGGAATAAAATGGCTGCCTAACTCCTGACTCAATGCTCGTAACAACAGATGTGCGTGTTCAAACGTTGGCACGACGACCCTGACATCAGAAAAATCATTGATTTGTGTTGTTACTGGCTCAGAAAACAAATCTACAGGTATTTGCGCTAGACGACGCGCCTGTATAAATTCGCGTGCAACGTGGTTCCAGAACTGCGCAGAAGCGGGGATGAGTCGGGTAATTCTTGCCATGGAGTTTGATTGTGAATAGTCGTCAGTGCTAAAAAGTCTTAATAATTGAGCTTAGTAGCGAGGAGAAAAAATCCGATCAGGCATTTTATGCGAGCACCGTCACAAAATGCGGCTGGAATCAGGAAAAATCAGTAAATAAGCCACTTTTTTAAAAATAGGGTATTATTTACCACTGTCAACACCGCATTAATTCATAAAAGTGTTTTCGCCCCATAGAAATGACAAAAAGGCGCACTTGAAATAGGCGGAAATACCCCAAAGTTCAATCCCTGATTTATTTTTATTTAAACACTTCCCCCTCTTTTAGAGATTAACCAGAATAACGAGAATTCTATGAGCGACAATATCATTTACGTAAGCGATGCATCCTTCGAAGCTGATGTATTAAAATCTGACAAACCAGTCCTGGTCGACTTCTGGGCTGAATGGTGCGGTCCTTGCAAGATGATTGCACCGATCTTAGAAGAAGTTGCCAAAGAATATGACGGCAAAATCACTATTGCTAAAATGGACGTTGATGCGAATCAAGCCGTGCCAGCAAAATTTGGTATTCGCGGCATTCCAACGCTGATTCTGTTCAAAAACGGCGAAGCAGCCGCACAGAAGGTAGGCGCTCTGGCAAAAGGCCAATTAACCGCCTTTATCGACAGCAACATTTAAGCTAATATTCTGCTCTAGATCATTATTTTCAGACGATGTTACAAGAAAGTTTTTACATCGTCTGAATTAAGTCTTACAATACGCTGAAATTGGTGTACCGCCATAAAGTATAAGTAGCGACCGGAATCAAACCCGCTCTGCAGTTTTCTAATCATCCAGTAGTTCGTTTTTTCACTTCTGTTCACTCCCCCACCTCACACTCCCATCCCGGGACACTCACAACATGCATTTATCTGAATTAAAGGCCTTACACGTCTCCGCACTGTTAGAAATGGCCATTGGTCTCGATATCGATAATGCTGCGCGTATGCGTAAGCAAGAATTGATGTTCGCGATCTTAAAAAAGCGCGCTAAAGGCGGCGAACAAATTTTTGGCGATGGTGCCCTCGAAGTCTTGCCTGACGGCTTTGGCTTTTTGCGCTCGCCCGATGCCAGCTACATGGCATCCACCGACGATATTTATATTTCCCCTTCACAAATCCGCCGTTTCAATTTACACACGGGCGATTCAATTGAAGGTGAAGTCAGAACACCCAAAGACGGCGAACGTTATTTCGCCTTGGTGAAAGTAGACAAGGTCAATGGCGAAGCGCCAGAGATGTCCAAACACCGTATTTTGTTTGAAAACTTAACACCACTACACCCGAACAAGATCTTGCAACTCGAACGCGATATGCGTGGTGAAGAGAACACGACAGGTCGTATCATCGATTTGATCGCTCCTATCGGTAAAGGTCAGCGCGGCTTATTAGTCGCCTCACCAAAATCTGGTAAGTCTGTGATGTTGCAACACATCGCCCACGCGATTACGACCAATCATCCAGATGTGACGATGATCGTATTACTGATCGACGAACGTCCAGAGGAAGTTACTGAGATGCAGCGTTCCGTGCGCGGCGAAGTCGTTGCATCTACGTTCGATGAACCAGCAACACGTCACGTACAAGTCGCTGAAATGGTCTTGGAAAAAGCCAAGCGTTTGGTCGAGATGAAAAAAGACGTGGTGATTTTGTTGGATTCAATCACCCGATTGGCACGTGCTTATAACACTGTGATACCAGCTTCAGGCAAAGTCTTGACTGGTGGTGTTGACGCCAACGCCCTGCAACGTCCAAAACGCTTCTTCGGTGCGGCACGTAATGTTGAAGAAGGTGGCTCCTTAACGATTATCGCGACGGCTCTGATTGAAACTGGCAGCCGTATGGATGACGTGATTTACGAAGAATTCAAAGGCACAGGCAATATGGAAGTGCATTTGGAACGTCGTCTTGCTGAAAAACGTACTTACCCAGCGATCAATCTCAACAAATCCGGCACACGTCGTGAAGAGTTGTTGATTAAACCTGATCAGCTTCAAAAAATTTGGATCTTGCGTAAGCTCTTGTATAGCATGGACGAGATCGAGGCGATGGAATTCATCTTGGATAAGATGAAAGCAACTAAGAACAACGCAGAGTTTTTTGAAATGATGCGTCGTGGTGGATAATTATTTATTCGTGTTTAGTTTGCTTTAGACGAAAAGGCCGAACATTTTGTTCGGCTTTTTTGCTTTTGGTGACACACCAAATCGTATCAATCGCTTGCTATGCGGACGTCGATATAAAAAAAGAGAGCCGAAGCTCTCTTTGGTGCAACCTTGTACAGACACGGTTTGAAAAAATCTCAAACGCCTTACTCTGCAAATTCGGTATCCATAGGCGAGTACCAAGCATCTTTCAATGCGCCTACTTCGACGTTTTTAAACTCAGGACGGGCAGTCATCCATGCTTTCAAGGCTTCACGATCTTGATCGGTAGTGGAGCCAGGACCGAACTTGCATACAAAACCCGTCGTCAACCAACCGCTCAAGGCCAAGTCACGTACTTCAATTAACTCTTCCAAGAACGTATGAATTAATTGCGCTTCTTGGTCTGAATCTAGTTCTTTAGTCAATTCTGCTTTGTATTCAAAACCGAATTCTTGGAATTCACCAACGTGCAGTTTCTTACGTTGGCGGGCGTTACGGGATTTATTGGATGGGATCATAATTTTCTTTATGTAATTAAAAACTATTTAGAAACTATTTAGAAACTAAGCTAGATACTAAGGTTAAAACAAGCAAGGACAAGCACAAATAGCTCAAAAGCAAAGTAGCTCAGTCGTCGCAAACAGTTGCGCATTGTAGATGCAATGGAGCAGAACTACAAACGAAAGTGAAATTAGCCCCTACTACAAGAATTTCCCATGCATTTTAAATTGTTCAGTGGCGCGCACAAGTTCGGTCGCAATACCCGGCTCCATGGCAGCGTGACCGGCGTTGACGATCATATGTAACTTGGCAGATGGCCAGGCCTGATGGAGTCGATACGCAGAGACAGGAGGACAAATCACGTCATAGCGCCCTTGGACAATCACTGCGGGCAAGTGGCGAATTTTATGGATATTCTTGATCAACTGATCTTCATCCATGAAAGCACCATTTAACATGTAATGTGCTTCTAGACGCCCGATACCTAAACTGACTTCATCCGATTCAAAATCTTCTATTGCCTGAGCTTGCGGTTCCAAAAATAAACATGAGCCTTCATAACGACTCCAATGGCGCGCCGCTTCTTTATAAATCGCTGGTTCCTCACAGAACAAGCGTTTCACATATGCTTGCAATAAGTTACCGCGTTCAGAATGTGGAATCGCTTCGGCGAAACGTTGATGAACCTCAGGATAAAAATGATTGATGCCATTCACAAACCAATCCACTTCTGCTTTGGTGCACAAAAAGATGCCGCGCAACACAAAACCTAGGCAACGATCAGGAAATTCTTCACCGTAAGCCAAGGCCAACGTAGAACCCCAAGAACCGCCAAACACTAGCCATTGCTCAATGCCCAGCATGGTGCGAATTTTTTCTATGTCTTCTATCAAGAGCGCGGTCGTATTATTTCTATATTCGCCTAGTGGTGTCGATTTACCTGCGCCACGCTGATCGAACAGCACAATACGATAATGCGCAGGATCAAAAAACCGTCTATGGGTAGGCGAAGTACCACCACCCGGCCCGCCATGCAAAAATAGCACAGGTTGACCTTCAGGATTGCCGCACTCCTCCCAATACAAAGTATGCAGCGCATCGACTTCTAACAGGCCGTGCCGATAAGGTTCTACGGGGGGAAACATCAAGGTATTTTCTGACATATTTTTATTTTTACTTAGAGAGTTTGAAAAAAACGCCAGCTAGCAAAACCAGCGAAACAGCAAGCAATGGAACCGATTAAATGTAAGGCGCTATGACCAAATGCCCACATCCATTCGCTCTTTTGTAGTAATTCCATAGACTCTGCGGAAAAAGTTGAGAAAGTAGTTAAGCCACCGAGAAAACCCGTAACGATCAACAACTTCCATTCTGGTGACAACTGCGGATGCGCCGAGAAAAATCCCACACAAATGCCGATCGCATAACCACCACCCAGATTAGCCAGCAAAGTACCTAAAGGCAAACTAGCCATCACCGGATTTAACCACAGCACTAGCAGCCAGCGCATGCAAGCACCGAATGCTGCGCCAACACCCACCGCGATGACAGCGAGGCCGTTCATAATGATGTCGAATCCGTGCCGAGCTGCCATTTGTCCATGGCGGTCTCATCGGTTACACGCGCATCGACCCAGCGCTCACCTTCTGGCGTGGTTTCTTTCTTCCAAAACGGTGCTTCCGTTTTTAAGTAGTCCATCATAAACTCACAGGCAGCAAAGGCTTCACCACGATGTGCGCTAGCGGCAGCCACCAAGACAATTTGATCTAAGGCGAGTAAAGCGCCAACTCTATGAATGATCAGACAGTCGATCAAATTCCAACGTTGTTTGGCTTGCGTTGCGATCATTGCTAAGGATTTTTCGGTCATGCCAGGATAATGCTCCAGCTCCATCGCGCTCACCTGCAGTCCTTCATTTAAGTCACGAACCAGACCCACAAAACTCACCACCGCGCCAATCGCAGGATTGTGCGCACGCATCTTCGCAATCTCTGTGCTTAAATCAAAATCTTCAGTCTGTACTGAAATCAGCATACTCATTCCTAACCGCCCGTCACTGGCGGAAAAAAGGCAAGTTCGCCACCATCTTGCAAGGCTGTATCACCGTGTATCATCTGCTGATTATATGCCATGCGCAAAGCACGATCTGGTGCCAACACCTCTGCCCAGACGCCGCCCCGTGTGATCAATAAAGCGCGTACTTGACTGGCGCTTGTGATCTCATCGGAGAGTTCTAATAACTCTCCTGAACTCGCTAATTTTTCACGCACGCTAGCAAAAAAACGTAATTGAATATTCATGTCTAAATTCTTAATTAAGCACCGCACTAAACGGAATAAATTTGACGAGGTCACCTCGACCGATCGTTGAACCTGCAGGCAAATCGATCAAGCCATCGCCCCACACGGTCGATGTCAAAACACCTGAGCTTTGGTTAGGAAATAAATCCAAACCACCTTGCGCATTGATTCTGGCGCGTAAAAATTCATTGCGTCGATCCGCCTTGTTTACCTCGAAATCGGCGCGCATAGAATAAGACTGTGGTGTTACATCTTGCACGCCTTGCAATCTAAGAATAAACGGACGAACGAACAATAAGAAGGTCACAAAACTGGATACAGGATTACCAGGCAGGCCAAGAAAGAATGCAGTCTCTGAAGCATCGTCTGCATTAGCAACATCGGCAACACCGCGCCGCACTTCACCAAACGCCAAAGGCTTACCTGGTTTAACAGCAATCTGCCACATAGCAATTTTGCCCTCAGCTTCTACCGCTGGACGTATATGATCTTCTTCCCCAACCGAGACACCACCCGAAGTGATAATCAAATCATGTTCACGTGCAGCAGCCCTTAAGGTGGAGCGAGTTGCCTCTAAACTATCCGGCACAATGCCATAATCCGTGATGGCACAACCTAGATTCTGCAACAAACCCGTGAGCAAAAAACGATTCGAGTTATAGATGGCACCGGGCTTCAAATCCTCACCCGGCATAGTCAATTCATCACCCGTAAAAAATACTGCAACACGCAAAGGACGTAATACCGGCAAACTGGATAAACCAACGGAAGCGGCTAAACCCAGCTCTTGCGCGCGCAAGCGAGTACCCGCACTTAAAATCTCAGCACCTGCCCGAATATCCTCGCCTTGCCGGCGTATCCACTCACCGCTTTTCGGTACATGCGCGATGGTGACAAAAGTCTGATCGCCTTCGTGTTCGACCGTGCATTGTTCTTGCATCACGACCGCATCTGCACCTTCGGGTATGAACGCTCCCGTAAAAATACGCGCGGCCGTACCAGCTTCCAGCTGGCGCCCAAGCACACCTGCCGGTATCCGCTGCGAGACTTTTAATCGCGCATTCCCACTTACACAATCGGCAGCACGCACCGCATATCCATCCATTTGCGTGTTATCCATAGACGGCACATGCAAACTTGAACTTTGTGACTGCGCCAGAATCCGACCATTCGCCGCTAGCGTATTGATCTGTTCTACTGCAAGGATTGGTCGCACCGCTTGCAATAAAGTTTGCAAGGCTTCCGCTACGCTCAACATCGGTTTTTTCTCAATCGTCATTTGCTTTGATTCTTTTTAAGTAAAAATTAAACTTAAGGCTCATCCTAAGTTTATCACTCCACGTCCTAATTCAATCACACGCCCGCCAACCTGAATGTCGCATTCCGGGCTGACATCTAAGTATAAGCGACTAGGTCTTTGTACTTGCTCGCCTTGACTGATTTGTATGCTCGCTGGCAAGGATTTTTTCTGGGAAATCCACCAACCGCCCAGGTTCGCACAAGCAGATCCCGTACCCGGGTCTTCGGCAACACCACCACCTTGTTTAGTAAAAAAGTAACGGGAAGTGATCGTAAGACGTTCATTTGTGCTTGGAGCATGATCGTCCCACGCAAATACGTAAGCCGTTTTCCTCCCTAAACTACTCGGTGGCCAATCCGCCAAGCGGCTACTATCGGGTTGGGCACGCTGCACCGCCTCTATCGTGCGGAGTGGCACTAATAATTGATCGGTGCCGGTATTCACCCACATGGGTTCGTCAAGTAAATCACTCGCTTGCAAACCCAACATCGCCGCGACTTCAGCGCCCGGCAAAGCACACTTCGCAGTCGAAGGTAGTCCTTGCACAGGCGCTGTAAATGTCCAAATGTCAGGAACGTCAGACCCGTTCGATGCAGCTTGCACCGGTACGATACCCACTTTGCACTCCAAGCTAATCGCATTCCCCGTCTTCAACAGTTGACGCACGACGTGCGCTGTCCCCAAAGTTGGATGCCCAGCAAACGGCATTTCATAACCGGTAGTGAAAATCCTCATACGTGCTGTTGCTCGCTCCGATGGCAAAATAAATACCGTTTCTGATAAATTAAATTGCAAGGCAATCGCCTGCATTTGCGCATCACTTAAACCCCGGGCATCTTCAAACACACAGAGGGGATTGCCACCAAAGGTCGATTCGGCGAATACATTTACCAGTCGATAATGAAAGTCCATAGCGTAAACCTTAATTTGGGCGCGTTAACATAATTTAGTCAGAATGATGCGGCGGTCGTGCAGATCAAGTAACATGATAATACTTCATAGCTGATTTAGCGCCAGAGTAGCAATATATGGGCACAATAATTGAAGAACTCACCATCAATGACCGCATCACTAACCAGGCAAAAAGGAAACATCATGGCAAAGAAGAATGGAGAACTCGACGAAGAAACCATGGCTGTGATCAATTGGTGCATCGAGGTTGAAGGTTTCCTGGTCAAAGGCGGCGCAACTCAAGCTCAGGCTCAGGAATTCATTGAAGAAGAAATTGAATTTCTGACCGACCAATTCTATGACGGCTTGACGCCTGAAGAAGCGGCTAAAGTAGCCCTCAGTGACTAAAACCAAGTGTCAAACTCAAAAAAGCCCCACTATTCGCGGGGCTTTTTCGTATCGGCTCAAATCTAATTTTTTATCTCTCTTAATCTCTATTAACAAGGCATCTCAGCATTTTTACGAGAATAGAACCACCAGGTAATAATCATACAGCTGACATAGAACCCGATGAACGTATACAAAGCCATATCAGGTGCGCCGGTTATCTTGATCGACGTACCAAAACTTTGTGGGATAAAGAAGCCACCGTAAGCGCCAATCGCACCAGAAAATCCCAAGACGGCAGCGGATTCTTTAGCGGCATCCAAACGCGCTTGTTTAATCTCAGCTTCACCTTTACCAGCACTGGCGCGTTCTCTCTCGGTTTGAAAAATGATAGGGATCATGCAGAAAGTCGAACCATTGCCCAAACCCGTCAAAATAAACATACCAATGAAGGAGAACAAAAACACGTTAAATTGATGCGCATGTAAACCAGGCAAAATTCCGAACAAAATCACCGCAGCCATCGCACCAAATACCCAGAAGGTCAAACGTGCACCACCTAATCTATCCGACAAGATACCCCCAACCGGACGTGCTAAAGCGCCAGCCAAAGGACCAAGAAAAGCAAACTTAGCCACATCCACTTCAGGAAACTGCGCTTTGATCAACATTGCAAAGGCCGCAGAAAAACCGATGAAAGAACCAAATGTACCGATGTATAACCAACACATCAGCCAATTGTGTTTGCGTTTAAAAATAATCGCCTGATCAGAAAATGATGCTTTAGCAGACGCGATATCGTTCATGCCAAACCAAGCAGCAATCGTCGCGACTACAATAAATGGAACCCAAATAAAACCCGCATTTGCTAACCAGAACATTTTGTCTGTATTAGTTTTAACGTTGTGATACAAGAAACCATCACCAGAAATGGCAGCACCAAACACGGCAGAAGAAATCACTAAGGGCGCGACAAACTGCACCACAGACACACCAAGATTGCCGATTCCAGCATTCATCCCAGTGGCATAGCCTTTTCGTGATTTAGGAAAAAAGAAACTGATGTTCGCCATGCTGGAACTAAAATTACCGCCACCCAGTCCACACAACAAAGCTAAGATCAACAATGTGGAATAACTGGTCGTCGGATCTTGCAACGCAAAGCCCATACCGATAGCAGGAATCAACAAGCTAGCGGTAGAGAAAGCAGTAAAACGGCGACCACCAAACACGGGCACCAAGAAGGAATAAAAAATACGCAACGTAGCGCCTGATAACGCAGGCAAGGCGGTCAGAAAAAACAACTGATCTTTGCTGAATTTAAAACCGGCCTTATCCAAGTTCGCAGCCACCACGCTCCACAACATCCACACCGAGAATGCCAACATCAAGCAAGGAATAGAAATCCACAAATTGCGATTCGCAATGCCATTCCCTTCCTTACTCCAAAACGCACCGTCCTCCGGCTCCCATCGACTCAATACGTGACTCATTTCCATCTCCCTAAAAAATTAATGCCAGCAAAGCTAAACACATCTCATTGAAACTTAGATGCCATTAAGCATGACTGACAGAATAGGGAGTCGCCGTCTGTTTGAAAATTCCTCATCTGGGTGAAAATATTGCTGCAAAAGTAGGTATGCCCTAGCCGAAAGAACTAGGGTCTGTTGACATATATCTTGAAAATGTCTGCGTCGTTCATGGCATCAGACTTGCAAGCTAGGGGCGCTGTGCTTTTTAAGCTGAGATCGGTGCAGAGACGTTTTAGCGTTACTCTGCTCAGACTCACTATGAATTTGAGGATAAGCTTTGAGTGAAGGCAAAGAGCTAATCTTAATACGTGAAGCGCTGACACTGATCAGCCCGAGCTCGCTCAAGTGGTGCAACATCCGCGAGAAGGTTTCTGGTGTTAAGTTAAGCAGCGAGGCCACAACGTTTTTCTTCAACTCCAATCGAATCTCGTTACTCTCTTGCGACATGGCAGTCTGCACTAAATAGTCAACAACGCGTTGCATTGCATTATGCGAGGATTGACGTTCAACGCTTCTTATAAAGCCTAGGAGACGATACGATAAACCCATCATCATCTGACGCGCGATCGCGGGCGATTGGTCTAATAGTTTGAATAGAGCGTTTTTAGGCAAACGTAATAATAACGATGGTTCGAGGGCTTCTGCATAAAACGGATAAGGCTCTTCGAGAAACATCATCGCTTCGCCAAAGCATTGTCCTGGACGGATCAATTCAACGATCTTGTCACTACCATTCGAGGCGGGAATTGCCAGTTTGATCAAGCCATACACTAGGATAAAACATCCATCCGCCATATCGCCTTTCTGAAATAAACTTAAGCCTTTTTCCAGCTCCAGCTTCACCACTTCTTTTTTTAGGCTATCCAATTCAAAAGGAGAAATATGGCGAAATAAAGCTTGATTCAGCAATAAGCCATCCAGATTGATCTTACTCATCACGTCTCCCCATCATAATTAAATATGCCTGAAGTGTAAGTTGCGTTTAGTGATGGTGCTATACGCCAATCGACGTAGATAGACACTGCAAAAGGCTGAGAAAATAGACTACATACGGCTTTCGAGAGAGTTGAAAATTTGTCTTTTTATTGCTGTTCAGGTATCTTTTTATTCTGAAATTAAATCACATCAGACATCATGAATAGCATCTACGACACTATCCTGTGGCTCAAATCTGAGAACACTGACAAACAGTTTCCATGCGTCCTTTTTTCTGCCGATACAGACATGGCAACAGCTAGCTGGGTAGCATTCTCGAGCATAGAAAAACATGAGATCGTAGTTGCCGAGTTGACTGAGGAGGAATACCTTGCAACGGCACATAGTACGTCCGGTTACCTGCAAGCTGAAAAACGCATAAATGCAGCTCTTAACAGAACAGATTTAAAGTGCCCGTGGTTCGTACGGAGGGAGGAGTCAGATCCAAATGGAAAGGAATTGTCGTTTCAAGAGTTTATAAAAGTCTACCGTCCCCCAGTCATCTACTATCGGGACATCTTTCAATCAAACGACGTAGCAAGAGAAGTATCCCGCGTTTCACTCAGTCAGTTTGAGCATGCAGGCGGCAAGCTGGTCGTCTTGTAATGTGGTCTAACATAATGCTCGATTCGAAATCTGTGCATTCCAATTTCTCCACATTCAACTATTTTTCTCCCAATAATCCGATTAACCCTACATTTACCCCACAGAACTACACATGCCAAGTGTGAAGCTTTCTCGCCTCACTCGGACAATCAGTCTTGTGTCAATCTTCGTTCGCGATCCACTGACCGAATGCAGACTGATGCATGCTCCGCCCAATCAACGGCGTGAGTGCTTGGACTCGGGCAAAGTTTAATCGCCTACCCAGCTTAAGCCTTATCCATTCCATGCTCAACCGCATACACCGCAATTTGCACACGACTGGTCAAATTCAATTTCTTCAAAATATTTTGCACGTGAATCTTGACAGTACTCTCCGCCACATCAAGATTGCGGGCGATTTCTTTATTACTTTCACCACGTGCCAGGCACACCATGGTTTCACGTTCACGTGGGGTGAGTTTTTCGCGTTCTGGCGTGGTACTGACATTATGACCAGCGCGAAATTGCATGACTAATTTTGCGGTCATAGACTCGGCAATCACTGGCTCACCTGCTGCCGCTCGTTTGATCGATTGCGTTAGATAGTCAGCGTCTATGTTCTTTAACAAATAACCACGAGCGCCGTTCTTTAAAGCCGTCGTCAGATCCTCAGCCTCTTCCGACACGGTCAACATCAACACTGCCGTATCGGGCAAATCTTCAACGATTAATTGCATCGCTTCCAAGCCTGATAAGCCCGCCATATTGAGATCCATTAAGACCACATCGGGTTTTAATTGTTTAGCGCGCTTAACGCCTTCTAAACCGTCGGCAGCTTCGCCTACAATTTCAAATTCAGGATTACGTTGCAATAGTAGACGAACGCCACTACGAAACAGGCTATGGTCATCCACCAATAAAATACGAATACTCATGTCTCTACTTTCTCTTTTTAGGCAACCAGACGCTCTTGTCGCAGCAAATGCAGGGAAATCGTTGTGCCATGACTGAAGCTACTTTCAATAGAGAACTGTGCCGATAGTCGCTCAGCTCGTTCTTTCATAATTCGTAGGCCGATATGTTCTTCGCCTTTTTCCGCTACGGTATCCGCATCAAAACCCAAACCATCATCATGTACGGTCATCACAAAATCACGCACATTATCGATCCTGACCTGCACTTCGCTGGCCTGCGCATGTTTGCGTACATTCGATAAGGCTTCCTGCAAAATAAATAATACCTGTAACTGTTGCTCTGGTGCTAAAGGCGCCCCATTACCCGAAAATTGAATCTCGCTATGCACACCAGTCTGACGCTGAAATTTTGCAACAACGTTGCGCATCTCTGACTCCAGATTACTATCTTGCAAACGAGTGCGGAAATTCAGTAAGAGCTCACGTACATCTTCATAACTTTCTTGTACACCAGCACGTAACAAAGGCGCGATCTCACGGATTTCCTCAACCTCGTCACGCTTTAAAGAATCTTCTAGCATCTGCACTTGCAGATTTAAAAAATTTAAGCCTTGCGCAATGCTGTCATGCAAACCCTGCGCTAACAAGTTACGTTCCTGCGACACCGCAAATTCTTTTTCTTTCGCAATCAATCGTTGATTCTCTATCGCTGATCCCAAATTTTTCCCTAGAATTTCTAATAAGCGCCGTTCTTCATTAGTGACCACACGTTCTTTTGAAAAGTGTAGAGAAAAACTGCCGATCACCAACTCTCGCGTCACAATTTGAAACACCGCTAAGGAGACATAGCCCTCTTCCTGACAGCGATATCGTTTTTGCTGATCTAATAAACGAAAATCCCGCACCAAAATAATGCCTTGCTGAGTGGCAGCACCACACAGACAATCATCCTTTTTAATGCAATGCTCCTCCTCTATCATTTTTTCAGAAATGCCCTCATGCACAGTAATATGCATATTGTCATTCTTAGCATCGAGAATACGCACCGTGCCACCATCAGCGTGCATGCGCTGCATGATTCTATGTAAAAAGCCACGGCATAGTTCCTCTATCGCATGCGGCCCCGCCAAGAATCCTGAAATCTCATATAAGGTGCTCATCTCATGATTTTGCGCCTGCAATTTGGCGGTCTTTTCAGATACCCGTACTTCCAGTGTACGGTGTACCGTTTGTACATGATCCGCCATCTGATTAAATGCCTGCGCCAGCACACCAAATTCATCTTCTGTCTCTATCGGTAGACGCACGCTCAAATCATCTTTACTCATACGAGCGATACCCGCCTGCATGCGTGTGACGGGGCCGACTATCCATAAGTAAAGCAAATAAAGTAGCGCAATACTGGCGGCCAGAGACATGAAAATCAGAGCGGTCTGACACAAGCGCAACCAGGTGGTTTTTTCCGCCAGTTCGACTTCCACCAATATCACTAATTGATTGATGTTTTGAACGAAGATAGGCAACTTTTGCTCATACTGACGCAGTGCAAGGCGACGCACAGCGGGATCGGTTTCATGCAATACCTTTTGTGCATTCACCTGAATATTGCGTAACCACTCATCCTGTACTTTCTTCATTTGCTCGCGAATCAGCTGCGTTTGTGGCAAAAACAAAGGTCGTTTAGGATCGCCGGCTTGTAACTCTGCCAGCGTGCGATTGAAATCGAGCAGCTCTTGTTCCACAATCCCATTCGACGGTGCTTGCTCCAAGATCATCGCCATACGATAAGAACGCATCCTTAAACTACCCGCTTCATTGATCGCAGCGCCACCGCCCTCTAACTGCCAAGACAATAGTAAGGTATAGCCAATCGCCGCCAAGGTCAGAGCAAGTCCTATCACCGTCGTAACCAGGATACGGAAAGTCAGGCGTTTCCCCATAGGTAAAACGAAAGGTGCTTGCAGATTCGGTGTCATAAATTTCAGCTAAGCCTTAAAAAGTTGTCTGGTCTATCGAAAGCTTGTCGCCAGTTCTTGAGATTCGGCTTGCATTGATGCTTCAAACGCTTCCGCATGTGGATGGGGAACCCCTAAAGGGCAGACCATAGGCAAGAAAGTATCAGTACGATCGGAATAAGCTAAAAGCGCACCATTGCTCATGTCAAAATACCAGCCATGCAAAGCGATCTGACCACGTGCCTCGCGTTCGGCAACCCAAGGAAAGCTACGCAAATTATTCAACGACAAAATAATCGCACCAAGTTCACAGGCATGATTCTGCACTTCGCTAGAACAATTCGCGAGCTGATGTAAGACCTGCTGTTTGACAGGCTCTACAATACGCATCCAGCGTCCGATAAAATCGATATCTCTGCTTGGTCGATAGCCCTGCATTAAAGCACGGATACCACCACATTTTTCATGTCCCATCACGATGATGCGTTTAACATTTAAGGCCTCTACAGCGAACTGGATAGCCGCACTGACGCCTTGCTGATTACCTGACTCATTACACGGTGGCACCAGATTCGCAACATTTCGTATCACAAAAATGTCGCCAGGATCACAATCTAAGAGTAAGGCCGGATCGACTCGCGAATCGCAACAACCTATCAGTAAAGTACTCGGATTTTGTCCATTGTTGAGTTTGCCGTATAGAGGTGTTTCACCGGAAAAATACTTACTCTGAAATCGTTGAAACCCTTCAATAAATTGGTGAATATTGCGCACTTCCATGTCATTCTCCACATCGTTTTGTTATCCACCGGTCTGCGACATAAATCGTATAACTTTGTGTCTTTGCGTCGTAAATTCATGCTGCTTTGGCTTTAGTTCTATTGCTTGCCGAATTGCCTGCTCCAGTCCTTCATCACTAATACCTGCTCGCAATAAAGGACGTAATTCAAATTTCTCATCTTGCCCCAGACACATGTACAGCGTGCCATCGACGGCCAAGCGTACGCGATTACAGCTAGCGCAGAAGTGTTGACTCAAGGGCGAAATAAATCCTATCGTTGCCTGTCCGTCACGACTGCGCCAATATCTGGCGGGACCTCCACCCAACTCTTCGGCAGCGGGGACTAAATCAAATTTTCGTACCAATTCATCTCGAATTGGGCCTATGTCACGATACTGACTATTTTGTCCCGTGCTCCCCATAGGCATAGCCTCAATCAAGCGCAAAATGAAGCCTTCGCTAAAACAAAACTCCGCCATACGCTGCACTTCATGATCATTGACACCCGCCATCACCACCATATTTAATTTAATAGGCTTAAATCCTGCTCGTTTTCCCGCTTGCAGACCTGCCATGATGCTAGAAAAGCTATCGCGTCCAGTGATGGATTGCATACAGGCTTTATCCAAACTATCCAAACTCACATTAATGCGGCTAACGCCAGCACGGAATAATGCGTCCGCATGTTTATGCAGTTGGGTGGCATTCGTCGATAAAGAAATATCTTCAATCCCTGGCAAAACAGCCAAACTTTCCACCAATCGAGGCAAATGTCTTCGAAGTAAAGGTTCGCCCCCTGTTAAGCGCACACGCCCCACACCGAGACGCGAGAAGGCTGCCACGACGCGTTCTATCTCAGTAAAGCTCAACCAGTTCTCCGGCTCTTCAAAACCAGTAAATCCCGCCGGCATACAATAACTACAACGCAAATCGCATTTATCCGTGACCGACACCCGCAAGTAATTAAGCTGACGACCAAAGCGATCGATCAATCTAGTGTCTCGCTCAACGAACTGTGATGGAATAGGATTTTTCATGAAGTCATTGTGGATGCATTCCAGCACCGACACAATTCTCCCCCAAGCTAAAGTCGACTAGTTCTTTTGGGGGATAAAACTTGTTCTACATCAAATTTGTGCGTCTCTTTGTGGGTCTATTTGTGCGTTTATCTGTGCATTTATTTGATAGCAAAATTACTCGACAATGCGCTACCCAAGAACTCAAATGAATTTATATGGAAGAAGTTGGCTAGTGCGTGTTGACAAAATATTTAGCCAACGTTACCGGCTCACACGGCATAAGCGACTTGGCTATCTATTTTAAGTTGCTTGAAGTTATACTTTATTCAGCAAACCTAGTGATGGCGTTGGCCAGATGATGTTGGTAGGATGATGTTAGCCAGTATGATCAAGTGGCGCCACTCTGGGCACAATAATAGTGAAGCGCGCGCCTTGTGAGATTTCGCTATCGACCTTGATGCTACCGCCTAATACGGAGCTCACCATGTTGTAACAGATATGCAGACCCAAGCCACTACCGCCCTTCCCTAAACGCGTGGTAAAGAAAGGTTCAAAAATACGATCGATGTTTTCTTTGGCGATCCCATGGCCATTGTCTTCCACCGTCAAAATCACCTTATCCACACCATAAGCACGGCCGCTGATTCGAATCAGACCATCTGCCTTTTCGTACAAGCCATGCACCATGGCATTGATAATTAGATTACTTAATACTTGTCCCAATGATCCCGGATAACTATCAAGCTCTAATCCGGCTTCCACTTCCAATTGCAATGCATGGCCGTCGCGCTTGATGCGATTGGATAAGGTCAAAACCACTTCTTCACAGAAGTTAAGCAAATCAAAAATACGTCGTTGATCCGAGGTTTGATCTACGGCAATCTGTTTAAAGCTACTCACCAAATTAGCAGCGTTCGTTAGATTGCGCATCATTAGATCTGACGAAGTGCTGGTATTTTCACAAAACTTTTCTAAATCAGAACGACGTAATTGGTTCCCCTGCACTTGTTTTAAGAATTGGCGATTCATATCCAACATCGTGCTTGCCATCAATAAGCTATTCCCTATCGGTGTATTCAATTCATGCGCCACACCGGCGACCAAAGAGCCGAGCGCAGCTAATTTTTCTTGCTCGACCAATTTTGACTGTGTCAATTGCAAGCGACGATAGGCTTCTGCATTGTCATAGGCAACTGCGGTATACGCCGCCAACGTGCGCAAAATGTTCAACTCATCCAAACCAAATGCACGCGGCTTCATGCTCAGTACACCAATTAATCCCATGACACGACCTGACAACATCAGGGGAACATAAATGCCCGAACGGGAGTTATCTGTACTGAGGCCATTTTCTAGCAAGGTATCAACTTGCCCGACTTTTTCTGCGGTGATCGCGTCTAGTTTCCGGCTGTCATGGATAATTTCATCAATGATCATTTCCTGTCCACTGAGGACGCATTGCGTTGCTGGCTGCTCCAAGGCATCTAAACTGCGTGAGTAGGCCAAGATGCGAAGGTCACCTTGTAAGGTGTAGTCAAAATTAATCTGGCGTTTTTCCCAATCAACAAAACCAACACCTAACGTTGGCGCCGAGATCAATGTACGGATGTTGACATACAACGTATCCAAGATTTCATTGACATCTAACGAAGCAGTGATCCGCAGGCCAATTTCACTCAGACGACCAATGTCATTACGAGCACGCTCGGCGATTTCTCGCTGAATTTCTGCCAATCGTTTTTGCTCTAATACTTCTTGTGTCTGGCGTTTAATCTGCTGCTCCAGATACAGTTGACTTGCCCTGATTCCCTGCACGCGCCGCTGATAAAACAAAGCGAACAGACCCAGAATCAACAAAACCCACATACCATACCACCAAGCTGTCTTCCAGTAAGGTGGTGATACGATGACCTCCAACAAGACTGTGCTTTCGCTCCATAGTCCATCAGAATTAGCCGCTCGGCCCAACAAGCGATAAGTACCTGCGTCCAGATTAGTATAAGTAGCGAAGCCACGATCGGACTGTCCAACGATCCATTCTTTATCGTATCCCTCCAGTTTCCAGGCATAACGATTCTGAGTGCGATTGTAGAAATGTAAGGCGGCCAATTCAAAGCTGACCATCGTCTGTTCATAATTCAAGCGTATCTGTCGTGCCGCACTCAAAGTACCAGTCACACCTACGCTCTTTAGATCGTAGGTATTTTTGCTTTCCGTAGTTTGTCCGATGCTACTATTTTTCTTTGCGTTAAATACGCCTTTGTTATTCCAATGCATCAGAGATTTATTGAACAATAAGATATCGCTCACAATGACCCGCGGTGGAATCGAATTATCCCGTACATTTTCGGGATGAAAATGGATCAGGCCAACACCACCAAAGAGCATTCCTCCGTCTGAAGCACGGCCTGCGGCACCAAAATTGAATGCCCCTTCAAATCGTCCGAAAGAAGGAAAACTACGTACGACCTTTTGCTCAGGACTGACCCGTATCAATCCACGTTCAGTGCTTAACCAAATTTCGCCATTATCAGCATCTTGTATCGATTCGATCACATCATCCGGCAAATCAGGCAATTTTGCCCAAGACACCAAATTCCAATCATCGGCCACACTCGCGCCTGTTGTGCTTTTTTGTTTGGGCTTTACTTCCAATAAGCCTTGTAAAGTCGCGGCCCAAATCCGTCCATGTACATCTTGCCGCAAACCAGTTACCCCCAGTTTTTCTGGATTGGTAATTTCTTTTGTAGGCCTACCTATCATCTCAAAGGTAGCGTCGGCTTCGCGCCAAAGAAACAAGCCGCCTTTAGTTCCCACCCACAGACGTTTTTCGGAATCGAATAAGAGACTATCGATCGCATCATCATTAAGAGTGCCTGCTTTATGTAGCCCACCACGATAAGCGCTAATTTTCATATCAGTGTTGACTCGATATAATCCAGCACTTGTTCCGACCCACACATTTCCTTCATCGTCTTTCTTCAGTGCTGTGACCCTCCCACCGACCGGGAAGCTGGAATCCAACACGACTTTTTGACTACTTTGTTTTTTTGGATCAAAGATCTCTAAACTTTCGCCGCCGACCCACAATTGTTTCTTGTTATCCAATAGTAACGTGCGTATATACTCAACACCCATTTGCTTTTTAGTAAATCGCTCTGTATCGCCAGAGGGCAGATGCAGCCGATTAAGGCCGCCCCCTAAGGTACCAAGCCAAACATAATCGCTATGATCAGGTATTACTGCCGACACCAGACGATTTGAAATACTGCGAGGATCACCAGGCACATTCATATAGGTTTGAAAACCACGTCCATTCAGATCAATCAGATTAACGCCAAAGTCAGAAGTTCCTACCCACAAAGCACCCGTCGCATCGAGCATCAGTGAAGTTAGGGTATTACCGCTTAAACTGCTCTCAACCGCCGGCGTATTCACAAATCGCTCTAATTTCTTTTGTTGCGAGCGCCAGCGAAACAACCCTTGACCATCGTTCAGTGCCAACCACATCGATTTTTCCTGATCTTGCACGATCGCCGTTATCGTAGCCTTAGGAAGGTTCAATCCTATGGGCAGGGCAATTGGTTCAGCGACTTTGTTTTCGACGCTCCACAAACTTAATCCGCCCGTCAACCCCACCCACAATTGACCGGAAGGATCGAATGCCAAGCTACGAACCAAATTATCCACAGCTTGCAATTTTTGCCCTGTATTGGCACTCACCGCCTGAAAGTGCAGCAACAAACGGCCGTTTTGACTGATATGCGCAACCTTATGCCCTTGTCCTATCCAAACCCCGCCAGCCCCATCGGTCAGCATTGCCCGCACCTCGCCGCTTAAGTAGACCGCTTCGGTTGCATCTGGCTGCCAACTGCTAAATCGCCCATTCTGCACATCCAGCAACTTCAAACCGCCCGTGGTACCCACCCACAATTGTCCCGGCCCAGCCTGTGCGATGCCGTAGACCACTTTATCTTTCTCACTGATATCGTCAGCGAAAGGGAAACGTTGAATGACATCCGTTTTCAAGTCGAGTCTATCCAAACCGCGACGTGTACCTATCCACAAATTTTGTTGTGAATCTTCAAATAAACTAAAAACACGGTTATGGCTGATGCTGCCTGGATTAGCTGGATTATTGGAAAATACTTGCATATGCCGACCGTCGTAGCGCACCAGTCCATTCGCGGTCCCGATCCAAATATAGCCATCGCGGGTCTGATAGATATTCGTGACCCCGGTACTTGGCAAACCTTGATCTACGCTAAAGTGGTCAAAACGAAAACGATGCAATGCCCCCGCTTGCGTAGTATCTGGCAAGCTAGAAAAAAGAAAAACAAAGGAGATTAAAGAGGCGACCCGGCGAGCCGGAGAATGGGTAAACCACCCAAGAAGTGTTGTGGGAAAATTTAGAATTAATGCAATTAAAACATGCAAAACAATTACTCCCCCGAAGCAGCTCAGCAGCAGCCTAAAGACTGACTAGATGCCAACTATAGCAGACAAAAAGTATTTAATAGAAATACTTTACCTGGCTTCGAGGTTTTTGCTCAAATTGAATTTAATTTAATTTAATTTTTAAGCAGATTTACGACAGTACACGGATCACTGCGTACGTTTTTTTGAGTCATTTTTTGCCTATCTTTATTGCACCAAAGGCGTTTCAGCCCCTTCAAGTTCAATACCGCTAATTTTGGCTTGACCGACCATCAATTGCAGATACTGACGCATTGCATGATCGTGACTGGCTCTTTGCATGGCATCAGCGATCTTGCTTTCTACCTGCTCGAACGGCAATAATTTTCCGGCCAATTTGCGACCAAGCTGGACGATATGCAGACCAAAACGACTTTCAACTAAGCGAGGTACTATTTTGTGTTCTTCCGCTGAAAAAATCACTTTTTCAAATTCAGGAACGGTATCGCCGCGGGTCAGTTGTCCCAAGCTGCCGCCAATTTCACTCGATGGACAATTCGAATTCGCTTTTGCCATGGTAGCGTAATTCGCTGGATTGTCCAATAAATCTTGCAACACGATTTCTGCATGCTTACGTAGATTATCTAAATCTAAGGCAGCGGTAACTTGAAACAAAATATGACTTGCTTCGACTAACTCACCGACCGTAAAACGCTGCGGATGTGCTTGATAGTGACGCAGACATTCTTCAGAGCTAGGCTTAGGCACGACCACTTCGCGTACCAATAAAGCTTCGATTTTGTCTTCATCTTCACCTGACAAACCCAATTCATTCGCCTTATCCACTAAAACGCGACGCAAGACCAAAGCGGTCATCGCACTTTTCATCGCATCAGCAGCACCTTGATGCTCTGGCAGTTCTTTTTCCATCTCAGCATCGCTGAGTTCGTAACCATTGACTATGACGGGCATGATTGCCTCCTGTTAATTATCAATAACAATCGAAGTGTATTCCTGAACAAAGAGAGAATCTTTGTCATTAATCGATCAAA
>CAUPKC010000031.1:0-45774 GCA_963511665.1 uncultured Undibacterium sp.
CCCTTCCCATCCCGAACAGGACCGTGAAACGACTTTGCGCCGATGATAGTGCTGCAACCAGTGTGAAAGTAGGTCATCGTCAGGCTCTTATTCCGCATCGCCCCGTATTCTCTACCGAATACGGGGCTTTTGCTTTTTGTGTCATCGCTTCTTCCTACACAAATCTCACCTTTTTCTTCCATTTGACTTGCCTCAAAATCTCCTAATCGATAGGGCCTTAAAAAATGCTCAGCGCGAATATTTCTCTATTCGATTTATTGCTATCGAAATGATTTGTATTGAGGTTGCAGCGAAGAGCAGTGCAGTTTTTTGTATTTTGTTGGATATATTTGAACCAAGCCCTCAGTGTCTTTGTCATAGCTATCAGTAAGTCTAATTCAATAAAAATGGATGAGAATGGCATTTGAAATGCATAGTCGATTTTTATCTTAAGAATATTTTTGGGAGAGTTTCGTGCGAAATGTTAGTCGTAATATGATTGTGGCATCCTTGATGGCGATAGCCACGTTGGTAAATGCAGCGGATGCACCTAAGAAAAAATGGGATGTGAATAGTCCGCCAGGTGAAAGTAAAACAGCAAAATTAGATATTAAAACCGGCACTTGGATGAGCGTCGATGTGAGCCCTGATGGTAAGCAAATTATTTTTGATGTACTTGGTGATTTGTATATCATGCCGATAGCTGGTGGCGAAGCGAAAGCATTGACACATAGCATGGCTTGGGAGATGCAGGCGCGGTTTTCGCCTGACGGCAAACAAATCGCTTATATGTCAGATGCAGGTGGTGGCGATAACATTTGGGTAATGAATGCAGACGGTAGTAATCCTCATGCGGTCACAAAAGAAGATTTTCGTTTGCTGAATAATCCCGTGTGGCATCCAAATGGCGAATTTATCGCCGCCCGCAAACATTATTCAGGCACGCGCTCTTTGGGTTCAGGTGAAATTTGGATGTTCCACGCTAGCGGTGGTTCTGGTGTTCAGATTAATGAGAAACCAAATTGGCAAAAAGACTTGGGTGAACCAGCATTTTCACCAGATGGACGCTACGTTTACTATTCACAAGATACGACAGGCGGCACCGCGTTCGAATATAACAAAGATTCAAACGGTCAGATTTATCAAATTTTTAGAAAAGATTTACGTGATGGAAAAACTATTTCATTCGTAAGTGGAGCGGGTGGCGCGGTTCGTCCTACGCCTTCGCCTGATGGAAAACATTTGGCTTTTGTGCGTCGAGTGCGTAATCAATCGACTTTATTCTTGAAGGATTTGAAGACTGGTGTGGAGTCTCCTGCTTGGGGTCATTTAGAACGTGATATGCAGGAGGCCTGGGCAATACATGGCGTATATCCCGCTTTCTCATGGGCGCCTGACGCGAAACAAATCGTCGTTTGGGCGCAGGGCAAGATCTGGCGAGTCGATCCGTTTGCTCAATCGGCTAAAGAGATTCCATTTCATATTCAAGATACCCGTGAAATCAGACCTGCTGTTCGTTTTGACACCGCTGTTGGTAGTGACCAATTCGATGTAAAGCAGCTACGTTGGGTCAATGTGGCGCCACAGGGAGATAAAGTCATTTATTCGGCGATGGGGTACTTGTATATTCGCGATTTGCCGAATGGCACGCCACGCCGTTTGACAAAGCAAACAGATCATTTTGAATATTTTCCGCGGTTTTCTCGCGATGGACAATCCATTGTCTTCACGACTTGGAATGATGAGAAATTAGGTAGTGTACGAATTTTGAATCTGCGAAGTGGTCAAGAGAGTGTATTGACTAAAGAGCCCGGTAAATATACCGACGTAACAATGTCGCCTAATGGTAAACAAGTGGTTTTTGTAAAAGCGCGTGGTGGTTTTTTAACTTCACCTTGGCATGGATTAGATAATGGTGTTTTTGCTGTTGCTGCTGACGGCAAGTCATTACCTCGCAAAATCGCAGACGACGGCAATGCACCTCAATTTTCTATTGAGAATGATGCGGTTTATTTGACACGCACCAAATATGCCGGTGAGGTTGATTGGACGACCTCCTTGTTTCGCGTAGCCTTGGACAAAACGGAGGATGTTGCGGTTGCCAAAGGTGATTTTGTTTCTGCCTTTTCAATTTCTCCTGACGGTAAATGGCTTGCATTTAACGAGCGTTTCCATGCCTACGTAATGCCTATGCCTTTGGCTGGTAAAGCAATAAGTGTGGGGGCAAAAGCAGATGCTTTACCAGTTAAACAATTAGATGTGAATGCTGGAGATTATTTGCATTGGTCTGGCGATAGCCAGAAGTTGCATTTTTCGTTGGGCGATGAGTTGTTTACGAGTTCCCTGAGAGATACTTTTAATTTTATTTCGGGCGCAGCAAAAGAAGTCGCGAAACCACTTGAAAGCGGCATGAAAATTGGTTTCCGTGCAAATGCAGATAAGCCGGGTGGTGTAACGGTGATTTCTGGTGCACGTGTAATTACCATGAAAGGCGATGAAGTCATTGAGAATGCACGGGTAGTGATAAAGGACAATCGCATCTTGGCTGTTGGCAGTGCAAATAGTGTGACAATCCCAGCGGGCGCGACACAAATAGACGCAAGTGGTAAAACCATTATTCCAGGATTGGTCGATGTGCATTGGCACGGTGGTATGGGTGAAACCCAGATTATTCCGCAACAAAGCTGGGTTGATTTTGCGTCTTTGGCATTTGGGGTCACTACGATTCATGACCCGTCGAATAACACTTCTGACATCTTTACACATAGCGAGATGCAAAAAGTAGGCAATGTAGTCGCTCCGAGAATATTTTCGACCGGTACGATTTTGTATGGGGCGAAGGCGAATTTTAGTGCTGTCGTGAATAGTGTAGATGACGCTTTGACTCACATGAAACGTCTCAAAGCAGCTGGCGCAATATCGGTAAAAAGCTATAACCAGCCGCGTCGTGAACAACGACAACAAATTCTGGAAGCGGCGCGTCAAACCGGCATGATGGTGGTGCCTGAAGGCGGTTCATTGTTTCAACACAATATGACGATGGTGATTGATGGTCATACAGGTGTTGAACACTCCATTCCTGTGGCGAATGCCTATGATGATGTGAAACAGTTGTGGTCACAGACTCAGGTCGGTTATACCCCGACTTTGGTTGTTGGTTATGGTGGTCTGGATGGCGAGCATTTCTGGTATTCCCGCACCGATGTATGGAAACATCCCATTTTATCGCGTTATGTACCGCGTTCCGTACTAGAGCCTCGTAGCGTGCGTCGAGATACCGCGCCCGAGGAAGACTTTAATGTATTTAATGTTGCTCGTACTGCGACCGAACTGCAACGCGCAGGTATTCCTGTCAATGTGGGCGCGCATGGACAGCGTGAAGGGCTGGGCGCACATTGGGAAATGTGGACACTAGCTCGCGGTGGCATGAGCTCATTGGAAGCGATTCGTGCGGCGACGATGAATGGTGCGCGATATTTGGGAATGGACAAAGACATCGGCTCGCTAGAAGCTGGAAAATTAGCTGATTTGGTCATTATTAACGGCGACGTTTTGAAAGATATACGTCAGTCAGATCAAATTGCCCAAGTTATGATCAATGGCCGTTTGTATGACGTGAATACGATGAATGAAGTTGGTGCACGCAGTAAAGTCAGAAAACCATTATTTTTCGAAGGGAAAAATGGTGGGAACATGCCTGTGAATGTCGAAACTTATGGCGAAGGACATGGACACTAGCAGAATTTGTTCTTCCGACTAGAGCAAAAATGCCGTGTATATCACGGCATTTTTTCTTTGTGGTTACAGTCAATACGCTTGAACAGGGAGTGCTGTAAATTAAGTTTCGAGCAATGCACAAAAAATTTAACCGAGTGACAAAAATAAAAGAATTGGTACTTTTAGGAATTTAAATTAGAAAAATAGAGATTTTGATATCAATAAAACAGTAAAGAATGCATGCTTGCCTCTGCAAGCGCGGCTAAATCCTTTAGAATAGAGGGCTGTGATCAAATATAGTGAATAGTGAGTCAAATTGCTGCTATTTACGCTGGAAAAAATCAATGAAACTATCGAATACACAAGAAATCGTCGAAGAATTACGTGCTGGACGCATGGTGATTTTAGTGGACGAAGAGGATAGAGAAAACGAAGGCGATTTGGTATTAGCTGCTGAATTTGTTACGCCCGAAGCGATTAATTTTATGGCGAAATATGGTCGAGGGTTGATTTGCTTAACCTTGACTGAAGAGCGCTGCGATCAACTCAATTTGGCCATGATGTCGTCACGTAACGGCACTGCTTATGGAACGAACTTCACGGTGTCCATTGAGGCGGCAGAAGGCGTCACAACGGGTATTTCTGCAGCAGACCGTTCGAGGACGGTACAGGTAGCCGTTGATCCAAGAATGACTGCAGATGATATTGTCCAACCAGGCCATATTTTTCCATTGAAAGCACAGAAGGGTGGGGTCTTAATGCGGGCTGGCCATACTGAAGCTGGCTGTGATTTGGCGGAATTAGCAGGTTTGAATCCATCATCAGTAATTTGTGAAATTATGAAAGATGATGGCACCATGGCTCGTTTGCCAGACTTGCTAGAATTCGCCGCGACGCATAATTTAAAAGTAGGCACGATTGCCGATTTGATTCGTTATCGTAGTCAAAATGAAAGTATGGTACAGCGTGTCGCTGAGCGTGAAATGCACACGGTACATGGCATGTTTAAAGCGATTGTCTATCGTGATTTGCCAAGCAACTCTGCTCATTTAGCATTAGTTCACGGCACTATAAATAGCGAGCAAGAAGCTCTTGTACGAGTACATCAACCAGTATCGATTTTGGATTTATTAGAGAGCCAGGTATCTACCCACTCTTGGAATATCGCTAGTGCAATGGAGGCGATTAAAGCATCGGATAATGGGGTAATCGTTTTACTAAATTGCGAAGAAACTGCTGAGCAATTATTTGCTCAATTTAATGCTTTAACTACCCCAGAAAAGCGCCCACAAGGTCGTGCTGCACGCATGGATTTGCGCACTTACGGCATTGGTGCTCAGATTTTGAGAGATGTGGGTGTCGGACGTATGCGTTTATTGGCAAATCCTCGCAAGATGCCGTCGATGACAGGTTTTAATTTGGAAGTAACGGGTTATATGGATAGTCCTCAAGTCAACTAACTATTCTAGTTTGACGGAATTAACGAAATAAACAATCGCAACTTGCTGGTTGAAAGGAAAGTAAAATGACAGTCGGACATTATGAGTCAAATTTAGACGGTGCTGGTGTACGCGTTGGTATCGTTCAAGCCCGCTTTAACGAGAATGTCGGCGCAGGATTATTGGATGCATGTTTGCAAGAATTAAGTCGTTTAGGTGTAATGAACGAAGATATTTTGCATGTGACTGTGCCTGGCGCCTTGGAAGTCCCGTTGGCACTACAAAAATTGGCCGCCACTCATCAATTTGATGCATTGATCGCTTTAGGCGCGGTGATTCGTGGCGAGACCTATCATTTTGAATTAGTATCGAATGAGTCTGGTGCTGGTATCACACGTGTTGCGCTTGATACTGGTATCCCAATTGCCAATGCTATTTTGACGACAGAGAACGACGAGCAAGCAGAAGTTCGTATGCATGAAAAGGGGACTGATGCAGCTCGTGTTGCGGTAGAAATGGCGAACTTAACTTTAGCCTTAGAAGAATTGGCTGAAGCGACTGAAGACATCAATTACGAGCAAGAATAAATTTGCGCTGGTTTTCTGCTCAAGAAGACGTCGACGGCGAAGATAAAGCATAAAAATAGGAAATAGCATGACACCCAATACCCAACACGCGAATCCAAGCAAAAATCGCTCACCTCGTCATCGTGCGCGTGAGTTTGCCTTACAAGGTATTTATCAATGGCTTTTGAATAATGAAGATTCTGGTGTGATTGACGCCCATATTCGCGAAGCACATGGCTTTGATAAAGCCGATCGTGAACATTTTGACGCTCTGCTGCATGGTGCAATTAATCAGTCCATACAACTGCGTGAAGAATTCGCACCATTTATTGACCGTGGCATTGCTGAGTTGTCACCGATTGAACATGCTGCATTGTTAATTGGTACCTATGAATTGAAAAATCATATTGAGATACCTTACCGTGTGGTGATTAATGAAGCGGTTGAGCTAACAAAGTCATTTGGTGGGCAAGACGGACATAAGTATGTCAATGGTGTTTTGGATAAATTGGCGGCACGTTTACGCGTCACCGAAATCAACGCAAAATAAGCAAATTGTGTTTCATTGATTTCGTATGTTGATGGCGTTCACTAGTTGTCTTCATCGTTGAACTTATAGTTTCATGCATGCAAAAAAGCCCTCGATACGGAGGGCTTTTTGCTTTCAGTTGGTTTGATGCAGATTGCG
Source organism: uncultured Undibacterium sp. (assembly GCA_963511665.1). Classification (GTDB taxonomy): domain Bacteria; phylum Pseudomonadota; class Gammaproteobacteria; order Burkholderiales; family Burkholderiaceae_D; genus Undibacterium. The sequence continues at coordinate 6,390 of CAUPKC010000031.1, forward strand.
CAGAAAGACCGACTGAAAATCGTATTAATCGAAACTATATTCTAGTAATACTTGCGAAGTATCATTTCCACTCATGTTCCAGGTAGTGCGACCATGACCCTTAATTCCTGCGAAATCACCTGTGCCTGAACCTGATATCACGTTTAAGGTACTGATCGAGAGTCCCGATTTAACAGTACCTATGTGTTGCAATATAAAGCCGCCGACACGGTCACCAATTCGCCCAGAAAGATATTCAAGTCCGACGAAATTAGAATTGCCTGATGCGCCAGCAAAGGCTAAACATTCAAAGCGAGATTCTGCTTCAATATCACCCAAGTAATGATGTGTGAGTTTAGAGCGTCGTAAGCCCGTATTGAGATCGAGTTTTTCGTCTAAACCAAATAATTTTACTGTACCACATGCCAACATATTGCTCTCCCCAAAGCAGTTCAAAAGAGTGATTTCTTGATAGGTATGATGTGCAGTAAATAATGCAGTGCACTGTCACAAAATCATCTTTTGAGTATTTTTATACTTTTATATTTTTTATACTGAATACTCTACTGGAATTGTTCTTTGACATTTCTCTAGTAGGCATTTGTTACTGAGTATTTCAAATTTCACGTATCATGTCTAGTCACAAAATTACATTACCTATGTGAAATTGTTATATGGCTTGCGTTGTTTAAAAATTATTTTAACTTAAAGATAAATTAATTATGATGAAATTTAGACAAATCGAAGCATTTCGTTGTTTGATGGTCTCGGGAACCAGTGTTGGTGCTGCGCGCAAGATGAATATTACACAGCCTGCCATTAGTCGGTTGGTTTCTGATTTAGAGGACTCACTCGGTTTTCGCCTGTTTAACCGCTCTAAAGGGCGGCTTGAACCAACCATAGCAGGTGTTCGTTTTTTTCGTGCGGTAGAAGAAAATTTTCTGGGTTTAGAGCGTCTAAGTCAAGTCGCCACAAACATCCGAAATGACGCGCCAGAAGGTATTTCTGTGGCTTGTCTCTTCGTGCTATCTACCACTTTGATGCCATTAGTATTGAAAGAGTTCTTTAAGTATCACCCAGATGTTCCAGTCACTGTCGACACTTGCAATCGATCTGAAATTTTAGTGCGTTTGCAAGATATGAAGGTCGATATGGCAATTGCTTTAGATTTTCCTGCTTTTGCTGGTGTGGAAATTGAGACAATTTTACGAGTTGATGTCTCTTGTGCAATGCCTGCTGGGCATCGTCTCGCGAATAAAGAGATGATTTATCCCGCTGATTTACATGGCGAAAACATGATAGATTGGATGCCGATTATTTCGCAGAACTACGAAAAGGAGCAGCAGAGTTTGAGGGATGTTGGGAGTGTTCCGAGAAACGTGATTAAAACCCATGCCTCACATACCCGTTATGCAATGGTGGCAAATGGACTGGGCTTATCGATCGTAGAGCCATTTGCAGCTAAGATTTGGGAAAAGCACGGTGTGGTGGTACGGCCATTTGCTGGTGAAATTAGCTACGAATATGTGTTGGCTTATCCTAGTGGAGGTATTCGTTCACAATTAATGCACGATTTTCGGGATGCTGTGGTGAAAGTCGCCGCAGAATATGACTTTGGATTTGACGCAAGGTCGAAGCCCAATAATTTATTGTGAGTCTTTAATGAGAATGCAAAAAAAACGCAGCCTTAATTAAGGGCTGCGTTTTTTGTGGAAGTTCGAAAATTTACATAGACCAAAGATGAAGCGTAAATCTTTATCTAAACTTCTTAGATGCCAGCCAATTGATCGATGCTTGCCGGCTTTATTTCTTTATCCTGCGTTAGATTATCGCGTTTTTCGTCAAGCGGCTCTTGAGGACGAGAAATCATGGTTGGGCGGGCGGTAGTCGAAAAAATCGATACGGTTTTACCAGCTGCGACATCTTTTAAACGCTTGTATTCTGACAAAACCAAGTGACCATAGCCGCCATCTGTTTCATTATCTGAAGCACCGACATAGCGTTTCAAACCCGCTTCAACAGAGCCAGCACTGGTCACATAGTCTTTTAAAATCATAGCACCAACTTTGATATTCGCCACCGGATTTAAAGCCGCTTTGACGCCGCCTAATTCGGAGAATTTATCATGATGTATCTTAGACATAACCTGCATCAAACCTTGCGCGCCCACAGGACTTTCGGAAAAGGGATTGAAGCGAGATTCGATAGCGATTACTGATAGAATCAACAAAGGATCTAATTTGGTTTCGTGCGCCGTCAGGTAAGCCGCTGAAACCAACATATCAATCGCATCATTGGCAACACGGTAGCGTTTTGCTAGCCAAGTTGTGACTAATTGCTGTTGGCGTTGGCTGCCAATTAATTTGTAATTGGTGCTTGTTTCCAGATCTGCTTTGGTTTCAATTTCACTGGCGTTGGCTTGCGAAATGAGTTGTGGCGTTGCCATGAGCATGGCCAAATCAGGCGCTTCAGCTTTATTGTCCTGGCTAGCGTGTTCTTCGCTAGAAAACGGCGACATTGCGAGAAACTTATCGGCAAGACTAGGGTTGAGAAACATGCAAATTAACAACAGCATGGCAATCAGCCCAAATCCAGAAGTGAGATGCAATAATGAAGTTGAATTATTTACTTTGGATTGACCATTAATTGTATTGCTGTTTTTGTGTGTATTACTGTGAGACATAGTTTGGGCGAGTAAGCGAGTCATCTCTTTTTCCGAGGGAAGACTCTTACTTAAACTTCGCGTTGTTGGTATTAAATTTTGAAGCATACAACCTCCTGAAATCTCGAGAAGCACTGCCTGCAATACGCCGCATAGCAGTTCATGAAGCAACTTCATCGAATCAGAAACATCGCCCTTGATTAAGTCATATGCGACATAATCATAAAGCGCCGGAGTTTTTCATCCTTTTGTGTCTTGCAATGGCATGGCAAAAAAGGATGAATAACGAAATTCGGATTAAGGCTTTCGCCTGAGTTTGTAGTAAGGAGAGTTGTTGTCCTTACTCAGAGATGGGAATCCGATGCCCATAAATTGAAGAAGCTTGAATCAGATACACTTCGGTAAATTCAAGCAGCTTCAAAAAATTACTGTAAATCAATCCAGTGGTTTTCAAAGTTGGGCGAATTGTAGGGGGGCATTTATATCAAGTCAATACTATAGAATTTAAAAGTAACTACTTTTGGTTATAATGAATTGTGCTGCATCGCAGCAAACGCTAATAAAATCAACTACTTGCCTAGGGTTTTTGAGCAAATTTTTAAGATCTTTTAATTCGTAAAAAAATATGAAATATTCAGATTTGAGGGATTTTATTTCCCAATTGCAGCAACAAAATGAATTAAAACAAATAGTTACGCCGGTTTCCCCTTATCTCGAAATGACTGAGATTTGTGATCGTACTTTGCGAATGGAAGGGCCAGCACTGCTTTTTACTAAACCTACTGGTCATACTATTCCGGTATTGGGTAATCTTTTTGGAACGCCTAAGCGTGTTGCGATGGGCATGGGCGCGAATGATATTAGTGAGTTGCGTAAGATTGGGCATGTGCTTTCTTCGTTAAAGGAGCCCGAGCCTCCCAAAGGATTTAAAGATATTTTAGGTCTTGGTTCTTTGGTAAAAGCGGTCTGGGATATGGCACCTAAGGAATTGCGAAGTGCGCCATGTCAGGAGATTGTTTGGGAAGGCAATGACGTTGACTTGGCACGTTTGCCTATACAGCATTGCTGGCCGGGTGATGTGGCTCCTTTGATTACCTGGGGACTGGTCATTACAAAAGGTCCTCACAAAAAACGCCAGAATTTGGGGATTTATCGCCAACAGGTTTTGTCGAGAAATAAAGTGATCATGCGTTGGTTGGCACATCGGGGGGGCGCTTTGGATTTTCGTGAGCATGCTTTGACGACCAAAGGTCAACCATATCCGATTGCGGTTGCCTTGGGAGCAGACCCTGCGACTATCCTTGGCGCTGTGACGCCGGTGCCGGACAGTTTGTCAGAGTATCAGTTTGCTGGATTGCTCCGTGGTAGCCGCACGGAATTAGTGAAGGCAATAGGAAGCGAGTTACGGGTGCCCGCATCTGCTGAGATCGTTTTAGAAGGGCATATTTATCCTGATGAATCACACCCGAGTGGCTACGAGCACGCATTGGAAGGGCCGTACGGCGATCACACTGGTTACTATAATGAGCAAGATAGTTTCCCTGTATTCACCATAGATAGAATTACGATGCGACGTGATCCTATTTATCACTCCACTTACACGGGCAAACCGCCGGATGAGCCTGCGGTGTTAGGTGTTGCGCTTAACGAAGTTTTCATTCCGCTGTTGCAAAAACAATTTCCGGAAATTATGGACTTCTATTTGCCGCCTGAAGGTTGTAGCTATCGTATGGCGGTGGTTCAGATCAAAAAGTCCTACGCTGGGCATGCGAAAAGGGTGATGTTTGGCGTCTGGAGCTTCTTGCGTCAGTTTATGTATACGAAGTTCATCATCGTGGTGGATGAGGATGTGAACATTCGCGATTGGAAAGAAGTTATATGGGCGATTACTACTCGCGTGGATCCGCTGCGCGATACGACGATGGTTGATAATACACCTATTGATTATCTGGATTTTGCATCACCAATCAGTGGTTTGGGCAGCAAAATGGGCTTGGATGCGACCAATAAATGGCCGGGGGAAACGACGCGTGAGTGGGGAACTACTATACAGATGTCTTCGGAAGTGAAACAACGTATTGATAATATTTGGCAAGAGCTTGGTTTGTAAGGGCGTGATGTGAATGAACTTGATCTTTTGATTTTCATTCACGGATGATACGCAATGCGCTATAATTGCAGTTGGCGGGCCCCTGCGCATTGCGGCGTGACCAATCTGGTCAGGTCGGGAACGAAGCAGCCACAGTCATTTCCCGTAAGTGCCGCAGATCAGGCTCGCCTCTTTTCTTTCTCTTACCCGATCAGGGTTAAGCAAATTCTACATTTCAATTTCGGTTTCATCCCAATCTATTTTTTCCTGAATTTTTCTAACTTGCTTTCTTTGGCGAGACGCGTGCGATTTCGTTAGGCGTTTGTTTGTTGCTCGCGTTTGCGTTTCTGACGCGTTACTGATGAATCGCAAAGCATGTATTGATTGTTTGCGATAATTTTTCTGTGCGTCGTTCTCGAAATTTGTAGTGAGCATAATTATTTGTGGGGTGGAAATTGGATAAATTGAACTCGAAAATACAAAGCATGCGTGAACATCGTTCAGAGTGGACTCACTTTTCTTGGTTTGCTCGCCCCGTATTGCTGTTGGGTTTATTACTTTCGATACCTGCATTTTATTTATTATTGGGTAATGAAAATGCGGATGTGCAGCGTCTGGGACGTGTTTTATATGCCGTAGTGGCCTTGATACTGATTACTGATGCAGTTTGGCAGTGGTTTCAACATCGCCATCAAATACGAAAGCATGGAAAGTTTATTCTTGATGTCGTGATCATACTCGGGTGCATTTTTAGTGCGTTTCCTACACCAATCCATTGGAGTACGTTTGAATGGTTGTTTCGTTTGAGCTTGTGCGCGGTGATTTTGTTGAGAATCTCCACTTTACTTCTGAGTAATATGCGGCCTAGTCATTTGGCACAAATGACGGCGCTTGCCTTAATTATGCTCAGTAGTGCGGGTGCTGGTTTTTATTGGCTAGAACCTAAGGTAACTAGTTATGCCGATGGTGTTTGGCTGGCATTTACGACCGTTGCAACGGTAGGCTATGGCGATATAGTGCCGTCCACGCCAGCATCAAAGATATTTGCGTTCTTTATTGTATTGTTAGGGTACGCTATGTTTTCATTCGTCACCGCTAATATTGCAGCCTTGTTTGTTGGTGAGGAGGAAGAGATCTTTGAGCAGGAGTTGCACAATGATATCCGAGCGCTTCATCAAGAAGTCGCTGCATTGAGGGAGGAATTGCGTCGACGAGATGGATCTAAGTCTGAAGGATTACCTTTATCTGATAGTGAGATCGTCGTGATGCACAAATAGCTGCTGCGTAGTTTCGTAATTTTCATTAAAATGCAGCAGCCTGAATAGTCGGCATTTTAGTTTTCGCATCTTACTTGACTAACATCTGGGGCGTGATGTATGACCTATGTTATTGAAGTAGTTCTCAATCTAAAACTATCTAAAGTATTTTTTGGTTGAAACATTCCTCATGTCCCAATCGCGATTTTTGCGCGGAAGAATAAGGTAAAATTGCACCATGTCCTATCAAGTCCTCGCCAGAAAATATCGCCCTAAGAGTTTTGATACTCTTGTTGGTCAAGAACATGTTGTTCGTGCCTTAACGCACGCGCTGGAACAACAGCGTTTGCATCATGCCTATTTGTTCACCGGAACGCGCGGTGTAGGTAAGACAACCTTGTCTCGCATCTTAGCCAAGTCATTTAATTGTGAAAAAGGTATAACCGCGCAGCCATGTGGCGTGTGTGATGCTTGTTCATCGATTGATGCCGGGCGTTTTGTCGATTATATCGAGATGGATGCAGCTTCAAATCGCGGTGTGGATGAAATGGCAGCTTTGCTGGAGCAAGCAATTTATGCACCTTCGAACGCACGCTTCAAAGTCTACATGATAGACGAGGTGCACATGCTGACCAACCATGCCTTTAACTCCATGTTGAAGACATTGGAAGAGCCACCGGAGCACGTCAAGTTTATTCTGGCTACAACCGATCCACAAAAAATTCCTGTCACGGTGTTGTCGCGCTGTTTGCAATTTAATTTGAAACAAATGCCGCCAGGTCATATCGTCGCGCATTTAGACAATATCTTAGGTCAAGAGCATATCGAATTTGAACTGCCTGCACTTCGCTTGTTGGCGCAAGGTGCGCACGGCTCTATGCGCGATGCGCTGTCTTTGACCGATCAGGCGATTGCATATGCTGCGGGTAAGGTTAGTTTAGATGCGGTCCAAAGTATGCTTGGCGCTTTAGATCAGTCTTATTTAATTCGTTTGCTCGATGCCTTGGCGCAGGAAGACGGTGCTGCGTTGTTGGCGATTGCTGACGAAATGGCGGTACGTAGCTTGTCTTATAAATCGGCCTTACAAGATTTGGGTACGATGTTGCATCAAATTGCAGTCGCTCAAATGGTGCCCGCGGCATTGGCAGATGATTTGCCTGAACGTAACGAATTGTTGAGATTGGCGCAAAGTTTTAATAAAGAAGAAGTGCAACTGTTTTATCAAATTGCTGTACACGGTCGCAACGAAATAGGTTTGGCGCCAGACGAATATGCGGGCTTTAGCATGAGCTTGTTACGTATGCTGGCTTTTCGGCCGACCTCACTAGGTTTGTCAGTTGGCGCAGGTGGATCTGGAACAAATAATGGTGTAGCGAATCGTGGTTTGCCGTTGCCTGCTGGACGTCCAACAATCGCTGCGCAAACGCCGCCGCCCTTGGTGTCACGTGAAATGCCTGATCGCAATTTAAATTCTGCGACTGTTTCTGCTGCAGTTGAGTCCGCGCCCTTGCAAGCGAATGTTTCACCCGTGACCTCTGCTGTCGCCGTGCCTGCGGCGGTATTGCCGCCCTCAATAGCGTCCGCCCCAACAAGTGACGCTGCGCTTCCTGCTGCAAAGCCGATGAGTCCGGCGATGGCTGCTTTAGCTGCTGCGCGCGCAGCCAGTAGTCAAAAACAAAATGGACAAAATGCAAATCGACTTGCAGCGCCGAGTTCAGTTGCACCTGTATCTGATGTGATCGCCAAATCGGTCGCATCAGTTGTGGTGGCTTCAGCACAAAACAACGCTCAAGCTGTGTCAGTCCCTAAAGCGATAGCGGTTGAGTCAGCGCCAACTTATGGCGAAAGTAGTGAGATGCCGCCACCATGGGACGATATCGAATTTGATCAAGGCGCGGTATCACGTCCCACTAGTCGGCAAAAAGAAATTCAAGACGGTGACTATTGGACGGATGATAGTACGACTGAATTGCTTTTGGATGCGAATGTTAGTCAAGTCATAGCACATGAACTGCCTAAGCCGTTTGTGGCTTCGTCTATGGAAACTAATGTACCTGCAGAGGTATTGAAAATCCCTAAAATTTTAGCCAAACCCACGCCAGAAACAACGTCCACGGCTAACTATTCTCTGCAATTGACGCCCATGGCTGAGATTGAATGGGATGGGCATTGGCCGAATCTGGCTGCTTCATTATCAGTGCGCGGTGTGGCTCAGCAATTGGCGCAGCAAAGTGAATTGCGGTCTTGTCAGTTGAATGGTAATGCGATTCAGTTGAAGTTGTGTGTTCCTTTGCAAACTTTGTTGTCAGCTGGCAGTGGAGAAAAATTGACCGCCGCACTGAACGAGCGATTTGCTGAATTTGGTAAGGAAATTCGTATTGATTTTGAGATTGGTGCGGTCGAACAAACTGCTAATGCTCAAGCTGTTGCTGAACGTGCTGAGCGACAGGTGCAGGCAGAACAGGCAATTCAATCCGATAGTTTTGTACAAACTTTAATGCGCGAATTTGGCGCCAGTATTTTGACGGGCAGTGTGCGTCCGATTTAATTTGATTAGGAGATTTAATTATGATGAAGAACCAACTCGCAGGCTTGATGAAACAAGCGCAGGCTATGCAAGACAATATGAAAAAAGCGCAGGATCAATTGGCTTTGGTTGAAGTGGAAGGCCAGTCTGGCGCTGGCTTGGTCAAAGTGGTCATGACTTGTAAGAATGATGTGAAGCGCGTCACGATAGACCCTTCTTTATTGGCGGATGATAAAGATATGCTGGAAGATTTGGTCGCTGCTGCATTCAATGATGCCGTGCGCAAAGCGGAAGCAACCAGTCAAGAAAAAATGTCGGGCCTGACAGCAGGTATGCCTTTGCCCCCTGGATTTAAGATGCCGTTTTAATGCATTTATTTTCGAATTGAGTTTTGGATTCGGAAACAGTCCTCGAAGACTACTTTGTAGTCCAATTTATTTTTGTGGTTACTCAGGCACGTCAAATGGTTTTCGATGTGCCTCTTTCATTAAGGCGTCTGCGTGAAATCATTAAGTAGCCTTGAGCAATTGTCTGAGGCGCTGCGCCGTTTACCCGGCGTAGGTCCAAAGTCTGCTTTGCGTATGACATATCATTTATTGCAGCATGACAGGGAAGGCGCTGAGCAAATTGGTAAGGCCATGTTGAATGCTCTCAACATGGTGCATAACTGCCGCTCTTGCAACACGTTCACGGAAAATGAATTGTGCGACACCTGCGCTAATGTGCAGCGTGATGTCTCAATGTTGTGCGTAGTGGAATCGCCAAGCGATCAACTGATGATCGAGCAGACCATGACGTTTAAAGGTTTGTATTTCGTTTTGATGGGACGTTTATCGCCATTAGATGGCGTCGGTCCGCAAGACATTCATCTAGACAAACTGATACGACGAGCCACTGATGGTTTGGTCAAAGAAGTCGTGTTGGCGACCAATTTCAACAATGAAGGTGAAGCAACCGCCCACTACATCAGTGAGACCTTGAAGGCGCGTGGTTTGCATGTTAGCCGTCTGGCACGTGGGGTACCTGTGGGCGGGGAATTGGAATATGTTGATCCTGGTACGATAGCGCGAGCTATGTTAGATCGTCGGGTGACCTGATGAGCGCGAACGCAACTTCATCCTCTTCTTCTGAATCGAAAGCAGGGCCACTTGCGGGTATCAAAGTTCTTGAATTAGGAACCCTCATTGCTGGTCCATTTTGCTCTCGTATGCTGGCCGAGTTTGGCGCGGAAGTTATCAAGGTAGAAGCGCCGGACGGCGGCGATCCTTTGCGTCATTGGCGTGTTTTAAAAGATGGTACTTCGCTCTGGTGGAGCGTGCAGGCGCGCAATAAAAAAAGCATTACCTTAAATATGAAAACGCCGCAGGCGCAGAAAATCGCCCGTGAGCTGGCACTTGATGCTGACATCATCATCGAGAATTATCGCCCTGGAGTTCTGGAGAAATGGCAGTTGGGGTTTGAATCTTTGCAAGCCGAGAATCCTGCGACTATCATGGTGCGGCTTTCCGGTTATGGACAGACAGGTCCCATGCGTGATTTGCCCGGTTTTGGTGCTATCGGTGAATCGATGGGGGGCTTGCGCTACGTGTCCGGTCATGCTGATCGCCCGCCAGTTCGGGTTGGTATCTCGATAGGTGATTCTGTAGCGGCATTGCATGGCGTGATCGGCGCAATGATGGCCTTGCGCCATCGAGATGTGACAGGCGGACGTTGGAATGGGAAATCGGGTGCGGATTGCGTGGCTGGGCGTGGACAGATGGTTGACGTCGCTTTGTATGAATCGGTATTCAACTTAATGGAATCGCTGGTGCCAGAATTCGACTTTGCTGGCGTGGTGCGTGAGCGTACAGGTGGTGCTTTGCCAGGAATTGTGCCATCAAATACGTATACCACTTCGGAAAACGAGAATATTGTGATTGCTGGTAATGGTGATGCCATTTTTCATCGCTTGATGTTAGCGATCAATCGCGAAGATTTAGCGCACGATATTGGATTGCAGAGAAATGACGGTCGCGTGCCGCGCACGCTTGAAATTGATGCGGCTATTCAAGCCTGGTGTTCTACTCATACCATTGATAGTGCATTAGCGGTGTTGCGTGAGGCAGATGTGCCAGTTGGTAAAATTTATTCTGTGCGCGATATGATGAGTGATGCACAGTTTCAAGCGAGAGATATGTTTGAGCAGCACCAGTTTGGCGACGGCACTCCAGTGAAATTGCCAGCAATCAGCCCTAAGTTATCTGAGACACCAGGTAGCACTAAATGGTTGGGGCCAGAGTTAGGTGCTCACACAGAAGAGGTGTTGTTGCAACTAGGTTACGATGCGGTTCAAATTGCGGCATTTAAAGAGCACCAAATTATTTAAACTTGGTGCCCTTGCTCGAAACGGCTGAATGCTTAAATGAGTTAGCCTAAAGTTTTGACGTATTCACGTATACCTGCCAATAGCATTTCGACTGCCATCGCTGTCAAGATCAAACCCATTAATCGTTCAACGGCTGTCATCGTGCGCTCACCTAAGACACGCTGCATGCGTTCAGCGCTGAGCAAGACCACCAACCAAACGATGGCCACTGCGACTAGTGCACCAACATGGATCGCGACATCTAATCGACTATCTGAAGAAAATAATAATACCGTTGCTAGCGAAGAAGGGCCAGCTAGAGCGGGAATCGCTAATGGAACAATAAAGGGTTCTTGGTCGCCCTCAACGTCACCGAACACGCCACCTTCTTGTGGAAACACCATACGTAAAGCAATCAAAAATAGAATCACACCGCCGCCTATCCGCAAAGCTACTTCGGATAAATGAAGCGCAGCTAAAAAAAGTTTGCCGAAAAACATAAAAAGCAAAAGCAAGATGAAAGCAATCGCACATTCACGCATCACGACTCGCCAACGGCGTTCAGGTGCGACTTTGGAAAGTACACTAACAAAAATGGGGATATTACCAAACGGGTCGGTAACGAGAATGAGTAGTATCAGTGCCTGGAAAAATTCTTGTGCCATGTAGTTTCCCTATAAAATGAATTGATTTTTTTATTATGAATGTGCTGGTATTCGATTCTGCGGTGGAATACTGGTCTGGTCAATACTGTTTTGTAATTTGGCTGGCAATTTTTTTGCAATGATCCAAGTTTGAAGCGAGAACCATAACCTGATTTGTCACGCTTTGAATTTGGTGCTCCGGAAAGTCGTACTGAAAGTGGTGGGACAGTTCAGAAAAAAACGGTAGATTACTGCGTATAATTGTGACTCACTAGTACTAGGCATGAATGGCGGGCTGGCATTAAGACATTTTTAGGATTTTTGAGAATAGTGGCTGGAACCAATAATGAATGAAAAAAATAATCGACCTGATACGCCATGTGTTGCGGTGTGCTCGACGACCTTTGATGATGTTTGTCGCGGTTGTGGGCGGACGGTGGCTGAAGTTGCTGATTGGGTGTTCATGACACAGGATCAAAAGGACATTGTGTGGGAAAGAATTTTGGCAGAAGGCTTCCCACGTCGAAATTAGGCATTCGGTCTCATTGACCCGCACATGTTGTAATTTTAAAATTAAACGACTTTGATAGATAGAAAACAAATTTTGTCATAGGTTTCATGTTAGGATTTCTCCGATGCGCTTTTGCTAATTCTGCATGTTTGAGGTGCGTTTGTGTGTTGTGCTGCTAGCACCTTGATTTTCACAGAAATAAAGTGATATGAAACTGGTTTGAACCAAGAGTTGACTTAAATTAGGAAGTGGTATGCGAACAAAGAATGTAGCGAAAAATAGGCTTAAACACTTGAATAGAGGTTTTACTTTAATTGAGATCATGATCGTTTTGGTGATTATGGGTATTTTGGCTGGCTTGGTCGTGCCAAAACTAATGGGGCGTACTGACGATGCTCGAGTGCTGCAGGCCAAACAAGATATCGCTACTATGATTGGTGCCTTGAAAATGTATAAGTTGGATAATCAACGTTATCCGACGACGGAACAAGGCTTGCAAGCTTTAATTACGAAACCGACGTCCGGCCCAGCTGCAAATGGGTATAAACCGGAAGGCTATATTTCCAAGTTGCCGAAAGATCCTTGGGGCAATCCTTATCAATTCATGTCACCTGGTTTGAAATCTGATGTGGAAATCTTCTCCTATGGACAAGATGCTCAGCCTGGCGGCGCAGGTTACGATGCTGACATCGGCTCGTGGGATCTTTAATACTCTCTGATTATTCAAGAAAGACGGTGTCCGTTTTGCGCGTGCGTCACGGTGGATTTACTTTGCTTGAATTATTAGTGGTTTTGGTGATCATGGGTATCATGTTGGGCGCCGTGTCCTTAACTGCGTTGCAAAGCACGCGGCAACGTTTACAAACAGACGCACAGAGAATTTCGCTGCTATTGCAATTGGCGCGTGAAGAGGCAATAGTCCGCAATCGCCCGACTGCGTTCGAGGTGCGAGATAAAGGCTATCAATTTCTCGTGTTGAACGACAATAAATGGGAAAAAATGGAAGATCTCGATACCTTGCGCGGTCGTGAGTTCACATTTGCTGAAACTAAACTTGAAATCGTTTCAAATGACGAACAATCAGCGCGCAACTTACGCATTGTTTTTGGACGCGAACCGGTAAGTCGACCATTCTTAATGATTTTGCGTGTTGCGGAAGATCAGGTCACGATCAACGCTGATGGTGTTGGTCACTTTGTGGTTGAGTAAAAGACGATGATCTCGAAACCCTCTAGTATTTTTCCTTGTCGGCGCGAGCTTGGTTTTACCTTGCTTGAGGTATTAGTCGCATTGGTTATCGTGGGTACTGTGCTTGGGGCAAGTCTACGCGCTGTTGGAAGTTTGGCTCAAAATAGCAGCGGTTTACGTGCAACCATGATGGCAAACTGGTCTGCCGAAAATCGTCTGGCGCAAATTCGACTGGGTAAAGAATGGCCACAAATCGGTGAGCGTAGTTTTCCATGTTCGCAGGGGGAACTCAATTTTCTCTGTGAGGAACACGTGTTGTCGACGCCAAATCCCTCGTTCCGGCGTGTCGAAGTATTGGTCTTTGATTCCAGTAATTTGCAAAGACGATTGGCCAAGTTAACTCAGGTGGTGCCGAATGCACCATAGACCTCAACATTCTCGGCGCGGGTTCACCTTAATTGAACTATTGGTCGCAATTGCTATTCTGGCGATTATTGCTGTCATGGGTTGGAGTGGGCTTGATAGCATTATTCGTGCTCGAGTCACTTTAACTAAAGAGTTAGAGCAAAGCCGTGGTTCGCAGATCAGTTTTGTGCAGTTAGAAAACGATTGTGCCCATTTGGTCAGTGAATCTCTCCTGCCTCGTAGAGAAAACTTGCGCGCTTTTGAGCAGCAATTGATTTTGATACGCACGGTGTACGACGACAATCAAGCAACTCGTTTGCAAGTGGTCGCTTATCGCATGCAAGAAGGGGTCTTTACGCGCCGCGAGTCTATTGCGACCCGTGATCTGAAAATTCTTGATTCTTACTGGCAAAATGCCATTAATGGCAGTGACAACATGCCGGTGGTTAAATTGCAGACTGACATTACCTTGTTTCAGATGCGAACTTGGAACAACGATGAAAACAGCTGGCGTGTCGCCGGGAGTGATATTGCTGCGCCGCAGACTGTCGTTCCAGGCGCTGGAAAAACAGGTAAAGAAGTACCAAGAAAAACCGGTTTAGAAGTCACGATGCAATTGGCAGGGCAGGCAAATCCTTTGTTGAAAATTTTCTTGTTAGGTGCCGCATGAAAGGCGCTCGCTTTCTGCGCCAGCAATCTGGGGTTGCTGTGGTAACGGCTTTATTGTTGACAGCATTGGCAATTACCATCGTTGCCAGCTTATTTTGGCAGCAGCAGGTGCAAGTGCGTTCGATTGAAAATCAACGATATCAATTACAAAAAAAATGGGTGTTGCGTGGTGCTTTAGACTGGGCTGCCTTGATTTTGCGGGAAGATGAACGAACCAGTAAGGTTGATCACTTGGGCGAACCCTGGGCTGTGAATTTGGGTGACACTAGGCTTGACCAATATGTGGAAAATGGTAAATCTGATACCGAGGACAGTGAAGCGTCTTTATCAGGCCAAATTAGTGACGCTCAAGCCAAGTTTAACCTGACCAATTTGGCAAAAAATGGCGTAGTTAACTTGCGAGAGCAAACTGCCTTCGCCAAACTTTTGTCAAACTTGCGTATGGATCCAAGCTTGGCACAACACGTCGCTGCACAAATTGCTTTGACTCAAGAACGTTTGGCAGTTGGCCCGTCTGTGCCAGGTACTCCAGGTGCAGGTGGTGACAGGGCTGGAGACTCAACAGGGAGGGCACCGGGAGATGCAAGTAAGCCAGTGATCACAAATCCGGGTGGAGATTCAACTATTGCTCTATCGACAGGTTTGAATTCCGAAGTACAATTCTTAAAATTTAGTCAAATCGACGATCTCTTGGCCGTGCCAGGTTTTACGCCGAAAATGATTAGTCAGTTAAAGAATTTTGTCACCGTATTGCCGATCGAGACGAAAATTAATGTGAATACGACCAGTGCCGAGGTATTATCCGCGCTACTGGAGAATGTGAGTATGAGTGATGCGGCATTGATGATCGCTACGCGTGACCGTACTTACTTTTTGGATTTTGAGCGGTTTAAATTAAATTTCCCTGACAAGGTAGAAACTAATGCAGCTGACGTACTCGATTTCAGGACAAAATATTTTGTGATCAATGGCAGAGTGAAATTGAATCGGTCATTATTAGAAGTGAATGCCTTGTTTGAACGTGAAGGCCAACGAGTGCAAGTGTTGTGGATAAAAGAGAATTAGTAGTAAAGAGCTTTCATACAAAGCACCAAAATTGAGTCTGCGTTTTATATCAATAAAAAAGAACTAGAGAAACTCAATTTACCAAGGGATGTGGGACAACATGGCGAGTACGCTTTATTTACAATTGCCTGCGAAGGCCGCGATCAACGCTGATGAACAATGGGAGGAAATTTTATTTCCTTTTTGTTTGGCGTCTGCAGAGAAGAATGTATTGCAACAAGGGAAGCAAAGCTTGTCTGACTTGCTAGCATTGGCGCAAGATCTTGCACAGCTTGTGCTTATGGTATCCGCTAGTGATGTGACCGTATTGAAGGTCGCTGTGCCTCCTATGCCTTTTGCTAAATTGAAATTAGCGCTTCCCAATCTGTTAGAAGAACAACTGTTGACAGACCCGGCAGAATTATTGTTCATCGCGGCACCGCCAGTGGACGGTATGTGTGTCGTCGCCGTAGTGTCCCGTGCTTGGATGGAACGGCTTTCAAAGTTGGCTGAACAATTTCCAGCCCGAAAAATTTCTGCTTTTTCTACGGCCACGGGTTTGCCCTTGCATGCTGATCAGACTTCAGTTTTAATTGAAGCATTGCACGGTTCCAATGAAAGTTTCGACATCAGTGTTTGTGGTCAAGATCAGCAAGTTGCGGGTTTTTATCTTGATGCTCACCCTATTTCTTCAGAACCTGATGCCTTGAGTCAGACTGTGTGGAACGCCGTGCAATTACTGGCTCCACAAGGTGATCTGAGTATTTATGGTGAATCGACATTGATATCAGAATTGCAGAAGCCTAGTTTCCAATTGCAAGACAGAGTTTTGCAGTTTTATCCCGTCGATTGGAAAATAAAGCTCGCTTCTATTTCATCAAAATCGCTCGATCTATTTTCAAGTTTACAACTGGAAAGCAAGAAGGCTTTCGATTGGATGCGTTGGCGTTGGTCGCTCATCTTATTGGGCTGCGCGGTATCGGTTAGTTTGTTGGGTTTGAATTGGGAGTGGTGGTCTTTGCAACGTGAGTCGACTGCGATTCGCAGTTCTCTATTATCCATCTATAAGACTAGTTTTCCTAACGAGACAGTCGTACGCGATCCGCTCGCACAAATGCAGCAAAAGATTAACGCGGCAAAGAAATTGACTGGGCAGTCGAGTAACGATGATTTTCTCGTATTAAGTGGATTGTTCGCGCAAGTTTGGGATCAGACCGTGGGTATTTTACCGACGGCTGGTGTAACAACGATGGAATATAAAGATCGCAGTTTATACGTGACACCCAAAAATATAGCTGAAGTACCTATTGAACGATTACGTTCTGGATTGAAAGAGCGCAATCTTACTTTAGACGTCAAAGAGGCTGTGTTGAAAATTACGGTAGAAGCAGGTGGTGCGCGATGAAACAGATGAGTTTTTTTAATGAATTACTTGATCACTGGAATAGACGTGAGTTGCGCGAACGACGCATTTTGTTGGCGGTTGGATTGTTAGTCATTGTCAGCATGGTATATCTGATTGGTGTCCAGCCAGCTATGAGCAATATAAAGAATTTGCGTGAATATACGCCCAAGTTGAAACAGCAAGCTGCCAGCATGAATATGATGGCCGAACAATACAGCCAATTGTCCAAAACGATGACAGAATCGGTGCCCTTAGTAAGCCGTGAGTCGATTGAGGCAAGTCTGGCACGCAGAAACATTAAAACGCAGTCGCTGACTGTGGTCAATGACGCAGTTCGCTTTCAAGTGAATGTCGTTGCTTACGCCAATCTGATGGAATGGATGTTGGAAATGCAAAGGGCAACGCGCTTGACCGTTGACGATATCAAACTAACCGCACTTTCTGAGCCGGGACAGGTGAGTGTCGTGGTGAGTTTGCGCCAACAAAGAGTGAATAACTAAGATGTCGAAAAAAAAAGCTTTGCTGTGGTTGAGCGTTGCTGTGGTCAGTATCGTTGCGACAGTGTTGTTCTTCTTGCCTGCTAGTTGGGTTGGACTGGCAATCGAAAAACAAACCGCTGGAAGAATCGTGTTGGGGGATGTGCAGGGCAGTTTTTGGCGCGGCTCCGCTTTTGTTGGTGTTGCTGCAGATAAAAATTCGGCCGTCACGCCTTTATTTCCAGGTCGTTTTGCTTGGAAAATTTCCCCCATGATTTTGTTGGGACAATTGTCGGTTGAGGTCGCAAATTCGTCGGCATTGTCGGTGACGGTGCAATTGACAGGAAATTTAACTCAATGGCGAATCAGTCCTGCGGGTTTGAATCTGCCTTCAGAGCGTTTGGAAGGCTTGGGAGCACCGCTAAATACGATAGGCCCCACCGGAAAGATTTTGTTGAGTTGGGGCGATCTGGATATGATGCAAATCGATGCAAAAATGATGCTGAATGGAAGAGTCCAACTAGAAATGAGCGAAATGGCTTCACGTGTATCTTCTATTAAACCACTGGGTAGTTATAAAGTGACGATGCAGTGGCGCGGCGATGTCGCTGATTTAGATTTAACCACGAGTAAAGGTCCCATGATGCTGGAGGGGAGTGGTAAGCTCAATCAGGGAAGATTTCAGTTTTCTGGTAAAGCTTATGCTGCACCAGGGCAAGAAGAAAAAATGGCAAATCTATTGAATTTGCTGGGGAGACGTCGCCAGGAAGGTGACAAACAAATCATCGCTTTAGAATATAAGTGAGTCCACTAGTATGAAGAACAAAATGAAAACATCGACAAAAGCTGACGTATTGACGAGTAAGTTAATGAACAAAATAAGCGAAGTCTCGGTGATGCAAAAAAAATGGCAACGCATCGTGATAAGTGGTGTGGCTTTGACCACATTGAGTTTGAGTACTGTGCTGCCTTATACGGTCATGGCACAAGATGTCGCGCGTGATGCGGCCAGTTTGAATTTTGTCAATGCAGACATAGAATCCGTGATCAAGGCGGTAGGCCATTACACGGGTACCACCTTTGTGATTGATCCACGCGTCAAAGGACAATTGACTTTAGTGGCTGAAAAGCCTCTGACCAAAGAGCAGGCGTTCAAACTCTTGACGTCCAACTTGCGCATGCAAGGGTTTGCGGTTGTGACTTCGGATGGTTTTTCTAAAGTGGTACCAGAGTCGGATGCCAAACTGCAAGGTGGCCCAACACAGCCTAAGAGCGTGAAAGGTGATCAAATCATCACGCAAGTGTTTCGTATTAATTATGAGCCAGCGAATAATATCGTCACGGTTTTGCGTCCCTTGATCTCACCGAACAATGTGATCAATGTCAGCCCAAGTAATAACACTATCGTGATCACGGATTACGCGGACAATATGCGCAGGATGGCCGAAGTAATTGCATTGTTGGACGTGCCAGCCAATCCGGAACTGGAAATTATTCCCATTAAACATGCAATCGCCAGCGACATCGCAGCTTTGGTGTCGCGCCTGACCGAGAGCCAAGTTTCAGCAGATTCGGGTCGTACTATCATCCTCGCCGATTCGCGCACCAACTCGGTATT
Source organism: uncultured Undibacterium sp. (assembly GCA_963511665.1). Classification (GTDB taxonomy): domain Bacteria; phylum Pseudomonadota; class Gammaproteobacteria; order Burkholderiales; family Burkholderiaceae_D; genus Undibacterium. The sequence continues at coordinate 25,207 of CAUPKC010000031.1, forward strand.
GATTAAAGCGCCTTCGATTGCTCGCGGTAATTTGGTCAAATCACTAGTTGCTAGTTTGGATAAGCCTACAGAGTTACCCGGCAATGTGCATGTAGTGTATTTAAAAAATGCCGAGGCAGTGAAGTTGGCTCAAACACTGCGATCTATCTTGAGTGGTGATAGTTCACTACCCAGCAATTCGGGTAGTAGTAATTTGTCCAGCTCTGGTCTGAGTTCAAACACTAACGTTGCGCAGCCCTTAGGTGGTTCGTCGTCTGCAGGGAGTGGTCTAAGCTTGCCTGTCAGCTCTTCTAGCAATTCACAAGGTTCTGCTGGCGGTAGCGGTGGATTTATTCAGGCAGATGCAGCGACCAATACCTTAATCATTACGGCGAGTGAACCTGTTTATCGCAATCTGCGTGGGGTGATCGACCAGCTTGATGCACGTCGGGCGCAAGTCTATATCGAATCCCTGATCGTCGAAGTGACAGCGGATCGAGGCAATGAATTTGGTGTGCAATGGATGGCTGCAACGGGCGATAAGAATAGTGACTACCGGGTCGGCGCTGCGACCTCATTTGATGCTACCGGAAAAAATAATCTGTTGAACTTGGCCGCAGGTAATATCAGTAAAGTGGGGTCCGCATTGCCTGGTGCCGGTATAACCGTTGGCTTGTTTCGTCAGATTAATGGCCAGTTAGGCTTGGGCGCTTTGGCGCACGCCTTGGCAACCGATGGAAGCTCGAATATTTTGTCGATACCTAATTTAGTCACACTCGATAACGAAGAGGCGAAAATTGTTGTTGGTCAAAACGTTCCATTTATTACCGGTCAATTTACCTCGCCAGCTTCGGGTAATGCTGGTGCCAATCCTTTTCAGACAATTGATCGCAAAGAGGTTGGTATCAAGTTGACAGTGAAACCGCAAATTTCTGAGGGCGGAACAGTGAAGTTGGCGATCGTTCAGGAAGTTTCTAACGTGGATAGCACATCAAATCCGGCAGGTATTATTACCAATGTACGTTCTTTGTCGACCAACGTGTTGGCTGAGGATGGACAAATTATTGCCCTCGGTGGTTTGATTGGTGATGATACGAAAGAGGGCGTGGAGAAAGTTAGTTTCTTGGGTGATCTTCCTATCATCGGTAACTTGTTCAAATATAAAAAACAAGAACGTAAAAAGACTAATCTAATGGTGTTTTTGCGTCCAACTGTCATTCGTAACGCGGAACAAAGTAGTAGCGTCTCCTTAGATCGTTATGACTATTTGCGTACGCAATATTTACGCGGTATGGAAAATGAGAATAATTCGTCTTTGTTAAAAATGGAAAAAGGCAAATTGTTAGTGCCGAACGGTCCAGGGGTACTACCACCGACTAAACCAGAATCAGAAGGCAAGTAAATCGTATGTCAGAAAATCGATTATTGCCATTTGCTTTCGCCCGAGATTTTTCGATTTTAGCGAATCGCCGAGATGACTTGGAAGGCGCTCCTGTCGAGCTAAAAGTATCGATGCAATCTAAGCAAAGTGCGGTGTTAGAAGCAGGACGCCGTTTTGGACGAGTGCAATTACAAGTGATGCCACACGCCGACTTATTACTAGAAATTGCGCGAGCCTATGCGGGTTCTGGCGGTGATGCCGCCGATGTCGTTGGTGAAGTTGAGTCTGATATGGACTTGGCCAAGCTGATGCAAGATATGCCTGCAATCGAAGACTTGTTAGAGTCTGCTGATGATGCTCCAGTTATTCGTATGATTAACGCCTTGTTGACTCAGGCCTTGCGTGAAGGTGCTTCGGATATTCACATTGAGCCGTTTGAACAAATTTCAGTTGTGCGCTTCCGTGTTGATGGTGCTTTACGCGACGTGATTCGACCTAAGAAAGCGATTCATGCTTCTTTAGTTTCACGTATCAAAATTATGGCGCAGTTGGACATTGCCGAAAAACGTTTGCCGCAAGACGGACGTATTACCTTGCGCATAGGTGGCAAGCCAGTTGATGTTCGGGTTTCAACCTTGCCGACCGGACACGGCGAACGTGCTGTGTTGCGTTTGTTGGATAAGGAAGCAGGCAAGTTGGATTTGACGCATCTTGGTATGAGTGCCGAGGTACTGACGCAATTTGATCAATTGATTGCGCAGCCGCATGGCATCGTATTGGTGACGGGGCCAACAGGCTCTGGTAAAACCACCACTCTGTATGCAGCACTTTCACGTGTGAATGCGGGTACTACAAATATTCTCACCGTCGAAGATCCTATTGAATATGAATTAGCAGGGATTGGACAAACGCAAGTTAATGCCAAGATCGATATGACGTTTGCGAAAGCCTTGCGGGCGATTTTGCGGCAAGATCCCGACGTTATTATGATCGGTGAGATCCGAGATTTGGAAACCGCACAAATCGCTGTTCAAGCTTCATTGACGGGTCATTTGGTGCTGGCAACTTTGCATACGAATGATGCTGCCGCTGCAGTAACGCGTTTGTTAGATATGGGTATAGAACCATTCCTACTGTCTTCTTCATTGTTAGGCGTGGTAGCGCAACGTCTGGTGCGTAAATTGTGCAAGCATTGCAAAGTGCACGACGCAGGTGTGTGGAAATCGGTTGGTTGTGAGCAGTGCGGCCACACCGGTTATCAGGGACGGGTAGGTGTATATGAATTGCTGTTAACGACTGAAGCAATCTCAGCGCAAATTCATCATCAAGCCTCTGAAGCAGAGATCCGTCTGGCGGCACAAGGAGATGGTATGAAGATTATGCGTGAAGACGGGCAGCGCTGGTTAGATGCGGGTGTGACTACACGCGAAGAGCTGTTGCGCGTCACGAAAGAATAGCGCTAAGTTTGATCAGAACCTACAAAAACATAGAAGAGAGAGTACAGCAAGGTGCCAGCATTTCGTTATGAAGCCATAGATCAACTAGGCGGGAACAAAAAGGGTGTGCTCACCGCAGACAGTGCTCGTGCGGCGCGTTCGGATTTACGCAATCAACACCTGGTTCCGATATCGGTAGAACTAATCACGACCCAGGCGGGTAGTGATGCTAAAAAATCGCGGGCTTTTTTTGGCGAACATTTATCTACCGTTGAGTTGGCTTTGTTTACGCGCCAATTGGCGAGCTTGTTGGAAGCAGGTTTGCCATTAGAGCAGGCATTTTCAGCCTTGCTTGAGCAAGCCGAACGTGTGTACATCCGTGATCTGATCGCTTCCGTTCGATCTGAAATTCTGGCGGGGTCTTCTTTATCTGATGCCTTAAAACAGCATCAACATGATTTCACCGATATCTACTGCGCGTTAGTCGCTTCGGGTGAGCAAATCGGACAATTGTCCCGCGTGCTATCGCGATTAGCCGACTATATTGAACGTCGCAATGCATTGACTCAAAAAGTGAAACTGGCATTTACTTATCCGGCGATCGTGACGGTCGTCGCATTTGCCATTGTGATTTTTTTGCTGACCTATGTGGTGCCCCAAATCGTTTCGGTATTTGCGAATACGAAGCAAAAATTGCCGATTTTGACGGTGATCATGTTGGCGATTTCGGATTTTGTACGTGCGTATGGTTGGATGGTGGCTGTCGCCATTGTCGGCCTTGTATTTGCATGTCGCAAAGCGTTACAGAATCCACAAATTAAAATGCGCTGGCATACTTGGTTACTTGATGCGCCCATGTATGGGAAGTTTGAACGCAGTTTAAATACAGCACGATTTTCAAGTACTTTATCGATCACAACAGGATCAGGCGTGCCAATTTTAAAGGCCTTGCAGACGAGTCGTGAAACCTTATCCAATGTCGCTATGCGGGCACAAGTTGAAGATGCGACCAATAGTGTGCGCGAAGGCGTGAGTTTGGCGCGGGCTTTATCTGTCAATAAACATTTTCCACCGATGTTGATTCATATGATACGTGCTGGTGAGGTGACCGGCGAATTGCCCGCTATGTTAGAGCGCGCTTCATCTGCGCAAGAGCAGGATTTAGAACGTCGAGCCTTAACCATTGCTGGCATGTTGGAACCGCTATTGATCCTTGCAATGGGCGTGGTCGTATTGTTGATTGTATTGGCTGTGTTGATGCCGATTATTGAAATCAATCAATTGGTTCGATAAGCAATCGGTATTGAGTTGCTATTGAGTTGTGTGTTGTTATTCAGCTAGAAAAAATAAAAAAGAATGAGAAATGAGTGAAATATGAAGCGTCTTCCTATGTTGGCTACTGTGGCATCGTTTTCGTTGCTGTGCGCTGTGTTGAGCTATTGGGGTTTGCAAATTTTCAAACCTAAAATTCGTCCAATTGCGGCACCGGTGATGACCGCAAGCTATGAGCCAGCGGTAGGGCAGTGGGGCAGTCTGTTTGGACAGTCAGCAATAGCAGAAGCTGCACCAAGTAACTATCAATTGAAAGGTGTGATTGTTGCGGCTCATGCCAAAGATAGCGCCGCCATCATTGCGGTTGACGGCAAGCCAACGATGACGATCAGTGTGGGTAAAGCGTTGTTGAATGGTGTCACTTTATCTGAAGTGCATCGTGATCATATTATGGTGTCCGAAGCTGGCATCAGTCGTCGCATCGACTTGCCACCTTTACCTACACATGCTGGTGTACAGTCAATAGCACCTGCAAATCCACAAACTCCTGTTCCGCCACCTTCGGTACAAGTTTCCCCGCCGTTACCTCCGCCAACGCAACGTCCTTAATTGCATTACTTAGAGTGACATTTCATTGATGAGTTTGCCCGTCTATTTTGAGCAGGCGCTTAAGATTGCACATCCAAGTTGGCAGGCGATTTTGCGCAATGCTTTGCTTTTGATGGAAAATAAATCACCCGATTATTTGAGCGATCTAGCGCAGGATGATTTTTTGCCAGACGGGCACAGAATTTTTGCTGCCTTTTCTGTGCCATTTGATCAGATCCGTTACATCCTAGTGGGAGAGGGGCCTTATCCTCGGTCACAAAGTGCCAATGGTTATTGTTTTATGGATGGCGCAGTAGACAGTTTATGGTCGATAGAAAAAAAAGGCGGTTTGAGTAAACCGGTTAATCGCGCCACGTCGCTGCGAAATTTCATGAAGATGTTATTAGTCGCTGAGGGATTTCTGTCAATTGAAGCTCTCAACGCTGAATCCTTGAGCCGAATATCCAGTTTCGCTCGGACCGACGGTTCTGGCATGATACAAACCATGAGCGATTTACATCGTAATTTTTTGTCACATGGTTTTTTGATGTTGAATGCGTCTTTAGTTTTTAGGGCGCATGTTCCACCTGTGATAGACGCGAAAGCTTGGGATGTATTTATGGAGTCAATTTTTTTGGCTTTAACACAGATGCCGCAAAAGCCGGTGCTCATTTTGTGGGGCAAAATTGCCGATCGTCTGAGCCACATGGATTGTCTTATGCAGTTTGAAATAGTGAAGGCTGAGCATCCCTATAATCTAAGCTTTATTGCAAATGTAAGGATGCAGACGTTATTTCGACAATTTAAATTGCTACGTGTATAGCGATTCTCATATCAAGCTGTTGTTGTGCGTGTACATTGCCGTCGTTTTGGCCTTTTCGATGGCGAGATAACTCCGCAAACATCACAATCTTAGTGAAAATCAATAGCAAGCGACGCATGTTTTTCTGTGGATTCAGAATGCTCATGTAAAATAACTTGAAAACGCCCAGAATTGATTTTGGGAAATATATTAGTATACGGAGCTAGAGCTTACTCGATCGTTTTGAGCAAACAACTTGTCTCAAACCGCATTGGGTTGCATTAAAATATCTGTAAGCGTAATCAACGCATTGAAGGATAGTTGCTGGTATGTTAAAGAAAATTCAATTTGAGCAAATCCGTCAAGGGATGTATATCAAAGAGCTTTGCGCGTCTTGGATGTCGTCACCATTCTGGCAAAAATCGTTCTTGATTGAGGATGCGGCTACCATTGAAAAAATCCAAAAAGCCGGAATTCGTGAAGTTTGGATTGACACTTCCAAGGGTGTTGATGTTTTTGAGCCTGAGATTCAAGCTGCGCCTGAACCGATAGCGGTTGTTAAAGAAGTCGTAGTTGAGACCCCAAAGCAAGTGGTGGTGGCTGTCCCTTATAGTCAAGTAGTACAAGTATCGATGGACGCGGAATTAGGTCGTGCCGCAAAAATTGTTGGAACTTCTAAGACGGCAGTATTCTCGATGTTCAGTGAAGCACGCATGGGCAAAGCCATTGAAGCAGAACACGCGATGCCACTCGTTGAGGAAATCGCCAGTTCTGTCATGCGTAATCCTGGCGCCTTAATAGGACTAGCTCGCCTAAAGACGGCCGATGACTATACCTATATGCATTCGGTTGCTGTGTGTGCGTTGATGATTGCACTGTCGCGCCAATTAGGTTTGAGTGACGAGGAAGTCCGTGAGGCTGGGTTGGCGGGACTGTTGCACGATATCGGTAAGATGGCTGTGGCACCAGAAATTTTGAATAAGCCAGGACGTCTGACTGAGGAAGAATTTACCTCCGTGAAAGAACATCCTAGTGCGGGCTATGAAATGTTATTAGAGGCGAAAGGCGTTGGCAAAATTGCCCTCGACGTTTGCCTCCATCATCATGAAAAAGTGGATGGCAGCGGCTATCCTAAAGGCTTGCATGGCGATCAGATTAGCTTGTATGCAAAAATGGGTGCGGTATGTGATGTGTATGATGCCATCACATCGAACCGTCCATACAAAGCAGGATGGTGTCCGGCGGAGTCTTTGAAAAAAATGGCCGAGTGGAGTAAGGGACATTTCGACGAGAGAGTGTTTCAAGCATTTATTCGAAGTATGGGGATCTACCCTGTTGGTACACTGGTGAAATTACATTCAGGCCGCCTAGGTGTCGTGGTTGAACAGCAGGTCGGGAAATCTTTATTGCTGCCGAAAGTAAGAGCGTTTTTTTCGACAAAATCGATGGCATACATTCCACCTGTCTTACTCGATCTCAGTGGTCCTGGAATACAAGATAAGATCGTCTCACGTGAAGACGCATCCACTTGGGAGCTCAAAGATATTAATCGTTACTGGTTAGGTGATGCGGTGGATAGCGTTTAATTTAGCGTCTAAATTAGCGTCTATACCGATTAGTATGGATTTATGCACAGAATGTACTTCGCATCCCATCTTTATTGTTGCCAATTCCGTCGCAAAACCAACGCCTTCAAATAAATCTAATAGGCCATGATTTTCCTTGAAGTCATCGGGTAAAATGACTCTATGAAAATTTTGATCAGTAACGATGATGGATATTTGGCACCAGGAATAATTGCCCTGGCACGTGCTTTAGCCGATATCGCCGACATCACTGTCGTAGCGCCGGATAGTAATCGCTCAGGCGCCTCCAATGCCTTAACATTAGATAGACCATTGTCGGTGCACCGAGCGGACAATGGTTTTTATTTTGTGAACGGTACACCTTCTGATTGTGTGCACGTGGCTTTGACCGCTTTGATGTCAGACAAACCTGATTTGGTGGTGTCTGGTATCAATAATGGACAAAATATGGGCGATGATACTTTGTACTCAGGTACCGTTGCTGCCGCTACTGAAGCCTACTTGTTTGGTATTCCCGCAATCGCATTTTCCCAGGTAGATAGAGGGTGGCTTCATCTTGAAGACGCTGCACGCATTGCGAGAGAAATTGTACAGCGTGACTTTGCATCGCTACCGCGTCCTTTCCTGTTGAATGTGAATATTCCTAACTTAGCCTACGCAGAGGTTCGTGGGGTATCCAGTGCCCGTTTGGGCAAACGCCACATGTCTGAGCCAGTAATTAAAACTCAAGATCCAAGCGGTCGCAACATCTATTGGATAGGGCCAGCGGGCGCGGCAAAAGATGCTAGTGAAGGGACAGATTTTGCAGTAACAGCGCAAGGGTATGTCTCAGTGACGCCGTTGCAGATTGATATCACTAACACGAAGCAAATGCAAACTCTCGCCTCGGATCTGGCATGACCACAAAAGAAAAACGGTTTCCTTTAAGTCTGGCATCGGTAGTTGAGCCCCGTAGCAACGCCTCCAATAAGTCGGCGACGGTAATGGCGCAAACTGCAGTAAAGAATGCGGCCACACATCTTGCTAGCCATGCACCGCAGAAAACGGCTGGTTTTTCTCCATCAAAAATATCTTCAGCTTTTCCTATTTTACGAGAGCAAGGCAAGCAAATTATAAATGCGCCCCCTAGAACGGAGGTCATGGTCTCAGAAAAAATTCGCCAGGCAATGGTGGCGAGGGTTGCACAGCAAGGCGTTAAAGATAAAGTGGTACTGGGGGCGCTGGAAGCGATTCCGAGGCATATGTTTATTGAGCCAGGATTATCTAGCCAGGCCTATATTGACGCGTCTTTACCTATTGGACATCACCAGACTATTTCTCAACCCTATATCGTTGCTCGCATGACTGAGATTATGCGAAACGGAAAAAATCTTCAAAAAGTTTTAGAAATTGGCACAGGCTGCGGATATCAAGCAGCTGTTTTATCCTTGGTGGCGAATGATGTTTATTCCATCGAGCGTATCAAAGCTTTACACGAACTTGCAAAAGCTAACTTGCGCCCTTTAAGAATTCCCAATATCCGCTTGCATTATGGAGATGGCATGTTAGGTTTGCCACAAGTTGCGCCATTTGACGGTATTATATTGGCAGCTGCAGGAATGGAAGTGCCGCAGGCGCTGTTACTTCAGTTGGCGGTCGGTGGACGATTGATCGCACCAGTCGGTGGACGCCATCAGGCACTGCAATTGATCGAACGTGTGGGGCAAAATGAATGGAATAGTACAATGTTAGAACAATGCCATTTCGTACCTTTGCATCAAGGGACGGTATGAAAAGCAGGACTCTAAAATTTATTTTCACCCTTTGGTAGTTGATGAAATTTTGATCATTTCGCTCTAATTTAATTTGAATAAGAAATATTTATGAAGCAAAGTTGTCTATTAAGAAAATACGGAATACTTGTGGTTCTAGCTTTGGTCACAGCATGTACTTCAGTGCCTAACAATGCGCCTGTGATTGAACGTAGCACGGATGTGCCAGTGCCAACGGTCAAGCCAGTTGTCGTGGTACCTATCGTGAAAGAGCAGGAGGTTCGACCAAGCTACACCGTAAAACGCGGAGATACTTTGCTCCGTATCGCTTTCGATCATGGACAAAGCTATAGTGACTTGGTTGCCTGGAACAATTTGCGTAACCCGAATGATATAAAAGTGGATCAGGTCTTATGGATAGGTCCGCCGGAAGGCAGTTCGGTGGCCAAATCAACACCTGTCTCCAGTGCATCAGGGATAGAGGTACGCAGCCTGACACCAGTCAATCCTTCAACGAATAAAAACTTCCCTAAAGGTGATAAGCGTCAATATTCCGAGAGCAATCTGGCGGAATTGCAAAAGTTAGCTGATAGCAGCCCAGCGACCGCTGCAGTCACTCAAAAAAGTGAATCAGTACCGGTTAAGCCTGTTGAAAAGCCAATCGTGGCGCCTGCCGTCGAAGTTATCGATTGGATCTGGCCAGCAGACGCAAAGTTAACTGCAACGTTTGACGACCAAAAGAATAAAGGTATTGATCTGAGCGGTAAGCTTGGTCAGGACGTAGTTGCCGTCGCTGCGGGTAAGGTTATTTATGAAGGGGGCGCAATGCGTGGTTATGGCAATATGCTGATTATTAAACATGCCAACAACTATTTGTCTGCTTATGCTCATAACAAAGTTAATTTGGTTAAAGAAGGGCAGTCTGTAAGCAGGGGGCAAAAAATTGCTGAAATGGGAAATTCAGATAGCGATGTGGTTAAATTGCATTTTGAAATTCGTCAAGCTGGTAAGCCTATTGACCCTATGAAGGTTTTGCCGGCTCGCTAATTGATTATTTTGTGATCTGTTATTCGTAAAATTTTACGTAGGCTTAAAGTGAAAGTTTAAAGCTAAATTATGACCAAGAATTCAAAGCACACGACGCACTCTAAGCAATCTGTTTCTGATGATGGTGCAATTGCCTTAGCTAATGATCCGAATGACCTGTTTCTTAATGACGTTGAAGAGTCAGACGATAGTCGTGAGTTTGTTGATGAGCGTGACGATGATTCTGAGGATGAAGAGAAAAAGGGTGAGTTACCGTCGGTTGCCATTGCGCCTATTGACGAGATCAAAGTCATCCTTGCTGCAGAATTATCGACAGATACGACACAACATTATTTGAATCAGATAGGCACGCGGCCATTGTTTTGTGCTGCTGAGGAATTGCATTTTGCGACTCTAGCGAAGCAGGGTGATTTCGAGGCGCGACAGAAAATGATCGAGCATAATTTGCGTCTCGTCGTTTCTATCGCCAAACATTACATCAATCGTGGCGTAGCCTTATTGGACATGATAGAAGAGGGTAATTTAGGCTTGATGCACGCAATCGATAAATTCGAACCTGAACGTGGTTTTCGTTTTTCTACTTACGCAACTTGGTGGATACGTCAAAGCATAGAGCGCGCGATAATGAATCAGGCGCGTACCATACGTTTGCCAGTACATGTAGTAAGAGAACTAAATCAAATTTTGCGTGCGAAATATCATCTAGAGTCACAGCAACGCGATGGAAAGGACGCGACGATAGACGATATTGCGCATTTGGTAAGCCGACCTATCGATGAGGTACAAGATATTCTTGCATTATCTGAACATGCGATGTCTTTAGATACCCCTTTAGATGGTGACCCTCAGAGCAGTTTACTCGATATGTTACCTGGCGATGCTGATCATGCGCCGGACACGCAAGCAGAGCATCATGAAGTGACTGTTTTGGTCAGAGACTGGCTGTCAAAATTGCCGGATAAACAGCGTATCGTTATTATGCGTCGTTTTGGTTTGGACAATGATGATCCCGTTACACTTGAGACCTTGGCAGATGAAATGGGAATTACACGTGAACGCGTACGCCAAATTCAGCAGGAGGCATTAATTAAATTGAAACGTAGCTTCGCATCGCGTGGCGTTGAACGTGATGCATTGTTGTACTGGCGTTTTGTTTTGCTAATGTCTTCTTTGGTTTTCTTTTTGTTCAGATTGTCATTGCCCATTAAAAATATCTATGATCGACAGCAGGCATCGATAGCTATTAATAGCCAAAACGCTTAGATAGAACTTGGGCGTGTGTTGACGGTATAATGCTAGATTATCTTGAATCTATTTTCCTCAGGCGGAGCTTTCGTCTCTTGCCTCATCTAACATGAATACTCTGAATATCCGTTCCTTAGACATGGACGCGCGCGGCGTTGGACATCTTGAAAATGAAGATGGTTCACCTGGCAAAGTTGTGTTCGTTGAAGGCGCTTTGCCGGGCGAAGTCGTTGGTTTTAATACTTACCGTAAAAAGCCAAGCTGGGAAGCGGCAACCATGGGCGCCTTGGTCAAAGAATCGTCGCAGCGCGTTACGCCTAAGTGCCCCCATTTCGGCGTCTGTGGCGGCTGTTCCATGCAGCATTTGGACGCGAATGCGCAGGTTGCAATGAAGCAGCGTCTGTTAGAAGATAATTTGGCTCACATCGGAAAAGTGAAGTCTGAAATGGTGATGCGGCCGATTTATGGCCCGACCTGGGGCTATCGTTATCGCGCCCGTTTATCAGTGCGCAATGTACATAAAAAGGGTATCGTGTTAGTCGGTTTTCACGAGCGAAAATCGCGTTATGTCGCCAATATGGAAACTTGCGAAATTTTGCCGCCGCATATTTCCAAAATGTTGATGCCTTTGCGTGACTTAATTACGTCATTGACTATTATTGAAGCCTTACCGCAAATTGAACTGGCGATCGGTGAGAATGTGACCGCAATGGTTTTGCGTATCATGCAACCCTTAGGGTCAGGCGATGACGTGAAATTGAAGGCCTTTGCCGATCAACATCATGTGCAATGGTGGTTGCAGACAGCTGGTCCGGATAGTGCGACACCGTATTATCCTGAGACGTCAGATTTACATTATTTATTGCCTGAATTTGGCGTGAAAATGCCATTTAAGCCGACTGATTTTACTCAGGTAAATCACCATATCAATCGGGTTCTCGTAGCGCGGGCTTTAGGCTTGTTAGATGTGCAAAAAGATGAGCGTATTTTGGATCTGTTTTGTGGTTTGGGTAATTTTACTCTCCCCATTGCGACCTTGGCGCGTGAAGTTGTCGGCATTGAGGGTAGTGCCGCGCTAACCGAACGTGCTTTGGACAATGCCCGTGCCAATGGTTTAGATGCAAAAACCTCGTTTGCGACGCGTAATTTATTTGAGGCAAAAGCGGAAGACTTCGTCGCATTGGGTAAGTTCGATCGTTTCCTGATTGATCCTCCACGTGATGGTGCAATGGCGGTTTGCCAAGCTTTGATTGATCTAGTAAAAGTAGCGCCCGAATTGCGGCCTAAGCGCATCGTTTATGTGTCTTGCAGCCCATCGACTTTGGCGCGTGATGCAGGCATGTTGGTCAACGAAGCGGGCTATACGATGACAAAGGCGGGCGTGGTGAATATGTTTCCACATACATCGCACGTTGAGTCTATGGCAGTCTTTGATTTGCGTTAATTCGATTTTATTCATCACAAAGAAAACCGACCATGCGTCGGTTTTTTTGTTTTCAGCCTGGTTTTCATAATGTTGTTTGATTGCACACTCTAATACGAGACAAATTTGAAATTGCCATCTTGAAATATTTCTATCTAGAGTGGATACTGATTGGTCGTACGAAGAGAAAATAAATGTAGATAAACAAAGAAAACAATAAGGAGTAAGTATATGCAGTATGCAGTAATGGACACCCAAATTGCGCCTGAAGGGCACTTAGAAGTTTTATCGAAAGCAGAGGTCGCCCGATTGCGCGACACCAGTCACGGTAGTTTGTATCAGTTATTTCGCAGCTGTGCTTTAGCGGTACTTAATTGTGGTAGTGGGTTGGATGACGGTAAAGAGTTATTAGAGCGTTATAAAGCGTTTGAGATCAGTATCGTGCAGCGTGAACGCGGCATTAAATTGGATGTAAAAAATGCCCCAGCTAGCGCCTTTGTTGATGGAGTAATGATTAAAGGCATACAGGAGCATTTGTTCGCAGTCTTGCGCGACATTCTTTTCATCCACGGTGAGATTATTAAGAATGCGCACATCAATATTGAATCGACAGAAGGCATCACCGATGCCGTATTTCATATTCTGCGCAATGCCAATTTATTGCAGCCTCAAATTAGCCCCAATTTAGTCGTATGTTGGGGAGGACATTCTATCTCTGGCGCTGAGTACGATTACACTAAATTAGTGGGATACCACCTCGGCTTGCGCGCTATGGATATTTGTACAGGTTGTGGTCCTGGTGCAATGAAGGGGCCGATGAAAGGCGCCACGATAGGTCACGCTAAACAGCGTATCGATAATGGTCGCTATATTGGTATTTCTGAGCCCGGGATTATCGCGGCCGAGGCGCCAAATCCTATCGTGAATGATTTGGTGATCCTGCCAGATATTGAAAAGCGCTTGGAAGCGTTTGTGCGCATGGCGCACGGTATTGTGGTATTTCCGGGCGGTGCTGGAACAGCGGAAGAGATCTTGTATTTGCTAGGTATCTTGCTGCACCCCGATAACGCGCAGTTGCCGTTCCCCGTGGTCTTTACAGGTCCAGCGGTTGCTGCAGATTATTTTAAGCAAGTGGATCAATTTATAGGTCTGACTTTAGGGGCAGAGGCGCAAAGTAAGTACAAAATTATCATTGATGACCCAGTTGCCGTTGCGCGTGAAATGCAAGATGGAATTAAGAAAGTTCGTGCATTTAGAAAGGCGCGTGGCGATGCCTACTATTTCAATTGGTTGCTGAAAATTGATGCTGAGTTTCAACATCCATTTGAACCGACTCACGCGAATATGAAGGGCTTGGCACTGCATAAACAACAAGCATCGCATTTATTGGCTGCCAATTTACGTCGCGCATTTTCTGGCGTGGTCGCCGGTAATGTGAAAGATCAAGGCATACGGGCTATCGAAAAGCACGGGCATTTTGAAATTTGTGGCGATCCGGACATTATGCATGCCATGGACATTCTGTTGACTTCGTTCGTAGAACAAAGCCGTATGAAATTGCCCGGTACCGCTTATACACCATGCTATAAAGTGATCAAGTGAGTACCAAACAAGTATCTAGATAAGTAGTTTGTGTGCTGGCAAGATAATGATTCATGAGTTTTTTCTGTTGTTCATGTTGCTTGCCAGTGCATTTTCGCTACTGCAATGAAAAAAACAAATATTTCAGATGGGAAATTAGTATTTACTCAGAAAAAAGTAGCATAATGAGAAAAGGCTCTGGTTCTAGAGTGTGAATTTCTTAATTTTTAATAGTAAATACGCGTTGGTGATGGGGTCGTGAATTCTTCCTGCTCCTCACATTTCACTCACAATGAGGATATAAATATGAGCACTGTACAACATGAAGTTGATGAACGTACCAACTTGATCAGTTCAAATAAGTTCGAACTATTGTTGTTCAGATTAGGTACAGATGCAGTCAATGAACGCTCTGAATTATTTGGTATTAATGTATTTAAGGTGCGCGAAATTGTTGCGATGCCGGAAATTACCTCTGTGGCGGGAGCTTTGCCACATAACTTAGGGGTTGTTAATTTACGTGGTCAGATTATTCCCGTAATCGATTTGCCTTCCGTCGTTGGACGTAAGCCAGCAACTGGCTTGAATATCATGCTGGTTACTGAGTTTGCTCGGTCGACTCAAGGTTTTGCCGTGGAGTCGGTTGAAGAAATTGTGCGCCTGGACTGGCGTCATGTTCTGTCTGCAGAATCGAGTGCTGCTGGCGGCTTAGTGACGAGTATCGCACGACTTGATGGAGACTCAGAAGAAACACGATTGGCTCAAGTATTGGATGTGGAACAAATTCTGCGCCAGATTGCCCCTAAAGATACGAAAGATGTTGATTCCGATACCATCGGTGCAAAATTAAAAATTAAACCCGGTGCAGTCATTTTGGCGGCGGATGATTCGGCGGTTGCACGTGGACTGATCGGTCAAGCTTTAGAAGCCATCGGCGCACCATTTATCATGTGTAAAACAGGTAAAGAAGCTTGGGAAAAGTTACAAGCCATGTATACCGCAGCGACGGCTGAAGGCAAGACGATGCGTGATAAAGTTGGCTTGGTGTTAACCGATCTGGAAATGCCAGAAATGGATGGCTTTACCTTGACGCGCAATATCAAGCAAGATGATCGTTTCAAGATGGTGCCAGTGATTATCCATTCTTCATTGTCTGGAACCACAAATGAAGATCACGTACGTAGCGTTGGCGCAGATGCTTATGTCGCTAAATTTGTCGCAGAAGAATTAGCTGCAACAATACGCGAAGTGATTACGCATTAGACTATGGTTTCGCTTCATTAATTGTTCATAGAAATAGCGAAATGTAATTAAAAAAAGCTGGTTTCCACTGCGAGTGGCACCGGCTTTTTTATTGGTAATGCGGAAGCAGTGTAAGATGTCGTCCGTTCAAACGAATTCGCGCTATTTTAGGTAACCGATAAGAGGAAAATATGGAAAAGTTTATGACTTACGAAGAGTATTTAGATGAAGTCACCACCTTGTTGACCGAGATCTACAAGATCAACGATGAAGCCGCTATCAAATATGTGATGCGTGCTCAGGCCGCAGATTATTTTAGTCCACATGATGATCATGAAGAAATGCGAACTCAAGAGCGCGCTATGCAAGATGCTAAGACCGTGTACGAAACACGAAATAAGTCACGCCCTGAAATTTTTCGCAAATAAGACTTTAACTGCGGCAAACTTAGCCGCAAGTTCGCATTTTTGGCATGTGTCAAGAGCCTGCTTTAACTCAGACGCAAGCAGATATCACAAACCTATCGCCGCCGATAAAGTTTTACACCTTCTCCATTTCTTCAGAATCCAAGGCAATCACATGAGTTTGTAATTGCCCCCGCTCATCATGCCATTCGCGCATGATGCAAGCTTGGCCTTCTTCATCGATAGCAATGATTTTAAAGAAATTGCCTATCATTGATTCGATTAGAATTCTTTCATCCTCGGGAAAGCTTTTAATGAATTGTTTGCTTAAGGTGGTGACACGAACGATGTCGCCTATTTCTACAGTTTGTTGCTTGGAATCGAGGATGGGTGTCTGGCTCATAATGGGAAATTGGTTTTTTTAAGTTTCAGAATTAAATTGAGTGGCGTACTGACTTGTTGTACGCCACTACGGAAATGAATATAAGCTTAGTCTTTATTTTGGTTGTCGGTTTTTTCTCTGCCAACCTTATAAAGAATAAACGCGATTAGGATAAATGGAATCAATGACAAGGCATTTGCATGCAGACCTTCAAAGAAAGGATTATTTGCTTGCGCCCAATCACTGATTTTCTTGTCGAAGTCGGTCATGATACCAGCACAGAAGGCGATCACAATACCGGCCAAAGCGCCACCGGCAATATAACCCGATGATAGCAGCACGCCTTCACTACGATCTCCTGCGGCTTGTTTTTCTTCTTCGCTCAATTGCTGGTTCTTCTTTAAACGGTTATTTCGAAAATCAACCAGCCAACGTATCATTCCGCCAATAAACAATGGGGCGGAGGAGGCTAGCGGTAAATAGACGCCGACAGCAAAAGCGAGCGAAGGGATACCGGACATTTCTAAGACCAAAGCAATAATGACCCCAAATAAGACTAGTGCCCAGGGGAGTTCACTATCAAGTATGCCCTTAATGATATAAGAAATCAGCACCGCTTTTGGGGCATCAAATTTTTTGACTTCGGAGCCGTCTGGTCGCGTTGTATGAGTGCCGTTGATACCCGGATCAATCAGGTAAACAGCTTTGCCGTTTTGATCAACTAGGTATTTTCCAGCTGGTGCCTCTTGCGTGTCTCTCTTGTGCCAAATCTTATATTGGGCGGTATCTTGAGCCGCTTGCGGACCTTGTAATTGCATCGTTTCATTGAGTTTGCTGACGTCGGTGCTTAATCCCGGCGCAATCTGAGCGATGGGGACATAGACCGTGCTAGCATCATTCAATTTCAATAAAATCGGCCCTAAAATCAAGGCGGAGCAAAAGACGCCGATCAAGATTGCATACTGTTGGTAACGAGGTGTCGAACCAACCAGGTAGCCAGTTTTCAAATCTTGTGAAGTACAACCTGCGACGCTAGAAGCAATACAGACGATGGCACCGACCGATAGCGCAGTTACATAGTATTGACCACCTACCCAACCCATCAATAAAAAGATCAGACAGGTAAATAAGAGTGTAGCGACTGTCATTCCTGAGATAGGATTGGACGACTGGCCAATTTGACCCGTCAACTGAGAAGAGACTGTCGCAAATAAAAAACCAAACACCAGAATCAAAATAGCACCCAACAAGTTCATATGCAAAGGTGTCGCAACGGTAATCACAGCGATAATCGCTAGTGCACCCATCACTACCCATTTCATTGCGATGCTCTGTTCTGTACGTGGGACATTCGCATTTGTTGAGGCTTCTTCGATGTTGCGCTTACCAATACCCGATAAGCCAGCTGCCAGACTACGCCAGATTAAGGGCAGGGCACGTGCCAGGCTAATCAGACCGCCAGTGGCTACCGCGCCAGCACCGATATACAAAACATAAGCGCCACGAATTTCGTTTGGACTCATCGCACTAATCAGTTTCGTCGCCGGAGCCAATGGAGTCAACAAGCCATCGCCGAAGAATTTAATGAGAGGGATCAGCAGCATATACGACATCACGCCACCTGCTGCCATAATTGCGGCAATGCGCGGTCCTATGATATAGCCTACGCCGAGCAGTTCTGGCGAAATCTCAGTGCCGATAGAACCGCCTTTCAAGGGCGCAGAAAAAACGAAGTCCACCGTATCTTTCCATCCTTTTAAAGCGATATTGCCGACTTTATAGATGAGACCAATAATGAAACCGCCAAAAATAATTTTGGCGCGACGATTCGCATCTGCTTGTGCGTTGGGATTGCCAGATTCGCCTGCTGCTTCACGTGAGCTATCGTTCGCGGCTGCTTTTAAGACCTCGGCGCAAGCGGTGCCTTCGGGATATTTCAACTCATGATGTTTTTCGATAATCATGGTGCGGCGCATGGGGATCATTAGCAATACGCCGAGTAAACCACCCAATACAGCCACCAGCATGACGCGATAAATTTCTAAATCAAAACCCAAAATCAGGATCGCCGGCATGGTCACGCCTAAGCCAAAGGCCAGTGATTCGCCCGCCGATCCCGCCGTTTGCGCAATGCTGTTCTCTAAGATGCTAGAGTCTTTGCCGCCGAACTTGTGTGTAAGCCGAAATAAAGTAATGGCGATCACTGCGACCGGGATGGAGGCGCTAACGGTCAAGCCAACTTTAAGTACCAGATATAAGGACGAGGCACCAAATACCATGCCCAATATCGTACCCATGATCAGGGCTCGTAAAGTAAATTCAGGTAGATTGGAAGAAGCCGGAATATAAGGCTTGAACTTAGTTGAGTTGGGTGAGGATGGCATACTGCTCTTTCTGAAACGTCTCGCGGAGTAATAATTGTTCGCTAAAGTAAAAAAACAGGCGCTTAAGCGGTGCAGGGCATTATCCCGTTTTTTTTAAAGAAAGTACAAATAAGTGCAAAATTGGCACAATCGGTTTTTCTGTTTGTTGCAGCAGCTTTGCAGCATCAGTGCCTGCAGTGAGATTTCTTTAAAGCTTTTTACAACTTTGGAATAGATTTTATCGCCCGGATTGTAGGATTCCGCCATGCCAGCACTGCCAGAATAAGCGCGCAAAGGCAGGAGAACCCTAGTGCATAGCGCAGACCTAGATGTTCCCCTAGCCAGCCACCTAGGAGTGCTCCTGGACCAGCGGGAATTAGTGTCAGCCAACGCATGGTACTGGTAGTGCGACCCAGGAGGGCTTCCGGTGTAACGGCTTGGCGTAAGGCGAGAAAATTAATGAAGATAAATACGCCGCCAACGGCGTAGCAAATCAGCATTAGTGCAAAGGCGATTACGCCGAATAGATTATTAGGCGCGATTGCAAGTAAGCCCCAGCCTATGCCGCAAATGGCGACACCCGTGACCATGCAAACACCTGGGCCTAATTTTTGACTCACTCTATTGCCGACTATGCTGGCCAAAATTGTGCCTATACCCATGCACACATAGCTCAATCCGACTGCATGTTCCGATAAGCCCAAGATTCGTGTGGCAAATAGAATCTGTACGACCAGTGCGGCGTTATAGGCGAGTTGCCAGGTGCCTACGGTGAGTGCAAGTGCTACCAAAATTTTGTTATGGGCGACAAAGTGCAAACCTTGTTTTAAGTCTCGCCAAAAGTTGGCATCTTCGGCCAGTTCGCGGACTTCGTGGATCTTAATTTTGCGTAAGATCGCGGCAGACATTAGTAGTAAGAAGGCGTCGGCAAATAAGGTAATAGGTGCACCTAATAATTTGATTAACGCACCTGCAGTCGCAGGCCCAGCGACCTCAGAGCCAGAACTGGCCAAGGCATTCTTGGCATGTGCCTCAATTAATCGATCACGTGGCACAATTTGCGTTAATACGATTTGCGCGGCAGTGCCAGCGGTTGTATTGACAGCGCCTATCATAAAGCCAACTACGTACAGCCATGTCATATTCAGAAAACCTAACCACCACGCTATAGGCACACTGGCAACTGCGAAGGAAATCGCCACTTCCCCCGCAATATATACGGGCAATTTTCTAACCCTATCCAACCAAACACCAGACGGTAGTGACAGTAAGACATAAGGAAAGATTTCCATGAATGTCAGTAAGCCCATTTGGGTTGGGCTCGCATGAAGCAGTACAGCTGCCGTCAACGGTAAGGCCAGCAAAGTAATTTGGGCGCCGAAGGAGCTGATAAGTATCGACAGCCATAAACGGCGATAGACAAAGTCGCGTAAAAGATCGTTTGGTGGAATCGGATTCTTGAATGAATATCGTTGTAGCCAATTAGGTCGGAGAAATTTAAGCATTGTAAAACCAGGGGGAACCAAAATAAAGATGGTTGTTTGAGTTTGCGATATGACGAAAGCGTCGTCGCCGTCATCGTTGAAACAAGTTCTTAAAAATTAAGACCGAGCTTGAGAAAGAAATGAGAAACTCAAAAAAATATTAAACTCAGTTTACAATAAGAAACATCCGTAAATAAAAATAGAGGTTGTTATTTAATGTTAAGTCGTTCTCTCGCAGAAAATTCGCAATCCTGTCATGCTGATTTACCTTCTATCATTATGCTGGACTTTGAAACGTCGGGCATGAGCCCAGAACAGGGCGCGAGAATTACGGAAGTCGCTGCTATGCGCATTCATGGAGGTGAAATCGTTGATCGATTCGTGTCTCTAATCAACTGTAATGTGCGTATTCCTGCATTTATTACGCAATTAACCGGGATCACACAGGTCATGGTGAATAAAGCGCCACCTGTGGCTGAAGTGATGCCTGAACTTTTGGCTTTTATAGGCAATGATTATTTAGCAGCACATAATGCTAGTTTTGATGAAAAGTTTTTATTGGCCGAGGCACGCGCGCTTGGCTTAAGCTCTCAGCATCAAAC
>CAUPKC010000032.1:0-44928 GCA_963511665.1 uncultured Undibacterium sp.
ATTTGAGATGATGGTGGATGCACTTTTCGAGGCAGTTTTTACGTGAATGAGGCGAAAATAGCTAGCTATTTGCAACGAAGAACGAAAAAAATGACCGAAAATGCGCCGCCAGCGCTCAAATAGCGTCGAAGACGCGCCTAGTGGAAAATCTGGGTTTAACTGCCATTATGAAGTCCGAATTTCATTTTGAAAGGAACCGCCATGATGCAATCAGATTTTGTTACCAGTGTGTTGCAGATATTGACCGAGATTGGTAGCGCTAAGTAAAACAAAAGCCGACATAGCGTCGGCTTTTGTTTATGCATATTTGAGATCGTACCAACTCTCCTACCAACTCATTAAATCACAACTTCTTCACCACCACGCAGCCAATCGAGTAACCCGCGCCAAAAGAACAAATCACACCTATCGCATTTTTACTCAAATCATCTTGATATTTGTGGAAAGCGATAATCGATCCGGCTGACGATGTGTTGGCATAGGTGTCCAAAATGGTGGGGGATTCTTCTGGTGTCGCATCACGCCCAAGTATAAGTCTTGCGATGAGCAAGTTCATATTTAGGTTCGCTTGATGTAACCAGAATCGTTGAATTTGGCTGATCTCCAAGCCAGAATTTTGAACGGTCGTCGTGATGGTTTCTGCCGCCATAGGGCAGACTTCTTTAAATACTTTACGGCCTTGTTGACGGAATAATTTGTCAGGTTTGCCTATACCTGTTTCATCGGCACGATTTAAGAATCCAAAATTATTGCGAATGTTATTTGAGAATTGGGTTTTGAGTTTCATACCCAAGATCGCGAATTGATGCGGAGAAGTTGCGAGATCAGCGCGCTCTAATAAAATCGCGGTACAAGCATCACCGAAAATAAAATGGCTGTCGCGATCTCGCCAGTTTAAATGTCCACTGGTGATTTCAGGATTGACCACCAGCACGGCACGTGCCTGGCCGCTTTGTATCGCACTCATGGCAGCTTGTATGCCAAAAGTCGCGGAGGAACAGGCGACATTGATATCGTAGCCATAGCCGTCAATCCCCAGCGCATTTTGAATTTCTACAGCCATCGCTGGATACGCTCGTTGCATATTACTGGCAGCGCAAATAACCGCATCGACATCGGCTACCGTTTTACCTGCGCGTTCTAAAGCTTGGTGGGCAGCTGCAACTGCCATTTGGCACATAATTGATGGCTCATCGTCTGAACGTTCGGGGAGGCTTGGTACCATACGATTGATGTCGAGCACACCGGCTTTGTCCATCACATATCGTGATTTGATGCCGGATGCTTTTTCGACGAAGGCGACACTGGAAGTTTCTAAAGCAGTGGCACTGCCATTGGCGATCGCCTCTACATGTTCGGCATTGTACTGCTCGACGTAAGCATTAAAGCTGTCGATGAGTTCTTCGTTGGAGATCGATTGTTCGGGTGTGTATAGGCCAGTGCCACTGATGACAACTTGATTCATCTGGGTTTCCTCGGTTGGATGTGGGTGAGGTAGGTAGCGTCGCTTCTTTTTTTGAATAGAAATGATGAGGTAATACTTCCCTGCCGCCTTCTATTCAGTACTGGCGATGCTTAACCCTCTGATTCTACACAAAACCATGGAATTTACCGTTGAAACACAAAAAATTTAGAGGAAATGTTCCAACATAACCACCATTATTGTTTGAATTAAACCGCCATGTAACGCCCTGGTCTGTGATTGAGCATGATAGCCAGATTAAGTACTACCGCGCCGAGTACGGATGCCAACATGGCCATGGGTGATACCACCATAAACGATGCCAATACAATACAGACATCCATTCCCATTTGTAATTTGCCAGCACGAATGCCATGCTTGTCTTGTAAATATAGACTTAAGATATTGATGCCGCCGAGGCTGGCTTGGTGTCGAAACAAGACGATAAAACCTACGCCCATCAAGGATCCGCCGAGTAGCGCTACATAAAATGGCGTCAGCGTGCTTAGTTGAATTAATTTAGGGTGTAATCCTGATAAAACCGACACCAGCGCTACCGAGCAAAAAGTCTTGAGTGTGAATTTCCAACCCATGCGCTTCCATGCGAACCAGTAAAACGGGATGTTTAACAAGAAGAAAACTAAACCAAAAGACAGACCGGTCGCATAATGAATCAGGAAGGCTAGTCCGGCGGTGCCACCGGTAAACAAACCTACTTGATTAAACAAGGCGACACCGAGCGACACCAGTAATGTACCAGTGAGAATAGCAAGCACGTCTTCGACTAAATTATGTGGAACAGCGGGAGTTGTTGTAGGCATTGCAGTTTTCATACAAAAGTAGTTCTGTAGCGGCGTTGTACGCTGAGAATACTATTGTAACTATGCTCTAGCTGCCAGCAACAGGCTAAACTGGCTTATCTGGACTTTGCTTGATACGGCTCAAACTTACTTGATTGCAGATAGGTAGTCTGCAATCAAGTTGTTAGTAGAGATGGTTCGCTACATCGCATTTAGTATAATAAAACTACTTCAATTTAATTTTTTAAAGACTTAATCAAATCTTCTACTTCAGATTTGGTTTTCTTTGGTAATTCTGGTTTGAAGTTCAAGGCTTTTTCGAATGCTGCCAAGGCTTTTACTTTGTCACCAAGCATCTGCCAAGCTTTTCCTAAGCGATAAAATACCGAAGCACTGGCATCGATAGTCATCGCTTTTTCCAGTAGGGGAATCGCATCTTTTGCTTTACCTTGTTCTTGCAAGGATTTTCCTAAACCAAAATAGCCGTGCACCGCGTCAGGAAACCGCTGTGTCAATTCACGGAAAGTCTTCTCTGAATCAGCATATTTTTTCTCAGTAATTTGCGCGTGGCCAATGCTGGCTAGAATATTTCTTTGCTGACGTGCCAGCGCCTCGGAATTGCTAGTATTGACTGCTAAAGCACCAGAGCTAGCCCGCTCTAAATTATCGTCGCTTAAATCTAAACTGGCTTGCAGTAATGCGCCTGCTGCCGGGCTGAATTTGATGGTTTCCACGACTAGATCTTTGGCCTTACCCGTGCCACCGCCAACAAAGCCTGGTGCTTGTAAATAAAATTGCATCAAAGAATAGCGTGCGCTGAAATTATTTGGATCGAGCTCTACCGCTTTTTTGAATGAATCGCGAATCTTGCCGACATAACCGATTGCCGACATGACGCCACCTTTTTGCGCTTTGGTGCCGAGTACATTGCCCAAAGCTTCATGGCATTCAGAATTTTTAGGATGTGCGTTGATGCATTGTTCTGCATATTTACTGGCTTCATCCAGACGGTTTTCTTTACCTTCTATTAAAATAAGATCTGTTTTCGCCATTAAAGCATCAGGGTTATTTGGTTCGGTGGCTAATTTTGCAGCGACAGCTTTTTCTACTTCGGCATACTTTTTCGCTTTGAGTAAAGCATCGTATTCATGTGCTGAGGCGATATTGCAAGCGAGGAATGTTGCTATTATGGGTAACAAAGTCAATTGCGGTTTCATTGGCAAATCCTGTAAAAAAAGAAAAAAGTACATGAGGCGAGTGGAGTGTCACTTTTGCATCAACGATTGTCAATGAAAAAGCGATGACACACAATTTAACAATGACGAAACGTGAAAAAAACGGTGTGAACGGAATCTGGTATTTGTCGTTGTTCCATTAATAAATGCTTGGGTCTTAAGTTATGTCAAAAAATTTCGGTTTTGTCGTACGATAAAATGAAATCATGTGAAGCTTCCTCATCGTTTGCAATAGTTTGTCATAGCGAGGCCTTAAATCTAGGGTAAAGTTATGGCTTCATTATTTCGGAAAGTTGGTCGTTGGATAATTTTCTTTTGATCGTGGCAGCGCTATTTCTGGTGTTGCTCAATGGTTTTTTTGTTGCAGCTGAATTCGGTTTAGTCAAGCTTCGTCAAACCCGCGTGCGTAGTCTGGCGAAAGCAAATGGGCTCCGGGGTCGTTTGCTTGCCACAGTACATAATCATCTGGATGCCTATCTATCAGCCTGCCAATTAGGTATTACCCTTGCGTCTCTCGGTTTAGGTTGGATAGGCGAGCCAGCATTTGCCCGCGTCCTAGAACCAATACTCTTACAGGTCGGTGTCGAATCCGACAAGTTGATACACGGTATTTCCTTCTTTTTCGCCTTCTTTGTTATTTCATTCTTGCACATCGTTATTGGTGAGTTGGCACCGAAGTCGATGGCGCTTCGCATGCCCGAGCGCGTGTCCTTGTGGACCGCGCCAGCTTTGTACCTATTTTATTGGACGATGTTTCCTATTATCTGGGTTCTAAATAAGAGTGCTAACAAAGTATTGTCTTGGTTGGGTTTAGATGCCGCCCATGGACAGGACGCCCATTATTCACCAGAAGAATTAAAGACGATTTTACGCGGCAGTCATGCCAGCAAAAAACTTACGCCTGATGAATGGAGCATCATGGCGCAGATGTTGGATTTCGGTGATTTGGAAATTTCAGATTTGATGCGCCCGATCAATGAGGTTGTCGCCATGTATAAAGATGTCTCTTTGGAGGAGAACATGGCAACCGCTGCACGTAATCGTTTTAGCCGTTATCCTTATTTCGATAGTGATGGTGAAACAGTCTTGGGAACTTTGCATTTAAAAGATTTATTTTTGGCGCAGCAAAGTGGCAAGTCTCTGCAAGACTTGGGTAAGCATCTGCGCAACGTTGAATATGTGCCGCCAAATATGCCTGCACTAGAACTGTTTCGCCGCTTCCGCAAAGGCGCACCCCATTTCGCGATGGTCGGCTATCGCGAAAGTACACCAGTGGGGTTTTTAACTTTAGATAATCTGCTTAGTGCCTTGGTGGGACAAATTCGCGACGAGTTCCGTCAGAACGACAATGACTGGACGTTGTTAGATGACGGCACGTTGATCGGTAAGGGTAGTTTGCCTCTATTCACTTTAGGCATCGCGCTGGGGATTGATTTAGATAGCGAAGAGGTCGAATCAATCGGCGGTTTGATTATGCACGTTTTAGGCGATTTACCTGAAGAAGGTCAAAAGATTGAATTCCAACAATTTGATGCGGTTGTTAAAAAAATGAATGGACCACGCATAGTCTTAGTCCGCATACATCCAAAAGCTGGCGAGGAAATGTAATTGCAGTTTTTTTGGGGGGTGTTTTTATTTGCTTTAAAGTAGATAAAAACTAATAAGATTAATCGCCAAGAGAGATGCCGATGTCTCGCGCCGTTTGTAAAGTGTCGCCATCTAAAGGCACACCTTTCATGCGGCCTGCAACTTCTGCCAGATTTACATATTTCACGTTCGGAAAATCGAGCGCGACCATAATTCCTGAATAACCTTGTTGTAAGGCGCGTACAGCGGCAGCGCCAAAACGCATCGCCGATAAGCGGTCAAAAGCGGTAGGGCTACCGCCACGCAAGAGATGACCGAGAACTACTGCGCGAGCTTCTTTTCCTGTTTGTTTTTGTAATTGTTGCGCCAACTGCTCACCTATGCCGCCTAAGCGTTCAACTGAACCCAATCCCGCAGCTTGCTCCAAATGATGTTGACCCTCTTTTGCGAGTGCACCTTCAGCGACAACGATAATGCTGTAATGGCGTCCGGCCTTTGTTCTGGCATCGATTTTTGCAGCAATTTTTTCCAGATCGTAAGGGATTTCAGGAATTAAGATGGCATGTGCAGTGCTTGCCATGCCAGCATGCAATGCTATCCATCCCGCATAACGCCCCATGACCTCAACCACCATAATCCGTTGGTGACTTTCGGCCGTACTATGCAGTCGGTCAATACATTCGGTAGCAAATGCCACCGCGGTATCAAATCCAAAAGTGGTGTAAGTTTTGTCGAGATCGTTATCAATGGTTTTTGGTACACCAATCACACGTAAACCTTGCGTCACGCCGCGCTCATGTAAGGCATTGGCAATCGTTAAAGTACCATCGCCGCCAACGCAAATCAGCGCATCAATTTGCATATCTCTAAGATGCTGAATAATGTCCTGACCTCGATCCACTTCTCTTTGTTCGCCATTTTCATCCGTTACCACGAATCGCAGAGGATTGCCATGATTGGTCGTGCCGAGTATGGTGCCGCCCAGATGACTGATCCCACGCACCTGATCTTTACTCAATGCGAACACGCCATTTTCAGGATAACGATCAGGTCGCAAAATGCCATTAAATCCCTCACGAATACCAAAGCATTCCCATCCTAGGCGAGTTGCAGCTAAGACGACCGATCGAATCACTGCATTGAGGCCAGGCGCGTCACCGCCACCAGTGGAAATGGCGATACGACGTATAGGATTTTGGCTGTGCATAGTGAGTGTGAATTCTTATTTGAAGGCGGTTACTAGGTCATCTAAAATTATTGATAGACGCGACGGTCGTGCTCGTTCTGTATCGATGATTAAGGTGCATCACCTTTTTGTTAAAGACCATTCAAAGGAATTTTTAAATAGCTGATACCGTTCGTTTCTGGTGGGGGCGGCATACCTGCACGTATGTTAATTTGCACGGAAGGCAGGATCAATACCGGCATGTCTAAGGTCGCATCGCGTGTCTTGCGCATGGTGACGAACTCCTCTTCACTGATGCCATCATGTACGTGAATATTGCTCTGCTTTTGTTCAGCGACACTGGTTTCAAACCGGACTGCTCGTCCGTTTGGAGGATAGTCATGACAGACGAAAATGCGTGTCGCGTCCGGCAAACTCAATAATTTTCTTATGGAGCGAAAGAGCATGTGCGCATCGCCACCAGGGAAGTCGCAACGTGCTGTGCCGACATCAGGCATAAACATGGTATCGCCAACAAACAGAGCATCACCAATTTGGTACGCCATATCCGCTGGTGTGTGCCCGGGAACATATAGAGCTTTTGCTCTTATGGTACCGATAAAAAATTCTTCGTCTTCCGCAAATAAGTGATTGAATTGCGAGCCGTTGACAGCGAATTCTGCTTCTAAATGGAACAATTTTTTGAAGACATTTTGGACTTGATTGATATGCGCACCAATTGCAATTTTGCCTCCAGCTTGTTGCTGCAGATAATGTGCGCCGGAGAGATGGTCAGCATGCGCGTGTGTTTCTATAATCCATTCCAACGTTAATTCTTGTTTGTGCAAGGCTTGAAGTAATTGATCGGCACTTTGAGTTTTAGTGCGTCCAGATTTAGGGTCGTAATCTAGTACGGGATCAATAATTGCCGCGTGGCCGCCAATTTTATCGAAAACCAAATGGCTAGCGGTGCAAGTGACAGGATCAAAAAAGCTTTGGATTTGTGGTGTCATGAGAATTAAGGATGAGTAATACCAATTGACTTGCATAATATCAAACCATAAAATGAACGCAAGACAATTCATTCCTGCTGCGGTTCAATTTGCAAACTAGTGGTAAAACTGATTTACTGAAGTTTGCGCCGCTTGTGTCAGCGTCTATTTAATTCCTCAGTTCTCTTTCCATCCCTTACTAGATAATTTATGACTTTAATGACCCTACTGCTAGTTCTTGGTATTGGAATTTGCGTGGGGATGATTATGGGTTTAACTGGCGCTGGCGGCGGTATGTTAGCGGTTCCTGCTTTGGTGTACAGCCAGGGTTGGACTATGCAGCAGGCGATGCCAGTGGCGTTACTAGCAGTGAGCCTTGGTGCGATGATTGGTGCCATCGATGGATTACGCCGCAAACAAGTTAGATACAAGGCAGCGACTTTGATGGCATTAGCCGGTGCGCCGCTTACCTCGCTAGGTATTTTGGTTGCCAAAAATATGTCGCAGAGGTGGTTGATGTTGGCTTTTTCTACCGTCTTATTAATTGTGGTTGCGCGTTTGATTTTTCAGGCTAGGACTCAATTGCCAGGCTCAGCGCAAGCTGCAGAGCGGCAGGATGCGATGGCTTGTGTGAACCGTGAAACAGGCAAGTTTGATTGGACCATAAAAACCGCCAGTGTGATTGGTTTGATTGGTGCCTGTGCTGGTTTCTTTACCGGTCTGCTCGGTGTTGGTGGCGGGTTTATCATTGTGCCCTTGCTAAGGCATTTTACGAATTTGTCGATGCAAAGTGCGGCAGCAACGTCTTTAATGGTAATTGCTTTAGTTGGATCAGTCGCGGTTGCTTCTGCGATTTTGCATGGCGTCGAAATACCCTTGTTTTTTTCTCTGATGTTTGCACTTGCATCTGTCGTCGGGGTTTTGCTGGGACGTCGTATCGCTAATTTCTTACCTTCCGCGACCGTGCAAATGATTTTTGCTGGGATGTTGGTGTGTGTAGCGTTTAGTTTTCTGGTGAAAGCTTTATGATTGATGGCACCTAACAACCGGGATTATTTGTTCTTGGGAGCTAGAGAATTTAATAACAATGCCTGATTCTCTAATTGACGTGCGACATTGCCACATACCAGATCACATAAAGTGTAAATACCTGGATCTGCGATGCGATAGTAAACTGAAGTGCCTCGACCTTCGCGCGCGACCAGGCCGTGCTTGGCCAGTGTCGATAAATGGCGTGACACGTTCGCTTGTGAGCAGGCGCAGGCTTCTGCTAGTTCCCCAACATTCTTCTCCCCCTCGCGCAAATAATTTAAGATACGTAAGCGGCTAGGCTCTGCCAATGCAGAAAAATATTGAGCAACCTGGCTTAGTGCTTGTTCGGATAAACCTTCCATATTGGCGCAAGTAGTATTGATAACGACCGTAATGGTAACGCTTTTGCGACGAATGCGGTTCTTTCATCGGATTACTTCGATTGTCGTGGTTAATTTGGAAATTCAAGTGTATCGTTTTTTTCGTAGATTTTGAATTTGAGATGCTTTCTCCGCAAGTTGAACTAAACGTATAAAACTTACTCAAAAGAAAATGGCTAAAATCTGATAAAAATATAGCCAAAATCGGAACTCAATTCACACCACAAAATAAGGATAAATTTATGTCCCCTAAAAAAATCGTGCAAGCGATTGGTCTTGCCTTTTGTATTTCACTAGGTGTAGCGCAAGCTTATGCCGCGACGCCTGCCTCCGTATTGCCCGCGCATGCTCGTGCCGATAAAATTACTGCACCAGCAGCCAGTCTGGGATTTGAACTAGGCGAGTGGCATGCCCACCCTGAGCAATTGGTCGCCTATTATAAATTGCTAGCCAGTCAGTCCCCAAGGGTGCAGGTGAAAATTGTTGGCTATACCCATGAACGTCGCCCGATACTGAATGTCATTATTACCAGCCCTAAGAACCAGGCGCGCTTGGCAGAGATAGAGGCGGCGCGCGGGCGCGGTGAAAGCGATACGCCATTGGTTGTGTATCTTGGCTATAGCGTACATGGCAATGAGCCGAGTGGGGCGAATGCAGCACCGGCTGTGGCATGGCATTTAGCGAGTTCTACAGATGCCTCTGTGAACGAGATGTTAGAACGCACTGTGGTGGTGATTGATCCCATGCTAAATCCCGACGGTTTAGCGCGTTTCGCTTCATGGGTTAATGCGTATCGAGGTCAAACTTTAGTATCTGATCCTAATACTTTAGAGCATAATCAAAGTTGGCCTAGTGCACGTGGTAATCACTATTGGTTTGATTTGAACCGTGATTGGTTATGGTTGCAACATCCTGAATCTCGTGCCCACGTCGCAACTTTCCAAGCATGGCGTCCTCATGTGTTTGGTGACTTTCATGAGCAGGGTACCGATGCAACCTATTTCTTCCAACCTGGCGTACCTTCGCGCACGCATCCTTTGACGCCGCAAAATAATCAAAGTTTGACGGAAGCGATCGCAAAATTTCACGCGAAAGCTCTTGATGCTCGTGGCGAGTTTTATTTTAGTCGTGAAGGTTTTGATGACTTTTATTATGGCAAAGGTTCGACTTATCCGGATGTGCAAGGTAGTGTCGGCATCTTGTTTGAGCAGGCGAGTTCGCGCGGGCATATTCAAGATTCACGTAATGGTTTATTGAAATTTGAACACACCATTGCGAATCAAATCACGACTTCTTTGAGCACATTGCAAGCGGCTGATGCCATGCGCGAGCAATTAATTTCGCATCAAAAGAACTTCTTTGAAGAAGCGAAAAAAATGGCAACGGCCGAGACTAATCGTGCCATGCTATTTGCAGCCGAAGGCAATCCTGCACGCCTGCGTGATTTCGCCAATTTGTTAAAGCAGCACGGTATTGCTGTGCACCAGGTAAAGGGCAATGTCAACATTAATGGCCAGCGCTACGACGCACGTAATGCGATCGCTGTGCCACTGAATCAGCGCCAATACCGTTTGTTAGAAGGTATTACCGAGTTACGTACACAATTTAAAGATAATACATTTTATGACGTGTCCGCTTGGAGCGTCACGAAGGCATATGATTTAGCAAGCGCGAAGAGTGCAGCTGATGTTATTGGTGATCCGGTGCAGGATTTGCCAAAATCAAGTTTAAAGGCGGAATCGAATATCGCCTATGCCTTTGCTTGGGAAAATGATGATGCAGCACCACTGTTGGCGGAGTTGAGTCAGACGGGTTTGCGTTTGCGCACAATCACCAAACCAATACGCATACAAACTAATGATGGCGCCAAAGATCTGGGAATTGGCAGCATAGTTATTCCAGTCTCGATGCAAAGTATGTCTTCGGCAAATGTAGCTGAGATCGTGCGTAAGGCGACCGCTAATCATAGTGTTGATGTACTGGCCCTGACTTCAGGCGCTGGTAGCACTGGCATTGATCTAGGTAGCGCAAGTTTGAAATCGGTAGAGCGTCCGCGAGTCGCGATGTTGACTGGCGCTGGTCTGGATTCAACTTCGGTTGGGGAGCTATGGCATTGGCTCGATACGCACTTACATTTGCCTGTGACACAGTTGAATTTAGATCGTGTCGCAAACATGCAATTAGAGCGTTATACGCATATTGTGATGGCAGACGGTAGCTATCGTTTGTCAGAAGAAGCAAATAAGAACATTGAACGTTTTGTGAAACAAGGTGGCGTCGTGATCGGTGTCGAGGGCGCATTGAAATGGGCTAGTAGTCAATCGTATTTGCGTACTAAATTAGTGAAGAGCGAGGGCGCAAAAAAATCCGAGGCGGACGATAAGAAAACTGACGATAAGAAAACAGATGACAAGAAAACTGACGAGAAGAAATCTAAAGATAGTCGACTTGCGTACAAAGAGCAGGACGCAAACGCAGCGAAGGAATTGGTTGCAGGCGTGATTTTTGAAACCGATATCGATCGCAGTCACCCTTTGGCAGCAGGTATTCCACGCGATCAATTGCCTGTATTTAGGGCTCAGGCTGATGTGTATAAGTTGGAGGGAGACCGTTACGGTACAGTTGCTGCTTATAGCAATTCTCCCGTCATCAGTGGCTATGTCTCTGCTGAAAATGCCAAACGAATCGCAGGCTCCGCCGCTTTCACAGCAGAACGTGTTGGCAGTGGTAGCGTGATTTTGGCAAGTGCTGCTTTAGGCTTTAGAAGTGGTTGGCTAGGCAGTCGCCGCTTGTTGGAAAATGCCTTATTTTTTGGTAAAGCATTTGAAAAAGCACGCGTAGAAGGTAACGAAGAAAGCGAAGATTAATAGAGCTTTTTTCCTGCTGCCTTTGTTTTGAAGCAGTAAAAAATAATTGGTCTAGCTAAAACGCCTTTTCAAGCAAATGCTTTGAAAAGGCGTTTTATTTTGTGGTGTCTGTATAGACTAGAAGATGAAATGATAAGTGATTTTGAATTGATCGATCAATAAGATGAAAGCGAAATGGCGCCTAAGTTAAATTAATTCAAAGTACATCTACAGCATAAAGCGTTTGAATAAACTAGGTTTGGTCATTGGATTGACGGTATTGGCCTTGACCAAATCTAGCATCGCCACAATTTTTTCATGTGTGATCGGTTTTTCAAAGCTGGCATGTACTTTTAAGCCTTGAATACGCGCTATTTTTTCCGCAAAATTCAGAATAGGGCCGTTGTAATTTGAAAGTGATAGATGGTTATCAACCGGCGGTATCAAGTTATGTCCAGAAATAATCAAGATATCTGCTTGACAGCCATCTAATGCCAGGTGACTTAGTAACTCCATGCCGCCTAATTGTGGCATGCACAGATCGCAAATAATCAGATTAGGGCGCTGTGTCGCTTGGCGATAGGCGTTCAAACCTTCTAGGCCGTTGTGTGCTAGCTTGATTGAGCCTACGCCCAGATCGCGCAGGGCGACGCTAAGCAGCTCTAATAGAAACTGATCATCGTCGACCAGTAAAACATGTAAGCCCGAATAATCCACATCGGGATTTGGGGTGGAGGTATTCATGATTTTTCTTGGTTGGGTGCGGTGTGTAAAGTATAGCGAAATTTCTACTAAATTAACAATATTTGCGATCAGCGTTGTTAGTTTTGCGAATTTCTGTTGCTTCGCGATGTTTTGCAAGGCTTACAACCACAGTGTAAGCTAGCGTTATGGAAAATAATTTGCAAATTAATTTACAAGCTGCCCAGTCGCTCGAACAGCAAACAGTACCGCAATCTGCATTGCTTTCAGAGTTTCGAGCAGCCCGTTTTATCAAAGAGATCGGGCGAGGTAAGGATGGTGCCCGTAGTCTGTCGCGTCAAGATGCGTTTGATTTATATACTGCGATGCTGGATGGCCGTGTGTCCGATTTGGAAATGGGCGGCATTTTGCTGGCCATGCGAATTAAGGGTGAATCCATCGAAGAGATTGCTGGATTTCTTGATGCGGCCGTTTCGGCGGTAATGCCCATGCAAGCACCTAGTGGTAGTGAGTTTGCTCCTATTGTGATTCCTAGTTATAACGGCGCGCGAAAAAAACCAAATTTAACACCCCTGTTGGCAATGCTATTAGCGCAAGCAGGCGCACCTGTATTGTTGCACGGGGTCATGCGCGATGCGGGGCGAGTCGCGACCGCCGATATTTTGCAAGTGCTAGGATTGGAACCGGCACAGAATGCGGCGCAGGCGCAATGTCAGCTGCAACAAAACAGTCTCACGTTCACACCCATACAAGTTCTTGCACCAAAAATGCATAGAATCCTGGCGATGAGGGCTGTACTGGGTGTTCGTAATTCTACGCATACTTTGGTAAAGCTTTTGCAGCCATTCGTGTTGTCCGGACATCCTGCTTTGCGTTTGAATTCTTACACGCATCCAGAATACCAAATCATGTTGGATACGTATTTACGAACGCTGCAATCACCGCAATTGGGCGCGACTTTTTTGATGCGAGCCACTGAAGGTGAAGCTGTTGCCAGTACGGGGCGCGCCCAGCAAATAGATTGCTATTGCATGGGGCAACACAGGCGTTTATGCGAAACTGAGGCGCAATTAGGTGCCGCGATTGAAGATTTACCTTCGAGCGCGGAGGCCGTCGAAACAGCAGCTTGGACGCAAAAAGTGTTGGCTGGCGAGATTGCCGTTCCTATCAATATTGCCCGCCAACGTGATTTATGTCTGCAGATATCCAGAGAATTAAAATTAGCCAGTCAGACCGCTTAACTCTATTTTAAAAGGTTGATGCGGTTGTTCTGGCGATGCTGAGATTGGCTTGCGCCATTCTCAGCCTTTTGAAAAATCTAAAATTATTCTATGAATCAAGAAAATTCCAAATCGTATTTTGATCTGATCGTGATTGGTGCTGGTGCAGCGGGCATGATGTGCGCTGCAACTGCAGGACAACGAGGTAAGCGTGTGCTGTTGATCGATCACGCGGCGAAATTGGCAGAGAAAATACGCATCTCGGGCGGTGGCCGTTGTAATTTCACAAACTTGCAAGCAGGGCCTCAAAATTTTTTATCAGAAAATCCGCACTTTTGTAAAAGTGCGTTGTCTCGTTATACGCCACAGGATTTTTTGAGTTTGGTGAAACGCTATAAGATCGCTTTCCATGAAAAGCACAAAGGGCAATTATTTTGTGATGACAGTGCAGAAGATGTTATTCGCATGTTGAAATCAGAATGCGAGTTGGGTAAGGTGCAGTGGCGCATGCCTTGCGCAGTGCAAGCCGTCGTAAAGATTGATCTGGGGTTTCAAGTTGAGACTGATCAAGGGACGGTGCATAGTAATAATGTGGTCATTGCAACTGGTGGTCTGTCTATCCCCAAAATTGGCGCAACTGATTTTTCCTTTCGTATTGCTAAAGAATTTCAGTTGAACGTGATAGCGCCACGTCCTGCCTTAGTGCCGCTGACTTTTGATGCGCAAAGTTGGGAACCCTTTGTGCCTTTGTCCGGCATTTCTTTAGAAGTCGATATAGAAACAGGGGAAAAGAAAAAGAAAGCGGTATTTCGCGAAGATTTATTATTCACTCATCGCGGACTATCCGGACCAGCGGTATTGCAGATATCTAGCTTTTGGCAGCCAGGGCAGGCTATTCGGGTGAATCTATTGCCCGAAATCGATGTGGCGCAGGATTTGATTGATGCGAAAAGTACCACTAAAAAAAATCTGGCAAATTATCTCGCTGCCTTTTTGCCGGTGCGCTTAGTTGACGGATTGTTGCTGGCGCACGGATTCGATGGAAGCTTGAGAATCGCGGATATGCAAGATAAGCGCCTTCGTCTTTTGGGTGAAAAACTTAATCGCTGGGAGCTGCTGCCGAATGGTTCTGAGGGGTATCGTAAAGCTGAAGTTACTCGGGGCGGTGTCGATACGCGGGAATTGTCGCAACAAAGCATGATGGTAAACAAAGTACCTGGGCTCTATTTTATTGGCGAAGCGGTCGATGTCACGGGCTGGCTGGGCGGCTATAATTTTCAATGGGCATGGGCTTCCGCTGTAGCTGCAGGGACTGCAATCGATTAATTTATCGAGTTGTCGTAAATATGCTGCACCAGTAAAACGATCTTTTGCGTAAGTTTTCATCAGTTAACTTCCCTATTTACGAATTTGCTGTTATTATTTCGGTCTTCCTATAAATTTTTAATTGGTTCGAACTTACATGACCACAATTCGCCTTAAAGAAAACGAGCCGTTCGAAGTCGCCATGCGTCGCTTCAAGCGCACCATCGAAAAGACCGGTCTGTTGACCGAATTGCGTGCTCGCGAGTTTTACGAAAAACCAACTGCAGAACGCAAGCGTCGTTTAGCTGCTGCTGTTAAACGTCACTACAAACGTATTCGTAGTCAGCAATTGCCTAAGAAAATGTATTAATTCTGTTTGGCATTGAGTCGATGGTAAATCAACTTGATGCCTAATAGTGCTAATCAGTTTTAGGTTTGCATGCCCGCTCCGGTGTACCGCAGCGGGCTTTCTTATTTATATTATTTAATCTGTTATTCGCTGGTTCCTGCGATTTATTGAGTTTGGCATCATTTGAAATTGATGAATTTGCCCCAATATTAGCTGGAAGAAGTTAAATTGTTTAGAGGATATTATGAGCTTAAAAGAACAAATCACCGAAGATATGAAATCGGCAATGCGTGCGAAAGATGCCGCTAAGCTCGGCACGATACGCTTGATCACTGCTGCGATGAAGCAAAAAGAAGTCGATGAGCGGGTTGAGCTCAATGACGCTATGGTGTTGGCGATCATCGAAAAAATGATTAAGCAGCGCAAAGATTCCATTACTCAATTTGAAGCGGGTGGACGCCAAGACTTGGCTGATATCGAAAAAGCTGAATTGGTAATCTTAGTTGCCTATATGCCTGCTGGCTTAAGCGAATCAGAGATGCAAGCTGCGGTTAATGAGGCGGTTGCCGAAGTGGGCGCAACTGGGCCGCAAGATATGGGTAAATTAATGGCAGTGTTGAAGCCAAAGTTGGCTGGGCGCGCTGATATGACAGTGGTTTCGGCTCTGGTAAAAGCAGCTCTGGCGAAATAATTCTTTTGCTTTTCTTATTTATCTTGGCCGGATTAGATTTTTGCCAGACTAGTAAGTGATCTCTCTGATCTACCATCTCTCGGCTTCGGAGGATTTTTCTTCTCGAAGCCGTATCTGTTTTATTGCATGGGATTTTTTACGTGATTCCTCAAAGTTTCATTCAGGATTTGCTGGCTCGTGTTGATATCGTTGATGTCGTGGGTAAGTACGTGCAATTGAAAAAAGGCGGCGCAAACTACATGGGTTTGTGTCCGTTTCATAACGAAAAGTCTCCTAGCTTTACGGTGAGTCCAACTAAGCAGTTTTATCATTGTTTCGGATGCGGCGCGCATGGTACTTCCATCGGATTTTTGATGGAGTATTCCGGCATGAGCTTTGTCGATGCGGTGAAGGACTTGGCGTTGAATAACGGCATGGTCGTACCTGAAGATGATCGCCTTTTACCTGCACAGCGAGCGGAAGTAACTGCGAAAAGTTTGGCTTTGAGTGAGGTAATGACGAAGGCGTGTGATTACTATCGCCAGCAATTACGTGGTGCCGATACCGCAATTCAATATTTGAAGAAGCGTGGTGTGACGGGTGAAATCGCGGCTCGATTCGGGCTGGGTTATGCGCCGGATGGCTGGGATAGTTTGCGTTCTGTATTTACTGAATATAATGCATTGGCATTAGCTGAGTCCGGCATGGTGATTGATAAAAGTGACGATGACGGTGCGCATCGCAAGCGTTATGACCGTTTTCGAGATCGCATTATGTTTCCGATTCGCAATACAAAAGGACAAGTGATCGGTTTTGGTGGACGCATTTTGGATCAGGGTGAGCCTAAGTATTTGAACTCGCCAGAAACCCCGCTCTATCAAAAAGGCTTAGAGTTATATGGCTTGTTTGAAGCGAGGCAAGCAATCCGTGAAGCGGGTTATGTTTTAGTCACTGAAGGTTACATGGATGTAGTGGCTTTGGCGCAGCTTGGCTTTCCACAGGCCGTGGCGACCTTAGGAACTGCTTGTACGCCGACCCATGTGCAAAAATTACTGCGACAAACTGACCACGTGGTGTTTAGTTTTGATGGTGATAGCGCTGGGCGTCGAGCGGCAAGGCGTGCACTGGATGCCTGTTTGGCTCATGTAAATGACAATAAAATCATTAAGTTTCTATTTTTGCCGGTCGAGCATGATCCAGATAGTTTTGTTCGTACTTTTGGTGCTGAAGCTTTTGCTGCGGAAGTGCAAGGCGCTATGCCGCTGTCCCAGTTTTTCATCAAAGAAGTTAGTGGCGAGAACGATTTGAGTACTGCTGAGGGGCGTGCGAGGACGCAATTTGATGCTAAGCCTTTGTTGCAGCAGATGGCGCCGTCTGGCTTGCGTCTGCAATTGGTGCGTAATCTGGCACAAATTACCCAGTCAACTGCGGCAGAAATTGAAGCCTTATTTGATCTGAGTCAGCCCGTAGCACGAATCAAAATTGCACCGCCTAAGAGCCGGCGTAGCGCACCTGTTGGTTTGGAGCGACAAGTTTTGCGGATTTTGGTCGCACATCCTTCGCTAGCTGTCATGATGACTCCGGCGATGATGGACGACGCTGCAAAAATTGCACCGGATGGTGCCGAAATGTTAAGGCAATTGGTGCTGATTGCGCAACCCATGGGCGATCAAGCGAATTTTGCGGCTTTGGCAGAGAATTTACGTGCTAGCAGTGCTGATTTTGACCCCTTGATTGCGGAAATCGCAGAACAGACTGAATCGGATATTGATGTTGTTGCAATGGAACTTGCTGGTGCGTTGCGTCAAATTAGAACCCAGGTTCTGAAGATGGAAATGGAGCAACTGGCGCAGCGCGGTTTGCGTGAAGCGCAAGATATCGCCAGATATAGAGAGATTATGCAATTGCAAGATGCTATACGGCGTGAAGCTGAAGTTGAAGCCGCTGGACGACCGGTGAGTTAGTTGTTTGTTCGTCATATTTCTAGACAGGAATATGGTAGTTTGATTGTTGAAAAGATAAAAAATTGCTTCAGTGGAATGCGTAATCTATAAGCATTTGATTGAGTAAAAGAGAGGCAAGTGCTATAATTAAAGGCTTTCGATTCAAGGTCTTAGGTTGTTTTCATTCTTTGTTGCAGCCGTTGTGGTTGTTAATAACAGGAATGTGTTGTTTAGGTGAGCGTAGGCTCCTCCGAGTAACCCAAAACACCGATGCAAAGACAAGTGTGGTTTGAATGAAGAAATGTCGCGCTGTCCCACAGGGTATTACTGTCGGCGGTGCTTTGTTTTTTTATATGATTCAACTCTTTTGTTGGCGTCGGTTGGTTTGATTCAATGGCTAGTGCAATGAAGAAACCCGCGAAAAAACTGACACCCGTAGTTACGAAGAGTTCCATTAAAACTGTCGCTGTTAAAAAAACGGCAATAGTTCCAGCTAAGGCAAGTGCTAAGCCTGCCGCCAAAGTCACCAAACCTGCAAGCAAAGCAGCTGGTGTGAAATCGGCCGTGAATCCTGCTGCAAAAAAAGTGAGTGCAAAAGTTCCCGCAAAGCCACTAGCAAAAGTACCAACTAAAGCACCAACAAAAGTACTAGCGAAGGCACCAGCAAAGATCGTAGCGAAAGTGGCGCAAAAGCCAGCTCCTAAGTCAGCTGCTAAAACGCTTGCCAAAGTAAGAGTCACAGAAAAGCCTCAGGTGAAATCAGTAAAATCGAGCACGGTTGCGGCTAAAGTCTCTGAGAAAAAAGTCCTTGCGAAAGGCGTTAAACCGCCTAAAGTAGAACTGAAGCCTGCGAAATTGGCTGAGAGCAAGATTTCGAGTAAAGATGTAAAATTGACGGCGAGTAAAAAGGAAGTTGAAGTGCCAAAAACACGTGCCACAAAAAATGAGCCTAAAGCGGAACCGATGTTGAGTAAGAGTGTCGAAAAGCATTCTGCAAAACAAGTTGAAACACCGTCACCTGCAACAAAGAAAGCCTCTGTGATTACCAAAGCATCAAACGCAAGCAGTAAAACTGAAAAAGACGACCACGCTGAAGAAAAACAGGCGAAAAAGTCAACTAAGGCCGCAGTGAAAACTGAAAAGGCACCTGAAGTGCAAGAGATAAAGACCGGATCTGCGCCCACAGTGAGTCAAACCACAGATGCTGCGTTGTTGGCGAGCATTGATACCTCAGGCTATGTGTTGCCGGGTGTCAAAGTGCCTGGTCGCCGTGGCCGCAAACCAAAAGAATATCAGCCTGAAAATGAAGAGATGGCAGCACTTAACGCGGTAGAGCGCGCTGAGATGAAAGCCCTCGACAAAGCCAAAGCTAAAGACCGTAAAGCTAAAGAAAAAGCTTTATTGAAGGATGCTTTCTCCGCAGATCCAGAAGCGACCGCAGAAGAATTAGAACGTC
This sequence comes from uncultured Undibacterium sp., assembly GCA_963511665.1. GTDB lineage: Bacteria > Pseudomonadota > Gammaproteobacteria > Burkholderiales > Burkholderiaceae_D > Undibacterium. Next base: position 19,145 of record CAUPKC010000032.1, read on the forward strand.
GCCGCCAACGTCTCAAAACCCTGATTAAGATGGGTAAAGACCGTGGTTATCTGACTTTTGCAGAAATCAATGATCACTTGCCGGAAAATGTTGTCGATCCAGAAGCGATTGAAGGCATTATCAGCACGTTCAATGACATGGGTGTCGCAGTCTACGAACAAGCGCCTGATGCGGAAGCATTGTTGTTGTCGGATAACGTTGTTACGGTTGCCAGTGATGATGATGAAGTTGAAGCGGCTGCTGAAGCTGCCTTGTCCACGGTCGATTCAGATTTCGGCCGCACTACAGATCCCGTGCGTATGTATATGCGCGAAATGGGTACGGTCGAATTATTAACGCGTGAATGCGAGATCGTTATCGCCAATAAGATCTAAGAAGGACTGAAGGACATGATACAGGCGATCTCCTCTTGTCCAACCACTATCGCAGAAATTCTCGCTCAAGCAGAGCGCATCGCCAGTGATGAAATTAAAGTCGACGATATCGTTGATGGCTTAGTCGATCCAAATGCGGAAACTGAAGAAGAAAAAGCACCGATAGTCGTTGTCGAGAGCGAAGAAGACGAAGAAGACGAAGAAGACGAAGACGAAGAAGAAGAGGAAGAAGAAGATAGCGCTGCTGTTGCAGCCGGTATCTCTGCGGAACAGTTAGAGCAGTTGAAGCGTGATTCACTGGCCAAATTCGCGATCATCTCGGAAAACTTCGACAAAATGCGTAAGTCTTTCGAAAAAGAAGGCTACAACTCAAAGAGCTACATTAAAGCGCAAGAAGCGATTTCCAGTGAATTACTTGGTATTCGTTTCACCGCGAAAGTAGTTGAAAAACTGTGTGATACTTTGCGCGGTCAAGTCGACGAAGTGCGCCATGTTGAGAAGCAAATTTTGGATGTGGTTGTGAATCGCTGTGGTATGCCTCGTTCACATTTCATTAAAGTTTTTCCTGGGAATGAAACCAATCTCGCTTGGGTTGATGGCGAAGTGAACTCAGGACATTCTTACAGTGCGATCTTGGGACGTAATGTGCCTAGCGTTCAGCAATTGCAGCAAAAATTGATCGACTTGCAAGCACGTGTCGTATTGCCTTTGCCTGATTTGCGTGGCATTAACAAGAAGATGTCTGCAGGTGAAATGAAAGCACGCAAAGCGAAACGTGAGATGACTGAGGCAAACTTGCGTCTGGTTATTTCTATCGCTAAAAAATACACCAATCGCGGTTTGCAGTTCTTGGATTTGATTCAAGAAGGTAATATTGGTTTGATGAAAGCGGTAGATAAGTTTGAGTATCGTCGCGGCTATAAGTTTTCGACGTATGCAACTTGGTGGATTCGTCAGGCAATTACGCGTTCTATTGCGGATCAGGCACGTACGATTCGTATCCCTGTGCATATGATAGAAACGATCAATAAAATGAATCGTATCTCGCGTCAAATTTTGCAAGAAACTGGTGCAGAACCAGATCCTGCGACGTTGGCGATCAAGATGGAAATGCCGGAAGATAAAATTCGTAAAATCATGAAGATTGCGAAAGAGCCGATCTCGATGGAAACGCCTATTGGTGACGATGATGATTCTCATTTGGGTGATTTTATCGAAGACAATCACACCTTAGCACCAGCAGACGCAGCTTTGCACGCGTCTATGCGTAATGTGGTGAAGGATGTCTTGGATTCTTTAACACCGCGCGAAGCAAAAGTATTGCGCATGCGTTTTGGTGTAGAGATGTCGACGGATCATACTTTGGAAGAAGTGGGCAAACAATTTGACGTAACGCGTGAGCGCATTCGACAAATAGAGGCAAAAGCGCTGCGTAAGCTGCGCCACCCGTCACGTTCAGACAAGCTTAAGAGTTTCCTCGAAGGGAACTGATCAATCAAACAATTTGGCGAGCGAGTAAGTAAAAATCTTGTTCCAAAGTTGATGTGATGAAACCGTACAGTTGAAAGATTGTGCGGTTTTGTTTTTTTGTGCAGCCCCTGAATTTAGCATCAATGCATTTGAATAACTGGAAGAATCGCGCATTTATCCTCTGTAAGCCTTGTGCCAATTACCTCTAATGTAATACAATAAGCGCTCGTTTTCTGGGGCGCGTTCGTGCTTTAGCAAATAGGGCCTCTAGCTCATGTTGGTTAGAGCAGCGGACTCATAATCCGTTGGTACCGTGTTCGACTCACGGGAGGCCCACCAAAATTTATGTGTTTTGAAATCAAGCTCTTACAAGAAATTGCAAGGGCTTTTTTCATATTTATCCACGTAAATTTATTCAAAAACTGGCCCTTTGCCGGAAATCTGCCGGAGTGGAGAATTCAAATCAAGCGCTTTCTAAATCTTTTGGAGAACTTGATATGGCTTACATTAAACAACGGGGTGAATACTGGCGCGCAGAGATCCGGCGCAAGGGCTACAAGGCGACGTACAGGACGTTTGATACGCAGAAGCAGGCACAGCAATGGGCGCGGCGTATTGAGTCTGAAATGGACTCTGGTTTGTACATTGACCGTACCGAGGCTGAGCGAACTACATTGCGTGAGGCGCTGGAGCGCTATCAGCGAGAAATTGTCCCAACTAAGCGCCACCCGAAACAAGAGAATGGACGCATCGATCGTTGGCTACGAAATGACCTTTGTTTCCGTACGTTAGCAAACTTAAAGGGCGCAGATTTTGCACGTTACCGCGATGCACGGCGTGAGCAGGGAAGAGCGGAAAATACAATCCGTCTTGAGTTACAGTTGATAAATCATTTGTTTGAAATTGCACGCAAAGAATGGGGCATGGAAGGATTGCCTAATCCCCTCGATAACATCCGCAAACCAAGTGGAAGTAATGCACGTGACCGGCGCCTGGAGAATGGTGAATATGAAAAAATTTATGCCAAGCTTGCCGCAAGTGGTAATCGTTATGCTGCATACGCATTTGACTTAGATATAGAAACAAGTCTTCGAAAGGCAACACTCTTTAGTTTGAAATGGGAGTGGATCGACCTTGATACCAGAATGATTAAATTCCCATTTGATCCAAAGGCTCCAGAAAATAAAGGTGTCCCAACGATCTTGCCCATATCAACTAAAGCGGTTGCTGTTCTTAATTCGATTAAAGCTAGGGAAGTTACTGGCGAATTACCAAGATCTATATTTGGGCAGGTATTTAATACCACACCAAACGCAGTGCTATGTATCTGGAAGTTGACGATGGCTTGTCTTGGTATCACAAATCTCCGGTGGCATGATTTACGACATGAGGCTACTTCTCGGTTGTTCGAGAAGGGGATGCATCCAATGGAGGTTGCGAGCATTACAGGTCATAAAAGCATGCAGATGTTGAAGCGCTATACGCATCTCAAACCGGAGAGCCTTCTTCAAAAATTAGGGTAATGTGAATATGCCGTTGGTTAACGTCAACCCGTGATGATTTACTGATTCTTAGTCAACGGCACTCTCTTCAATATTTCACTTTTAAGCAAAAATTCTAACTGTTTACGATTGTAATTAATTAGACAGCTCTTTTGGAATTCGTGACAAAGTTGGTTTTTGATAGTGGAGACTTATAGTAATCCTCGTCCAAGAAACGCAGTAAGGTTTTTAGTTGTTTTTTATCGATGGGTAATTGTAACCGTTCGGTGCCATCAACGGCTTCATAGACAACTGGAATTCCAAATTCGGCGGCAATCACTTTTAGATCAGCAGGCGCGACTTTTTCTAAAATTCCGCTTTGCTTTATTAGCCAAAATTTATTCCTAACCCAATTGTCACTGACGCTTATTAAAGCATCTTGATCTTGCACCGAAACTTGAGGAAGGTTGGCGAATTCCGCTATATCTGCATCCGTCGCTACTTGATAATAGCTGCTCATATCAAACATCTGGGATATTAGAAAGAAGCTGAAGAATTTTAAAACGTTCCCCTGTAATTTCGCCGTAATTTTTGTATTCAGCGTCAATCCTGTGCCTTCGATGCGTTTATAGACATTCTGTGCATGGAAAATTGAGAAGCCAGTCTCGGAAATTAGCTTTCGTTTGTCAAAATTTTGGAGATATACAGAAGTCGTTCCATTTTCAGTTTTCCCAAAAAATAGTGCTCGTATCTGGTCGAAAGAGAAGTTGTTAGGGTCTGCAATTGGAAAATTAAGCGGAGCCACGATTGCCGCAGCGAGATTATCTATGTCATCGAACCCTTCAATAACTAGCATCTCATCGTCATCTGGCTTGTATTTTCCATCAAAAATGATGTCTTCTCGTTCTTGTTCAAAAAAACTTACCTGAGCATCTAGGTAGGTCGTGAGTTCACGTTGAACGGTTTGGTCAACGGCGAACCGAACCAGTCTTTGGCTCGGATCTCTAGTGTAGGCAAATAATGTATACATTAAATACTCATCAATAATTGTGGAGAAAGCTGCTGTACAGTTTTGATATCTTTTGCTGATAAAAGTTTTCGTTTGGTTATCATTACATAAACCACACCATTATCCCCTTCAACCTTATAAAAACGGTAGCGAAATAAATGGAGAACTGGATGAACTGGAATTGCCTCTAAGGTGGCCGCCAAAACTGCTGCAACGAGAAAAATTAAACCTAACGTCTGCAAGTTGGAAATTTTTGTTACAAGTGGCACAAAGTAACTAACAACGAAAACTACTAATAGCCAGTCTTGAGACTCAATTTTTTTTGCTACAAAGGGCGTCTGGGCAGTGCGTTTTGATGCCTCAACTGCAACAAGAAGTGGTAGTAAACAAGTAAGCGCGCTGGCAGCAATCCAACAATACACTTCAAAATTTGTTCCTACATTCCAGATTTGAGCGGCAGCACCAATCAGAATGGCCGGAGCAAGCGATGATGCAAACAAAAGTGTCCGTAGAAAAGAATTCATAATATTTTCCAATTCAACATTTGAGTATCACTGATGCAGCGTCAATTTTTTCGGGATATAGCATCGTTAGTTCCTCAACATAGCTGTCTTTGGGTCATAAGTAATCTCAGTAATTGACCCATCACGAATCCGTCCAACCACCTCATCAATCACATGCAGCGGTACTAAAAACCATTCCCTTGGCTTGACCGGATTGCCAAATCTATCTTCAATCATGATGTCTAGCTGTGCTGCGTCGAATATCTGATGAAAGATATTCTCAAGCTTAGTACGATTTATATTGTGAAGCTTGTAGGTCGCAATGATCTCAACGTCCGCTAGCAAATAGGTTGCGTCTTTTTCCGCATTTGCGATTCGAGTTTCAACCTTGCCGCCAGTCACACCGATTTTGTGTATGAGTTCGCGGTGTTCAGCAACGAAAGGATGAGTCGATAGGCTTCGCAGGACATAGATTGTGCCACTTTCAATGTCATCCGGTTCCTGTATATCTCCAAATAATGGCCCTAAGTCAGGGTCTGTGATACGTCGACCTGTTTCGTCTCTATAAAGTGCTTTTTGCAGTGAGCGACGTAGCAAATTACTTTCGGTTCCGTTATCGTAAATTACCCTAAGGCGTTCATCTTCACGGCCATAGGCAGATGTAAATGTTTCGCCAACTTCCGCGACAAGAGCAATTTGTCCACCAACGACAAAATAGTTACCTAGCTCAATTGCTGTATCGCGGCCATACTGAATCGTTTTACGAAGACCACTTTTTAATTCGCGAGTAACCTGTTCGAATAACGGACTAAATTTTTCAAAATCTTCGCAGCGGGTCCGGTCTGCAATTTCTTCAGCAGCACGTTTTTCTACCGTTGATCGTACATGACGCAGCACGGTGATATCGTCTTGAGCAGTCGCCTCATCTGTAATCCCCAACTCTGCAAGCAACGCGTCCTCATCCAATTCGTCGATGTTCACAGAAGTGGATGCTTCACCAGAAAGTAAACCTGGCACGTCTATCTCAGAAAGCAAGGTTTTTGCCTCTGGCAGCTTGCGTATTTGGTCTAAACGCACCGCATATAGGCGCTCGAAAATATCTTGATGCTCACCATGCGATGGAACGTGTCCATGCTCTTGATAGAAGCGCAAGATGTCTTCGAAGCCAGCGATGATGCGTTCTTCACGTGGAGTTCTACTGGACGTTTTGAGCGGTGTGACTTCAACGCCAAGAGCATCCAGCAATTCATCATCATCCATTTCAGCCATTGCTTGATTCTCCTTGAGCCTCGGCTGCTTTCGCTTGCGCACGATAGCGAGCGAAAGCAGCAATGCCTTCAGCCATCCGTTTTTCCCATGCATCAGCAGAATTAATATCAGGTAATCGACCACGCTCTTGCTTGAACTGCAAAGCACGTTTAGCTAAATCACGTGCTTCATCTTCGGGAATGCTAAGCTTCTTCGCAGCAATACTATTTTGAACTTGGCGTAATGATTTTTCATCCATCGCTTTTGCTAGTACAGCATAGGCCGCTTCAAAAGGATTGATACGGTCAATTAGATCAATGTCCAAGTCACGCACATTGACGAACTTGCGGACGCCATCAATCAAGGCAGTACTACCTTGAGGAAGGTCACTGCCAATCGCATCAGCATGCGCAAGGGCTAGCTTGGCTTGTTGAGTGATATTCATGGCGGCTATCGCGTGCTGGCGAATCGCTTCTTGGTCGGTATCGTTCAAATCGGGATAACGTTCGCGGACGATCTTACCCATACGTAACTGCGTCAATTCTTCTGGTAAGGTATTTTCTTTATCAAATAAACCGCGTTCTAGTGTAGCTTTGTCTTGCAGAAAACTAGTCACAACTTCATTCAAATCTTCCTTGCATATACGTGTTGCCTCAGCCGTTTCAGGCTTGGCCAAGCCATTAATTTCGACATGATACTGTCCTGTTGCTTCATTGACGCCGACATTAGTACTACCCATCTGATAGCCTTCAGGGCCGTAATTGAAGCCTTCTTGTGGTCCAGCATTTTTTGGGGTAAATTCGTAGCGTGGCGCTAGTACTTGCTCCATAAGCAAACTGGCAGAAATAGCTTTGAGCATGTCGTTAACAGCCTCTGCGACAGTAGATTGTTCAGCTGTTGGTTCTGCGATCAAATTCGTAAAGCGTGAGCGTTCTTTGCCTTCTGCATCACGTGTGGCGCGGCCAATAATTTGTACGATCTCAGTCAGACTACTGCGGTAGCCTATCGTTAATGCATGTTCACACCAAATCCAATCAAAGCCTTCTTTTGCCATACCAAGCGCGATAATGACATCGACGTGATCACGATTATTCTTTTGAGCAGGATCTTTCAGAGCGGTGAGAACCTTTGAGCGCTTGGCTGGATCGCTATCATCAACGAGGTCTGCAACCTTGATCATTCGCCCATCTTGGGTCTGTACTTGATGAAAGCCGGTCAGAGAATCAACGCCTTTCCAATCGCCTAATCCATTGAGAATCTCATTCACTTCATGCTGCTTGTCTTTGAGACTTTCGCGCGCATTCACATTGGGGATATGCACAATCGTTTTCAACGAAGGATCTAAGACTTTAGTGATCGCGTTGACATAAGGACCAGTATAGAAAAAATAACCGATATCTAGAGACTTGAGCCAACGATAGCCATTTAGTTGTTCGTAGTATGTGTAGGTGATTGTCTCGAATTTAGCTTCGTCAGAGGTACCGAGTACTGCCTCGCTATCACCACGGAAATATGATCCAGTCATCGCAACGAGATGCACTTTATCTCTAGCAATGAATGCACCCAACTGGCTGCCCAGTTTATTGTTTGGATTAGCAGAAACGTGATGAAATTCGTCTATCGCAATTAAGCGATTATCAAACGCTTGTATGCCCAATTCCTCGACAGCAAAGCGGAAGGTTGCATGTGTGCAGACCAGCACTTTATCTGAACTCGCTAAAAATTGAGCCACAGCTTCAACTTTGGACTGAGCCACGCGAGGTTCATCGACGCCAGGTACATTACAAAGATTCCACTGCGGAGCAACTTGCCAATCCCAATAAAATCCTTGTTGACTTAACGCTTCATCGGCAAAGCTGCTGCCAATTGAGCGCTCTGGAACCACCACAATCGCTTGTCGTAGGTTTTGGTTATGAAGTTTGTCCAAGGCGATAAACATCAACGCACGAGATTTCCCCGATGCTGGTGGCGACTTGATGAGTAAGTATTGCTCACCGCGTTTGGCATATGCACGCTCCTGCATGGTGCGCATACCTAAAGAATTAGCCTTGCTTGAAGCTCCTGTGCGTGCCGTGCTAATCGAAACCGACGGTATAGTTTGTACATTTGTAGGGTTACTAGTATTCTCGCTCACGCTGATTTTCCCTTTATGTTTTTTTTAGTTGATTTAGATGCTGCTTCGTTCGAGGATCTTTTGGTGTACAGGTCGAACAATTTTTCTAACCGCTCAGTATCGTTTTTGAAGCGGCGACCTATGTATATTCGTTCTAAAACTTCGTCGTTTCGTTCGTGAGCATGACGTAGGTTATCCGGCATATTGTCCGGATCATACAGGTCAGCTATTGACGCCGGAAAATGAGCTTCGCGTGCAAGTAAAATATTTTCCGCGCAAGCAGTTAGATCGACTTTGTTTTGTTCGGTGAGCAAAGGTAAAGGAAAGGTATTCCAACCTAGTGTATTTGAGTACGAAAAGTCAGTCCGCATCCGTACACATACTGTACCAATCCACACCCAGTGGAGTCTTGATGCGATGAGTGCTAAATTCCATAGAGGAGCATCGTAGAGTGCGAAAGCCTTGTTGTGTACAATAGCGTTCGCTTCGAGCAGTGCCACTGGAAGATAATCTCTGTTTTCCGAGCTAACGATGGGTACTACCAAAAGATGCTTTTGAGCTTCAAACTGGTCGCGAAATTTATGCGGAGTTGCTAATAATTTCATCGCCTGAATGTCCGATGTTTTCGCTTCACGTGCGATTCGAACTCGTTCGATGCGTTGCCAAATAGAAGGTAAAGTTCTAGCTTTGCTTAATGTTTCGTCAGTAATCCAAATGCAGGCGCGAGGTGAGCCAGAAATAGTTTCCTTAGAACCGTAAAGTGGTCGAATGAACTGTGCTGCGCTTGGTTCTTCGGACACAACGGTACGCGCCTCCTCTTGTTGCAACATAAGGTCATTGGCGTAATAGGGATGGTTGCCGAATTGCATCGGAGTACGTTCATCTGGCACCTTTGATCTAGGTAGAACAAACACGTTATCGCTGGGAACAAGGTAGGGGTTGATGTTGGCAGCCTCGCGAATGCTTGCCGTGGTTTCGCTCTCAACAGTATAGAGACGTTTGACCCCCCCTTTTTTCTTACTAAGACCGAGAATGACGACGGTGACTCCTGCGTTATGTGAAGCCAAGTTAGCCCATTTAAAGGACTGGTATGCAAAACGAATTCCAACACCATCGGCAAATAAGGCAGGCCACATCGCTGAAATTTGAATGCCTTGGCAAATGGAATTGGTGGTAACAAAAGCCGCATCGCATACCGTTGTCGCCATATAGTCTGCAGCCTTCATGAACCAGCCAGTCACGTAATCCAGCGATAATGTGTCTTTAGTCCGCCCTCTGAAAACAATATTTAGCTCTGCTTTTTGTTCGGTAGTTTGGTATTTTCGCCCAACATATGGAGGATTCCCGCAAATGTAAGTTTCACCACCTTTATTTTCAAAGTCGATTTCTGATTGCTCTAGCGGCGTGCCAAACAAATCATCGGCAATTAACTTAACTCCTGTTCCTTCTGGTGGGCAGATTCCTAACCAATCAAGGCGAAGGGCGTTTCCACAAATAATCCAATTTTGGGTGTCTAACGGCAAAAACTCAGCAAGTGCATCCTGTTGCCCACGATAGTGAACATCGCACTGGAATTCAGCGATAATCAGCGCCAATCGGGCTATTTCTGCAGGAAACTCCCTCAATTCAATACCTCGGAAATTAGTGAGGGGAATTTCACTACCTAAATTGGTCTCTCCACGACGACGATTGATTTCGGCCTCGATTTCGCGCATTTGTTTGTAGGCGATCACTAAGAAGTTTCCTGATCCGCAGGCTGGATCAAATACACGAATGTGTGCCATTCGCTTACGCAAATTGAGAAGCTTTATTCTGTTGTCGCCGGCTTCTTCAAGTGAATTACGTAGATCATCTAAAAATAGCGGATTGAGTACCTTGAGAATATTCGGAACGCTAGTGTAGTGCATCCCAAGCGTGCCGCGTTCTTCATCATCGGCCACGGCTTGAATCATGCTACCAAAAATGTCTGGATTGATTTGTTGCCAGTTCAAATTACCTGCATGTACCAAATAGGTGCGTGCCATACGTGTAAAACGTGGTACCTCAGTGCTGCCAGAAAACAAGCCACCATTCACATAGGGAAATTGATCTGCCCAGGTCGGTAAGCGAGGATTTGCTTGCGTTCGCTCGTTTTGCTTGATGTTCATCGCACGAAAAATTTCGCTGATGACGGTATGTGTATTCGTCCCGTCGCGTTCACTAATTTGTTCAACGGTTTTTGTAAAGAGACCCGCGCTTTCAAAGATGTTGGTATCTTCCGCAAAAAAACAGAAAATCAAACGTGCCATGAAATGATTCATGTCGGTACGGCGTTCTTCTTTGGCCCAATCAGGATTTTCGGCTAGTAGCTCAACATACAACTTGTTTAACCGTCCCGTCGCACGTACGTCGATGGGGTTATCCTTGATCTCTTTGATCGTAGAGATTCCGGCAAGTGGCAGGAAAAAACCGAAATGATCTGAAAAATCTGAATACGCACAAGCGATAGTCTCTCCCGCAACTAGCTCTTCTGCTTCGAGAGTCTGTCCGTCGGTTGCAAGAATGAACTTGGCTTTTGCTTTCGTGGTCGCTGGACTTTCTCGCAATGCCTTCAATGTTTCACTGACAGCCCCAACCTCACAGACAGCGATATGGATTTGATTGCGTTGTAAAACGCCTGAGGGAATATCTGAAGCGTTATTGTTGCCTGCGCGCAGGCGTTTAAGTGCGGTGTCTTTGTGGCCAAAACACGCGAGAAACGAAAACGGAAATTCTTCTTTATCAAATGGCTCTAGCGCCAAATCTGATACTGCTGATTCAATTTCTACTGCATTCATGGGCTAAACTGCCTTTGTGTTTTTTATTGCAAGCACTTGCTCGCTTTGTGGCATTAAATATCGTAGTTGCCTACTTGCTCTGAGTTGATATCTTACAGGTAGCAAAAATTAGTGAAGATTGTAACATTTCACTAGAAGGGGGAAATCAATAGAAAGCAAAATGGCGTTGCTTTTTCGAATAAAAGATGTGCTGCCGATATTGGTGTGACTTGAGCGTACTTGGAATTGGGACTGTTTTGAAAGATAGAGCGGGTGTGCCTATGGTAAGGGGGGAATTTCCAAATTTATTTAGTCTGGTTTTATTTCTAATTCGCGAGCACGTTTTTCAAGATTTGCTCGAACAATCGGCCCATATTCTGCGAGTACTTGTTTAATTACTTGAACATCGTTTACGTGAAATGAGTTTCGTAAATGATGTAGCCGTGTTCGCTCCAAGTCGTTTGCTTCGATAGTTTGTTCATTTGGGCTGCTTTTGTGCATCTCTTCTGAGATATTTGCAGTGCATATACCCATCGCATCGGTGATCAGTTCGCGTGCGCATTCAAAGTCGAGTCCCTCTTGGTAGGTCCATTGTGCTAGTTTTGTATTCACTTCTATCCCGAATTCCAATTGTCCTCGCTGTAATGTACTACAAAAACCGGTTAGCGTTCTTTGAGGTTTTTTGTGCTAACTATCTTTCAATGGAAATGTACCAAAAATCCGGCTGAAAGCCTATCCTGCCCTCAATTTTGTTTGTGCTTGATTCAAATTTGTTTGTTGAAGCTATTCGCCAAAAAATGAAAGATGCTCACTACGTATTTGACGCCGCATTGAAGCGAGATTTCGCCTGCCTTTAACAAGCGGAGTAGAGTTCTTGGCTCTAGGTTATTGATTTAACTAACTATGTAACTCTTACGAGTGAATTGATGGAATATCCTCAATGAAAAAAATTCTCTTCGTCTTTCTGCGACTGGACTTGTTGGACGAACGAACGTAACGATGTGGTCTAAATCTTTAGGGCTGGTATTTTTTTTAAGACATCTAGCACCAACTATCTTTACGGGAAAATGTACCAAAAAATATACTGAAAGCCTATCCTGCCCTCATATTTACTTTTTTTTCTTGAAGTTAGCTTGTTGAAGCGGATGGCTTTTTTTTGAAGCTATTCGTCAAAAAATGAAAGCAGTTAATCACGAAAATGAAGCAACATTGAAGCAAGATTTCGTCTAACTTCTTACAAATGGAAGATTTTTCTTGGATAGCATTGCATTTTTCAAATATCGTTTGATCAGAATGAGGATGACGCCTAAAATGAAGTCGCCCACTAGTTGATGCGACGAGCAAATCGGCTAGATTTGGGAACTTCTTAATTAATTGTGATGAGGTTTCTATGCACAGAGTGTTTAGAGTGATTTATGAGGCAGCAATCCAGACTCCAAGGGAATACTTGGCTCCAATTACTGGTGCTTGGCGTGGAATAAAGAGAGAGTATCGACACTTGGATTTATTGGAAGCTCGAAAGCTACGCACTGGCCGGAATTTATTGAGAAGGTAACTTTTTAAGGTTTTTTGTTCTGACTGCTTATCGTTTGCAGCAAAATATACCAAAAATCAAGCTGAAAGCCTATCCTGCCCTCAATTTATCTCCTACGCGAAAAAACAAGCTTTTGAAATATCTCTACTTCTTTTTTAACTGCTTGGTACAAATTTGAAGCACAAAATCACAAAAATGAAGCAATTTTGCAGCGATTTTTAAGCAGTCAATAACTCGATGTCCAAGAAATTGAGTTTAATTTCATCTCGTATTCATCGAGGATCATTTTTGCACTTGTATGACCACGAATTTCGGAACTTCATCAGTGGTCTCATTCATAGGATTAAGTACTTAGCTTTGTTTTTTTCGCGTCAGCGAAAATGTGCGGATCTAAATTCGTGTAGTTTATGATTTGTCGCCATTTGTCGTCTTTATCGTTCTCTTTAACTTAGCAATAGCTTCCCGCGCTGCCTTTGAATTTGTTGGTAAAGTTTTTAGTTCTTTCTTTTCTAAGATAGTTTGACGTTCGAGAACTCTCGCGTTACGTCGATCTTTTATTCTAATCCCTCCCGTTGGCATGAAAGCCCCGAGCTTTTGTTTCTCAACAAGCGCGTTAAACCAACGTAATAAATTTTTTTTGATAGTGCCGCTTTCAATCGCATCAGCAAGTTCATCTATCAATGCCTGCGCAATTTGATCGTCTAAATTTTGGACGAGGTTTGACACAAATGATTTTTCCATCGTTGTCAGCCCAGAGGGAAAGTGTAGTGGTTGTTGTGATGATTCTCTTGGTGGTTCAAGGGGTGACATAGCTGTGACACCCCCGAGAGTGACACCAGATGTCACCCCCGAGGGTGACAAATTGTCGACGCTAGTAAGTTCAGTTTCCAAATGGGGTGACAAATTGTCGGGGGGGCTTTTTCTGCTCAAAAGTAAACGATATTCGTTTGATGATTGCCTGCCACTTTGTGTATGTCTGCTGCTCACAATGATGAGATTGTTTTGTGTGAACTTCTGTAAGGTGCGCTGAACGGTACGCTCCGAGACGCAGCATTTTTTAGCTATTAGCCTTATGCTTGGCCAGCATTCATCAAAATCATTGGCGCAGTCTGCGAGTGCCATCAAGATCAATTTCGGCGTTGGCTCAAGTACTTGCTCCCAAGCCCAATTCATCGCACGTATGCTCATATACCGCTGGAAGTAGAGATGCGCGGGCGACCAATCTTGGAGGAAGTATTCACGTGATTTGCAGGACTTGCGAGTCGATTGTTAGATAATTCCTCAAGCCAATTTCGAATATCTGATACGAACCAACATGCACGTCGCTTCCCTGGGAAAGCGGTTTGAGGTAGTTCTCCTCTGTACGCCATTTGTGAGACCGCACTTGATGAGGTACTTAGCAGCATGGCTAATTCTGATCTTGAAATGATCGCTTGCGGCGCCATGCTTTTAAATGATTGGCGAAAATCGTTGGTTGGTTTGTTCATTTAAGTTCTCCAGAGACTTGCAGTAATGTGTATTGCATCCTAGAATGGTCCAATATTTTGTTGTAGGGCCAGTTTTTGAAATTGGGGAATTTATATGAATGTTGGAGAAAATAGAGGACGTAGATTAAAGCTGGCGCTTTCTCGATTTGCTGCAATGCTGATCGAAGAAGCGCGTGATCTGACTGGCTTTTCTTATTCGCAGCTTGATGAAAAATTAGGTCTGCCAGATGGGCAGGCTTATCGATATTCTCTTTATCCAATCACTGCAAAAACTCGCGCGCCGCAGGCTGCGGGAATTCAAAAATTGGAGAATCGTGTTGCGAGACTCTTGAAGCGCGCACCGCATAAAATAGTAGTTGAAAATAACAGTAAGTTAGCAGAAGGATCGCTTTTTTCGGATTCTCATGTTGAAGATATGGTTGGAGAAAAATTGAATTTGCGTGATTATGACGCGCTCGATTTTCAGCTTGGGTATGAATATGATTGGCCAACATATCGTCGTTTAAAATACGATCCAGAGGTTTTGTTATGCTCTGGCGAGAAAATATTTGAACTCATACAGTTGGGTGCTCATAATCGCTGGCCAGAGATGTTGCGAATCTATGCTTGGCAGTGGGGTATCCTATGGGATAGAGGGTTGCCATGGTTATCGCGCAGTGAATTCGGAATATCAGAGAAGTGGGACATTGAGTTTGTTGTAGCTCACTTAACCGCAGAGCGTATGGCTGCACGTGAGAAATTTCGTCTAGCAGTTCTTGCAGATGGGGATGGACATTTAGAAAGTTTTGTTTTGGAACTGTATCGAGAAATGTCTGATCCTGATTTGGTGGATTCTTGAATGAAATGTAATCACGGTGCTGATTGAGATAACTACTATTCAAAAACTTGTGCGTTTGTATCTGGGAAAAAAAACTGCTTGGTACCGAGCTTATTGATCTAATGCTGCTGTTTTTACGACGGCTTCAAATTCAACAAGAATTTCTGGAAATTTTTTAGCTAAATAGCGAAGGATAGACGGATTGTCCAATAGCTTAGTTAGATAACCGCGGGCAAGAACTAAATTTAATACATCCTGGCCATAAGTTTGTTCAACGACTTTGTATTGCCCTTGTAAGTTGGCCATCTCACGTTCCATCTTACTCATTTGATCTTGTGACATGCCTGCTAATTTTATTGGCTTCTTTCCGGTAACTAGTAATTCAGCGGGTGTGGCGACGAGCATTGCTTCTGCATAAGATACGGTCACTGTATTTGCAGATATCATGAGTTCTACGCACTCAATTTGGCGTGTAGGTTTCATTTTCCTAAGCACTCTTGAAATGTCAGTAGAAAATTGCCTGTCTTTTAGGAGTTCAACGGCTTCTGGGCAGATACCATTTAGCAAAGTCATTTTTTTATAAATTTGGCTGCTATCGACACTTAGTACTTCGGCCAAGCGGTTAGCTGATACACCTCTTTCGATAGCGCGCAGAATCATGTAGTGTTCTTGAATAGTAGACAGTCTATTTATTCGACTGTTGTAGGTATAACTTTCGTCATCTTTTGCAATTAAACAGAGAGCTTCGTTAAAACCTAATTCACGCAATGCGATCAGACGTATGTGACCATCTAAAAGCATATGATGATTTGATTTCTTAATTTGCGGCGTAATAGATAACGGTTCGATCAAACCGATCTCTTTGATCGAAGATCGAATTTGCGTGAATTTTCTTGAGGTATTCAAGTTTTCAGGCATTGACCGTGACGGCAGGATATTCGCTAATTGTAGCGTTACTGGTTCCATTGAGAAACCTAATTGAATAACTTCAGTCATACCGCTTCCCGAACGCGCACTGCTAAATAAGTAGGTAATGTGTCGATACCTTCGGCGCGTAATAAGTTAGAAAAATTTTCATCTAAAAAGAGCTGGCGAAGCGCATTCGTAACAAATAACAATCGATGTTGAGTTACCTCGGCTTTTTTAACCATTAGCTTCTGGCGATCTACTTCTTTTTGATAAGATCTTACTAGACTACTGGTTGTAACGTCGGTTCGCTTTCTAGGCATGTTGCAACCAAGTGTTCTCCCAAGTGCGTATCGATTTTCAATGATACGTTTTGCCTCGAATAATTGCTTGCCACGTAATTGACCTGATTCATAGGCTTCTTGTAATGCTTGTTGAATGGCTTTGTCGTCACGACCGCCACTAACTATGGTAAGAGCTGCTGATAGCGGGATTTTTCCTTTCTCTACCGCTGCTAATAGACGCTCTTCACCATGTTCTAACAACACAAGTATGCCTTGTACTCTTTCAACACCTAATCCTGTCTTTGATGCAATCACTTTTTTATCGTATCCGTGGTCTCGCAGCATTTCGATCGCCGTTAACAACTCTAATGGCCGATATTGTCGGCGTGCGATATTCTCTGCGAGACTCATGATAAAAGCATCTTCATCGCTAACTGACACAATTAGTGCAGGAATATTTTTCTGGCCAAGCTCTTTGAATGCTTTCATTCGGCCTTCGCCACATATTAATAAATAACGTTGTTCGCCATCTCTACCTGATCGTGGTGTGACTTTAATCGGCTTTTTCAGCCCAATATTTCGAATGTTTTCAACGATTTCATTGAAGACCTTTCCATCTCTTTCTCTTGGATTTAGTACGTCGATAGACTCAAGTGGAATCAAACGTAGTTCTTGCGCTCCTTCTGTCATGCTGCTCTCCATAAACGTGTTCTTTGCGCCATGCCGTATAAGTAATCGAGATTGTCAAAGCGGTAGCTATCAAATTCAATGGAATTTTGATCCGCTAAACTCAAGTAAGGTGAGCCAAAATCGATACGGGGCAGCAGAAAATAATCTAGTGGGGATTGGTTGTTGGTATTCAGTCTGACAGCGACAGTGATATCTGGAATCAGGCTAGAGTCAAATCGAATTTTCCAACGATTGCGACCAGATTCGGTTACCTGGCAACGTGCTAAAACGATAGAAACTGAAAATTCTTTGTTGATGTGTAGTAAATCTGTCGCAGGATCACGGTATATTTGCCCTCCCAATTCAGCAACCTTGGATTCTGTTTGCGCAATAATCTCAGGATGCAAGCGACGTATAAACCGATTGATTTCTAGGTATTGATAATCCCTATCAGGTGTAAAACCGACCATCTGGTAGGCGCGAATCAGGCTGCCAAATCGATAGGCATAGACTGAAGATGCCGGCATGCCATCCATTTCATCGATAATGAGACCAGACAAGACGCCTCGATTTTTATATAGTGAACGTAAGCGATCAATCAATTCATCATCGGTATATCTTCTGGCACGCGCGCGAATAATGCCTTGTGCTGTAAAAAATATTTCCGTCGGTACTATTGGTTGAAATGCGCCTTCCTTTTTAATCCACATGTCGCTGTTATTGACCACGCGAATTTTCTTTAATTTATTGGAGACGCGGTTATATATGTTGTTGCCGATGTACTTCTCATTGGTCAAAATTTCATGCACGGTTGATCGTGTCCATGGTCGACTGAGATCTGTTAAGGTGCGCATGGCGTTTAATCGTGCGGCGATTTCGGCTTCATATAAACCATCATCAATAAACCACCGGTACATCTGATTGACGAGCTTGATTTCCTCGTCTGGCCCAGGCATCAAGATCACGCGATCAGTTTGTAAACTCTTATGCTCCCCGCGTTTTAATTCCGTCTTAACTTGGCCTTGCTGGTCAATCAGTATTCTTCGAAGCCCATATCCAGCAGGCCCACCTTGACGAAAACCTAATTCAATCAATCGGCATTGTCCGGCAAATACTTTTGCAGATAACTCACGACTATATTCTCCCGCCATTGCGCGTTTGACGCCTTTGACAATGGTTGAGACAGGTGATCCATCATTCTCAAATTGCTCGGCACAATAAGCGACTTGGATACCGGCTCGCTTGCAAATGTATTCGTAATAGGCACTCTCATCAGCATCCTGAAATCGCCCCCAGCGACTAACGTCATACACCAAAATAATATTGAAGTCGGCTGTGCCACTTTCGACATCTTTGATTAACTGTTGTAGTGCATGTCGTCCATCAATGCGAAGGCCACTTTTCCCTTCATCGGCATAAGTTTTAACAATATCGATGTGACGACGGTTTGCATATTCCAAAATACGGTGATGTTGATTGTCTGTCGAATATTGTTGATGCTCGGTCGACATTCGCACGTATTCTGCACCTCGAAAATGATGGGTGTCTGTCACTAGAATATTGTTTTCATTTTCGCGCGAGGAATACATCGGTTACTCCATGCAAATAAGCAGACGCTATGGGTATTAATTAAAATCAATTTTTGGTTATTCAGTTAATAAAGTAACAGAAAGATCAAAAGCAACGCACAAGTACTATCTTTGCAATAAACGATTTAAACGGCTTGGACGCTTATGAGAGTGAGTTCTACTGTCCATACATCCATCTTTGCAATTTTTTTTCGACTTTGAGGCGTCAATAGATAAATTCCTTTAGCGGGGTAGTGACTGCCAGTTGACGCGTCCATCTTTGCAATTTCGCCTTTACTACCTGAAATCTTACTATTTCTTATGCGCTGCATAACACGATTGTGTTCAACGTATTTATGGTGTGAGGCACGGTATTTTTGCCAGTAATTAGCATTTCGTTTCATCCATTCTTGTTGCGCACGAGTTTGATTTTCACGATAGTCAGGATCAGTTTGAAGTTTTTGCTTCTGCCATAGATTCCGGCGCTTTAGTTGGCAGGTCTTTTTTGCACAGTAGGTTTGAGTTGGATTTTGGGGGCGAAATAAAAATAATTCGCCGCAACTTAAGCAGGTTCTCTTTTCCATTTTAGTTCGCCTTAGCTATCCAATTTGCATGCATTTACCAGGCATAATTGTATGTACGAATATAGGTTGTAATTCCTTCATGCATTGAACTAATTTATAGTGAAATTTTTATTGTTGATGTATGGGGAGAGTAGCGTATGGTCGGTTGGCAATTTAGTATTTTTGTTTTGTTGCATTAATCTTGAAATACAATATAATTGCAACTTTACACCATGTGTAAAGTTGCGTATTTTGTTTAACGTTGATATTATATTGAGGCGCATGGAAGTTAAATTTAAAGACGAAAAGTTTGATCGATTGGAAGTTGATGCTAGCTTTACAGCTGGATTTTCTAGCGCAATCGTGACTAACTACAGGAAGCGACTCCAAATGATTCGGGCTGCGTCTGATGAACGGGCTTTTTACGCGCTAAAGTCTTTGCATTTTGAGAAGTTGAAGGGTGATCGAGCCGGACAATATTCGATGAGGCTGAATGATCAATGGCGATTAATCTTGGAATTATCTACTGATAGCTCTGGAAAAATTGTTGTGATTATTGAAATTGCTGACTATCACTAATTGGAGAAAAAAATGAATGCTCGGATTCCTGCTGAAATTTTCCCGCCAGGGGAGTTTTTGAGAGATGAATTGGAAGCCAGGGGATGGACTCAGGTTGAGTTCGCTGAAATTGTTGGTAAGGATACGCGTCTAATCAATGAAGTCATTGGTGGCAAAAGGGCTATTACGCCAGAGACGGCAATTGCGTTTAGCGAGGCTTTGGGTACAGGACCAGAATTATGGATGAATTTAGAGAGCCAGTATCAATTGTCAAAAGTTAGGCCAGTTCAAGATTCAATTGCTAGAAAGTCAGAGTTGCACAGCAAATTTCCTGTTAGGGATATGGTTAAGCGCGGTTGGATTCAAGCAAATAAGAATGTCGAGATTTTGGAGAGTCAGATTTTTTCATTCTTTGGAATATCTTCTGTAAATGAAGTGCCTTCGTTTTTGCACGTGGCAAAAAAGACTTCATATATAGATGCGCCTATGCAGCAGATCGCATGGTTATGTCGCGCCCGAGCTGTGGCGTTTTCTGCACCGTGCGATAAATATAGTGAATCGAAATTGGAAATCGCAGTTCAAGAACTAAAAAGTCAACTTGAATATGTCGATGGAACACGTAACGTTGCGTCGATTTTGGCAAGGGCAGGGGTTAAATTTGTAGTTGTTGAGCCTCTTCCAGGATGCAAGATTGATGGTGCTTGTTTTTGGCTTTCAAAAACATCGCCTGTCGTTGCTCTTTCTTTGAGATTTGATCGTGTTGATAACTTTTGGCATTCATTGTTTCACGAGCTGGATCATATAAAACATAAAGAGGGGATGGCTCAACCAATTATAGAAGTCGATGTGTTTAACGTTGATGGTAATGAAATTCCAGCTAATGAGATTCGAGCAAACCAAGCTGCGGCTGAACTTTTATTATCGAAACAAGAGTTTGATGGTTTTATTGCAAGGGTAAACCCAATGTTTTCAGATGAGAAAATTATTGGTTTTTCAAAAAGAATAAAAGTTCATCCAGGAATTGTTGTTGGTCAGCTGCAAAATCGAAAGCTTATACCATATAGTTTTCATCGAAAATACCTTGAAAAGGTTAGAGAGCATGTTATCCAATCTACTTTGACTGATGGTTTCGGACAGATGTTGAATGATTGATTTTTTGAATATTTAGGAGTCAATAGATGACTACGAAAAATGAGTATTTACAACAGTTAATTCCACAATACCAAGCAGCAGGAAATAAATGGCCTGCTTCAACACGCGAGTTAGCTCAATGGGCCATCAATACTGGTAAATGGATACCAAATCCGTCGGCGGTTTTAAGTCAGTGTGCGGAAGAATTTTCCCGTGCTTTGCGAGACGAATTTGTCACTGATGAACAGGGGCGTCGGGTACGTACGAAGCATGCTGCTACCTACTCAGAGGGGCAAGAGCAGTATGTTTTATGGGATGATATTCGAACCGCTTCTCCGAAACATATGAAACTTGCGTTTCAGCAGCGTCGTCAGCAGATATTTGGTGATTGTAAGCAACTCAAAAATGATGTTGATAGCTATAACGAAAATAGACTCCCTGAGCAACCAATTCAAATTATTTTTGATTTTGGAATTGACCTTGAAGAATTCCAATATGCACGGTTGGCTAAGGCTCAAAAGAAGAATTCGTACGCTAATTAATTTTTTGATAGTTGGAAGCAGTAATCATTGAGTCGGATTTTTGGATTCTATTTTTCGAATCCGACCAGTGGGGTTAGAAAGTTTAACCTGCCGGAATTTTGCCGGAGTGACAGGCTAATTTGCAGTTAATTTGGGTTATCTTTAGTGATCAAATCTCTTGTGAAGCAGAGTGATGGCTGGTAATCTATGCCTCGTTTGATTTGACTCATAATCCGTTGGTACCGTGTTCGACTCACGGGAGGCCCACCAATTTATCGTTGTTGTTAATGCGATACCGTCTAGTTTTTAATCAAAAAAATTCGTATTCCGCTTTGAAAAGAAGATATCAACACGCATAGTGTTATAATGCGCGTCTATTGAAATACACCCACGCCTTTACTTTTGCTGACGCAACATCACGAATTTCCTCACTTGATGCCGTGTTAGACCCACGGGAGGCACACTATGCAAAACATGACCGATACCCCGTTACAGACTGCCGCTGAGCCAGTCGCTGATACTCTTCGTTTTGACTCCTTTGGTTTGGCACCAGAAATTTTACGTGCATTAAATGACCAGGGATACGTACATCCGACGCCGATTCAAGCACAAGCGATTCCTATCGTCTTGCAAGGTCGTGATGTCATGGGAGCCGCGCAAACTGGGACGGGTAAAACGGCAGGTTTTTCTTTGCCGATAATTCAATTGTTGATGGCGCACGCTAACAATAGTGCATCGCCTGCACGTCATCCTGTGCGTGCTTTGATTTTGACACCAACCCGTGAGTTGGCGGATCAAGTGGCGGAGAATGTAAAAGCTTATTCGCGTCATACACACTTGCGTGCGACCGTTGTTTTCGGTGGCGTTGATATGGCACCGCAAACAGCGATTTTGCGTAACGGTGTTGAAATTGTGATTGCAACACCAGGACGACTGTTGGATCACGTCCAGCAAAAAACCGTGAACCTGTCGCAAACGCAAATCCTGATTATGGATGAAGCAGATCGCATGCTGGATATGGGATTTTTGCCTGATTTGCAGCGTATTATTAATTTGCTCCCTAAACAACGTCAGAATTTGATGTTCTCGGCGACGTTTTCGCCAGAAATCAAAAAACTGTCAGCCAGTTTCTTAAACGATCCTGTGACGATAGAAGTGGCACGCAGCAATGCGACCGCTGAAAATGTGACACAAGTTTTGTACAAAGTGGCTGAAGACGAAAAACGTGATGCGGTTGCATTTATTATCCGTGAGCGCGGTTTAAAACAAGTCATTGTGTTTTCAAATACCAAGATTGGTGCTTCACGTGTTGCCGTGCATTTGGTTAAGCAAGGTATCAAAGCGACAGCCATTCACGGCGATAAATCACAGCAAGAACGGATGGCGGCATTAGAAGCGTTTAAGCGTGGTGAAGTCGAAATCTTGGTTGCTACAGACGTTGCTGCACGCGGTCTGGATATTTCCGAAATGCCTTGTGTGATTAATTTTGATCTGCCTTATAACGCAGAAGATTATGTGCACCGTATTGGACGTACTGGACGTGCTGGTGCGAAGGGCGATGCAATTTCTTTACATACCGATAAAGACGAGCGTTTGTTGGTCGATATCGAGAAATTGATTAAGCAGAAAATCGTGCGTTTGCAATTAGCTGGTTTTATCGCAACCTCATTGCACTCCGAACGTAAAGTCTCTTCGTTTGCTGATCGCGGCGACAGGGGCGACCGTAGTGATCGTGGGAGTTCGAATAAACAAGCTGATCGTCCTGTGCGTAGCTATCAGGCGCCACGTGAGAAAGTCGACCCTTGGTTTTTGAAACCCTATGAACCTAGTGCCAGCCCTGCTCAGGTAACTGCAGCTTTGGGGGCTAAGGCTGATGCTGCGAAACCGCAAAAGAAAGCGGCACTTTTAGGTGGTTTTGGGAAGATGTCGTAAAGCCCGATAAGCTTTTGTATCGTTAGAGCATTGCGATAGCTTTACGTGATGAGTGAAGAACCGGAAAACATTTTTTGTTTCCCGGTTTTTTTGTTTTCCGACTTAGCGACCGTGCGCGATGCTTAGATATTGCAAAGACCAGGCTGACGTCGCTTCTTGCCAAAATGTGGGCAGATCTCGCATTCCAGGTGTTAACTGTAATCCAAGAAATTGTGCAGCAGGGAGCAAGGCTTCGTTTAGTAAATCATTATCACCCTTATCAAATGCCAACGCGCCGGTTTGCTTAGAGAGTTTCTCTCCCGCTTGATTGATGACCACTGGAACGTGTAAATAGCTTGGTGTCGGCAATTGCAATAATTGTTGTAAATAGATTTGTCGAGCGCTGGAATCTAATAAATCAGCGCCACGCACAATAGCGTTGATACCTTGCGCTGCATCATCCACCACGACGGCTAATTGATATGCCCAAAAACCGTCAGCGCGTTTTAAAACAAAGTCACCGACCTCACGACTGATGTCCTGACTTTGCTGACCTAATAGTCGATCATTAAAATGAAAGTGAGCCGCATCTCCATCTGGTACCCGCAGGCGAAATGATCGCGCTGCTTTGCCATTCTGTATGCCGTTGCGGCAAGTGCCTGGATAGATTTGACTCTCTTCCAAACCAGCACGTAATCGCGAATCAGCGATTTCTTTGCGGGAACAACTACAGGCGAATACATGGTCTCCCAGTTTATCTAGTGCTTTTTGATACAACGCAGTCCGTTGACTTTGCCAGGTAATCTCGCCATCCCATTGCATTCCGCAGCGTTGTATTGAAGCGATGATATCTTCATCAGCCCCTGGTACATTGCGATCAAAATCGAGATCTTCTATGCGTAGTAGCCATTCTCCCTGATGCGCTTTGGCATCCAGATAGCTTGCCATTGCCGCGACCAAGGAACCAAAATGAAGAGGGCCTGTGGGTGAGGGGGCGAAGCGGCCGCGATAAGTGACTGTCATGCAGATGAATGGTGGAAATTAAATGAAAGGACGCGAGTAGTAAGTCTAGCAAGTATTCGCATGAAACTTCGTTGTTCGTGCTGTCAGTATCATAAAATAAAAAAGACAGCGATGCAGTCATGGCTGTCTTTTTTAGCTTATTTTTTAGCTTACTGGACTGTGCAAGTCTAATCGGCTGGCGTTTGTTCTCTGCTCATTTTCTTACAATGAGGGCAGGATTTTGCTTCGATATACCAAGGTGATAATTGTTCACGTGGTGTGACAACGGCACGGCATGCATAGCATTGCGTGGTGTCGGTTGCTTCGAGTTTTGGATTCAAAGCGGTACGGTAGTCAAACACGAAGCAGTCGCCATGATAATGATCGCCACCGACTTCTTCAAAGTATTTCAAAATCCCGCCTTCGAGTTGATAAACACTTTCGAAGCCGACGTTTTGCATATGGATCGCGGCCTTCTCGCAGCGAATGCCACCGGTACAGAAGGTGACCACGGTTTTGTCGTTCAATGCGTCGCGGTTGGCTTCGATCACGGCAGGAAATTCTGTGAATTTGCTGATCCGGTAATCAATCGTATTGTCAAAGCTACCGACATCGACTTCGAAATCATTGCGCGTATCGACCATGACCACAGGTTTGCCATTGTCATCATGACCTTGATCTAGCCAGCGCTTTAAGGTCTTCGCTTCGACTGACGGTGCGCGACCCTCTTCCGGCTTAATCAAAGGCATGCGCATCGTAATGATTTCCGGCTTGATTTTTACCAGTAACTTCGTGAATGGCTGATGGTCAGAGAAACTCTCTTTAGCCACGATATCGGTAAACCGAGCGTCACTGTGTAACCAGTCCATGTAGGCGTCAATTTCGTGGCGCAATCCGGCCAAAAACATATTGATGCCTTCTGGTGTCAACAGTACCGTGCCTTTTAGATTTAGTTCTTGGCATTTGGCGATAAATTCAGGCCGTTTTTCTGCTGTATCGCTAAAGGTGATGAATTTGTAGGCGGAGATATTTACGTAAGGGGTAGTAGCAGATTGCATGAGGAACTTTACTGAGGAAATTAATTAAGTCTTTGATTTTTCAGCATTATAAAGCGAAAGTGAGGCTAAAGTCATGTCCGCTGCGCATGTTATAGAGGAAGGTATATCGGAGCATCTATAAAAAATGAAGCGTTTAACCAAAATTGATAGGTGATTTAATTTTCGATCTTTGCAGCTTTTATTTTGCGAAGATTAAGTGCCATTGAATAAGGAACGCCTAATGTACAAATTCTATTGACCAATAATTTTGTACTAAGCGAGTGCTCGGTAAAATCGGACGCTCATTCCAGTGGGCAATCAACATCCGTCTATCTCCCTTAACGCGATTTGGGAAAAGTCGTTTTGATTCCGCGCGCTGATTCTTTAGATGCAGTTAATCCAAGTTTCAGTAAAACCCATGAAATCAAGCTTGTGTAAGCGAGGCTTGGTTCGTTGTGTGAATTGCTTGAATATATTTACATCTCAATTGTAAATATGCTTATTTGTAAAAAAGCACAATGTACATGTAAAGGGGTCTGAATTTGCATAAAAAGTGATATTCAATGTTAAAGTCAACACTATCTCTAGGGCAACAAAAAAATTAAATGAAGTGTTGAAATAATGAGCTTAATAAATTCCAATCATAGTCAGTCTGCACTAACCGATGCAGATGACGGCGTGATGTCAGGAACATTTAAACACTACGAAATTCGTGCGAAGCTCAGCTCGACCCTATCGACACAAGTGTTTGAGGCATGGGATACGCAGCTTCATCGTTTAGTCGCGATCAAGCAAATTAAACA
>CAUPKC010000033.1:0-44261 GCA_963511665.1 uncultured Undibacterium sp.
CATTAGCAAAAACCGAATCACCTAGCAGCATAGCAACCCTCAGCGGTTTGCTTCCCTTTCTTCGTACCTACAGCCGTCAATTTATTTTGGCAGGTATTGCCTTAGTCGTTGCGGCCTGCGCGACTTTAACGATTCCCTATGCGTTTCGACAAATGATCGATATGGGGTTCAGCAAAATCGGTGATGGTGGCACGCATGGTATCGAGCATGTGAATCTGACTTTCTTAGCCTTATTTGGCGTCGCGGTCATCTTAGGTATTGCGACCGCAGCCCGATTCTATATGGTGTCTTGGATAGGAGAGCGTGTGACCGCCGACATACGCAATGCCGTTTATGCACACGTGGTCACGCAGAGCCCGGAGTTTTTTGAAACCACGCAGACGGGTGAAGTCTTATCGCGCTTGACAACGGATACCACCTTGATTCAAGCGGTGGTCGGTACCAGCATCAGTCTGGCTTTACGAAATATCCTGCTATTCATTGGTGGTCTGGTGATGCTGTTTATCACTAGCCCTCTGCTCTCTTCTATCATTATTGTCATGCTGGTGCTGGTCATTCTGCCCATTATCCTATTCGGACGACGTGTACGTAAGTTATCACGCGATTCGCAAGACCGCATTGCCGACGCTTCCGCTGTAGCAGGTGAGATTTTGAATGCCATGCCGACAGTGCAAGCTTATACGCATGAACGCATTGAGGCACAACGTTTTGCTAGTACTGTGGAGCATGCTTTTAGCACCGCAATGCGACGCATACGGGCGCGATCCTTATTAACGATGATCGCCATACTTTTGATCTTTGGTGCCATCGTTTTTGTCTTGTGGTTGGGTGCCCAATCCGTGATGCAAGGTGAAATGACGGGCGGCAAACTTGGGCAATTTATTTTATACGCCACCATAGTTGCAGGTGCCATCGGTGCCTTGTCCGAAGTGTTAGGCGAAGCGCAACGCGCCGCTGGTGCCACGGAACGTTTACTAGAACTGATGTCGGTGCAATCTCCGATTACTTCTCCAGAGAAGCCACTGGCACTGCCACTTGAAGACACACATGGCGCCAGAATTACGCTACAAGATATTTTATTTCATTATCCGTCGCGCCCGCAAACTGCCGCTTTAAGCCATATTAACTTAGAGATTAAGGCGGGCGAAACCGTGGCTTTGGTCGGGTCTTCAGGCGCAGGGAAAACGACTTTATTCCAATTGCTATTGCGTTTCTACGATCCACAACAAGGGAGCATCAGTATTGATGGCGTTAACATTCGCGACCTTGATCTGCACAGCTTACGAGACACAATAGGCATCGTGCCGCAAGACACCGTTATCTTCTCCGCCAATGCGATGGAGAACATTCGCTATGGAAGAGTCGATGCGAGTGATGAGGAAGTCATACAAGCAGCAACAATGGCCGCCGCGCATGAATTCATTGAACGCCTGCCAGAAGGTTATCAATCTTTCTTAGGCGAACGCGGTGTACGCCTATCGGGTGGTCAAAAACAAAGGATAGCAATAGCACGTGCGCTACTAAAGAATCCACGCCTGATGCTGCTAGACGAAGCCACCAGTGCCTTAGATGCAGAGTCTGAGCGACTAGTACAACAGGCTTTAGAAAGCGCGATGCAAGGACGCACCACCATCATCATCGCGCACAGGCTGGCAACCGTGCAAAGAGCCGATAGAATCATCGTGCTTGAGCATGGCCAAGTAGTTGAAATAGGCACTCATGCCAGCTTGATGAAACAAGCAGGTATCTATGCCAATCTGGCGTCCTTGCAATTTCATATTTCAGGGTCAGGATCAATCTAGCCTCTAAAGAGACGAATCGATTTGAAAATAAAAAACGCACTCCTTATCGAGTGCGTTTTTTATTCTAGCGCTTAAAGTCAGTCGGCTATTTACGGTAAACTTCTTGCCCTGCCAACCATGTTTGCAAGACCTGTGTCTTATACAAATCTTTGACTGGCACTTTAAAAATATCCTGATCGATCACGATAAAATCCGCCCATTTACCGCGCTCCAAACTACCAAGCATTTTTTCCTGATGTCCCGCATAAGCGGCATCCAAAGTGAAGCAACGGAAAGCTTCTTTCACCGTCATAGCCTGCTCTGGATACCAGCCTTTTACCGGTTTTTGCTCAAAATCTTGCCGACTGACTGCCGCATAAATACCCCAAAATGGATTCGGGCTTTCGATAGGAAAATCAGATCCACAAGGAATAGGAGAACCTTGCTTTAAGAAGGTACGCCAAGCATAGGCACCCTTAATACGTTGTTTGCCAACACGATCCTCCGCCATATTCATATCTGAAGTCGCGTGTGTAGGCTGCATAGAGGGAATAATCCTCAGCTTAGTAACGCGCGGAATATCACGCAATTCCAACACTTGAGCATGCTCAATTCTGTGGCGCAAAACACTGGCATCCTGTGCTTTTGGTATCGTGGCAAGGCTGTCAATCACTTGACGATTACCAGCGTCACCAATCGCATGCACGTTCACCTGATAGCCACGCGAAGCCGCTTTTTGCACCATTGCTTGCATATCTTTGTCGGCAGAGAATAACAAACCTTTGGTATGAGGTGCATCGCTATAAGGGGCTAACAGAGCAGCGCCACGACTACCCAAAGCACCATCAGAATACAATTTAACTGCGCGTAAAGCATATCGATCATCAGCCATACTTAGCAACGGCCCTTGCTCAGACACGCTATCAAAGAACTCATCGACGCCGCTGATCATGCCGTAGACTCGTGTCGTCAAACTGCGCTTATTGGCATATTCTCGAAACAAAGCATCGGCTTGCGCATCCACGCCGGCATCATGCACGCTGGTCAAACCCACGCTGCGCATTTGTCTTAATGCCGCATCTAAAGCCAAGCGGCGCTCCGCCTCATTTTTGGCGGGAATGACTCGTTCAACTAGATGCATCGCGCTGTCTACGAAAATACCTGTGGCCTGACCATTGGCGTCACGTTCAATTTTACCGCCAACAGGATCAGGCGTTTCCTTTTTGATGCCCGCCAACTGCATCGCCTTACTATTGGCCCAGCCAGCATGGCCATCAACACGGCGCAACCAGACCGGCCTGTCGGCAAGTACCGTATCTATTTCTTGCGCAGTCGGAAAACGTCCCAGCTTCCAAATTGCCTGATTCCATTCACCACCCAAGATCCACTGTTGCTGAGGAAATTTCGCTGCATACTGTGCAATCGCAGTTTGCGCCTCGGCGAGATTTGTCGTACTACGTAGACCTAATTGGCTCTCCGCTTGCCCCAAACC
This sequence comes from uncultured Undibacterium sp., assembly GCA_963511665.1. Taxonomy (GTDB): domain Bacteria; phylum Pseudomonadota; class Gammaproteobacteria; order Burkholderiales; family Burkholderiaceae_D; genus Undibacterium. Next base: position 3,274 of record CAUPKC010000033.1, read on the forward strand.
AAAAATATGTCCATGCGCATCAATCAAGCCAGGCAATACAGTCTTACCTGCCAAGTCAATGTGTTTTACGTTTGCGAATTTTTTCTCTAATTTTTTTTCTAATTGTTTTTGGCTTCCAGTGGCGAGAACTTTGCCAGCGTCATCAATCAACATCGCGTCAAACCGTTGCAGCTGATTTTTGTTATTCATGGTGTAGCCGTTGGCCTTGATGAATAGCGTCTGTGCACCAGCGTTAAGCCCCAATACAGCCATGCTTAACAGGCTAAACTTTCCAAGCACCTGTATGGTCTTTACCCAATTCGTATGCACTGCCCTGACCTCTTTGCCGTTCTGCCTCATGTCTCACTCCCTATTTGATTTATATAGATTCTAATTCTGACTGTTCTACGATTCGTCCGCTCTTTTTAGCTGAACCTTGATCGCAAGGCTCAACAGAGACAGACAAACTAATCAGGAACAAAGTTCCATGCTGCATAAGTTTCACTAAGGCAAAACAATACATTGAAATTAAGTTGATTTTTTTGATTTCCCCGAACATCACAGCAGTTTTTCCTTGACCTTGAAATGCAGGTTTGCGTACACTTCGCTGTTGCCCATCTAACAGTCGATTGTATCGATTCTTTTCTCATTATGAAACGATTTAATTACTGTCTCAGTACCCTTTCATTTGCCATCTTAGGAATGATGTCCGGTAACGCTTACGGGCAAAGTACTGAAACACTGAAATTAACAAGAAATTTGAGTGAGACCTCGATACTACAACAGCGTCCAGTAACAGAATTAGACGCAACCGACATTCCCCTCGAAGAAGAATCATTAACGATTATAGAGTCTGATCTGTGGAGCCGGATTCGAAATGGCTATGCGATACCTAATCTAGAAAATCAATTGGTCAATGCACAAACCAATTGGTATAGCACCAGAATCGACTACCTACAGCGCATCATACAACGAGGCTCTCGTTACCTCTATCACGTGGTTGAGGCATTAGATAAACGTGGCATGCCTACAGATCTGGCCCTGCTACCATTTATTGAATCCGCATTTAATCCGCAAGCCATCTCATCGGCAAAAGCCTCCGGTATGTGGCAATTCATGCCAGCGACGGGCCGTGATTTCAATTTAAGACAAACGATTTTCAAAGATGATCGACGCGGCGTTTTGGACTCCACTGAAGCCGCACTCGATTATCTGCAGCGTCTCTACAATATGTTTGGTGACTGGCAGTTAGCACTCGCCGCTTACAATTGGGGGGAAGGCTCGGTACAACGTGCTATCAAAAAACAGCAAGCCATGGGGCTACCTATCGATTTTGATAGTTTATCGGCGCGCATGCCGAACGAGACCAAAAATTATGTTCCTAAGCTACAAGCGGTAAAGAACATCATCGGGCATCCTGAATTATTTAACATTGACTTACCTCGCTTGGACAATGTTCCCTACTTCACCAGCGTCAAAAAAAATCGAGATATCGACATGAATCTGGCGGCGCAATTGGCAGAGATTCCCATCAGCGAATTCAAGGCACTCAACCCACAATTTAACCGGCCAGTCATTACAGGTAGCAATCAGACGACCATACTGTTGCCAATCGAAAATGCGGCGATGTTTCAAAGTAATCTTCTGACATGGAAAGGTCCGCTTTCATCGTGGACGACACTCAATGTCAACAAGACTGAACGAGTAGAGTCTTTAGCCACACGTTTCGGATTTAAGCCAGACGTGGTCAGAGATGTGAATGCGATCCCAGCGAAGATGTACGTCAAAGCCGGATCGACAATCCTCGTTCCAAAGTCTTCACGTTCCAGCGAAGAAAATATCCCGACGCAAGTGGTAGAGCAAGCACAGCTGACCATAGCAAAAGGCAATGCTGGCACGCGAAAAATCTATGTAAAAGTAACGAAGAAAGACAATCTTGCGGCGATTGCAAAACGCTATAAACTAAATGTCGCCGATATCAAGGAATGGAATAATTTACGTAAAGATCAAGTTCCATTGGGTACCAAATTGGCTTTGCAGATTCCAATTAAAACGCAACATTTGGCCACGGCAACTAAAGCCACCAAAAAACAAGGTTCAGCGAAGCAAAATACAGCTCTGTTGGGTAAGAAAAATGTGAAGCGTTTAGCGACCAACAATGACAGTAAAAAACGCAAGAAAAATGCTTGAGTGTTTTGAATAGGAAGTGAGGGCTGTCCGCGCTAATATTTCGACGTTAAATCCGCCAACCAATACAGAGACGCATCACAAAATACACCACATAAAAAAAGCAGCCATAGGCTGCTTTTTTTATGTACAACTCGAACCAAACTAACAGTCAAATTATTAGTTACTTCGCTTGATTTGCATAGATAATCCAGAAACGAGCCAGATCGGCCGTGCCATCTTTACCTTGAACCGATTTCAAAGTTTTTATGCCAGCCGCTTTTTTACCCGCCATCAAGTAAGCCATACCAAGGTGCAAATTGGCATCATCTGGATATTTCAGATTGTCTTTCTTCACGCCTTGTTCCATCAGGCTGATACCTTTATCGTACTCGCCACCAGTAGCGTAGGAAAAACCTAGGTTAGCCAGAGCCATACCATCATTGTTTTTCAAAGCTTCCGCCTCAAGCGCTGCACGTGCTGCTTTAGATTCACCAAGGCGTTTCGTCGCCAAATCTTTCAAACGACCATGGCGAGCTGCTTCCGCGCCAGTACCCAAGACACCTGACTTATAACCTTGTTCGATAATTTTCAAAGCTTCTGCCGAGTTACCATCCTGAATGGCGATCTGAGCCATTTCCATGAAATCGCTAGTCTTAGTCAATTGACCCACCGCTAATTTCAAACGATACAAATCCATCGTCAAACGGCTGGAGAATTCTGACTTACGCTCTACGCTGTTGAGCAAATTGACCCAATATTCTTTCTTACCATAGTGCATTACGAGTTTTTCCAAAGTCGCTAAATAAGCCGCTTTATCACCACTCTTTTGCACTGAATAAGCATAAGTTTCCAAAGTCGATTGACTTGGTACTCGACCTGCTTTTTCAGCAGCCTGAATCTCTGCTTTGGTTTCTTTCAATGCACCTGCGCTATCGCCACCCAAAGACTTAGCTTGAATCATATATTGACGTGCAGAGCCATCAGTACCACCTTCACTGAAATAACGCTCATACATTTTTGCGGCTTTAGCGTAGTTATTCGCTTTGAAATAAGAGTTCGCCAATACTAGAATCAATTGCAATTGATCTTTGTTTGGCAATTTATTCGCGGCTACGATAATTTCGCCAGAACGAATGACTGCATCGTTATCACCAGCAGCAGACGCAACTGAGAGACGCATACGTTCGATGGTAAAAGTCTCATTGACCGTTTTATTACCTACACGATCTGTTTCTTGCAGCTTAGCAAGTGCATCGCGGTATTTTTTAGCTCTGTACAAGTCGCTTGCTTGTTGCACAATTTTACCAACTTCGGCGCGCATCGCCTCTTGAGCATAAGCTGTATTGCCAGCAACACCCGTTAATTCAGGAACTGTTGCACAACCAATAGCAGCGATAAGAATTGCCAGTTGTGATAAGCGTAGGTGCTTCATATTTGATCTCTCAATCAACAAAAATTAATAAAATTTAATAAATTTTGGCCTAACAAACTAAGGAGTTTGCGTACGTGCTTTCAATAAGTGATACGCACATTCTACGACCTATGCGATCTAAACGTGAGCTGTCTAAGCATAACGCATAATACAAAAAAAGGCAGGGAAATCCCTGCCCTCTTCTGTCAAACATCTATCCCAATTTAAGAATAAATCTTATTTCAAATTGAATGTTTAATTTTTCAAGAACTGCTCATTACCAATCATACCTAATTTGGTGATACCACGGCTTTGCGCTGATGCCATTACCGCTGCGACAGAGCGATAAGCAACCAAGCGATTTGGTTGCAAATGAATCTCAGGTTGCGGATTCATCACGGCAGCCGCAACGAAGCGATCATCCAACTGAGAACGGTTAACTACTTCGCCATTCCAAGTGATCGTGCCATCAAAATCCACATCAATTTTCACGACAGTTGGTGGAACCTCTGGTGGAGGTTGATTCGTATTTTGCGGCATATTCAAATTCACCGCGTGATTGGCGATTGGTAATGTCGTAATAAACATGATAATCAAGACCAACATAACGTCGATCATCGGTGTCATATTCATTTCCATCATTGGTTCTGGATCACCACCAGAACCGGAGCTCATATTCATGCTCATGCGATTCTCCCTTTAGCTTTTTGGTGGCGGTTCAAGAACGAAACCAACTTTTGCAATACCAGCACGTTGCACAGTCAAAATCGTTTTACCGATAGATTCATAGCGCGCATTTTGATCGCCACGAATATGCACTTCTGGTTGCGGCACTTTCACTGTTTCCAATTTCATTTTTTCAAACAATTCTTCATCAGAAGTAATTGGAGTACGGTAACCTTGCCAGTAAATATCACCATCTTTATTAACAGTAATAATCACATTTTTCGCATCCGGATTGTACGGATCATTTTTCTCTGCAGGCAGAGCGACTTTTGTCAAGTTTAATACTACGGGTGACGTGATGATAAAGATGATCAGCAGCACCAACATAATATCCACGAGTGGCGTGGTATTAATCGTGCTGTTGACTTCATCTTCACCGCTATCACCGCCGATTTGCATTGCCATAATTGTTTCTCTTCGGTTAATTCTATTCACTGAACATCAAGTAAGTGCCAGCACTTACTTGATGGGACAGAATTGAAATAATAAAAACGATTTCGTCTTAATTACCTAGATTATTTATTTGCGTTAGCTTTGCTCATCGCGCCAGACAATACTACAGAGTGCAAATCAGCGCCGAATGCACGGATGTCTTCCATAACAGACTTGTTACGACGCAACAAATAGTTGTAACCCAACACTGCTGGAACCGCTACCGCCAAACCGATCGCCGTCATGATCAAAGCGGCACCAACTGGACCCGCAACTTTATCAATAGAAGAGTTACCTGAGCTACCGATCGCAACCAACGCGTTGTAAATACCCATAACGGTACCGAACAAACCGATAAATGGTGCTGTAGAACCGACTGTAGCCAAGAAAGTCAAACCTTCGCTCAAACGGCTTTGAACTTTTTCAACAGAACGTTGGATAGACATTGTTACCCATGAGTTCAAATCGATTTGCTCTAACAAAGCACCTTCGTGGTGTTCGCTAGCATTCAAACCAGATTCAGCGATGAAACGGTATGGGCTGCCTTCTTTCAAAGTAGACAAGCCAGTAGAAACGTTCGCAGCTTTCCAGAACTTACGAGCTTCTTTAGCTTGACCGCTCAACTTAGCCAAATCGATTACTTTAGTAATCAAAATGTACCAGCTGAACATAGACATCAAACCCATGATTGCCAATGTAATTTGATCTACCAAATGACCATGCTTGATCAAATGCGCCAAGCTGTACGGATCTTCTACTGCAGGTTTTGCTTCAGCAGGAGGCAATGATGCATCAGCAGCTGGTGCTGCAGCAGCTTCAGGAGCACTAGCAGCAGCTTCTGTCGTTGCAGGTGCAGATGCAGTTGCTTCTTGTGCGAATACAGGTGCGGTTGTCATTGTGGCTGTTAATGCAAATAAAATTGCCGCCAGGAATGTGCTTACTTTAGCGCGGGTTTTCATGTAGATACTTCCTTTAAAAAAAATTTAATACTTACGTTGGATGTGAGTAAAACGATACTTTTTATGACTCTTGTTGCATGTTGGCTCTGTTTTAATCAAGCTTCCAAACGTATTGAACTTGAGTCGTAGTTTCTTGAGGCTTACCGTCAATCGTACCTGGTCTATTTTTGCAAGAACCAGCTAACAACTGCGCTCTAACTGCATTATCAAGACCTCTAAAACCACTAGATTTGACAATATTTACTGCTGTCACCAAGCCATCTGCACCTGTGGTCACAGACAAAGTGGTTACACCTGTTTCTTCATTACGCAACGAAGCTCGTGGATACTCTGGCTTACAGCCAGCTTGTTCAAAGTCAATCTTTGCAGCGACATAAACTGGCGCAGCCGCAGCTTTTGGCGCTTCAGACACCGGTGCTGCCGCCTTTGTCATCGTATTGCTCTCAGGCTTTACGTTTGACACAGTCGAAATTGCATTTGGTGATGGCGTTTGCTGCGCAACCTGAACCTCTGGAGGAGGAATAAACGGCGGCGGCGGCGTCATCAACTTTGGTGGCGGCGGTGGTGGCGTATCTGGTGGTGGCGGTGGTGGTGGAGGTGTCTCCTTCACTACTGCTTCCATCGGTTTTTGAACAAACTTAACTAACTTACTACCTAAGCCGTTCATTAACGCCCAGCCAAGAATAATGTGAAAAACAATTACCACACCCAAACCAAAAAATTTCTTTCCCGGTTCCTGTTGGCGTCCTGAAAAATCCATACCTACTCCTCCAATACCACAACAATTTCAATTAGGCTCAAACGTCTGCGAATCAAACTATCAATTATTTTCCACGAAAATCCAACAACCGATTCAAATAATCAATAAGCAGTTAATCCGATTATCGGTAACAGGTTACCAATAAGACGATTGCACCACCATACTCACGCTGAACTGTCAGAACCATGGTTTCAACATACTCGTGTGGGTATTTATTTACTTACAAATCGTTTAGTCGCCTTTAGACGCTTATCGCAAGCAATTACAAAACTTGAAAATAACGACAAATTCAACTTTATATCTTAAAAGATACTACAAAAAATTGAAGCAGCTGCTTTATCACTTGATATTCGAAAAAGACACCCCAAATAGCGTTCAATAAAACATTGTTTTTTTAAAATCTTTCCGAAAAACAGCATCTATTTTGACACAAACAAAGCCGACAATGGAAGTTGCTTCTATGCTGCTATGCAGCATAGAGTTTACATCGAGACAAGCACGTGATTTTTTCTCCATGCTTATTTATCGACAATGCAAAGCCCTACCCCATTCGCCTACATCACCACACGTCTGACCTGCTAACCCATTAATTTACCGCACTAATCTTAGCGCTACCCAAGTACGGAACTGATTCTAATAGGAAATACTTCAAGCGTGTGAAATTTGCTGAAATGCATCACTTCCACAAAAATACTTGAAAAAAAACTTTATTTGCAGTAGCAATTTCACCATTTTCCGCAACGCAACAAGATGCACCCAAATTAAATATATTAATTCTTGAAATTCGCCGCTAGTCGTATAGCGATAGTTATTATTTGCCCTATTGAGCTTGAGCAACTACAATTCTGACCTGTCAGTAAATTCCGCATCCTATGTAATTTCCTGCTTTCAGTTTTTTTGTGAATGAATGAGCACATAAATACATTCTTTCAAATGCAATTAAATACAAACGAAGCAAGATAATTAAGGGTAGCGGTCATTTTCGTCTTAAACCTCAGTGTGAAATCAGTATCGTCGAATTCCTGCGCGACTTAGCGCAAAAACAATACTCTTTTTACGGTAACCCCTTGGAGTTGATATGGCATTTTTGCAAGGCAAGAAAATTCTAATAACTGGTTTGTTATCAAACCGATCAATTGCCTATGGCATCGCTCAAGCTTGTCATCGCGAAGGCGCAGAATTGGCGTTCACCTATGTCGGAGAACGATTTAAAGATCGCATCACCGAATTCGCTAAAGAATTTAATAGTGAATTGGTGTTTGATTGCGATGTTAGCAGCGACGAACAAATAGCCGCCGTATTTACCGATTTGGCAAAATCGTGGGAAAAATTAGATGGCGTAGTACATGCTATCGGCTTTGCACCACGTGAGGCGATTGCGGGCGATTTCTTGGACGGTTTTTCACGCGAAGCTTTCCGTATCGCTCACGACATTTCGGCTTATAGCTTCCCAGCTTTAGCGAAAGCAGCCTTACCCATGATGAATGAAAATTCTTCTTTGCTGACCTTGTCTTATCTCGGTGCGATCCGTGCGATCCCTTACTACAACACCATGGGTTTAGCAAAAGCATCTTTAGAAGCTAGTGTGCGCTACTTGGCAGAAAATCTGGGCAAAAAAGGCATACGCGTCAACGGCATCTCTGCAGGTCCGATTAAAACTTTAGCAGCCAGTGGCATTAAAGACTTCGGTACTTTATTAGGTTTCGTTGCAGCACACGCACCTTTGCGTCGCAACGTCACGATAGAAGAAGTTGGCAACACTGCAGCATTTTTATTGTCACCTTTAGCCAGCGGCATCACAGGTGAAATCACTTATGTTGACGGTGGTTTCTCTCACGTGATGGGATTGACACCGGATTAATTTGTTCACTTTAAGCTTCGTGGAAAACTTGTTTTATTCAGGAAGTTCGCAAGATATGAGGGCTGAAAGCTTTGGTTGAGATCGCAATTCTCTCACCAACTTTCAGCCCTTTTACATCTGCCTCTGAGGCGATCACTTCGATGATTTCTTGCCCAACCAGTAGCGATAAAATATACACAATTTCTTCTGCTCGAATCGCTAGAATTTGCGCTTGTAAATTTAATTTGCCACGCACAGTCTGCTGCAAAAAAACCTCTTGCGGTACCCCACATGCAATAATTTTTCCGGCTTCTAGATGTAAAACTTTTTGCGACATCTTGAAAATTTCGCCTAGGTCATGACTGACCAAAATTGTGTTCAAGCCTAGCTCTTGATGCAGTCGCAAAAGCTGGTCTTGCAAACTAGCTCTGGTTGCTTGATCAAGTGCCGACAAAGGCTCATCCAATAAGAGCAACTGGGGCTTACGGGCTAATGCGCGCGCCAATGCCACTCTTTGTTTTTGTCCACCAGAAAGCTGCTCAATCGACTGGTTTTGCATACCGCGCAAATCAGTTAACGACAATAGCTCATCAATCCACGCACGCGATTTTGATTCCGCCGCAAATGCGATGTTTTCACGTACGTTTAGATGAGGAAATAGTGCATAGTTTTGAAATACAAAACCAATAGAACGGCGTTGTGGCGGCACATTGATTTTGCGTTGAGCATCAAACCAAACTTCACCAGCAAAAATAATTCGTCCAGCCTCAGCCACGTCCAACCCTGCCAACATACGTAAAATACTCGTTTTACCAGCGCCTGAAGCACCGTATAGACTCATTAGAGCTCTTGAATCTAATTGAAATTGAACATCCAAATCCATAACGCCTTGCGCACCATCTAAGCGCTTACGCAATTGCACCTCTAAAACCGAAGTAGCATTCATATCAGGTGCCCCGGAAATCGACGTCGCCCCAAATAAACTAACAACAAAACGACAAAACTCACAATCACTAATACAGCGGAATAGAAATGCGCTGCGGCATAATTTAAGCTCTCAACTTCATCGTAGATCGCAATCGATGCAACTTTGGTGAGTCCTGGTATGTTTCCACCTATCATCAACACCACCCCGAATTCGCCTATGGTGTGTGCAAAACTCAATACAAAACCCGTCAGCAAGGCAGGCTTAATATTAGGCAAGAGGACGCGCCATAAAGTCTGCGATTTTGACTGCCCTAAAGTGTAAGCTGCCTCAGTTAAATTGGACGGCAAAGCTTGCAGCCCCGCCTGTATCGGCTGCACCATAAAGGGCAGACTAAATATGACCGAACCAATCACCAGCCCTGCAAAACTAAATGCAAGTCGCACATCAAAATGCAGTAAAAGACTCGATCCCAAGAATCCATTAGGACTAAATGCTATTAACAAATAGAACCCCAATACCGAAGGTGGCAAAACCAAAGGCATGCTAACCAAAGCTTCCCACAAAGGTTTAAATCGACTACGCGAAAAAGCTAAAGCATAGGCAATAGGAATCCCTACCAATAAAAGAATCGTCGCAGTTAGCAACGCCAGTCGAAATGTCAGCCATAAAGGTTGCCAATCGTACGCAAAGAAGTTCATAGCTCTGCCTTCTGATTGACCAAAATTACATTCATCTCATTTGATTTCACTAGGCCTTCGATATGATCACCGACTGCTAATTGCAGCGCACGTGCGGAACGCGTAGTAATGACAGCCGAGATCGTAAATTGTTGCATCAGAAAATGAACGCGCGTTAATATTTTTCCTGCTTCAATTTGTTGAATTACGCCAGGCAATCGGTTACGCAAACTAATTTGTCCCTGAAGATTTTTGGCGATCGCTACTTCCATTTCATTAAACGATAATTGCACACGCATACCGTTCTGCCAATCAGAAAAGTCCGTATTGCTTCCCAATAAAGTCGCACTAAATTTCTGATCACCCACCATGACATCCAGCAAGGCGACACTACCCTCGGATTCTATTTCACTCAATATACCAGGCAAACTATTCACGGCACACCATATCCATTATTTTGCAAAATGGATTTCGCTTTTGGGCTGGAAAGGAAATCGTAAAATTGCTTCGCTAATTGCGGCACTCGCTGTTGTCCGTATTTTAGTATCACGACACCCTGAGCAATTGGCGCGTAAGCGTTAGCGGGCATTTCTACCCATCGTCCTTTTCCCTTCATCTCTTCGGACATGACGACTGATTTTGCTGTAAATCCAATGTCGACGACCCCAGAAAAAATATACTGATTGGTTTGCGAAATACTTTCACCAAACACCATACGATCAGACAATTGCTGTTCGATTTGAAAGTGCTTGAGTAGCTTAATTGTTTCCCTACCATAAGGCGCTGTTTTAGGATTCGCCAGGGCAATTTTGTTGATCTGAGAACTTTTTAATAAGCTTTGCCACTGCGTCAAATCTTGATTCTTCATGGTCCATAACACCAGCGCACCATAGGCGTAAATCTTAGGACTGGCGCTCGTTAAACCTTGCTGATATAGAGCCATTGGATACTCCATATCAGCCGATATAAACACGTCAAACGGAGCACCATTACTAATTTGGCTGACGAACTTGCCGGAAGAATTAAAAACTGCTTGTAGGTCGTGACCGCTTTCTTTTTTAAATTCTGCACGCAAATTATCAAACACGTACTGCACGTTGGCAGCGACAGCGACAGACAAGGTGTCGGCTTGCGCAGTCATATTCAAAAAAGATAACGTGCCTATAATAATTATCTTATGGGCTGCTATTCTCAAATTCATTTAGTCTTCTTTCTTGGCGTTCTATTCTTCGTTTTTTGTCGCAGATTTCTTGGCACAGATATGGCTACATACGTATATCAGCACAAGGCAGCTTAAATCAATCTAGTTAGACGACATTTTCTCTTATTTCCTAGTTGAATGTCATTGAATCGCAAAATCGAGACCTGCCAAAGATTCTTTATCCAACTTGAACTAAATCAATAATCTAGTGCAAGCACAAGAAATTTCCTGTATAGTCTCGTTTTTGCAGTGCAATATAAATATCGCCTTGCATTATTAAGAAGTAAATAAGTAACAAGTAGCACCGTAGCCCTTGCGTATCGAGATCTGCTGATACAGCAATGTAAAGCCCTCCCGCCCTGTATGTCTGGTTTCACACATAGACATCGTCCCGGCGCAAAGCTTTTGTGCCGAAATTTCATCGTATACCTCATTTGTACCATCTGGTACTGGTTTTCTTTGTTCATTTCGTTTGGTTGACGCTGCTTTTTAGCGCGCTAAGTTTTAGCTTAGCGCTAATTTATTCAGAGCGTATTCAAACGCAATCATCTGCGAAATAGCCACAAGCTATGTAATGCAATGGTCGCTTTGATAGGCTATTTGAATTACAACGAAAGATAGATTAAATGACTTTTGAATCACTAGGCCTCCACACGTCCATTCTGCGCGCTATTGCTGATACTGGCTATACAACACCCACATCATTTCAGGAACAAGCAGTTCCAGCCGCTATCGCAGGTCGTGACTTACTGGTGTCCTCACAAACAGGCTCAGGCAAAACTGCCGCCTTTATGTTACCTGCATTGCACAAGTTTGCTGCTGCAGCAGAAGTAATGGATGTTAACGCATCCTCTAAAACACCCAATCAAGAACGCCAGGCAGCTCGTGCCCGCGGTGATCGTCCTCGTTTTCAAGCAGCTAAACCAAAAATGTTGGTACTGACACCAACTCGTGAATTGGCATTGCAAGTAACGACAGCAACTGATAAATACAGCGCGTATTCACGTCGTGTGAAAGCTGTGTCTATTTTGGGCGGCATGCCTTACCCAAAACAAATGCAACTCTTATCACGCAATCCAGAAATCTTGGTCGCAACGCCAGGTCGCTTGATCGATCACATGGAATCAGGCAAGATCGATTTTTCAGAACTAGAAATTTTGGTTTTGGATGAAGCAGATCGCATGCTGGACATGGGCTTTATCGACGATATCGAAAAAATCGTGGCTGCAACACCGGAAACACGTCAAACCATGTTGTTCTCCGCAACTTTAGATGGCGTCGTTGGTAACATGGCACGTCGCATTACTAAAGACCCAATGATTATTCAAATCGCTGGCTCTGCAACTAAGCACGAAAATATTCAACAAAAAGTCCATTTCGTCGATGATTTGTCGCACAAAAATCGGTTGCTCGATCATTTGTTGCGCGATGAATCCTTGGATCAAGCCGTGGTATTTACCGCGACTAAACGTGATGCAGATACGATTGCAGATCGTTTGAATATCGCAGGTTTCGCAGCTGCAGCTTTGCATGGTGACATGCATCAGGGTGCACGTAACCGTACTTTGGATTCGTTGCGTCGCGGTCAAGTTCGGGTGTTGGTGGCAACTGATGTCGCTGCGCGCGGTATTGACGTTCCTGGCATTACGCATGTATTCAACTACGATTTGCCTAAGTTTCCAGAAGATTACGTACATCGCATTGGCCGTACTGGTCGCGCCGGTCGTAAAGGCTTGGCGATCTCTTTGGTGAATCATGCTGAGAGCATGAACGTCAAACGTATCGAACGCTTTACTAAGCAATTGATTCCAGTCGACGTAGTTGAAGGGTTTGAACCGAAGAAGAGCGCAATGGCGGCACGTGCACCAGCACGCAAAGCAAGCGGCTGGAAACCAGGTGACAAGCGTACGACAGGCAATAGTTTCGGCAACAGCAGCAAGCCAGGTCAACGTAGTTTCAGCAAACCAAATGCTGCTCCACGCAGTGAAGGTGGTGGTTTCGGCGGTGGTGCTGCCAAATCACGCTTCGGTGATGCAAACGGCAATCGTCGCAGTTTTGGCGATCGTTAATCTGCTGACTGTAGCTCTGTAGAATTGAAAAAGCGACCCGAAAAGGTCGCTTTTTTATTTGTCATCTACTTATATTCAATATATTCGACAGCGCGCACGATGGTAAAACGACGCCACAACGAACATCATTTTAGCGCCGAATAAAGTCAGAAAAACCGTCTCTTTTTTTTCAATTATTTAGACCGGGAAATAATCTCTTTCATACGCTGCAATTTAGGGGCAACAACCGGCACGGTCAGCATGGTACTCGCAATCGCCATTAAGAGCAGCGCGGTAAAAGTCTCGCTGGTAATCACTTTCTTATCGAGCAAAATATTGGCGAAGATAATCATAATCAGCGCCTTGGTTTGCAATAACCAGCCGATAATGCTCGCCTCGCCTTTTTCCCACTTCAAAATTTTTCCTGCCATCTGCACACCAATTAGTTTTCCGCTAACCGATGCCACCAAGAGCGCAGCTGCGACCAGAAACACGGCAGAGCCACCCATTGCCCAGTTAGTGCGCAAACCTGTACTGAGAAAGAACACCGGCATAATCGCCAACAGTACGTGGTGACGCATCAAGTCCATTTTTTCTTGATTAAACCAATGCGCATCCATTACCGCGCCCGCCAGGAATGCACCAACCATAAAATGCAATCCTGCCCAATCTGCCCCAAGGCTACAGGCCGCTAACCAAATCAACCCAACGTACCAGCGATCGCGCTCTTGCAGCCTAGCCATGATGCGTCGATAAAAAATTGTCACGACCGCAAACAACAACAAGAATCCAATTTGACGTGTAACTCTGTCCCAATCCAACATAATCAAAGCCAGAACGCCCCAAATCGCAATATCGTCGACACTGGCATAACGCAAGATGCGTTGACCGATAGGCTGACGCAAAATTTCTAATTTTTCCATCAACAAAATTAGAATCGGCAAAGCAGTAACGGCGCACGCCATCCCCACGCCCAAAACAAATTGCCAACTCTGCGCACCTGGCCCCATCCACCCAACAAAACCCAACATTCCAAGCGCTACTGCTGAACCAAAAATCAGCGGCATAGCCAGAGCTAGGCCTGCGGTAACACCACTTTCAAAACGGTGTTCCCATGCCTGAGCCAGATCGAGCTCGATACCCGCGATCATCACAAAAATCATCACGGCCCACCAGGCAATACCATTTAGCGATTGAATCACTGCAGGATTAAACACGAATTGATAATAGTCTGGGAAAGCAGCGCCCAAGACGCCAGGTCCCAATAAAATGCCCGTAATAATTTGCACGACCACGAGTGGCGCATAGTAATCTGTCTTGCAGACTCGCCAAATTAAATAAGGGATCGAAAAAATTAGCAGCATTGCCAATAAAAAGATCTCAGTAGTCGTCATAGTTTGATGCATCAGCTCTCCCAATCTTTTTTAATAATTTTTACCAGTCTGTCATCCGACTTTTTACTAGGATTTCGTTTTTTGGCAGTTATAGCCATTTAAAAAACAAGCTGGAAACGATTCCAAATTAAATCAGTATTTATTTTGAAATGCAATCGAATTTAAAAATGTGAAACAAATAGATTTGTTAGCACATAGAAAATTTGAGATTTCAAAAATTTTTGCTTTAATTTAGAAATTGACACGAAATTATCGTCAATCAGATTTTTTACTATTGTATTGCCTGATTGCAGCTTAAAAATTCGCTAGCCCTGTTTTAATTTGCTTCACGCCCTCTTGGAGTAGGTAACTCAAATTAGCCATCCAGCGTCGCGCCAATATTCTATAATCATTCATTCTAAATCAACCGCAAGACACATCTATGAGCGATAGCATCGGCCCTAACTCCATTAGATTGACCTCGTTTTCCCATGGCGGTGGTTGTGGCTGCAAAATTGCGCCGGGTGTACTGGCTGAGATTCTCAAAAAATCAACTGGCTTCCCAGTCCCTCACGCACTCATGGTGGGGATAGAAACCTCGGATGATGCCGCAGTCTACAAACTCAATGAAGAACAAGCCTTAATTGCAACGACCGACTTCTTCATGCCTATCGTTGATGATCCCTATGATTTTGGTCGTATCGCTGCAACCAATGCGATCTCCGATGTATATGCGATGGGTGGTACGCCGATTATGGCACTGGCTTTAGTTGGCATGCCTATCAATCAGATTCCACTGGATGTGATCGGCAAGATTATCGAGGGTGGCGAGAGTATTTGTCGCGAAGCCGGAATTCCTATTGCCGGTGGCCACAGCATAGATTCGGTCGAGCCAATTTATGGCTTAGTGGTAATGGGATTGATCCATCCATCTAAGGTCAAACGCAATTCCAGTGCACGCGTTGGCGACCAATTAGTATTAGGTAAACCGCTGGGTGTTGGCATTCTGTCTGCGGCTTTAAAAAAGCAGCAATTGGACGCCGATGGCTATGCCAGCATGATCACCAATACCACCAAGCTGAACAAACCAGGTCAGGCATTGTCCCAACTCGACGCTGTGCATGCGATGACTGATGTGACTGGCTTTGGCTTACTCGGTCACTTATTGGAAATCTGCCGTGGTGCAAAAGTGGGAGCCACGTTGCGTGCTGCCGATATTCCCTTTCTACCGCAAGTCAAAGAACTCGCTGCAGCGGGCTGTATTACTGGCGCTTCTGCCCGCAATTTTGCTGCCTATGGTAAGGACGTGCGTTTTAGCCATGAAGATAACATTACACAAGCTTTATTGACTGATCCACAAACCTCAGGCGGACTTTTAGTGGCCTGCGCACCTGAAGCACTTGCACAAGTATTGGAAATATTCCATAAAAATAATTTTCAAGATGCTGCTGTAATTGGCGAAATCATCGCTGGTCCTGCGCAAATTCAAGTCCTGTCCAACTAAATTCCTACTTACTTTTTGCCAATCTCATTTGACTACCATCATGAACCAACTCGAACAACTGAAACAGTATACAACCGTGGTGGCTGACACCGGCGATTTTCAATCCATGCAGGCTTACACGCCACGCGATGCGACGACCAATCCTTCCCTGATATTAAAGGCAGTACAAAAGCCGGAATATCAGCCTTTGCTTGCAGAAGCCGTAGCACAAAATGCTGGTAAATCCACCGATGAAATCATCGATCAATTGCTGATTAGTTTTGGTCTGAAAATTTTGGAGATCGTGCCCGGCCGTGTTTCCACTGAAACTGACGCACGACTCTCGTTTGATACTGACGCTACGGTTGCTAAAGGTCGTCAGTTGATCGCGTTGTACGAAGCGGCAGGCATTTCGCGCGAACGAATTCTGATTAAAATTGCTTCCACTTGGGAAGGTATTCGTGCTGCTGAAATCCTAGAAAAAGATGGCATTCGATGCAATATGACTTTGCTGTTCAGCCTGACTCAGGCAGCAGCCTGCGCGGAAGCTGGTGCGCAATTGATCTCTCCGTTTGTGGGTCGTATTTATGACTGGTATAAAAAACAAACTGGACAAGAAATTTTCGGTGCAGATGATCCTGGTGTTTTGTCGGTCAAAAAGATCTACAACTACTACCGCAAATTCGGCTACAAAACTGAGATCATGGGCGCCAGCTTCCGTAACACTTCTCAGATTTTAGAATTGGCCGGTTGTGACTTATTGACGATCAGCCCCGATCTTTTACAAAAACTCAGTGATTCGACCAATGCCGTCAGTGCGAAGTTGAATAAAGAATCGGCCTTGGCCAGTGATTTACAAAAAATCGAAGTTGATGAAAAATCCTTCCGTTTCGCTTTAAACGAAGATGCCATGGCGACGGAAAAATTAGCAGAAGGGATACGCTTGTTCTGTGCCGACACGATTAAGTTGGAGCAGATCATTGCGGGTATGCGTTAACAAATTAATCTAACCGATCTTGACACAAAAAAGCCGCATGATTCATCATGCGGCTTTTTCTATCCTCTTTTTATACGACTAGAAATTCTAGTCAACCCAGACGCACAATCACACCGCTATACAAAACTTCTGAAAGAACCTGGCGCATCACTTCAGCACTGACTCAACACCAAGGTTTGCTAACTGGTCAGCGCGCTCATTCCCGACATCTCCCGCATGCCCCCGCACCCAGATCCATTCAATTTTATGGGTGTTTTTTGCGGCATCCAATGCTTGCCATAAATCGACATTTTTGACCGGTGCTCTGGCGGCTGTTTTCCAACCTTTAGCCTTCCACCCTTCTATCCACTCAGTAATACCTTTTAATACATATTGACTATCCGTATGCAGCGCAATTTCACAAGGACGCTTCAAGGCCCCCAGTGCCTGAATTACGGCCATCAATTCCATACGGTTATTCGTTGTCTCTTTTTCACCGCCAAATAATTCTTTTTCTTTCTGTCCGGCGATCAACAAAGCACCCCAACCGCCCACGCCCGGATTCCCTTTACAGGCACCGTCGGTATAAATTTTAATTTTGTCCATGTTCTTTAATTTTATTGGTAACGGGCACTGCGCTGCCTCGCTTGACCGCTTTCCGGTTAAATGCGGGGCCAATCAAGTGCATACCGCGTACCCGTTTGACGGCCTCAAACATATATACTGCACCGAAATAAGGCCACCAGCGTTGCCCCATACTTTCCATCAAATGTGAATTTTCCAGCCACTGAGCATTACGTACAGGTAATGCATAGCAGCCGAATCGTGTTTGACTCACTTCCATGCTAAGTAATTTCAACCAATCTTTTAGGCGATGCGGGCTAATGAATTCACCTTCTTCGGGTAAAAAATGATGCCCGGTTCGACGCCCCAATAATTGTCTAGCACCCCAAAGACTAGTGCGGTTCAAGCCGCTGATAATGACGCGTCCCTCAGGTATCAAAATTCTATCTACTTCACGCAAAATTTGATGCGGCTCCGCAGCAAACTCCAATACGTGTGGCAAGACAATAAGATCAATACTTTGGCTATCAAATGGCAATTCAGCAAAGTCATGCACCAAGACGACTTGTTGCGACAAAGTCGATTTATTTTTCGGCACATTAGTATCTGTTTGCCATCGATGCGGCATGCGGCTTGCAGCGAGCGCAGGTAGCTCAGGCAAGCCTAATTGTAAGGCATGGAAACCAAAAATATCGGCAGTCAGCAAGTCAAACTGAGCCTGCTCCCAAGCACGGATATAGCTGCCCTCTGGCTGCATCAACCACTCACCTAGGTCTATAATGGGCGCTTGCGTAGAATTTAATGCGTTCACTTCTTCACTTCACTTTAGCAATCATGACGACTCAGCCCTTAAGTATATTGACTGTACCTGCATTTGACGACAATTATCTGTGGCTTGCACATAATGGCCAACATGCCATCGTCGTCGACCCAGGTGATGCCGAGGCGATTGTACAAGCTTTGACTCAACATAACTTACAATTAAGCGCCATTCTATTAACACATCATCATCCTGACCACATTGGTGGGGTTCCCGCTTTAGTCGAAAGATTCAAAGTTCCGGTATATGGACCTTCGAATGATGGTATTGCAGGCATAGACCATGCGTTAAATGACGGCGATGTCGTCTCCATCTCCACGCTAAATTTGCAATTGGAAGTCATTAGCGTTCCCGGACATACGCTTGGCCACATTGCTTATTATGCTGCACAGCAATCTTGGCTATTTTGCGGCGATACTTTATTCGCAGGTGGTTGTGGTCGATTGTTTGAGGGGACGCCAGCACAAATGTTAAATTCATTAGATCGCCTTGCTGCGCTGCCAGACAACACTGCAGTTTATTGCGCCCATGAATACACGCTGTCCAATTTGCGCTTCGCCCAAGAAATCGAACCTGACAATTCAGCTTTAGCGGCGCGCATACAAAGTGAACAGGCGAAACGCGAACAGAATATTCCTACAATACCAAGTCAAATCGGCTTAGAAAAGCAAACCAATCCATTCTTGCGCATACGCGAAGCTACCGTGCAAGCGCGTCTGGTTGCTGCTGGAAAAATCTTCGCAGACCAAGATGATGCAAGCAATTTTGCCGCCTTGCGTGAATGGAAAAATACTTACCGCTAATGCTTTTTGATTGCAGGTATTGCAGTTATTGCAAACACGTCCCGCCGCGCTGAAAACTAATTATGTCCGCAAATCAAATTGCCAGAACCTCACTAGCCCTATTTTGCAAAGTCGTCGACAACTATGGTGACATAGGAATTTGTTGGCGGCTGGCACGTCAGCTCAATAATGAACATAAGATTCAGGTGCGTTTATGGGTGGATGATTTGAGCAGCTTCAAGAGGATTTGTCCACAGGTGCAAACTGATCTGGATCTTCAACTGATAGAAGGCGTGCGAGTGCATCATTGGAACAATCAAGACGGAGTATTTGAAAAGGAAGCCATCGCCGATATCGTCATCGAGTTTTTTGCCTGCGACATTCCACCCGGCTATATTTCTGCGATGGCGCAATGTGATCGCGCTCCGGTCTGGATCAATTTAGAAGGTTTAACGGCGGAAGAATGGGTAGAAGGATGTCATACTTTGCCCTCCCCTCATCCGTCCCTTCCACTAACGAAGTATTTTTTCTTTCCAGGATTCAACGCAAAAACCGGTGGTCTTTTACAAGAGCGTTCATTAGATCAGCAGAGGCGCGACTTTCTGGCAGATGAGCAAACAAGAAGTAGCTTCCTAGAGCGACTGGGTGTTTTGCCTGAAGAAATGCAGTCGCAAAAAATCTCTTTATTTTGCTATCCACATGCGCCTGTCGAAGCGCTTTTTACTGCATGGACACATCATCTGCTTCCTGTACTTTGCCTTGTACCTGAGGGCGTCGCGAGCAAATCAGTGCAAAAGTTTTTAGGTAGTGCACCAACAGTAGGTAAGTACTACCAACGAGGAGCTCTGACAGTGCGCGTGATTCCTTTCATGCCGCAAGCTGACTACGATAAATTGCTGTGGTCTTGCGAAGTCAATTTTGTGCGCGGCGAAGACTCTTTCGTGCGGGCACAATGGGCGGCAAAACCATTCATCTGGCACATTTACCCGCAAGACGAAAATCTGCATCACAAAAAACTAAAGGCTTTTTTACAGACTCATCTTGCTACGACCGACAGCAGCCGTGAATTTTCCTTGTCATGGAATGGCGCTCAGGCCGGTCGCGATTGGCTAGACTTATGGTCCGGCCTGAATTCGGACCTTACTGCCATAGAAACGCGGAGCAAAGACTGGCTAGCGCAGATGAACACATTGGGTGATTTGGCATCAAATTTATTAAGCTTCGTCAACACGAAACAATAAATACCCCCAAAAATAGGTTAAAATGTGCGGTTAATTTTTAATGTATTTTCAATTCAATCAAACGTAAGCTTGCAGGGTACTATTTATAAATAGGCCAGTAGGCAACAGATGATTTTTAAGCAACCTACTTTTTACCTATATTTACTATGAAACCTGCAAAAGAAATTCGCGTCGGCAACATTATTATGGTCGACAGCAAGCCTATGATCGTTCTCCGCTCTGACGTCAACGGCTCCAGCCGTACTGGCTTCACCTACAAGTGGAAAATGAAAAACTTGTTGACGAACAGCCCACAAGAAAACGTATTCCGCGGCGACGACAAGTTTGACGTAGTTGTATTGGATAAGAAGCCAGTCACTTATTCTTATTTCGCAGATCCATTGTTTGTATTCATGGATACGGAATACAACCAGTATGAAATCGAAGAAGAAAATTTAGGCGATGCATTGCATTACTTAAAAGATGGCATGGAATGCGAAGCCGTATTTTATGATGGCAAAGCAATTTCTGTAGAATTGCCAACGACTATCGCACGTCAAATCATTTACTCTGAACCAGCCGTTAAAGGCAATACTTCTGGTAACGTTTTGAAAGAGGCGAAAATCGAAAATGCGATTGAAGCGAACTGCCATATCGTACAAGTACCTTTGTTCGTGAGCCAAGATGACGTCATCGAAATCGACACACGCACTAACGAATACAAGCGCGTAGTACGCAACTAATTCGGCTATTTTTAAAAAACCTCGATCAGCGATAGCGATCGAGGTTTTTTTACGCCTTAAATGAAAAAGCCGATGAAGATATCATCGGCTTTTTTCTGCTTCAAGAATTAACTTTTTATATGCCCGCCTAGTTCGGCAACCAAACCGCAAAAGACAAAAGTAATAGCAAGAGCATCCATAGCAACAAAGCACGCCAAACCAAGCCCACTGCACTTTGTAAAGCTCGCGGACTAGCTTCAACACCAGGTTGCGCCTCCATCTCCAAGCTATCGACATCGACTGCACTAGCATCCGCATTCAAAACGACCAAAGCCTTAGTCTCCGGCTCGCCTAAACGAACGCCAATCGCGCCGCCACCCGCCGACAAAATAATCCCCAGCAACTCGTCAGTCCAGCGACTGGCATAATTGCGCCAAGAATAAATTGCATCTTCAAAATTACCCACCACCGCGAAAGCGACTGCGGTCAATCGTGCAGGCACCCAATCGATCCAATAAAAAACCTTTTTTGCGAATTGCCCAAATTCTTCATTTTGCATATGTTCAGGCTCACACCATTCACGCGACAAGAATTCCGACATCCTATACATCACTGCACAAGCAGGGCCGACTGGCATCAAAAACCAAAAAAACACACCAAACACATTGCGATGCGAGGCAATTAAAGAACGTTCAACCGCACTGCGCGCAATATCGGTCGCATCCATGCCGGAACAATCTTTATTAATCCACTCAGACAAATGCTTACGCGCAGCATCATCATCGCCCGAATTTAAAGCAATTTGTATCGACGTAAAGTAATGGCTATAGCGACGAAAACCTAAGGTCAGATAAACAATAATGACATTCCAAATAAACGCTGCAAAGGGATTCAAGCGCAGACATAGCCAGTAAACCAAAGCCGTCGGTATCGTTAATGCACCGACCACAATAAACCAACCTGTGCGCCCATGATGCGCCTTACCGGCGTTACACCAGTTCTCAACCTTGATCGCAAACTGTTGCACTTGGGTATATACCGGATTATCCACTCTCAGTGGCTTGAGTTGCTCAATCAAGAGCGCGAAGAGTATGGAGAGAAATGTCATAGTGGGTCTTCAAACTTCCCTGTGGAGGAATGACTTAGAAAAGAACTCCAGTGTAAACTGATTTGCCGTGTTTATGAAGTAGATCGCAGCCTCATTCTGGCAGATCCGCACGTAAAAAATGGAATAAATTACGCAGCATGCCCGCCGTAGCTCCCCAGATAAAATAATCTTGATATGGCATCGCGTAAAAACTGCGTGAACCACGTCCATCTGGAAAATCAATCTGACGACGTTGATGATGACGCGGATTCATTAAGTAAACTAAAGGCACTTCAAAAATCGATGCAACTTCAAATGGATCGGAACTAAACTCATAAGGAGGATGCACCAGTGCCACCACCGGCGTCACCGCAAATCCGGTACCCGTATAGTATTGGGGTAAGCGCCCTAACACTTCCACTTGTCGCTCAGCCAAGCCTATCTCCTCTTGCGCCTCACGCAAAGCTGTGTGCTCTGCGGAAGTATCGGTCGCATCAACGCGACCACCCGGAAAGCTGATTTGACCAGCATGGTGATGCAGATGCGCCGCCCTTTGCGTCAACAAGACTTGCAACCCATGCTCGCGCGCGATAATAGGCACTAACACCGACGCAGGCCTAAATGCATCTCCTTTGAATAAACTTGATTCCTCAGTATTTTCAGGCGACCAGAGAATATCTTGCTCAAAACGTTGTCGTAGAAAATCCAAAGAAATTCTGGCAGACGGCAAAACTGCCTCGTTGGCATAAGAATGAATCGCTAACAACTTAGGATCAAAGCTAGTAGTCACTATAGTCACAACAATAGAGGTAGATGAAAACAAAAAAGGGATGCCACTGGCACCCCTTCTTTAATACTCACAAAACAAACATTGCCGTGATTAAACAGCTGCTGCTTTGCGGTTTGGCAATTTCTCTTTAATACGAGCAGATTTACCTGAACGTTCACGCAAGTAGTACAACTTAGCGCGACGTACATCACCACGACGTTTCACTTCGATAGAAGCGATCAACGGTGAGTACAATTGGAATGTACGCTCAACGCCTTCACCAGAGGAAATTTTACGAACGATGAAGTTCGAATTTAAACCACGGTTACGACGAGAAATAACAACGCCTTCGTACGCCTGTGCACGCTTGCGTGTGCCTTCAACGACATTAACGTTAACAATCACTGTATCGCCAGGCGCGAACACAGGAATATTTTTTGCTAAGCGAGCAATTTCTTCTTGCTCTAATGTTTGGATCAAATCCATTTTTATCACTCCAGATACCATCTTGCTGACGCCTATAAAACTTTGCTCAGTAGAGGATGGGGTTAAACATGTGAACTCATTGCTTCTTCAGCTCACTCTAAACACATGCATTATTTCTGCATGCCTACTCGTACATAAAGTCACGAATTCTTTATATAGGCTATATTGGATTCAGCGATTTTAAAAATTGCTCATCCGCCTTGCTTAACAAGCCCACTTTGCGCGCTTGCTCTATTAATTCTGGGCGTTTTTGCCAACTCACCAATAAGGATTGCTGACGTCGCCATTTTGCGATCTCTGCGTGATTACCACCCATTAAGATCGCAGGCACAGACTGATCTTCAAAAACTTCCGGCCTAGTGTAATGCGGACAATCCAACAAACCATTGACAAAACTATCTTCAACTGCCGAAGCTTCATCATGCAAAACACCTGGCAACTGCCGTATCACTGCATCCATCAACGCCATTGCCGGCAATTCACCACCGGACAAAACGAAGTCGCCGAGACTGATTTCTTCATCAACTTCACGATCTAACAGACGTTGATCAACCGCTTCGTAGCGACCACACAACAAGACTAAACCATCTTGCTCTGCCCACTCCATCACACGGGTGTGATTCATAGGCTTGCCTTGCGGCGATAGATAAAGCACTTTCGGCTTTGCAAAGCCTAGATCTTGCTGTCGCGCTTTTGCTGCATGCAAGGCCAACTGTAAAGGTTTGGCCATCATCACCATGCCAGGACCACCGCCATAAGGCCTGTCATCCACGGTACGATGTCTGTCTGTTGTGAAATCACGTGGATTCCAAAACTGCAATGCGCATTTTTTTTGCTCAAATGCCCTTCGCGTCACACCTGATTCGGTAATCGCGGCAAACATTTCAGGGAACAGCGTAATGACATCAAATTGCATCCATCACGCTCCACAATACGAACAACTGCGATTCTTTACAAACTGGGACTTAATAATCACTACCCCAGTCAACCACGATTTTTTTCGCTTCTCTATCGACTTCTTTAACAAAATGATCGACAAAAGGAATCAAGCGTTCATGCTTCATCAATTCTGCTTCGGGGACATCGCTGGCCGCGACCCGCAAGATTGACTGCGCACCGTTGTCCATCATAGCGCGGACAACGCCAAGGTCTTCACCTTGTAGATTCTGTACTGCTAAGCCGATTAAATCGAGCCAGTAAAACTCGTCTTGCTCAAGCGCAGGGAAGGCCTTACGGGAGACTTTGACTACAGCGCCCTTTAAGGCTTCTGCAGCTGTGCGATCTGGTACTTCATCCAATCTCGCGACCACATCTTCGCCATGTATCTTAGAGCTTAGACGCTTCACTTCACGCAGATTCGGAGCAACGCCAGCTTGCGCTGCACTTTCCAACCAGAACAGGGGCGCTTCCAACAAGGCATCCGCAGTGGTCGAATAAGGACGAATTTTCACCCACCCTTGAAGACCAAATGCCCCTGAGACATAGCCAACTATGACTAAATCATCAGGAGCAGATTGATTTGCAGATACTTGCACTGCCTGCCCTACTTCAGTTAAAGCAGACAATTAAGCTGCTTTTTTTGCTACTTGAGCAACCAAACGAGCAACAGCTGGTGACAATTGTGCACCAACGCCTTGCCAGTAAGCCAAACGATCTGCTGCAACGCGAACTTCTTCAGCATTGCCAGTTGCTACTGGATTGTAAAAACCGATACGTTCGATGAAACGACCATCACGACGATTGCGTGAATCAGCTGCAACGATATTGTAAAAAGGGCGCTTTTTTGCACCACCACGAGCTAAACGAATAACGACCATAATATTTCCAAAAAATTGTCAAAGGACGGAAAAAGCCGCAAATTATAGCCTGCAAAGCAGTAACTTCGCAAGGACTATTCAATGGTGGCTTTGTAAAACCAAGTATTCTACTCGATTTCTGTCGCTTATTTGTGGCTCAGACGAAAGATATTCGAATGCTTGCGTATTTTGATTACGAATCGCAATGAATAAAGATGGGATGTAACAAATCCGATAAAATCACTATTTACCTAAAAGCATCAAAAAACTACTATGACAACCGCCGCACATAAAAACAAAACCCTCGCCGTCCTAATTTGCCTGCTATTTGGCAGCTTGGGCGGACATCGATTTTATCTTTACGGTAAGCGTGATAATTTTGCATGGCTGCATTTCATCAGCTTACCACTTTCTATTTTACTATCTAAACTCTATTTTAATCTGAATTTCTTTGTCACCTATGCGCCATGGATGCTGTCATTCTTGATCAGCATATTGATGTGCCTGGTGTTGGGATTGAAGTCAGATGAACATTGGGACACACAGTTTAATTCGCAATCTGGTAAGCAAAGTAGCTCCTCTTGGCCTTTAGCCCTGTTATTAGTATTCAGCGTGGGATTAGGCGCAATTTCTTTACTGTTTATCTTGGCGCGTGGTTTTGATCTGCTGTACACAGGTGGCGCGTACGGCTAAACACTTTCCAGCCTTTAACTCATTCTTAAAAATGAAAATGGCGCGAAGTCAAAAAACTTCACGCCATTCTTTCAGCTACCCGAAATGCTGCAAATTCTTAGAATTGCTCTTCGGTCAACGCCAACACACCCGCGCTACCATCCACGATAGAAGAACGCAAACCTTGCGCCGTAGTTAAAACGTGGTCAGCAAAGAATCTTGCCGTCGCCACTTTAGCTTGATTGAAACTGGCATCACCCTCACCTGCTTGCAATTTTGCCTGCGCGATCAAAGCCGCACGTGCCATTTGCCAGCCGCCCAATACGACGCCTGCCAATTTCACATACGGCACACTACCGGAGAACACCGCTTTGATATCGGATTTAAAGTTCGCCACAACGAAGTCGACGACATCTTCCATCGCTTTAGCACCGATGGCTAATTGCGCTGCAATCGCCTTCAAATTTGCATCACCAGTCGCGTTCAATTCCGCTTCCACCCCACGCACTTGCGCAATGAAATATTTCGCCACAGCACCGCCATCACGATAGGTTTTACGTCCCACCAGATCATTTGCCTGAATCGCTGTAGTGCCTTCATAGATCGTCAAAATCTGCGCATCGCGATAATGTTGAGCCGCGCCAGTTTCTTCAATAAAGCCCATGCCGCCATGCACTTGCACGCCAGTTGAGGTGACATCTAAAGACAACTCAGTTGACCAGCCTTTGACAATGGGCACTAAAAATTCATAGGCTGCCTGATTTTGCTTGCGTACTTCTGCATCTGCGTGATGATGCGCTTTATCGCTCATGGCAGCAGCGACATAGGCCAAGGCACGAGACCCCTCAATCTGCGCACGCATTGACATCAACATACGACGAACATCGGGATGGTGAATAATGCTCACTGGACCTGCAGAACCAGCAAGATCACGTGATTGCACACGATCTTTCGCATACTGAACCGCTTTTTGGTAAGCACGTTCAGCCACGGCCACACCTTGCATGCCAACGCCGAAACGTGCCGCATTCATCATGATGAACATGTATTCCAAGCCACGGTTTTCTTCACCGACCAAAGTGCCGATCGCGCCACCGTTGTCACCGAATTGCAAGACGCAGGTTGGGCTCGCTTTGATACCCAGTTTATGTTCTATCGATACACAATGTGCATCATTACGTGCGCCGAGACTGCCGTCTGCATTCACCAAGAATTTTGGTACGATAAACAGGGAAATGCCTTTGACACCTTCCGGCGCATCAGGCGTGCGTGCCAACACGAGATGCACGATATTTTCCGCCATATCATGCTCACCATATGTGATGAAAATCTTCGTGCCAAACACTTTGTAAGTTCCATCATCTTGCGGCACTGCACGGGTACGCACCATTGCCAGATCCGAACCAGCCTGAGGTTCGGTCAAGTTCATCGTGCCTGTCCACTTACCTGACACCAAATTCTCTAGGTAAGTCGCTTTATCGGCGTCACTACCAGCAGTCAACAAGGCTTCGATTGCGCCATCGCTCAATAATGGGCACAACGCAAAAGACAAATTCGCCGAGTGCAGCATTTCTATACACGGCGTTGCCACCAATTTTGGCAAGCCTTGCCCACCAAATTCTGTCGGGTGCTGCACACCCTGCCAACCCGCTTCAGCAAACATCTTAAAGGCTTCTTTAAAGCCCTTCGTGGTGAATACTTGGCCGTCTTTCCAATAGCTTGGCTCTTGATCGCCCGCCCAGTTCAAAGGCGCAATGACTTCACTCGTGAAGCGTGCGTTTTCTTCGAGTACCGCTTCTACGGTCTCTGATGTGGCATCTTCACAGTTAGGCAATGCATTCACTTCGCTCAGTCCAGCCAATTCGTTCATCACGAACAGCATGTCTTTAATTGGCGCTACATAACTCATACAGTCTCCCAATATCTCAAATCATTCTTTTGCTCAAATATACAAAGGGCGCAGAGAATTCCTATGATTTCTCTACGCCCCCTACGAACGATGATTCTCGTTAGGCGAAAATCACAATATCAATTTGTAGCTAGCGCTTAGCCTAATTCCGCCACCAACTGTGGCACGATTTCAAACAAATCGCCGACGATACCGTAATCGGCAACTGAGAAAATCGGTGCTTCGGGATCTTTATTGATCGCCACAATGGTTTTGGAATCTTTCATACCAGCCAAATGTTGGATCGCGCCGGATATACCTACCGCGATGTACAAAGTTGGCGCAACGATCTTACCTGTTTGACCAACTTGCCAATCGTTGGGTACATAACCTGCATCCACAGCTGCACGAGATGCACCCATCGCTGCGCCAAGCTTATCAGCCAATGGCTCCAGCACTTTAAACGCGTCTGCAGAACCCATACCGCGACCACCAGAAACGATGACTTTGGCAGCCGTCAATTCTGGACGATCAGATTTAGCCACTTCACGCGAGACGAAAGCTGACTTGCCGCTATCGGCAATAGCTGCCAGTGTTTCAACTACTGCAGAGCCGCCAGTTGCAGCAGCATCAAAGCCTGTCGTACGCACAGTAATCACTTTCACAGCATCGGTCGATTGCACGGTGGCGATCGCATTGCCAGCGTAGATCGGACGTTCAAAAGTATCTGGGCTATCGATCTTCGTAATTTCAGAAATTTGCGCAACATCCAATTTAGCTGCGACGCGTGGCAAAATGTTTTTGCCGTAAGCTGTTGCTGGCGCCAAAATATGGCTGTAAGCAGACGCGATTGTCAAAACTTGTTCTGCAACATTTTCTGCCAAGCCTTCAGCAAAATAAATCGCATCAGCGTGCAGTACTTTCGCTACGCCAGCAATTTGCGCTGCGGCCTGTGCGACTGCGGCCGCATTGTGACCCGCAACTAAAACATGTACGTCACCACCGCATTGAGTTGCGGCAGTAATCGTGTTGAGTGTGCTGCCTTTCAGGCTAGCATTATCGTGTTCAGCGATGACGAGTGTAGTCATGATGGTTTCCACTTGTTTCCGCAAATTCACAAATGAATTTGCTTAAAAATATGATTGAGATGAATAAGAAAAAAGTTCGCAAACGAAAAATTAACCGATCACTTTGGCTTCGTTCTTCAACTTACTCACTAAAGTCGCGACGTCAGCAACAATAATGCCCGCAGAGCGTTTTGCTGGCTCGGCGACTTTCAAAGTCTTAATGCGGGAAGTTAAGTCGACACCCAAATCGGCTGGTTTGACGTTATCCAAAGTTTTCTTTTTCGCCTTCATGATGTTCGGCAAAGTCACATAACGTGGCTCATTCAAACGCAAATCTGTCGTGATGATGGCAGGCAAAGTCAGGCTCAAAGTTTCCAAGCCGCCGTCCACTTCACGCGTAACGATTGCTTTACCATCGGCTACTACGACCTTAGAGGCGAATGTCGCTTGTGGCCAACCCAACAAAGCTGCCAACATCTGACCTGTTTGATTGCAATCATCATCAATCGCTTGCTTACCCAAGATGATCAATTGCGGTTGCTCTTTATCCGCTAAGGCTTTCAATAATTTAGCGACTGCCAAAGGTTGTAGTTCGTCATCAGTCTCAACCAAAATACCACGATCAGCACCAATCGCCATTGCTGTACGCAGTGTTTCCTGGCATTGCAATACACCACAAGAAACCGCAATCACTTCAGTCACAACACCAGCTTCTTTTAAGCGGGTCGCTTCTTCTACAGCGATTTCATCGAATGGGTTCATCGACATCTTGACGTTAGCAACATCAACGCCAGAGCCATCGGATTTGACGCGGACCTTAACGTTATAGTCAACCACGCGCTTAACTGGTACTAAGACTTTCATAGTTTTGCCTTTACTGTGCTGTACTAAGATAAAAATAAATAAGATAAAAACCGAATAATAAAACCAAAGAATTCTGTTGCTAGTCTACGCTAAGAAGGAAATATACCCTGTCAATTGACGTAAACGTAAAGTAGAAGATTATAGATGTTAACAGGAAACGCGTCTGCATTTTTAGAACGTTCGTTCTTTTTTATGAAAACTGACGAATTCTTCTATGAAATCCAATCATTTTGATAAAAAAAAACCACAAAATATTTGTGGTTTTTTAAGACTTTATCATTCTGAGCTTATTTCGAACACTACGCAAACTCCATGTTAAGCAGATATTTGTGCAGATAGTTTGATTTATTTGCGCTTCAAAAAATATTCAAATTCATTACTGACTTCTAAATGGGACAACAGCTCATTGCCGGTTTGCTTCGAGAAAGCCTTGAAATCACGTACCGAACCTGGATCAGTAGCAATCACGCGCAAGACTTCGCCCGTGATCATTTCAGCTAAAGCTTTTTTTGCTTTTAAGATAGGAAGCGGGCAACTTAATCCACGAGCATCCAGTTCTTTATTGAATTGCATGATTTTACCTGTTACAAAAATAAGAATAGCTTTTGAGAAAACAACAAACTGCTAAAACAACTGCTAAAACATAGCGCAGACAATTCTACCGGAAATTCAAATGATTTGTGCGATGCAACAAGTAAAACTTGTTTTACTTTTACACCCATCCGACATCAACTGCAGTAACTGTATCTATAAATGCAAGAGATGGCTTGAATACTTGCGCTAGCACCTTCCTCAAGCATCTCTCACTATACGTTAACGCTGCAATCAGCGTTATAGTTTACAACTTCGCGGCCAACCAAGCAGGAACCGCAGCCAAAGCTGCTGGCAAGCCTTCAGGATTTGTACCACCCGCCTGCGCCATATCTGGACGACCGCCGCCTTTGCCACCAACTTGTTGCGCCACAAAATTCACCAGATCACCGGCTTTAACTTTGGCTGTGCAATCTGCACTCACACCAGCTGTCAGGCTCACTTTGCCATCAATCACAGAAGCCAATATAACCACTGCCGTTTTCAATTGATCTTTTAAACGTGTTACGGAATCTCGCAAAGCATTCGCATCTGCACCATCCAAAGTTGCGACCAAGACTTTAACGCCGTTGATATCCAGCGCTTGAGACAACATCGCATCGGCTTGATTTGACGCCAATTTTGATTTCAATGCAGCCACTTCTTTTTCCAGCGACTTCATTTGCTCTTGCCACTGATTCAAGCGTGAGCCGATATCTTCTGGCTGTACTTTCATGGTCGCAGCAACTTGGCTAATACGTGCATCCATATCTTGCATCAGATTGAATGCACCTTCGCCAGTCACGGCTTCAACCCGGCGGATACCAGCAGCGATACCGCCCTCGCCCACGATTTTAAATAAACCGATATCACCAGTACGATGTACGTGAACGCCACCGCACAATTCGCGTGAAGTACCGATATCTAATACACGTACTTCATCGCCATATTTTTCACCGAACAAGGCCATCGCGCCATGTTTGACCGCATCATCGAACGACATCAATTGCGCCTGAGTCGCGACGTTCGCCAAAATTTCACGGTTGACGATGACTTCTACTTGACGAATTTCTTCGGCCGTCATCGGTGCATTATGACTAAAGTCGAAGCGCGTCTTCTCCGCATCAACCAAAGAACCTTTTTGTGCGACGTGTGCGCCAAGGACTTCACGCAACGCTTTGTGCATTAAATGTGTTGCAGAGTGATTGCGAATGGTATGTCCGCGTAAAACTTTGTCGACTTGTGCATTAACGGCATCGCCAATGGATAAGCTACCAGCACTCAATACGCCATGATGACCGAACACGTCAGCTTGAATTTTTTGTGTATCAGCGACGTCGAAACTCACGCCATTTGCCGCTTGCAAGACACCAGCATCACCGCACTGCCCACCAGATTCAGCATAGAACGGTGTCACATCCAGCACGACAATCGCTGCCTGACCTGCTTCAATCTTTTGAACAGCTGCGCCATCCACGTACAAAGCAATTACTTTACTGTCGTAGCTCAATTGCTCGTAACCGACGAATTTAGATTTTTCGCCGTTGTATTCGATCGCCGTGCCCATTTTGAATTTGCCAGCGGCGCGTGCCATTTGCTTTTGATTGGCCATTGCCGCATCAAAGCCAGCTTCATCCAGCACTACCTTGCGTTCACGGCAAATATCAGCTGTCAAATCGAGTGGGAAGCCATAGGTATCGTACAACGTGAAGGCGGTACTGCCGTCTAAATTTTTACTGTCTTTGGCCAGCGCTGCTTCGAGGATCTTCATTCCGTGCTCTAGTGTCTCGCCAAAACGCTCTTCTTCTTGCTTCAAAACTTGTGCAACGCGCTCGCCTGCCTCTGCCAACTCCGGATAGGCGACGCCCATCTCTTTCACCAAGTCAGCGACCAACTTGAAGAAGAAAGGCTTAGTTTGACCGAGTTTATGACCATGACGCAAAGCGCGACGCGTAATGCGGCGCAATACATAACCGCGGCCTTCGTTACCTGGAATGATGCCATCGACAATCAAGAAGCCTGCGCAACGGATATGGTCAGCGATCACTTTCAAAGAATTATTATTCAAATCAGCACAGCCAGTTTCGCGCGCTGCCGCTTTGATCAAAGCTTGGAAAGTATCAATTTCGTAGTTGGAGTGCACGTGCTGCAAGACAGCAGCGATACGCTCTAAGCCCATGCCTGTATCGACGCATGGTTTTGGCAACGGATGCAAAACACCTTGTTCATCTTTATTAAATTGCATGAACACCAAGTTCCATACTTCAATAAAACGATCACCATTTTCGTCAGGAGAACCTGGAGGACCGCCCCAAATTTCAGCACCGTGATCATAGAAAATTTCACTGCAAGGGCCGCAAGGACCTGTATCTGCCATTTGCCAGAAATTATCCGATGCGTAACGTGCACCTTTATTGTCACCGATGCGAATGATACGCTCAGCTGGTACACCGATTTCATCTTTCCAGATGTTGTAGGCTTCGTCGTCTTCCTGATAGACCGTTACAGTCAATTTCTCTTTTGGCAAACCATAAGTGACGGTCAACAGTTCCCACGCATAGTTAATCGCATCACGTTTGAAGTAATCGCCGAACGAGAAATTACCCAGCATTTCAAAGAAAGTATGGTGACGTGCTGTGTAGCCTACGTTTTCTAAGTCATTATGTTTACCGCCAGCACGCACACTACGTTGAGCCGTCGTTGCACGTGTGTAGTTGCGTTTATCTTGACCAAGGAACACGTCTTTAAATTGCACCATGCCTGAGTTGGTGAACAACAAAGTTGGGTCATTGCCCGGAATCAGACTGGAAGAACGGACGATGCTATGTCCTTTAGATTCAAAGAATTTGAGGAATTTTTCGCGAATTTCTGACGAGTTCATAGTTTATATAGAGGCAAAGGCCATGCAAAAAGTGAATTTAACCTTTGATTATACGTGAAGACGCAGGCATTTTTCTCATGAAAGGAAAAAACCAGCCAAGTGCATGCACTCGAGCGGGCTTCAATTCAATTGTCAGCTCGTGGCTTCAAACACTCAGTGGGCTGCCAATAGACGCCTAATAATCCCTTAACAACTTGGACAAGGAGCCATTTTTAACACCTCGTTCTATCGCGGCATCAATTTTATCCATCACATATCGTTGATGAGTCTTGGCACTAGCAAAATGGATCGTGTCAAGAAAAATAGGATTGAGCGAAACATTAAAAGTCCGACCAGACAGTTCAGGATCATTAAAACTAGGTACGACTTTTTGGTTAATCGCTTGAACAATCTCTTCACGCCCGACGCGATTCGCAAATGGCACAAAGATAATGTCACTTCGTCGTGAAATTAATTTTCTAAATCGTTCTTGATAGGACAGTAAATCTTCGTGCACGACGAAAATGGTATTACGCGCCCTGTCATATTCAATACCATGCGTAATTCCCACGCTTGCGGTAACCGACTTAGCTTTTAAATCTTTCAATTCAGCCAATTGCGCATTTTCTGGGCCATAAGAAATCGCCCATACAGGCAAATGGATTACCGGAGAAGAGAACCGGAATGACTCAAGTCGTTCGATGGATTTTGAAAAACCGTAAATAATGCCATCGCCCTTCAAGACTCCTAACTGAGCACGCTTCCATGGCAAATAAACGATGGAAAATTTTAAACCTGCCTCGCGCTCGAAATATTGAAAGACTTTGCTTACTTGCGGCGACAGCGGGACAATCTTTCCTTTTGCATCCAAAACTTCTGGATAATACAAAGTAACATTGTGCTTTGTCTGCCCAAAGGATGTGGGGCTAGCGATCGCAATTAAGACAAGTGAGCATGTACGAATAAATCGCAATATTGACATAGAAAAACTCAGTTCTGACTGTACGCCGGAAGTATGAACCGTTTATTTTATTGGTCAATTGAAATATTGCAATACAGCACTATCGCGCCAATTTTGGTCATTTTATGTCGCTAATTTGACGACATAAGCCATTCTGAAACGCTCAATACAAAATGTATGTTCATCTTGAGCATTTTGCATTGAGCAATAATTCCATCTGCGAAACCATCGATCTTACGCGGCGTTACTGTGCACTTCTTCAGTTGTGCTTCTTATCGTAGATTTTTCTACTGGCACGATTTTGCTCCGCATGCAACTTCGCGCGCTCTGCAACGGTCACCACGCCATCGGCCTTAGCGGCCTTTTTGTCCGCCTGAATCTTTGCTTCACGCATTTCTAAGCGAACAGTTTCTTTTGCGGTTAAATCACCCGATTGCACGCCTTCTGCAATTCGTTTTTGCTGTGCGACCTGACGCTTGCCTACTTGCGGTGTGGCCGTTGTCTGTGCGAGAGCCGGCATAGTCAGTGCCATTGATATCAACAATACAATACTGTTTTTCATTTTCATGATCTTTCCTTTTTTCATCAATATGAGACTATTTATCGAGAGAGTTCTAA
Organism: uncultured Undibacterium sp.; assembly: GCA_963511665.1. Taxonomy (GTDB): domain Bacteria; phylum Pseudomonadota; class Gammaproteobacteria; order Burkholderiales; family Burkholderiaceae_D; genus Undibacterium. Next base: position 37,982 of record CAUPKC010000033.1, read on the forward strand.
TTTCAGCAACGTGCTGATAAAAACTATAACGCGACTACGTAGGAAATGATGACCCATTTTTTGTAAGGAAAGTAAGCATTTGTAAGTGCGCTAAAGAGTTCCTAATTGCGTTCAGCAAAATCAGCCCGGATTAAATCGATGCGATCAGTACAAAATCCATCGACGCCCCAAGACATTATTTCACGACCTCGCTCAGGCACATTCACCGTATAGCAAAACAAACCATATCCAGCGTCTTTGATATCTTTTGCCCAAGTGGGTGTTAGTTTCTTTTGATTTGTATGTAAAGCAATAGCGTCTAATTCACGTAGTGAACTTAACCAGTCAGGTTCATAGTCATCTAATAGATAGCCACGGGCGATTTCGGGTGCGGCTTGTTTTGCCGATAGCAATGCGTCAAAAGAAAATGAAGAAAACAAGGGAGGCACCAACGTAGGATCAACTGTTTCTAATAGTTTTCTTGTCAAACTGGCGACAGCACTCCCAGTTTCTTTTTCGAAACCTGGCGCTGGTTTAATTTCCACATTCATCCAAATTTGATGCACCTGACAAAACAGGAAAGCGGCTTCATAGCTGGGAACATGCACTTGAGCAAAGCGAGAATCAAACCAAGAACCAGCATCCATCTGCATTAAATCTTGCGCCAAAGTCGTCGCTACCGAGCCCGTTCCGAGCACCGTTCTACCAAATTCAGGGTCATGCATTAGCACAGGCACGCCATCCTTTGATAACATCACGTCAAACTCGACCGCCCTAAAGCCATAATCTAAGCCACACTGCATCGCCGCCAACGTATTTTCCGGTGCCAAACTACCGCCACCACGGTGCGCTACGATTTTAGGATAAGGCCACATCGGATACTCCTTCAACATTCCAGTGAAATGAAGACAGCATATATGCAGAACTCCCCCCAACACAAGACTGCTCTCGGACATATTCGCGTGCTTGATCTGACGCGAGTATTGGCTGGTCCCTGGTGTTCACAAAATCTGGCCGATCTAGGTGCGGAAGTGATTAAAGTTGAGCGTCCAGGTTGTGGCGATGACACGCGCAGTTGGGGGCCACCTTATTTGAAAGATGGTGCGGGGAATAACACCAGTGAGGCCGCCTATTATTTGGCGGCCAATCGCGGCAAACAAGCAATTACCGTCGACATTTCCACAGCCGACGGTCAGGAAATTATTCGCGCGCTCGTATTGCAATCCGACGTTGTATTGGAAAACTATAAAGTTGGTCAGCTCAAAAAATTTGGTTTGGATTACCAAAAGCTACAACAAATCAAGCCCGACATCGTCTACTGCTCCATCACCGGTTTTGGGCAAGATGGTCCTTACGCACAGCGTGCCGGTTACGATTTCATTATTCAAGGTATGGGTGGCTTGATGTCTCTAACGGGTGAGCGCGATGACTTACCTGGAGGTGGGCCACAAAAAGCAGGCGTTGCCATCACTGACTTGATGACCGGCATGTACGCCACGATTGCGGTACTAGCAGCGCTTACGCACAGAGATAAAACTGGTGAAGGCCAATACATCGATATGGCACTACTCGATGTTCAAGTCGCCATGCTGGCGAATATGGGTGCCAATTATTTGCAAAGCGGCAAAGCACCGCAACGCTGGGGCAATGCGCATCAAAACATCGTTCCATATCAAACTTTCGCCACAGCCGATGGACATATCATCGTCGCCGCAGGTAACGATGCCCAATATCGCAAATTCGTGCAGATAGGTGGTCGCGACGAACTAGCTAACGATGCACGTTTTCTGACAAATCCGCTGAGAGTGGAACACCGCGATGCCCTAGTTCCAATTCTGGCTGAGATGGTGAAAACCAAAACAAAAGCGGAATGGATCAGCACACTAGAAGCGGCAGGCGTGCCTTGTGGTCCCATCAATAATTTAGAGGAAGTCTTTCACGACCCGCAGGTACAAGCACGGCAGATGCAAGTAGAAATGCCGCACCCAAGCTCGGGCAGTGTGCGCCTGGTCGGTAGTCCAATGAAGTTATCAAAAACACCCGTTCAATATGATCAAGCGCCACCACTATTGGGTCAACACACAGAACACTGCCTGCGCACCCTACTTAATTTCAACGATGCAAAAATAGCTAACTTAAAGGCAACTGGGATTATTTGAATAGACTGCACAGCGCGTGACGCAATACTGTGTAAGTTCGCTTAGGGGTAAACAAAGGAAAAGCGTCAACTGCGCTCATCGCGAGCGCGTTATTGGTTTATCGCGCTATCCCGCTACTCTTTTAGGAAAAAATCATGCGAAAACTTATCATTATTGCTGCGGCACTAATACTCAGCCAATTGACTGGCTGTGTAGCCCATCGTTATCACAGTTCTGCAGCGAGAAATTACAACGCGAATGATGCATACAGTAGTCAATATGCCTATCAGACTCAAGGCCAATACCAAGAAGTATATCGAGATCAATACGCCTACCAAGCACCTCAGGTAACGACGCAATATCAAGACAATTACAACTCAAGTTATCAAAACAATTCGGATATCGCTCAAATCGTGGCAATCCGCAATATCGCTCAAGTTCGCGAGACTGGTGGCGGTGGCGCGGTCGTCGGTGCTATTTTAGGCGGGATCATCGGCAATCAATTGGCACGCGGCGATGATCATAATTCTCGTAGCTCACGCTATGACCGTCGAGGCAACAGCCGTTATTACGGTCGCGGTCATAGCAACAACGAAGGTGGTCGTGCTGCAGCAACAGTCGGCGGTGCCATCATCGGTGGACTTATCGGAAATGAAGTCGATCGTTCCTCATCTGAACAAATCTCACGCACTGAAATCACCTTGCGCCTAGCCAACGGCAGAACGCAGGCAGTATTAATGGATAATCCCGGACAATTCCGCGTTGGTGATAGGGTTAGAGTGGCGAATCAAAATGGGCGTTTAATGATTATGTAAAGACGCTAAAAAAATTATTGAAAATCCTTAGCTGTAGTTTTCAATACCTCTAAGAAAAACGCGGTGTGATTTCTCACACCGCGTTTTCATTTGGGCTAGAAGTTATTGACGCCTGACTTATAGTCCATTTACAAATTACTTCGCTGCTGCAGCTGCTGCTTTTTTAGCCGCTCCTGCAAAATCACCTGCGTAGTAATGAGCAATACTTTCAGGCTTAATGAACTTACGAATTGCCGCGTTGACTTGATCCAAAGTCAATGCCGCGATCTTCGCGTCCAATTCTGCATCAAATGCCATACTGCGCCCTAAGAACAACTGACTACGCAGAGCACCTGCCAAAGCTGGATCTTGTGCGCGGCGCAGCGTAAAAGTCTGAGCCAAAGCTTGTTTTGCATCAGCCAATTCCGTGGCATTGATACCGTCTTTTACAAACAATGCCAACTCTTCTTTAAAACCATTTTGCAAACGCTCTAAGTTTTGCGGTGCAAACATCGCGGACAAAATCAAGCTCGCATTTTTATCTAAGGCAGGAATAGATACGCCACTACCTACGCCATAACTGATACCTTCTTTTTGACGCAGACGTCCAAACAAACGAGATTTAATGCCACCACCCAACACATTATTAGCGACTAATAGGGCCGCATATTCTGGTGCCTGATCATTCAATTCAAATGGTAAATCGGCACGGTAATAGGCATTCGCTTTGTCTGGTGTTTCCAACTTAACTGCAGCGCCTTCAGCTACGATTGATAAATCCGGCGCACGGGTGAACTTCGTTGGACTACCCCAATCACCAATCAGATTTGCTAATTTAGTTTTTACGACTGCGGCATCAAAATCACCGACTAAACTAAACTCTGCTGCGCTCGCTCCGTAGAAATTTTTATAAAAATCTTTAACCGCATCAAGTTTAATCGCACTGTAATCAGCAATACCGTCGTCAATACTCGCGGCATAACGTACGTCACCCTTTTTGTACGGTGCATTTTTCTTGACTTTCATCGCTTCTAATACCGCATTTTCTGGTTCATTACGTGAGCTTTCTAGCGCAGACAAGTTTTCCTTCACCAACAAATCAAATTCAGATTGAGGGAAACTTGGTGCACGTAAAACTTCACGTATTACATCTAACAAAGCTGGCAAATTAGCGCGTACCGTTTCAAAACTAATTGTGACATTTTGTCCAGCACCTGATACGGATAATTTAGCTTTCAATTCACCTAGTTTTGTATCAAGCTCGGCACGACTAAACTTACTGGAACCACGCATCAAAATATCCGCAGCGACATCAGAAGCGACCACTTTGCCGAACAAAGATTTTTCATCACCCAGATGTAAACTCAAACGACCACTGACGGTTTCGCCACGTGTTTTTTTACTCAGCAAGGCAACTTTCGCACCACTTGCCAATGTGAACTTCTCAGTACGCTTATCGATATTCGCTGGTGTCGCATCGAAAGTCTCACCCGCTTCAACCTTAGCACGACCTTTATAACCATCGACTAATTTCGCGACATCTGGTACCTCAGGAATCTCAGCACGATCAGGTGTTGCCACAGGAATGAACTGACCAAAACTACGATTGTCTTGCTTGTAGTAATTCTTCGCGACGCGCGCGATGTCTGCCAAAGTCAAAGCTTCGATACGATCACGTTGGATGAAGAACAAACGCCAGTCGCCCATGGCAATCGATTCTGACATGCTGACGCACAAGCGTTGCGGATCGTTCAGTGTCTTTTCTAATTCGTTCAAGAGCGTCGTTTTCGCCCGCTTTAGTTCTGCTTCAGTAACTGGATTTTTTTCCAAGCCTTCTACTGTTTCTATCAAAATTTTCTTAGCGGCGTCAACACTTTGATCTTTGCTCAAAATCGACAAATACATCGCATAGCCTGGCTCTGCCAACTGGAAAGTAACATTAGCCACGCCCACCGCTTGCTTAGTTTCCACCAACTGTTTATGCAAACGTCCATTTGGCGCGGAACCTAAGATATCGCCCAAAGCAGCAATGGCTGCCGCATCAGCATGGCTACCCGCCGCGGTTGGATACAATACTGCTGCCATTTGTTGATCGGTTACGCGGCGAACGGTCACTTCGCGCACGCCATCACGCGCTTGCTCACGAGTCCAGGTTTTTTCAATTTGACGGCTAGGTTTAGCAATTCCGCCGAAGTTTTTCTCGATCATTGCCAATGTCGCGGCTGTATCGAATTTACCCGCCACCATCAATACTGCATTGTCAGGTTGATAGAATTTACGGTAGAAAGCTTGCAGATTTTCAATCTTGACGCCCTCTACGTCAGCGCGTGCGCCTATCGTGTTATTGCCATAGTTGTGCCAGTCAAATGTGACTGCTGCTAATTGTTTCCACAGAACACGGAAAGGATTATTCTCACCAATCTCCATCTCATTACGTACAACGGAAAACTCAGTATCCAGATCACTACGGGCGATTTTGGAATTGATCATACGATCCGCTTCCATACTCAATGCCCATTTCAAATTATCCTCACTCGCTGGGAAAGTCTCGTAGTAATTAGTACGATCATAAAACGTCGTACCATTAAATTGCATACCGCGCTTACTCAATTGATCCATCAAGTTGCCGCTGGTCTTAGTCCCCTTGAACAACAAATGCTCAAGCAAATGCGCCATCCCCGTTTCGCCATAGCTTTCATGACGTGAACCGACCAAGTAGGTCACATTGACTGTCGTCGTTGGCTTGGATGCATCCGGTGCTAATAACACACGCAAGCCATTGGCTAAACGATATTCGGTGATGCCTTCGACTGAGGTGTAGGTCGTAGCAGGAGAAGCTGATGCAGCTTTCGCAGCTTTTGCCGGTTTCGCAGCAGGTGTTTTTGTATCTTGCGCAAAAACGGAGATAGATAAAGAGGCAGAACCAAACGCCAATGCACAGGCGAGACAGACGGGTTTAAGTTTCATAGTGTTCCCATTGGTAGAAAAGTTGTGGCAATAAAAGTAACACAGTGCGAGCTGATGTTGCCCTATGTCAAATAATTGTTTTCTTATCGTTCGTTCAATAAAAACGAAGTTTCAAGCATATCAAAAATGACATACTTTGAGGTGACTTCGGATCAAAATAGTTTATTTGTGGATAAAATACAGATAAAGCACGACGGATCTAATTGCAATGAGTTATAGGCGCAATGTTCGCCCTCCTTCACTACTCAATTTTCCTATAGTAAATCACTACTGTCCGGTTAAATTGCATTAAAAGCTGAAGAAACCTTATAACTATGCGGGTTCCAGCTCGATTTTGTTTGGTGCCGATTTGAATTTAAAATGGGCATTTTTGTGTCATTTTCCAGAATTTTCGATCTGGGA
>CAUPKC010000034.1:0-44007 GCA_963511665.1 uncultured Undibacterium sp.
AAGGCTTCAGGCGTTCGGGCGCAAAAGGTATCTGCGCTATGGGTGAGTTTGTAGGCACCGCAGATGCCCGCGCTTTGTCAACAGCTTCAGCATTCAGTGGCAAGCCGGTACCAGTCGTGGTGCGTTTTTCGGTCGGCGGTGCCAACCCAAAAGCGCCGGATAACGCCAAGTCGCAGCGCAATATGGCGCTGCAGTTCGATCTGCCAAAAGGTGAGCAATGGCAGATGGGAAATATTTCTTCCCCGGTTTTCGGTGCCTCGTCGCCACAGCAGTTCTTCGATTTGATTGGCTCCCGGCAGCCTGATCCCGCCACGAAGCAAGCTGACCCAGCCAAGGTCAAGGCATTCAATGATGCCAACCCCGAGGTGCTGTTGATTGGTAAGCACTTTGCATCTCAGCCCGTCCCTGCCAGTTTTGGCAGCGTTAACTATTGGGGCGTGCATGCCTTTGGTTTTGTCAATGCCAAAGGCGCCAAACAATTTGGCAAATGGATTTTTGAGCCTGTGGGCGGTCAACAAGGCTTGAGCGATGACGAAGCAAAAGCAAAAGGACCGGCTTTCCTTTTTGATGATCTGCGCCAACGCGTCAAAGACGGCAAAGTGGCTTTCAACTTCAACCTTGAGTTAGCACAAGCTGGCGACAAAATAGACAGCGCGACAGTCCCGTTGCCTGAAGGGCGAAAGAAGGTCAACCTGGGTATGCTGAAGATCACTTCAGTATCTGAAGATGGTGGCGGCGCCTGTTTAACCATTACCTATAACCCGATGGTCATGCCAAAAGGGATGGAAGCGTCAGCTGACCCCATGTTGCCTGCCCGCGCTGCACCTTATGCCGTTGGACTGGGCAGACGCTTGGTTGAAGGCGCAAAGCAACAGTAAATTGAGTCACGACACCATCACGCCGGATAGTTGTCATTCGCTCCATCGCTGGAGCATTAGGCTTGACTGCTCCGGCGTTGGCTAACTCGGCCGGAGCGCAAGCTCTGACCACGCTTGCCGATACGGATCCGCAAGCGACAGTGTTGGGGGTACAAACTGCGGGTATGAACACAGACGAAAAAAAATACACTAACTAGGCGTGGATTTTCTCTAAGCACGCAAAGGCCTCAGCCACGATCTTCCTAGGAGACTGGGTACGCCAACGCCCAGCACCCCACTCCACGCTCTCCGTCACACCATTATTAAACGTGTAGTCCTTTTTTGAATACACTAGCGCTTTCTTTCCCGCTTCGACCCATGGCAAATCTAGCTCAGTCAAGCGCCTTTCTCCACCAATTGCATTGATTGTTTCTGTCTGTATTTTGGCTGTTGCGAAATACACGAGCACAGCAACGATAAACGGCAAAAATTGTTCCTCTTGGCAAGGGTGGTTTTTTCCTTTACGATAGTATAACAACTTACACAAGCGACTTCGTGTCGCACTTGAAATCGCTATCCTAAAGGACAAGTAACCATGATCCGTCTACTCTATTGCAGCGAAGCCAAACAAAGCAATGCCCAAGAAGATTGGGACAAAATACTTATAACAGCGAGAAAAAACAACAAGGCACTGGATATTACGGGCGTACTGGTTCACGGTGGCGGCCTGTTTTTACAATTGCTTGAAGGGCCGGAAAATAACGTACTTCGCTTGTATACAAAAATTCTAGATGATAAAAGACACACTGACTGCCGAATTATTCACATCTCGCCCACCAAAGAACGCCTCTTTAACAATTGGACCATGGGGGAGATCAAACGGGACCCCGTCAGCTTTGAACAGATTGCAATATTGAGGGCAAGCCGACTAGAGTCAGTGAATCAAGAAGGCTTCTTGCAGGTGATTCGTGAATTCAAGTCCTTACTGACTAACGCCTAAACACTGCGCAAACAACCAACTAAATTTGGCTCAATTCGGCATCTCTTTTCTAAGTTTTAACGCCTCGCAACGCATGCTTACAAAGACAGGGCAATTTTTATTTAAGACATTCCCTATTTCACAACAATATTTTTAGTAATGTATAAAAAAATCTAGCAGAGATGGCCGTTAGGCCTTTCCTTTTTCACAAAGGGCGTCCCCCTGTGATCGAAATAATTTTTTAGATCAATGCTCTAATTTCACCTTTTGGATAACACTACTCGTCTTTGGATCAATTAGCTTGCGATGCGCCGCTTTAGATTTCCGAATGATCTGGGGCGGAAAAATCCTTGGCTCACAGCGTTTAGTGCGGCACCTATGGCGCATGTGCTTTGCGATGTTGATCGCAACAGGCTCGTTTTCTACCGGGCAAATGCAAGTCTTTCCAACGATCATGCGTAAGAGCAATTTGCAGGGGATTCCGGTCTTGGCAATCCCCATCCTGTTGGTGCTTGTGACGACTTTGTATTGCTTAAGGCGCACGTTACTCAAGCGCAAAGCAGCAACTTCAATAACACAAGGAAAAGTCTAATGAAATACCAGCGTCTCCCGTATACTTAACCGTGCAGAGCGCCATGCGGGCACTGCTGAAGCGGCTATGCCAATAAAGGTCGTAATGAGCCACCAAAGTGCCAAAGATTGCCAAGACACGACTAAGGGGAATGTCTCTTCCATTAATAGTTCGCCGACAAAGTGACCGATGAATGCGGAGAGTGGCAGTGCGAGAACTAAAGCTAATAAATAGCTGATGGCCGTAATCATGCAGGCTTCGACAATAATGTTTTGCATGATCGTGCCGCGGCTAGCACCCAAGCTTCGCATAATGCCAAACTCTCGGGTGCGTTCGACTACATTATTGCTGATGGTCGCGCTTAATCCTAGAGCACCGACGCTTGCCATTAATAGTGCAATAAACAGCAAAGATAAAATCAGCAAATCAAAATGGCCGTCCACTTCCGTTCTTAACATCGTTTCGGTAACAATGGTAGCAACCGGGATTTGTCGGTCTTTGAGAACCTCGCGTATCGTGTTGGCAAGTGCGGTGAGTTCTGGTTCCGATTCTTTTGGTTGTGTGCTGACGATTTTATAGTGTCGGCTTAGCTCACTTTGGCTCGGCAAGGTGGCTAACGTGGCTAAAGTGGCGGGGGATATATAGGCTGTCGCCCCCGTCATTTTTTGTTGCGCAATGCCAGTGAGTTGTAGGGTCTTAATTTTTCCGAAACTACTGATTTGTATCTTGTCGCCCACTTTGGTATTGGGAAAAAATGCCAATGCTCTTTGATTGAGAACGACCGCATCGACGTCCTCGGCCAGCAGCTTTCGTCCGTGCGTGAGTGGTAAGTCGATCAGTTGACTCTGAATTGGCATGACGACCAAGGTCAATGTGCCATGCGCGCCGTCTGGATAGGATCGTTCGATTTCTATGCCCGATTTGCCAACGCGGGCGACACGGCTAGCGGGCCACGCTTCTATACTTTGTATACCATCGATGCCCTGCAATAGCTGTCTCATTTTTGTTTGATCCTGCGGCATCTTGCTAATCACTTCGAGTTGGTAATGGCGTTCCGTAGCCGCATTGAGCAAATGCTGTTGTGAGGCATTTTTGACGTTGAGACTACTGATAAACATCGCACCTGCGCTGCTTAAGAGTACCAAACTCAAGATCAAGCGCCCGCGGTTTCGAAAACAGTTTCGTAAGGACATCAGCAAACTTCGATTGATCCAAGTGAGTTTGTCGACGATTTTCCAATTGCCCACAGCGGAATAATGTTGTTGACTTGTTCCAAAATTGCTTAAGGCAGAATGAACACTAACGCGTGTTCTTGTGAGAATGGATCTCGCTGTGATAAACGTCGGTAATAAGATGCCAGTCAGTATGAGTAAAGTTAGCGGGGTTGCTGGTAAGGCGCTGCTGTGTAAGCTGAAATTTAATATTTTGAGTAAAACTAATTTGGACAAAGCGAACCCTGCCGCTATGCCAGCAGGCACGGCAATCGCTGTCGCTAACGCAGAAATCATGAAGATGAAAGCGAAATACAGTACAGCGATTTGTGTGACGCTGGCACCGATGGCTTTCATTACCGCCATTTGTCGACTTTGCTGCGCCATTAGACCTTCAATGATGGACGCACTGAGTACACTGCTGAGCAATAAGGCGAGCAGGCTAAAGCACATCAGCATAATTAATACGCCTTGCATAATAGCCTGATGCGGATGTTCTCCTGGTGGTGGTATTTGTATCCTTTCTACTTGATAGCCTAGTTGTGCCAGACGTCCCGTTAATTGGGTCACGACCCGCTCGATGTGTTTGGCATCAAGCGTGTTTTCACTCACGATTATTTTTAAGTTTTGTGGATTTTTACCATTACTTAGACTACTCATCGTCGCTAAGCTCATATAGGCAAATGCAGACATGCTGGGTGTCGGCATCGCGGGATCATGCACAGTGCCTGCAATCAGCAGGGTTTTGCTGCGACGATCACCTAGGTCTATCGTCAAACGATCCCCCACTTTGCGTTGCAATTGTTTGAGAGATTCTTGTTCCAAGAGTAGGGAGTCTGGCGGCGGTGGCCACGCGCCTTCTTTTGGAAAAATCCGGCTGATCGTCTTTTCTGAAAAATCAAGATTAGCAAAGATTTTTATTTCTTGCGGCGCGCCGGGTGTCGACATGTCATTGATAATCGAGGTATGAAATGTGCTGCTGCCTTGCGCGGCGCCTATGCCCGGAAAAGCCCTGACCTCACTGAGGAGTCGTTCGTCGATGCGATCTAATTTAATGGTTGCTGAGGCGGGATTCGTGGCTAGATAATTGATAGGAATTTCTCGATCTAAAATGACGTAGCTAGTGAACATGGTCGCTAGTCCAAAGACGCCAGCAGCTATCGCTATCATCATCAAAATAGTGCGACCAGGTGTAAGCTGTACGTCGCGTAGCAATTTAATCCACCGCGTGCTAAGCATATTGCACCTCTTGCTTTTCGTTAGATGTCATGGTGACCGTAAGCGGCTCAAGGAGCTGTCCATCGAGCTGTCCATCGGACAAATTAATCGTACGAGAAAAGAAATCACGATAATCTCGTTCATGCGTGACCATGACTACTGTTTTTCCCTCGCTAACCAAGCTTGAAAACAATCGCATAATGCTTAAGGCAGTTTCAGTATCGAGATTACCAGTTGGCTCATCGGCAACTAAAATCGGTGGATCATTGGCAAGCGCCCGAGCGATCGCAGCGCGTTGTTGTTGCCCGCCCGAGAGCGCCGCAGGAAGTTTGTCGGCTTGTTCAAGAATACCGAGTTTTTCCAATAATGAGAGGGCCCGAGGTCTGCGCGTTTTGGGTGGGTAGGTTTGACAAAAATCCATCGCCAACATGATATTTTCTGCGACAGTCAAGGTCGGGAGTAATTGAAAAAATTGGAAGATAATGCCAACATTTTTCCCGCGCCATGCGGTGAGGTTTGCCTCGTTAAGACTATGAATCGGCAGCTTGTTAATGATAATTTCACCGCTATCAACACGATCAATCCCGGTCAATACATTCATGAGAGTAGATTTTCCACTGCCTGACTTTCCAATCACAGCGACAAACTCCGCGGGATGAATCTGTAAACTGATATTTTTTAATGCCATGAATGCCCCAGTTGGGGTATCGTATGATTTACATATGTTTTTGACGTCGATTAAGGGTGTCATAGTCTGGGCTCAAGAAAGTGTTGATTGAAGGTGTGTGCATTACAAACCTCCCATGTATCCCGTCTATGTTCGTAGTAGACTTTTTTGTCTCTACCTTGTTTCTAGCCAAGAACAGAAACATTACAGAAACAAAGTTCAATTAGACTTGATAGCGCTCCAGTAAAATTTTTTTAAGACGCAGCCACTATGCAAGCAACAGATCATATTTTGATAGTCGATGATGATGAAGACATCCGTGACCTACTGCGTCAATACTTGGAACGTCATGGTTTCCGTGTAAGTACTGCTGCTGGCGGACGTCAAATGCGCCAAGTGTTGGCGAGCTGTGCAATTGATTTGATCGTTTTGGATTTGATGATGCCAGTGGAAGATGGATTGTTGCTATGTCGTGAGCTCACTAGTCGGACCGACCATGCGATTCCGATCTTGATGCTGACAGCAAAAAATGAGGAGGCAGATCGTATACTCGGATTGGAAATGGGAGCCGATGATTACTTGACTAAACCATTTGCCAGTCGCGAGTTATTGGCTAGAATTCGAGCGATTTTACGACGCAGTCGTATGATTCCCAAACAAGCCCAAGTTGACCTTGCCAGGCACGTGTTAGGTTTCGGAGAATGGATAGTCGACACTCGCGCGCATCACTTGATCGACGCCAATGGCGCGATTATTTCCTTAAGTGGTGCGGAGTATCGTCTACTAAAAGTTTTTCTTGATCATCCTCAACGAGTTCTGACGCGTGATCAATTATTGAACCTGACGCAAAATCGGGAAGCGGAACTATTTGATCGTTCTATCGACATTCTTGTCAGTCGATTGCGTAAGCGACTGCGTCCCTCATCCAAGCTAGAAGCCGTGGAGGGCGCTTCTGAGTTTGAATACATTAAGACCATGCGTAGCGAAGGCTATTTGTTTGCTTGCGCCGTTAATGTCATGGATGCCTTGCCATGAACAGTTGGAACACGCGTCTTGCCCGCCTATGGCCGAGATCTTTGTTTGCCCGCCTCGCGCTAGTGTGGTTGCTGGCATTAGGTCTTGGGCACTTGATACAGAATATTTATGGCTATGTGAGGATTTTCGATGATCAAATTGCCAGGACTGACTATTACTTAACGCAAGATTTGATAGTGCTCTTACCGATACTGGAATCGGCTTCACCAGCGGAACGGGAAGCATGGTTGAAAAAGATGCAGCGTCAGGCTTATCACTACGAATTGAGAGCCATGGGGCGTGATGTACTGTTGAACGAGACGATAGCATTGACGCCGGCAATCGCATACAAACAAAGCGTGGGTACATCAATCTCACGAGCATTGGATGCACAATATTCCGCACAATATGAGATACGGTATTCCGAAGGGAAAAACTCTGAGGAGATGCGTCGTTTTTACTTTGTATTGAAAGATGATCAGGTGCTAGTCGCCATTTTGAGAAAAACGATTTGGCCTATCGATTGGGGCGGCGGCATCGTGTTTAGTCTGCAAGTTTTTGCTGTGTTAGGTTTCACCTGGGTCGCGGTCAAACAAGCCACGCGCCCCTTACAAAAACTTGCGGAAGCAACGGAAGTATTGGGTACGTCTCTCCATAGCGAGGCCTTGTCCGAAGACGGTCCTAGCGAAGTTGCGCGCGCTGCGGCGGCGTTCAATCTTATGCAGGCACAGATCAAACACCATTTAGCGGAACGAGTACAGATTTTGGCTGCGATCTCACATGACTTACAAACCCCCATCACGCGTATGCGAATACGCACCGAACTCATGGAAGCAGGGGAGTTGCGTGAGAAATTGCAAAATGATTTGAAAGCGATGCAAACCTTGGTGGAAGAAGGAATCACCTTTGCTCGGAGCGCACAAAAGAGCACAGAACAGCCATGTAAAGTTGATCTCGACGCTTTGCTAGATAGCTTAGTCTATGACTATCTTGACGCCCATCATTTGGTGAACCTAAATGGACATTTAGGCGAAGTGATTTGCACGCGCCCCAATACCTTGAAACGACTCATCATTAATCTTGTTGATAATGCCTTGAAGTTTGCCGTGGAAGTGGAGTTGTTTGTGCAGCGCACCGACAACACGCATATTGAGATTAGTGTGCGTGATCGAGGCCCAGGTATTCCTGAGTCAGAATTGCAGGCAGTTCTTGATCCGTTTTATAGGATAGAGAATTCACGCAATCGGGGTACTGGCGGCACTGGTCTTGGTTTGGCGATTGCGCAAAGGCTTGCCCACGCACTCAATGGGGAAGTTGTTCTGCAGAATCGTGATGGTGGAGGTTTGGAGGCGCGTTTTATTTTTAAGTGTCATATTTGATAAGTTTTTATGTGGTTTTATTTGCAGGTGGGGGCGTTCAATCTCTGGTAAAAGCGCCATTTTCCGTACTAAAGATTCAATGTTTTTGAGAAAGTGCGAAATTTTCTCAAGCTTTTTGACAAAAGTTCAAAAGATACCCGCAAAAAAGTAAAGGCTGTTTCTGCGTGGTGCAGCGCAATACGCTAGAATGAGTCTAAATCGAATCTAATCAAACCATCCAATCAAATTGCAGATGAACGCTCCAGTCCACAATCTAGGCAGTCTTCCCTTTAATGATGAGCATGCACCGCTAGCTGCGGCTCCTTCCCGTTTGCGCGAAATTCCGTATAACTACACCTCGTTTTCCGATCGCGAAATCGTGATTCGCTTGTTGGGCGAAGAGGCTTGGGCTTTGCTCGATAATCTGCGTGGCAAACGTCAGACTGGTCGTTCGGCGCGCATGTTGTATGAAGTGCTCGGCGATATTTGGGTGGTGCGTCGCAATCCTTATTTGCAAGACGACATGCTGGAAAATCCTAAGCGTAGACAGGCTTTGATCGATGCTTTGGATCACCGTTTGCATGAAGTGGAAAAGCGTCGCGTTGCGACCGAGTCTGTTAATTCTGAAGATGCAGACCGTAGTAACTCAGTTGAAATTCTGGTCAATGCGGCACGTAAAGCGGTCGCTGATTTTTCCAAAGAATTTCGCGACACCTACGACTTGCGTAAGAAGGCTAACAAGCTGTTGGCGAAATACACGGCGAAAGACAATATCAAATTTGATGGTTTAAGCCGCGTTTCCCACGTGACCGACGCGACCGACTGGCGTGTTGAATATCCGTTTGTGGTCTTGACGCCGGATACCGAAGATGAAATGGCGGGTCTGGTTAAATCTTGCATTACGCTAGGTTTAACGATTATTCCTCGTGGTGGTGGTACTGGCTATACCGGTGGTGCGATTCCTTTGACACCATTGTCGGCGGTCATTAATACCGAAAAACTGGAGCAGTTAGGCGCGGTGGAAATGATGCGCTTGCCGGGTGCGGATCGCGATTATGCTGTGATTTATTCTGGCGCTGGTGTGGTGACCAAGCGTGTATCGGATGCTGCCGATAAGGCAGGCTTTGTCTTCGCAGTCGATCCAACTTCCGCCGAAGCATCCTGCATAGGCGGCAATGTCGCGATGAATGCGGGTGGTAAAAAAGCCGTGTTGTGGGGTACTGCACTCGACAACTTGGCCTCTTGGCGCATGGTCGATCCTAACGGCGATTGGTTAGAAGTCACGCGCCTTGAACACAATTTCGGCAAAATTCACGATATCGAATTAGCCAAGTTCCAATTGGAATGGACACATCCTGGTGAGAAGACGCCGTTCAAAACCGAGTCACTAAATATTCCAGGACGCACCTTCCGCAAAGAAGGCTTGGGTAAGGACGTGACCGATAAATTCCTCGCGGGTTTGCCGGGTGTACAGAAAGAAGGCTGCGATGGCTTGATTACATCGGCACGCTGGATTTTGCACAAAATGCCGAAGTTTGCGCGCACGGTATGTTTGGAATTTTTCGGCCAAGCACGCGATGCGATTCCAAGCATTGTTGAGATCAAAGATTACCTCGATAGCGAAACAAAAAAAGGCGGCGCAATCCTTGCAGGTTTAGAGCATTTGGATGAACGTTATTTAAAAGCGGTTGGCTACACCACTAAATCGAAACGTGGCGTGATTCCCAAGATGGCACTGTTTGGTGACATCGTCGGCGACGATGAAAACGCCGTCGCGCAAGCGGCATCTGAAGTGATCCGCATGGCGAATGCCCGCGTCGGTGAAGGCTTCGTTGCTGTCAGTCCCGAAGCGCGTAAAAAATTCTGGTTAGATCGCGCAAAAACGGCGGCGATTTCTAAACATACTAATGCGTTTAAAATTAACGAAGACGTGGTCATTCCGCTTGATCGTATGGGCGAATATACCGATGGCATTGAGCGCATTAACATTGAACTATCAATACAAAATAAGCTGGCATGTATCGTTGCTTTGAAAGAGTTCGTCTTGCGCGGCAATTTGCCTTTGGGCAAAAGTGAAGATGTGGATGGCGACGATATTCCGGCGGCAGAATTGCTTGAAGATCGTGTTTCACAGGCCGATCAAATGCTCAGTGAGATACATGCACGCTGGACTTATTTGCTAACACAACTTGATCAGCCTTTACGTGATGCCCGCGTTGAGCTCAATAAGCTAGGTTTAGATAAACTTGATTTCGTGTTCGAGCAACGTCTGCAAAAGCAGCCTGACGCGACTCTGTTCGACGTTTTGCAAGACCGTACAATCCGCGTCTCTTGGAAAACCGAAGTGCGTGCTTTATTGCGTCATATTTTTAATGGCGCGGCCTTCAAATTAATTTTAGATGAATGTACTGCGATACACAAAAAAGTATTACGTAGCCGTGTCTTCGTCGCTTTGCACATGCATGCGGGTGACGGCAACGTGCATACCAATTTGCCTGTCAATTCCGATGATTACGATATGCTGCAAGTGGCGCATCATGCGGTTGCGCGCATCATGGTATTGGCGCGCTCTTTAAATGGTGTTATTTCGGGTGAGCACGGTATCGGAATTACCAAACTAGAATTTTTGACCGAAGATGAGATCAAAGATTTCCGTGCGTATAAATTGCGTATCGATCCTGAAGGGCGCTTCAATAAAGGTAAGTTACTCAATCTGCCAGAATTCGCTGCGGATTTACGTAATGCCTACACGCCTTCATTTGGCCTGATGGGACATGAGTCTTTGATCATGCAACAAAGTGATATCGGTGCGATCGCCAATAGCGTGAAAGACTGCCTGCGTTGCGGTAAGTGCAAGCCTGTCTGTGCGACGCATGTGCCACGTGCCAATTTGTTGTACTCGCCTCGAAATAAAATTTTGGCGACATCCTTGTTAGTAGAAGCCTTCCTGTATGAAGAGCAAACGCGTCGCGGCATTTCAATTAAGCATTGGGAAGAATTCGAAGATGTGGCGGATCACTGCACGGTTTGTCATAAGTGCCTCACGCCCTGTCCGGTCGATATTGATTTTGGCGATGTCTCGATGAACATGCGCAATCTCTTGCGGAAGATGGATAAAAAATCCTTTAATCCCGGCACGGCATCTGCGATGTTTTTCTTGAATGCGAAAGACCCTGCCACGATTAAGGCAGCCCGTCAGGTCATCTTTGGAATGGGGGTTAGTGCTCAACGCTGGGGCAACACTTTACTTAAAAAATTCGCGAAGAAACAAACTAAAGCACCACCGGCAAGTATCGGTAAGCCAGCGATGAAGGAGCAAGTGATTCACTTCATCAATAAGAAAATGCCAGGCAATTTACCGAAGAAGACAGCGCGTGCTTTATTGGATATCGAAGACGATAAAATTGTTCCTATCATCCGCAATCCTAAGACGACAACTTCAGATACCGAAGCGGTGTTTTATTTCCCGGGTTGTGGGTCAGAGCGTCTGTTTTCACAAGTTGGATTAGCAACGCAAGCCATGTTGTGGAACGTCGGCGTACAAACCGTATTGCCGCCTGGTTATTTATGCTGTGGCTATCCACAACGCAGTGCCGGTCAATTTGATAAAGCAGAAAAAATTATCACCGATAACCGCGTTTTATTTCATCGCATGGCAAATACGCTGAACTACCTCGACATTAAAACCGTGGTGGTCTCCTGCGGTACTTGTTACGATCAAATTCAGGGCTATGAGTTCGATAAAATTTTCCCTGGTTCGCGCATCATCGATATTCACGAATATTTATTGGAGAAAGACGTGAAGCTGGCAGCGGTTAACGGCACACGCTATATGTATCACGACCCTTGCCATACGCCGATGAAATTGCAAGATCCGCTGAAAACGGTGAATGCTTTGATCACGACGGTGGATGACACCAAGATCGAGAAGAATGATCGGTGCTGCGGTGAAGCTGGAACTTTAGCAGTGTCGCGTCCGGATATTTCTACACAAATTCGTTTCCGTAAAGAAGAAGAAATGCTCAAAGGTGCGGATAAATTACGTGCGGATGGCTTTAGCGGTGACGTGAAAATTTTGACTTCTTGCCCGGCTTGTTTGCAAGGTTTATCGCGCTATAACGAAGACTCCGCTACGACGGCGGATTATATTGTGGTCGAGATGGCCAAACATATTTTGGGTGAGAATTGGATGCCAGAATACGTAGCAAACGCGAATAACGGCGGTATTGAAAGGGTGTTGGTCTGATGGCTGATTGCGAATTATGTGTTGCTAAACATGAGGATGTTATCGTCAACGCGCCTAAATTCCGCGTGATCTTGGTTGATGAAGCGAACTATCCTGGCTTTTGCCGTGTGATCTGGAACACCCATGTTAAGGAGATGACCGACTTAGCCATTGCAGATCGTTCCGCATTGATGCAAGCGGTTTGCAAAGTGGAACAAGCGATCCGCGACGTCATGCATCCGCATAAAATCAATCTCGCAAGCTTGGGTAATATGGTGCCGCATTTGCATTGGCATGTCATTCCACGTTATCAAGATGACGCGCACTTTCCGAATCCTGTGTGGGTGGCGACGGACAGAGTTTCTTCCGAAGTCGAGGCGAAACGCGCCTTATTACCCGAATTACGTGAAGTTCTGCGACGTGAGTTCTCGACTTAATTTATATTAAGAAAACATCAGCTGTCGCTCCTGCGAAGGCAGGAGCCCAGGAAAGTAGGGCGGGTGCAACCCGCGCCGCCAGAACGTTGAGAAACCGTGCACGTAGAAGTATCTGCGCGGGTTGCACCCGCCCTACGCATCTGCGACATGAGTTCCCGACTTAAATTATATTTAGAAAACCTTTAGTGACGCTCCTGCGAAGGCAGGAGCGGCTTATAAGGCAAGACGCTGGATTCCTGCCAGAAGCGCGCAGGAATGACTGGTATCGAGTCTGCAGCCAATTAAATTGATTACCCATCAAATAAGAAAACATGAACCATCTTCCACCACCAATTTCCCATAAAGTTCACCCAACAGCACTGAACGCCAGAACCGTATCGCGCCTTCTAGAGCTTGAATTCGATGATGGCAAACGTTTTGAGCTGCCGTTTGAGTTAATGCGCGTGTATTCACCTTCTGCCGAAGTGCGCGGACATGGTGAAGGACAGGAAGTTTTACAAATTGGCAAACGCTTGGTCAGCATTACTGGCATCGAGCCAGTCGGCAACTACGCGATTAAACCGATTTTCACCGATGATCACAGCACAGGTATTTTTACTTGGGACTACTTGTACTGGCTAGGTGCGCATCAAGCAGTATTGTGGCAAGACTATTTGGCACGCTTGCAAGCGGCTGGTTACGCTGGCGAGACAGGTCGAGATGCTATTCCAGCACCAAAAACTGGATCAAAATGCGGTTCATAGGTAATTTTTCGAAATTTCTACCGCAGAAATATTGACTTAAGTCCGAGTCGGAATCCTGATTCGGCTCTATAATCCCGCCTGTCGATTTCCATAACGCAGCCTCAGTCTCGTCGACAAGTCTGAGCACCAGCGCGGAAATCTCAATCCTTAATTCTCTGCAGAGTATCAAGATGAGCGAGCAAGTAAATAAAGTAGATGGGTCGACTACCCATTTCGGCTACACCACCGTGGCCGAAGAAGAAAAAGTTCATAAAGTGGCAGAGGTTTTCCATTCGGTGGCTGCTAAATATGACGTCATGAATGATTTGATGTCCGCCGGTTTGCATCGGGTATGGAAGATCTTCACAATTGCCCAAGCGGGCATACGTCCGGGTTTCAAAGTGCTGGATATCGCTGGCGGAACGGGTGATCTGGCCAAAGAATTTGTAAAGCAGGCTGGAAAAACAGGTGAAGTCTGGCATACCGATATTAATGAGTCGATGTTGCGTGTAGGTCGTGATCGTCTATTGAATAAAGGCTTGATTACCCCAACCTTATTGTGTGATGCCGAGAAATTGCCATTCCCAGACAACTATTTTGATCGTGTCAGCGTCGCATTTGGTTTGCGCAATATGACCCACAAAGATCAGGCTTTGTCTGAGATGCGTAGAGTTTTGAAGCCAGGCGGTAAATTATTGGTTCTGGAATTTTCTAAAGTTCCGGAAATGTTGCAAAAACCGTACGACTTGTATTCGTTTAAGGTACTGCCTTGGTTGGGGCAAAAGATCGCGAGTGATGCCGATAGCTATCGTTATTTGGCAGAGTCGATACGTATGCATCCTGATCAGGAAACCTTAAAAACCATGATGCAAGAGGCTGGTTTGGAGCGAGTTGAATATTTTAATTTGACGGCGGGTGTGGCTGCTTTGCACACAGGAATTAAATTGTAAGCGAGTAGATTGAACGAATTGATTGTTTTGTGTTTGTAAACAGTTTGAACATAGTCTGTGTCAAGTTTGAAGTTAAAAAAGGAGATTTGCATGAAACATATTTTATTGAGTATCGCGTTGTTGTTCGGTGCGACAACCATGATAGTTGCTGAGGCAGAAGCGCAGCGTATGGGTAAGAAAGGTTCATTCGGTCGTCAATCGAATAATGTCACGCAAAAAGCACCAGCAGCCAATGCGGCGAATCCTGCGCAAGCGGCTAAGCCAGGCGCGGCAAATGCAGCGACACCAGCGGTTCCACCTAAGCCATCTATGCCTTGGAAAGGTATCGTTGGCGGTTTGATCGGCGGTGCTTTGTTAGCGGGTCTGTTCTCATCTTTAGGTATGGGTGGTGCTTTGGCTAGTGCGATGGGCTCAATTTTGACTTTTGCTGCAATCGGTTTGTTGGCATTCATGGCCTACCGTTTCTTCACTCGCAGAAAAGCGGGTAATGCAGCTGGAAGTGCGCCAAGCATGTTTAACCAACAGCCTGCGTATGCTGGTATGCCAAATAACAATGCTTTACCTGAAATCGGTTCGCGTGTGGATGCACCGAATGACAATGCGCCAAAAGCATTTACACCGGCTTCAGTTAGTACAGCGAATTTTGGTGGCGCAGGCGCAGATGCGGCTCCAGTAGCAAACCAAGGCAACTGGACTATCCCAGCTGACTTTGACGTGACAGGTTTCTTGCGCCACGCGAAGTCGAACTACATTCGTTTGCAAGCAGCTTGGGATCGCGGCGATATCAACGATATTCGCGAATTCACGTCACCAGAAATGTTTGCAGAAATGAAGTTGGAATTGCAAGATCGTGGTACAGCGAAGAATGAAACGGATGTGGTGACCTTGGATGCTGAATTGTTAGGTATCGAAACCCAAGCGTATGACCATGTCGCTAGCGTTAAATTTACAGGCATGATCAAAGAAGGTAACGCGACGAATCCAGAAGCGTTTGCTGAGGTCTGGAACTTGACGAAACCAGTGAATGGCCAGTCTGGCTGGTTGTTGGCAGGTATTCAGCAATTGAATTAATTTGATACATATCGGTACAGCTTTGTTTTTGGACAAGCTTGTAACTGATTAAAGCCTATCAAATCGCCTAGTTTTGAGGCCTTTTAAGGGTTTGCTGTTAAACTAAGAACCGCGCATGATGTCATGCGCGGTTTTTTATTTTATACCTATGATTTCCACTCCCTTTATTCTGTTTGTAAATCACTTATTGGCTCGAGAGCCATGGGCTGCAGGGCGCTTGCAAAAACATGCAGGCAAGACTGCTTGTGTAGATATCGAATTAGTTCAGTTGCGTGTGAAAGTCGGTGCGGATGGCTTATTGCAAGCGGCTGACGATAAAAGTGAAACGAATCCTGATCAGGTCACTTTGCGAATCAAACCAGCCGATCTGCCTTTGATTGCACAAAATCGTGAACGCGCTGTGTCTTATGTGAAGATAGAAGGTGACGCTGATTTTGCCAACACGCTCTCGCAATTGAGTCAGGATTTACGCTGGGAAGCAGAAGAGGATTTGAGTATGCTATTTGGCGATGCTGCCTCAGTACGCATGGTCGCGACAGGGAATAGTCTCTTTGAAAATGCAAAACGTGCTCATAAAAACCTGCAAGAAAATCTGGCCGAATATTTTTTAGAAGAAAACCCGATGTTGGTGCGTCCACAAGCAGTGCGTGCCTTTGGCGAACAAGTCAACAAAACCCGTGACGATGTAGAGCGTTTAGTGAAGCGCCTTGAAAGATTAGAAAAGATGAAGGTAGCTAAGCAATGATTTTAAATTCCCTACGCTTGTTTAAAATTGTTCGCATCGTTCTGAAATACGGCATTGATGAAATCGCGATGTCTGGCTTGCGTATTCCGCGCACTGCAAAGCTCATCAAAACATTATTGTTCTGGCGCGATTTATCCGCGCCTCGTGGTGAGCGCCTGCGCAAATCCTTAGAAGATCTCGGCCCTATCTTTGTCAAATTCGGACAGGTGCTTTCGACTCGCCGTGATTTGATGCCGCCGGATATCGCCAATGAGTTGGCGCTACTGCAAGATCGTGTACCGTCGTTTGATCCTGACCTGGCAGTCGCGCAAATTACGAAATCCCTCGGGGCGCATCCGGATCAATTATTCGCTAGTTTTGAACGCGTACCAGTGGCATCAGCGTCGATAGCCCAAGTCCATTTTGCGATTTTAAAAGATGGGCGCGAAGCCGCAGTAAAAGTGTTACGCCCTGGGATGAAAGACACCATCGATCGCGATGTCGCCTTAATGAAAATTGCTGCCGGTTGGTTAGAGTTTCTGTGGGCTGACGGCAAACGCTTAAAGGCCAAAGAAGTGGTCGGCGAGTTTGATAAGTATTTGCACGACGAATTAGATTTGATGCGCGAAGCCGCGAATGGTAGTCAACTTCGTCGTAATTTTGCCGACTCGGATTTGCTGATTGTGCCTGAAATGTATTGGGACTTGTGTTCGTCTTCAGTGATCGTGATGGAGCGCATGAAGGGCATACCGATTTCACAAATTGATAAGTTGCAGGAGGCGGGTGTCGATCTGGCCAAGTTGTCGCGAGATGGCGTGACAATTTTCTTTACGCAGATCTTTCGCGACGGATTTTTTCACGCAGATATGCATCCGGGAAATATTCTGGTATCGATTGAGCCTGCCACTTTAGGGCGCTACATCGCGCTCGATTTTGGTATCGTCGGCACGCTGAATGACTACGATAAAGATTATCTGTCGCAGAATTTTTTAGCCTTTTTTCAGCGCGATTACAAGCGCGTGGCAGAGGCACACATAGAATCAGGCTGGGCACCCAAGGAAACCCGTGTGGATGAATTGGAGGCAGCGGTACGCGCTTGTTGCGAGCCTATCTTTGATCGTCCGTTGAAAGATATTTCCTTTGGTCAGGTTTTATTGCGCTTATTCCAAACTTCACGTCGTTTTAATGTGGAGGTGCAACCGCAACTGGTTTTGCTGCAAAAAACTTTACTTAATATTGAAGGTCTGGGACGTCAACTTGATCCTGATCTGGATCTTTGGAAAACCGCCAAACCTTACCTCGAACGCTGGATGAGCGAGCAAGTTGGCTGGCGTGGTTTGATTGATAAATTGAAAGCCGAAGCGCCGCGTTATAGCCACATCTTTCCGCAATTACCTCGTCTCGCGCATCAAGCTTTGAGTCGTGCGGCAGAAGGCGGGAATAACGATGTGCTGCTGGCGAGTTTGATTGCTGAGCAGCGTGCTACAAACTCTCTGTTGCGTACCATTATTTATGTGGGGGTAGGTTTGTTGGCTGGAGTTATTCTGGCGTTCACCTATATCAACTTCTTCATGATTTGATTGGCATGATTCCTCAGTTTGCTAACCGTGATCCGAATCACCCTGAGTTTTGGGATGAGCGCTTTCAACATGGCTTTACACCTTGGAATCGTGGTGCGGTGCCGCAGGCCTTGCAAGATTTTGTGTCTCAATCAAAACTGAGTAACGAGACAGTTCACAACTGCTTAATCCCCGGATGCGGCCATGCGTACGAGTTGGGATTTTTGTCCGACGCGGGTTTGCAAGTCACAGCGATTGATTTTTCGAGTACAGCAGTAGCTACCGCAAAATCACAAGTCGGGAAATGGGCAGAACGCGTAAAACAAGCCGATTTTTTTAAGTTTGTTCCTGATCTGCCGCTGACGCTGATTTATGAGCGCGCTTTCTTCTGTGCACTACCACCTGTGATGCGTAGAGCCGTGGTGGAACGATGGGCAGAGCTGTTGCCAGTCGGTGGCAAGTTAGTCGGGTTTTTTCTGCTTGACGATGCTGAGGGCGCCAACAAAAAAGGCCCGCCTTTTCGTACGAACTCACAAGAGTTTGAGACTTTAATGCAGCCGTATTTCGTGTGCTTGGAGGATGCCGACGTGAGTGATTCATTGGCGGTATTCGACGGTAAAGAGCGATGGCAGGTCTGGCAGCGTTTATAAGTAAATCATTCAATTGCGACAAAATGTCGGCATGATGATCAAATCAGAAAACAAAAAGCGGATAAGTTCTATCCGCTTTTTGTTTCTTTGTTGAAGCTGTAATTATTTGGATCGTAATTATCCGACGACTACCAAACCCGAATACGTTTCGCTGGTTCTACATACATTTTATCTCCCGCTTTAACATCGAAGGCTTGATAAAACTCGGGCATGTTCGTCAACGGGCCATTCGCACGGAACATACCTGGCGCATGTGAATCAGTGGTAAGCAAACGAATTGTTTCGGTATCACGCGCTTTCCCGCGCCATACCTGTGCCCAACCCATGAATACGCGTTGATTGCCGCTGAAGCCGTCGATTGCTGGTGCTTTCTTACCATTGAGTGACAATTGATAGGCTTTGTAGGCGATGGAAAGACCCGCATTGTCACCGATGTTTTCACCTAAGGTCAGTTTGCCATTCACTTTGTGGCCTTCGATAGGACTGTAGCTTCCGTACTGTGCGACCAAGGCATCGGTCACTTTGCCAAAGTTTGCTTTGTCTTCGGCCGTCCACCAGTCACGTAAATTGCCGTCGCCGTCGGATTGGCTACCAGAATCATCAAAGCCGTGGCCAATTTCATGGCCAATCACTGCGCCGATACCGCCGTAATTAACCGCGTCATCCGCTTCAGGATTGAAGAACGGTGGCATTAAAATTGCCGCTGGAAAGACGATTTCATTTTGACGTGAGTTGTAATAGGCATTTACCGTTTGCGGGCTCATACCCCATTCGCTACGATCGACTGGTTTACCGAGTTTGTCGACCTGGCGTTGATAAGCAAAAGCGCGACCAGCTTTGATATTCGCGACCAAGTCGCCTTTCACAATAGTCAGTTTGCTGTAATCACGCCATTTATCTGGATAACCAATTTTTGGCGTGAATTTCGATAATTTGGTGAGTGCTTCTTTCTTAGTCGCTTCGCCCATCCAAGGTAAGGTTTCTATGCTTTGCTTGTAGGCTAGCAGTAGATTGTTAACCAAGATTTGCATGCGCGCTTTGTTCTCTGCTGGAAAGTGCTTTTCCACATAGAGTTGACCCAAAGCTTCCGACAAACTCTCTTCCACACGGCCAACACCGCGCTTCCAACGTGGCTGATTTTCTGGAATGCCACGTAGTGTCACGTTTGAGAATGAGAAATCCTGATCAACGAAACGCTTACTCAGATAAGGGGCATAGGCATTTAATACGCGCCAATTAAAATAGGCTTGCCAAGTTTCGAGTGAGGTATCTTGAATGACTTTATTTAAGCCAGTTAAGTAGCTCGGTTGACGAACGATGACTGAATCGGTCTTGCCACCCGTACCCATCTCGGCGAAGTATTTATTCCAATCAAATCCTGGCAACAAGTCGCCAAGTTTAGCAACTTCAACTTTGTTATAAGTTTTCACCGGATTACGATTTTCTACATTGCTCCATTGGATTTTGGCGATCTCTGTTTCCAAACTCATGATGGATGCAGCGGCCTGCTGTGCATTGCTGACACCCGCCATGGACAACATTTTTTCTACGTGCGTCAGATAGGCGGCACGTATAGTTTTAAACTTAGCGTCATCGAGCTTTAAATAGTAATCACGATCAGGCAAACTTAGTCCACCTTGACCGACTGAAACCGTATACTTTGAAGAATCTTTTGCATCTTGCGTAACACCTGAGCCTATCGGTGTGCCAACGCTGATACGCGACAGATAGGCGAGCATCGCAGGTAATTCGGTTTTGTCTTTGAGCTGTTGAATACGTGCAAAATCGGCTTGCAAAGGTTTGATGTCGAGCGCTTCTAAACGCGCTTCATCCATGAAGCTATTGTAGAGATCGGCAATTTTTTGCTGGTTAGTACCTGGTTTTAGTTCGGTTTGAGTGGCGAGATTTTGGATGATGGCTGCCGATTGTTTTGCGGATAATTCAGCCAATTGGTCAAATGCGCCATAGCGACCACGATCCGCTGGTATCTCTACGGTATCTAACCATTTCCCCGACATAAAACGGAAAAAGTCGTCTTGTGGACGAACGCTTTTATCGATCCACTGCAAATCTATACCTGACTGCAATTTGTTTGATGGTGCTTTGTTGCTACTTTGTTTGTTGGCCATAGGCGCTTTGCTCGCTGGCGTTGCACTTTGTGCCAAAACTTGAACGCTGAATGAGGTGGCAAAGAGGCATGAGATAATAGAAAAAAGCAGACGTTGACGCATATTGGTTCCTCTGAAAATATTGTTATTGACTATGGAGAAAGAGTCTTTGGTCAGACCACATAAAAGTTGGAGAGTTCCCATATCTTTTTACACGCTTAAACCCAGATTTTCCATTAGGATTTGTGATGATGACGAATGTACTTTTCGAGTCAGTTTTGTTGCGAATGAGGCGCAAATAGCGAGCTATTTGCAACGAAGAGCGACAAAAATGGCCGAAAATGCACCGTCAGCACACAAATAGCACAGCAAGTGCGCCTAATGGAAAGTCTGGGTTAAACCTTAGTCGAAGGGTAAACGGTCAAAAAAAAGCCCTAGGTTTCCCTAGGGCTTTAAATGAACTTAAAACTTTAACGACTGTTTTAAACTTTGACTATGAAATTCAAAATTAGAACTTCAAGTTACCAACAACGTAGAACTGACGACCCAGTGGATCTGTGTAGCGACCATCAATACCTAAGTGGTTACCACCACCAGCATTACGAATGGAAACTGGAGGATCTTGGTTGAACAAGTTCTTAATACCGCCAGTGATCGTTAAATTCTTGCTGAACAAGACTTTAGACTGCAAATCAACTGTGTAATAAGCCTTTACTGTACGTGTCAAGCTTACTGCATCGCCAGCTGTGCCATTGTCATTGCGCAACGCCAAGGAACCATCATTGTCAGCATCAATTACTTGATCTGTGTAGCTTGAATGGTAGCCCAATGTCGCAGAATGTGTGTAGCGATCAGATGGCTTCCAAATTGCGGCTAAACGAGAAATTACACGGAAAGTCACGTCATTGTACTTGTTGAAACGACCAACGCTCTTTTCTGTTGGCTCACCCTTAACGCCAGTATCAGAATCCGCCTTCAACATATAAGTACCTGTCCAATTGACCGATACTTTACCGACAGACGTATTCATTCTGTAAGTATGATCCCAGTCAATACCTTGGTACTGTGAACTAGCCAAGTTAAATGGAGATAATGTCGCCACCAAAACGTTTTGCTTTTGGATTGGATCGAAATAGGCTGAGAATAAAGGCAAGTATTTAGGATCGTTGAACACTAAAGACTGTGGCAGGTTAGAAATCTGATCTTTCAATTTCACTTCCCACATATCAAAGCCAACTGACAAACTTGCTATAGGCTCGATACGGAAGCCGACTGTCCATTGTTTGGACTTTTCAGGCTTCAGTGCTGTGCTTCCTGTCGTGGAGTTACCACCAGTCAGCAGGCCGTATTCAGCATTGCCGTTACACAAAGTCAATAACGGGCCAGATTTGATTGGGCAAGCATAGAAATTGGATGAACCACCATTCACGATAGGGCTTGTGATGTTATTCAAGCTAGGCGCCTTAAATCCTGTGCCATAAGATCCACGTATCAGCATAGATTCCGTCGGGCGGAAAGCTGCTGATAACTTGTATGTGCCAGAACTAGCTTTTTCGCCTTGTGTGGCATTCGCTCTCAAATTACCTTGATCATCAAAGTTCTTGGAATTTTTGACGGCGTCGTAACTATCGTAACGAGCTGCAAAGTTCACGTCCAAATTTTTCAACACTGGCATTTGCAATTCAGTAAAACCACCCCAGCTCTGGCGTGATGCATCAACTGGCAATGCACCAGTACCGCCACCAACGTTGGTATCTGTCCAAGCTGGCTGTTGCTTGTTAGGACCTTGTGCGATTGGGCTTGGATTTGTCATGTACTTCTGTGTCATTGTATCGACACCCATACCGATACTTGCTTCACCGCCATCCATTTTAAATAAACCAGTGGACGCACGCAGATTCAAGACGTCGATAGTCGATTTTTGTGTATCGAGTACTTGACGCAATACCGCTGGAGCCAGCGCTGCTTTTTGTGATGCTGATGGTGGCAAGAATGGGTTGAAAGTACCGCTCGCAATCAGAGCATCCAGCTTTTCACCACTGGTGTAGCCAGCAACTGCATTGTCGATCGCTTTGTTTTCAGAGTGAACATAACCCGCTGCGTAGTCCCAATTTTTGAAGGTGCCTTCAAAACCAGTGGCTAAATGCTTGGATTCGGTCGCCCATCCGTCTGTACGACGACCAGAGTCTACCAAACGCAAGTTCATTGTTGCACTAGCAACCGGTGAAGTGCTTGTGTTCAATTTGTTGTAGCCAGCTAATGCGGATGCCCATGCTTTTCCTGTTAAAGGAAGGCCGAGTGGTTGTGCTGGCGGGGCAAAGGCAGCTGTACTTGTAAATTTCGTTGCCAAACCTTCGGCATAGAATTTCAAGTCATCATTGATTTGGTAATTGATCGTTCCCATCAAACTATCACGTTTTAATTCTGGCAAAATTTGCACAGTTTGCGCGTAGTCGAAACGGCAGCGAGTTCCCGCCTGAACGGTGTTCAATGCTGGGCAATTACCATTTGTGGCTAAATATGGATTGAAGTTCAAAGACGTACCATCAGCACGCTTGGCCGTCACGTTCGCAGGCGTAGAGTTGCCTGAAGTCATCGTCATGATGTACTTCTTGCCGTTTTCGTTGAAGGCTGTTTGACCACCAAATTTTGTGAATTCACGATCTGCTGCGTTCAACTCAGCTTGTTCATCATGGCTGTATGCCAAGAAGACGTTGTAGCCATCTTTGTTCAGATCGCCGAAGCCTTTAGAAATGGCAAAGTTAGTCGTTTTGCCTTTGGATGATTCTTGTGGTGTGCTGTAAGTGAACTCAACATTGAAATCTTTTTGATTTTTTTTCAATACGAAGTTTACAACACCAGCAATCGCGTCAGAGCCATACAGTGCAGAAGCACCATCAGTCAAAATTTCAACGCGTTCGATTGCTGACAATGGAATAGTCGCCAAATTGACTGTGGAACCAGTCGTGAACGGTGCGACACGGCGACCATTCAATAAGACCAAAGTGTAGCCGTCACCAATACCGTGAATCGATGCTGTTTGTGTGCCAGCGCCGCCGCCATTAACGGAAGTAGATGATGTGACGAAACCTTGCATCGATGGTAAGGAAGCGATCAAGTCTGCTGCAGTCGTTGCGCCAGATTGTTCGATTTGTGCTTTTGATAAAGTTTGAACAGGCAATGCACCTTCAACTGCGATACGCTTGATCGATGAACCAAGAATTTCGACGCGTTGTGGCGCTGCGTCTTGTGCAAATGCTGGTTGCGCGAGCATGCCAGCTCCCATTACAACGCCACTTGCAAACATCAGGCGTACAGAGCGGGATAAGATTTTTTCTACCATGTTGACTTCCTCCAGTGATTGAACAAAAAAAATGCTTTTAAAAAATATCTTGAGTTATTTCTTAAAGACTTATTTGGAAATGAATTTCTAATCGGGAATTGCTAATTTGCATAGAATTTTTCTTCGACTTTTATTGTGCTTTGACAAAAACCATTGGAAATTTGAATCAACAAATTAATCGCACTTACTCGTCGATAGAAGTTATCTATTTAACCCTGAAAAAACATTCAGCTGGAATGAGACCATCTGTGGCACTTGGGTGTCAAGCCAGCAAAATTGGTGTAAGTTTGAAAAACAACAGTTGCTAGTAAGAACCAAATTAATACCAGTTTTGTTTTAACTAAGTATTTTTATTATTGCCATATTTAATAATTAAATTAAAATCAGCGGATGTATTTTTTATTTGATTGAGATGTCTACAGTCGATATTTAATTCGAATAAGTACTAAATTTTCCGATGTAAATTTGATGGAGAATAACTACTATGACAAAATTTACATTTTTACTTCAAATAGCCGGTAAAGTTTCACAGGTGAAATCTATTGATTTTTTGACCGTTTTCAAAAAAAAATATATTTGTTTAATCCAGTGGCTGCATCATTTTTACAACAGTTTTTGCTTGGAATGGGGTGTCCTGGTAAGCGCGAGCGGCTTCATTAAAGGTAGTAACTGTGCGGTGCAATAAATCTTAAAAATGAAGATCTTAGGCGTATTCTTTGATGTTTCTGATTTGATTTTATCAAGGGATAGTGCGAGATTTTGAATGTGCTTGTGGCTTTGGAAGTCAAAAATCCGCTTTGGCGAGATGCCTGTACCTCGGCCTATCAGGCTGGCGAGTTAGGAGGGGTTTATTTGTGGTCGTAATTTGATATCGCAATAACTGGTGGCAATGCTTTGTTGACCACCAGCGTATTTGCAAATAATCTTTATTAAAATTTATAGCTCGGTGCGTATCGAAAATAACTCTGGGAAAAGTACGACATCGAGCATCTTACGCAAATAGCTGACACCCGCTGTGCCACCCGTGCCAGTTTTAAATCCAATAATGCGTTCAACTGTAGTCACATGTCGGAAGCGCCAAATGCGGAAAGCGGTTTCCATATCGACGAGTTTTTCAGCTAGCTCATAAAACATCCAGTGCTGCTCAGGTGCTTGATAGACTTTTTGCCATGCCAATTTGACCGAATCATTTTCGACCACTGGCAAGGTCCAATCTTGTTGCAATCGCATAGCATCAATCGCAAAACCGTTACGCGCCATGAACATGATCGCTTCGTCGTAGATAGACGGTGATTGTAAGGCTGCTTCTAAACTGGCGTGGGCTTCAGGAGATTTTTCATGTACTTGCAATAAAGTCGCATTCTTATTGCCTAGTAAATATTCCAGTTCACGATATTGATGTGATTGAAACCCTGAAGAATTACCTAGATACGGGCGGATGGCAGTGTATTCACTCGGCGTCATAGTCGCCAGCACATCCCAAGCATGAACCAGCTGATCCATGATGCGCGCCACGCGTGACAACATCTTAAATGCAGGTGGTAAGTCGCCGAGACGAATCTGGGTACGTACTGCATGTAGCTCATGCAGCATCAACTTGATCCAGAGTTCGCTGGTTTGATGTTGGATGATGAACAGCATTTCATTGTGATTTGGCGAGCGCGGATGTTGAGCGTTGAGGATTTGATCCAAGCCTAAATAGTCGCCATAGCTCATATCTTTGCTGAAATCGAGTTTGGCACCATGCCAGGAAATAGGGCATTTGCCTTCTGAGTTTTGATTTTGATCGTTCATGATAGTCGTCAATAAAATATTTAACCGGATGGGGTGCTTGTTTCAGGTGACAGCGTTTCTTTGAATATCGGTACGATAATCGCGCCGATCGAGGATGTCGCGCAGATGTTCTACTGCATCCCACACATCAGTAAAGCTGGTGTATAAAGGCGTGAAACCAAAACGCATAATGCCGGGCTCTCGATAATCACCAACCACACCGCGTTCGATCAAAGCTTGAATGATGGCGTAGGCATGTTCGTGCTGAAAGCTGACGTGGCTACCACGTTGCTCGTGTTGGCGTGGTGTCACCAAAGTCAGTGGATGGCTGGCGCAGCGGCTTTCTACTAATTGGATAAAAAGATCGGTTAATGCCAGAGACTTTTGGCGTATTGTCGCCATGTTAGTCTGTTTGAAAATGTTGAGTCCACATTCAATCATCGCCAAAGACACGATAGGCTGCGTGCCGCACAGCGCTCGGCGTATGCCGGGTGTTGCATTGAAAGTTGGTTGCATCGCGAACGGCGCGGCATGACCCCACCAGCCAGTTAACGGATGTTGAAAGGCGGCTTGATGTCGTTGCGGTACCCAGATGAAAGCTGGCGCGCCCGGGCCACCGTTCAGATATTTGTAACAACAACCGACTGCAAAGTCAGCATTGGCCTGTTGTAAGTTGATTTCAACAGCACCGGCAGAATGGGCTAGGTCCCATAAACATAGCGCGCCATGTTCATGCGCTAATTTAGTAACGCCTGCCATATCGTATAAATAACCTGTACGATAATTCACATGAGTCAGCATGACTAACGCGGTTTCGTGGTTGATTGCGCTTGTTAACTCGTCCGGCGAGTCGATCAAATGCAAACGATAACCACGATCGAGCCAGCGCGTTAGTCCTTCTGCCATATAAATATCGGTAGGGAAGTTGCTGCGCTCGGTGATGATAACTTTGCGTATCGCAGCCTCGCTCGTTTGCGCTTGTAGATGTAAGGCAGCGGCGATTGCTTTAAATAGATTAATCGACGTGGTATCGGTGATCACCACTTCTTCTACGTCCGCACCGATTAGAGGCGCTAATAAATCTCCTAGCCTTGAAGGGAGGTCAAACCAACCGGCTTTATTCCAACTCTTGATCAGATCCATGCCCCATTCTTCTTGTATTACCTGGGTAGCGCGGGTCAGTGCAGCTTTTGGTTGTGCGCCGAGCGAATTGCCGTCGAGATAAATCATGCCTGCGGGCAGTTGAAATTGTTGGCGCAGAGAAGCTAAGGGATCTTGTAGATCTCGTTGTAAACAATCTTCTCTGAGACTATTCTCTTGTTTCATATTATTCATTAATCATCCTATTTTGAATCCTGCGAAGGATCCGATGGCATGCTTGGTGCGCCGCCCGCGCGCATACGCCGGATTCTCTGTTGTCTATGCTGCCTTGAGAGCATCTATCAATAGTATGCTTAGAGGGTATTTTATGCGAAATTTGTTGATGTATTCTTGCAAATTGCCGCGTGTTTTATTGTAAAAATAGAATAATATGTAAGCTTGAAGACTAAAAGTGATGGGAAAATTCACATGCAACTCGACCCAACCGATTTGAAGATTTTAATACTATTGCAGGCAGATGGACGTATCAGCAATCAAGATTTGGCTGAAAAAGTTTTTCTCTCGCCTTCCTCCTGTTTGCGCCGCGTACGTATGTTAGAAGATAGTGGTGTGATTAGCCACTATCGTGCGGTGCTCGATACTAATGTTCTCGGTTTGGAAGTAGATGCCTTTGTTCAAGTGACCATGCGTCGTGATGTCGAGCATTGGCATGAGAATTTTTCTGCGGCTTTGCAAAGTTGGCCTGAGGTAGTCGGCTCTTACATTATCACTGGTGATGCGAATTATCTATTGCGAGTTCGTGCTCGCAACTTGAAACACTATTCTTCGTTTGTCTTAGAGCGATTGTATAAAACCACGGGTGTACTTGATATACGTTCGAATATCGTATTGCAGACATTAAAAGAATGTACCGAGCTGGCGCCAGAATTGTTGAGCGAATAATCTGGCGCCTGTTTTGATGCGATTTAAGTTTTAGTTGCTACCGGCAAAACGAATTTCCCATTTGCTGGATCGCTGCGACTAGGGCGACCAGTTTCTAAGTGCCCCGCGAAGCGACGCAAATAGATTTTATCGCCGGCTAAGCGCACTTGTAAGTCATACCAACCAAAACTATTTTCCAGATTCAAATACAGCGTTTGACTACTTAGTGCAGCGAGTTGCACGCTCTGTTCAGGCGCGCCATAAAACGTATCGGTCACAAGTAGCGTCTGTGTCTGCGAACTAGTATTTGACAGTGTCAGTTTGAGTACAGGACTTTGATCTGCGACGCGTGAATGACTATCCATGTTTAGTATTTGTGCCTCAATTTGATGTTGCTGTTGCCCTTGGAATTCTCGCATGAAACCGTTCGGGCCAAACACGCGCAATGCATAGCGTCGACTGGCGAAATCGTCAAGAGGCCAAGTCTCAGTAAAATTCTTTTGACCGCCTATCGTGTAGTACCACGGGCCAGCATTATGTCCAGTAGGATAGGCAGTAAAGACAGCGCCCGACGATCCGCTATTACCAAACTGGATTGAGAAACTGTCCGTTTCTTTTTGAAATACGCCATTAACTTCCAATGCATATTTCAGCGCGCGAGCGGGGCGAGTGTTGGGAAACAGTGCGTCAGATGCGTCACGCTCTTGCTGCGGCAAGTTGCTAGGATCAAGCGGTAAATTGCTTTTCACAGAACTGCAACTACGTTGAGCATTCTCTATGTACTGTTGATGCGGGGTACTGAATAATTGTTCGGGGCGCAAATTATCTTGTCGCTGAAAATCAAACATGGAAGTCAAATCACCACAAACGCTGCGTCGCCACGCTGAGATATTTGGTTCCATCACGCCGAACCGCTGTTCGAGAAAACGTAAAATTGAGGTGTGATCAAATACTTCTGAGCACACATAACCGCCACGACTCCAAGGAGAAATTGCCATAAATGGTAAGCGCGCACCCAGACCAAATGCCTCTCCTACACTGATCTCGCCTTCGGTCGATACGGTGCTGTAGCCTTGATTGCGCGAACTTGGCGCGACTGGCGGCGGCATATGATCAAAGAATCCACCTTCTTCGTCATAACACAAGATCAGTACCGTTTGCGACCAAACTTTAGGGTCTTCGGTCAGCACATCAAGGATGCGCGAGGTTAAAGACTCACCATATCCAGGTGGATTTTTTTCTGGATGTTCACAGAATTTAGTTGGCGCAACAATCCACGATACTGCGGGTAAATTACCGGAGCGCACATCCTGGGCAAAATAATCGACCAGTGCCTGCGCATCGGGTGTATTGGTATTGAGCGGTAAACCTTTCGCGTCTAGCTGTGCTGTCTCACCAGCGTAGGCTCTAGCACGTTGATACATGTCCTTTTGTCTCGGATCATCCAGATTCAGATTGCGGAATTGAGGAAAGTAGGCGAGTGAATTGTCACCGTAATTATCGTACTCCTGATACACCTTCCAACTGATCTGATGTTGACTTAAGCGTTCTGCATACGAGGTCCAGAGATAGGGCGATTTCCATTCCTTTTTATCGCGCGACATGCAAGAGGTTTCATTGCCATCATCAACATTCGATAAGGTATGGCGGCCATCGCGCCCAACTGAAACACCGTTGGTTCCAGAAAACAAATACATTCGATTCGGATCAGTAGGGCCAAATACGGAGGCGTAGTAAGCATCGCCGACAGTAAAAGCGTCCGCCAGGGCATAATAAAATGGCAGTTCTTTGCGACTTAAATAGCCCATGGACATCGTGCCTTTTTCGTTCACCCAGACGTCATAGTGTGCCCACATTTTTTGACTGTATTTCCAATTGTGAGGCAGATCTTTAGGCAGACATTGGCTGCGGTCGAAGGCCGGATCATTGTCACCGGCACTCAGGGGGAACGGTAATTGGAAGCGACCATATTCTCCAGCTTGCTGCCACACTGGTTTGCCTTGTCGTGTGAAAGTAGGGCGAGGATCACCAAAACCACGTACACCTTTTAGACAACCGAAATAGTGATCAAAAGATCGATTTTCCTGCATAAAGATGACGACATGTTTGATGTCTTGGATACTTTTGCTGGGACTGTTTGGCGCGATCGAGAGCGCCTTGGCAATGCTCGTAGGTAGGGCAACTATACTGGTCGATGCGACGCTGGTTTGCGCTACCCATTTTAGGAAATTTCTTCTGTCTTTTTTATCGTTATTCGTATCCATATGACTCGTGATTTTCTATTTAAATAGTGAAGTGACGTGACGTTTTGATTGAGTACTGCTAACCCCGCATGAACTTGCGCCGTCTTGCTGCAAGTTTTAACCAACCGCTTAACTATCATAAACGACCTGATAAGGACTAGACTTTGACAAGGATCGCAGCATAACTTAACGGAAGTTTATGACACAGGTATTAAGATTAAAGGTCGCCTTTAGTTATATTGGGTGCTATGGCATATATAGCAATATGGCAAGCCATTTTGTGGTGAGTTAGCAACCACACAATACATCCTATCCATTCCTAATCACGAGTTTTCTAGTGATCTCATGAGAAAAAACTAAATGAGCATGTTGAGTTACCTGTTCATCGCGTGCGCTATTTCTGCGCCAATAGCGCTATACCTTATCGATAACTTTATTGGAAAATTTCCGTGTTAGAAATTGCCGCGCTATTTTCATTAAGTAAAACTGAACGAGAAGTTAAATTTATGTCGTTGGCGTCAAAAGCAAGAAAGGATTAGACTTTTTTATGCTAACTCTGTCTTGCTACTGATTTGGTGCTGATTTCCGCAATTTCATAGGAATTGTTTCCGCACGTTTGAAAACTGAATACCATTACAAATTCTAATCTCGATTCGGGGGAATCGTGTCGTCTGTTAATTCTTACCTAAACTTGACGATGCTTGTATCTGCGCTCTCACCATGCTATTTTGGCTGAGGGCGTTTTTTTCTTTGTTTGCTAAAAAATTTTTATGAATCTCAGCCTATCTAGCTATCTTTCACCCATTCCTTTGATTGCAATTTTGCGTGGCATACAAAGTAGTGAATGCGTCGATGTCGCGAGAACGATTTACGATGCCGGTTTTCGTTGTATAGAAATTCCATTGAACTCGCCGGATGCCATTGCAAGTGTTGCTTCGTTGGCACAACATTTACCTAAGGATTGTTTGATTGGGGCTGGTACTGTGATGACGCCAGATCAGGTCGCTGCTGTGCATCAGGCGGGTGGACGGCTGATCGTGATGCCGCATGCGGATACCGCAGTAATTCGTGCTGCAAAAGGATTGAACATGCTATGTACACCTGGTGTGGCTACATTGACGGAAGCCTTCGCCGCTTTGCATGCAGGGGCGGATGCGTTGAAGTTATTCCCCTCTGAAAGCGTGCCGCCGTCCGTTTTGAAAGCCTGGCGCTCTGTATTGCCGGCGACGACTGTTTGCCTGCCTGTTGGCGGTGTCAAACCGGATGGTATGCAAGTGTATGTCGATGCTGGCGCGCAGGGATTTGGTTTGGGTTCTAATTTGTATAAAGCAGGTTGGAATGTAGAACAAGTACGAGCCAATGCTGATGCGTATGTCACTGCGTGGCGTGCTTTGTCTGGCGGGTAGTGTCCTCATATTCTGAAGACATTGAATTCAAAAAAGAGTGTATTTCATGTTGAAATGCACTCTTTTTTCTTTGGTGTTTTCTTTGATGTAGTCGTCAAATAATCCATTGAGTCAATCATCTAATTTTTCTTGATGAGCGCTTAAACATTACTCGCTGTCGCGCTCTTTATTTTTCCTTTATCTTTCATCGGTAAGACACGCTCTGCATGCTTTCGCGAATTTTTCCGCGAGTCATTCTGATGGTGTCCATACATACGTATCGATATTTAAAAAAGGAGATAAAAATGAAACTGAAAAAAATTGTGATCGCACTCACCGCAGTCGGTTATGCCTCAATCACTTGTGCTTATGCTCAAGAGGTGCAAGAGAAAGATAAACAAGAGAAAGTACAAAGAGTTGAAGTTACTGGTTCCAGCATTAAACGCGTGAACGCAGAAACCGCGTCACCAGTACAAATTATTGATGCCAAACAAATTGAAAATATGGGTGCACGCACATTGCTGCAAGTGCTCGATAATCTGCCTGCCGCGCGACCAGCGCAGCAAGATTTCCGTTCTATGTTCACGGGTTCCGATGGTGCTTCTCAAGCGAACTTGCGCGGTCTTGGCGCGCAGGGCACCTTGATCTTGTTGAATGGTCGCCGTCTGTCTTTCTACGGTGCACCCGAGGGTTTTCAAACACAATTCGTTAACATTGATGCGATCCCTGCTGCGGCCATCGAACGCATGGAAGTGCTGACCGATGGCGCTTCCGCGGTGTATGGCTCTGATGCGGTGGCTGGCGTGATTAATGTCATCACCAAGAAGTCATATAAAGGCTTGCAAGCCAGTGCGAGCGTTGACAGTTCACGCGATGTCAAATCTTATGGTGAACGTCAGGCTAGTGCTCTATTTGGTTTCGGTGACTTGAGTCAAGACAAATACAATATTTATGCTTCGGTAAATTTGTATAAGCGCGACCGTATCGCTTTGGAAGATACTTATCTGAAACGTCCGGAGCAATTTTATAAAAACAATCCTAATTATGTGAGTAACTTCCGAATTAGCGAAGGTAGTCAGCCAGGTGTTTTGAATCCAGGTACTTTGTTTGTGTTCGATAAAAACGCTGGCAACAAACGCTCTCAACAAGCTGCGTCTGGATGTTCAACGTTTATTACCGAAGGCTCAGGGACACGCTGCGTTTGGAACACCTTGCCGTACGCTCTCGATACGGGGCCAACATCTGATCGCGCCACGATATTTGTAAGTGGACGCGTTAATCTGAATCAGGACTGGGAAGGTTTTGCAGAAGTCGCGTACACGGACATTGATATGCGTGGTGAAAATGGCCCGCGTTCATTCAGTAGTGGCGGTGGTACGGCGAACTGGTATTCACGCAATACCGGCACGACTTTAAATACCTTCAGTTATCCCTTCCTCGGGCCGAATAATGTGTATCTGAAAAACATGAGTGCCGACCTTAGAAATAAGATGGATGGTGCAGCCGGTTTGACCTATTTGATGCAAGATGCCAAAGGTCATTTTGGTCAACAAAATACTGATAAAACTTATCGTGCGATGGCTGGTTTACGTGGTTCTCTTGGCCAATGGGATTTTGAATCTGCGCTCGCCGTTGCAGGCAGTCATTCAACACTGTATCAAACCGTCAATGTGAATAAAGTTGGTTTTGAAAAAGTCTTTGGTCCTTTTACTGTTGATCCTGTGACTAAGCGTACGTATATTGCCGACAATCCGGCATATCAATTCGGTGTGATTAGTGAAAAAAATGCGGAATTATTACGTCAAGCCTTTCCGACTTTTGATATCCAATCCTGGACTAAATTGGTCACTTGGGATGCCAAGCTGGAAGGTAGTTTATTCAAAATGCCTGCAGGTGATGCGCGTGCGGCTTTTGGCGTTAATTTGATGCGCGAAGAATTTGAAACCCCAGGTAACAAAGACGCTGCCGACGGTAAGATCACGCAACAAGGTGGATCATGGTTTGATGGTTCCCGCACTATCGCTGCAGTTTTTGGTGAAGCAATTTTTCCACTGGCAAAAAATCTGGAAGTCAATACGGCAGCGCGTATTGATAAATACCCTAATTTCGCCGCCAATCTGGCTCCTAAAATTGGTGTTACCTATCGTCCAATTAGCGATCTATTAGTTCGCAGCACCTATTCACAAGGTTTCCGTGCGCCAAATTTGGCTGAATCAGGCGTTGGTGGTGTTTATGCACAGCGTGGTGGTATGCGTGACAAGGTGCGTTGTGATGAGACTAATGCGATCGCCAACTTATTGAGCAAATCAGTCACTGCCACGGATAAAGATCTGGGAAGGTCACTGTTGAATTCAAACTGCAGTATCAATATCGGCGGGTTGACACCACCGAATCCAAATCTGCAACCCGAAAAGGCTAAGATCAGCACGTTGGGTTTGGTCTACCAAGCTAGCAAACAGTTTGATATCTCGGCTGACTACTGGTTCGTATATCGCCGCAATGAAATCGTGCGCCAAGACTTTACTGAGGTCTACGATCAGGCCGTTGAAAAATACGGTCCAGCCCTAATCGGTGCGCCGAATGCAGTGCGCGCACCAATCACTGATTTTGATAAAGCAAATATGGCGGCGGTCGCTGGCATGTGTGCGAATCCGGCAAATGCTGCTGCTTGTGCAGGTGGTGTGCCGAAGTATTCAGTGGGTATTTTGGCGGGCTTAACGAACAAATACATGAATCGCGGTCGTACCATGATCGATGGTTTCGATATTGATGCGCATGCCCGCTTCGATCTCGGTACGTATGGCAAACTGAATTTTGGAAGCTCCGCAACGATCATGAATCGCAATGCTTACAACGGCGATGATGGTTACGGATTTTCACAAAACTATGTTGGCTATTATGGTAATCCAAAATTGCGGGCAAACTTTAATGTCGATTGGCATTATGGCGATTTCACCAGTAGCGTGTTCGTGAATTACACGGGTAGTTCTAAATGGGCCTACGACAAGAATGACGAGGAGCGCAATAATCCGCAATCTTGTACCGCAGCCGATGTCGCGGTGGCGCCAAATAATTGCGGCGGCGCACCGGCCTTTAAAACAGTGAACTTGAGTTTGGGCTGGACGCCAGTGAAAGATCTGCGTTTAGGTTTGAATATCAAGAATGTTTTGAATACCAAACCTTTTTATGATCCTAATGGTTGGGAAGGGTACAACCACGGTTTGAACTTGTTTGGACGTGTGATTAGTGTATCGGCGAGTTACAAGTTTATGTAATCGCTATTGGGCTTTACTTCGCTCAGCGCCAACCTACAATGAGTGTAGGTTGGCGCTGAGCGAAGCTCAACAATCTTCATGAGAAAACTTAAGCACCAAGCCAAGGCAAATCAGCCGAACACCAGCCTCCCACCGTTTTGCGATGACCATGCGCATCTTTGTCCCCCTCAAAGCCTTGCAAAATATCGAAGCAGGCCGTATAGCCATTTTCAGTTGCCAACTTTGCGCCGTGACGTGAACGCACGCCAGAACGGCACAAGAACAAGATCGTCACATTCTTATCGACAACTGCATTTTGCAATTGCGCCAGAAAATCTGGGTTCGGCGCACCGCCTGGATACAGACTCCATTGTGCTGCTTTGTGTTGCTCTTCTTGAATGTTGACACGACCGACCCAATCTCGTTCGGCATTGGTTCGTACATCAAGGAGTACCACGCTGTTATCTGCTTGCAGCAAAACATAGGCTTCTTCAGGGGTCACAGCGCCGGCGTACGGCAGGTTTTGTTCTTGACCGCGTTGTTTTGCTTTGTCGATGACCTGATTCATATTATTCCTTTGTATGATCGAAAATTGTTCGTTGAAAAATGTATCTCTCGCATCTTAATGTCTGTAGCGATAGTTGCACCGTTCGACAGCATTTGATTGCTTGCCTGTTTGCCGAAGTCAAGAATCTTACCAAAACCTAAGAGTACTGCGTTGTGCATTTGTGTGACCTTATCGGCGTCGCTTTTCGACTAAAGTGATTCTTGATACTTTGCACTACGCAGATAAATGCTGAGCTCACGTCACATCACTGGCAAGTCCGCACTAATTTAATGCATTATTTTTGCACTGAAATGGTGCTTTCTTAATTATTAGCCCCTATTTGGTGCGCAATGAGTTTTGTGAAAGTGTTAATGAATTGTATGAAACTCGATTTCTCCATATAAAACAAAGACTTAATAAAGCACATTTTCTTGTCTTCTTTGGCTTGTACGTGGCACGCTTTCTGCTAATATCATCGTCGTATTCTTGTTTCCTGTTTGCATTGTGATGGTGCGTTTTTGAAATGTCGTGGTCATAAAACAGGTAGAAAATAAAGATTAGTTGCAGTAATTTGACGTAATTTGTATTGATGCGGTAGTTCTTACACTTATTTTTGAACGATTATTTTGAATGATTAAGGAGTTTCAAATGGCAATGACCCCAGCAGAAGTGTTGAAGATGGCGAAAGATAACGAAGTCAAATTCGTTGATTTCCGTTTTGCTGATACACGCGGTAAAGAACAGCACGTAACCGTGCCAATTTCTCACTTCGATATCGATAAATTCGAATCTGGTCATGCATTTGACGGCTCTTCTATCGCTGGTTGGAAAGGTATTGAAGCGTCTGACATGTTGTTGATGCCAGATCCAAACACAGCCAACATTGATCCATTCATGGAAGAAACTACCATGTTTATGCAATGTGACGTGATCGAGCCAGCAGACGGTAAAGGCTATGACCGTGACCCACGTTCTATCGCAAAACGCGCGGAAGCCTATTTGAAATCCTCTGGTATTGGTGATACCGCTTACTTCGGTCCAGAACCAGAATTCTTCATTTTTGATAGCGTACGTTGGAAGATCGATATGTCTGGCTGTTTCGTGAAGATTGATTCTGACGAAGCTTCATGGACAACGGGCGAAAAACTTGAAGGTGGCAACACAGGTCATCGTCCTACAGTTAAAGGCGGTTATTTCCCAGTGCCACCAGTAGATAGTTTCCAAGACATGCGTTCTGAAATGTGCTTGATCTTGGAATCTTTAGGTATTCCGGTAGAAGTACATCACCATGAAGTGGCTGGTGCTGGTCAAAATGAAATCGGCACTAAATTCTCTACTTTAGTAGAACGTGCTGACTGGACGCAAAACTTGAAATATGTGGTGTGGAATGTGGCGCACACTTATGGCAAAACAGCGACGTTTATGCCTAAACCTATCGTTGGTGATAACGGCTCCGGTATGCATGTACATCAATCCATTTGGAAAGATGGCAAAAACCTGTTCGCAGGTGATGGCTATGCTGGTTTGTCTGAATTTGCCTTGTTCTACATCGGCGGTATTATCAAGCATGCTAAAGCATTGAATGCGATCACTAATCCAGGTACGAACTCTTACAAGCGTTTGGTTCCTGGCTACGAAGCACCGGTGAAATTGGCTTACTCTGCAAAAAATCGTTCTGCTTCTATTCGTATTCCTTACGTCGCGAATCCAAAAGGCCGCCGTGTTGAAGCGCGTTTCCCAGATCCATTGGCAAATCCATACTTGTGCTTCGCGGCTTTGATGATGGCTGGTTTAGATGGCGTGCAAAACAAAATCCATCCAGGCGAAGCGGCATCCAAAGATCTGTACCATTTGCCACCAGAAGAAGATGCATTGATCCCGACAGTTTGCGCTTCTTTGGAAGAAGCTTTGGACGCATTGAACAAAGATCGCGAATTCTTGACACGCGGCGGTGTATTTAGTGAAAGCATGATTGATGCTTACATCGAATTAAAGATGCAAGATGTGCAGCGCATGCGTATGACGACGCATCCAGCCGAGTTTGACATGTACTACTCTCTGTAATTAGTACTCTTAAAAAAGCGGGGCATGCCCCGCTTTTTTATTCGAATAAAGGTTTTTGTATGGTGTTTGAGGTCGAGTCCTCATTCAAGTCCAGATTGAAATGAGCTGAGTAATTGTGCAAAATCGTCGCTTGACATACACTAAGCCCGTTATTCACCATGAAACGACTCACTATGAAGCAATATTTGATCGGCCTAGGTTTCTTGATTGTCTTTAGTTCTTCTGCCTACGGACAGATCTACGTCTGTACTGATGCGAATGGTAAGAAAGATTATCGCAATACTGGTGTGACTAAGGGCTGTAAGCTATTAGATTTGCCTAGCAGTGCGGTGCCCGCTCCAGCGAACGCGAACAAAAAGCCTGCAACCGCGAAATCAACATCAAGCCCGGCGAATTTTCCTAAGGTGGATGATAGTACCCAGAAGGCACGTGATTCTGATCGCAAGCAAATATTGATCGATGAGCTGAAAGTTGAAGAGCAAAAGTTAGAAGCGCTGAAAAAAGAATACAACGGCGGTGAAGTAGAGCGTCGTGCTGACGAGCGTATGCCGGCGAAGTATGTAGAGCGTGTCAATAATCTGAAAAATGATCTTGCACGGACAGAAAAAAATATTGAGGCATTAAAACGTGAGATCAGTAATCTTAAATAAGAATTTGACCTGCACGACCCTCTAAATAGGTCGCAATCGCGACCTTTTTTTATTTTGATAATGCTTAATTTAAATAATGCCTGAGTCAATGAACCAATTTGCCGGATTAGAGTTGCTTGCCTCAGCGGTGCTGGTGCTAAATCCCCAGGGATGCATTGTGCATGCGAATCCAGCAGCAGAGAATTTATTGGAGCGTCCCTCTAAATTGCTGCTCAATACACAGCTTAGCGATTTATTTTTAAATGGCGACGAGTTACTTGATGGCTTTCAGCAAGCAATAGAACATCAA
This sequence comes from uncultured Undibacterium sp., assembly GCA_963511665.1. GTDB lineage: Bacteria > Pseudomonadota > Gammaproteobacteria > Burkholderiales > Burkholderiaceae_D > Undibacterium. The sequence continues at coordinate 37,892 of CAUPKC010000034.1, forward strand.
TTTGCTGACAAAAGGCAGGATCTAATTTTAGAGCGCAATGGTCGTGAGCCACTGCATGTGTATAGCATAGTAACAGCCCTGGATCTCCCTGATACGCCCGTCCTGATTGAGTTGCGCGAAAATGTGCAGCAATTGAAGCTTGACCGTGAAGAGCGCATGCAGGATCAGAATAAAGAAAATAAAGAGTTAATTCGCAATCTGGCACATGAGATAAAAAATCCTCTTGGTGGTATCCGTGGCGCGGCTCAGTTATTGGAATTGGAATTGCCGGAACGTGATGCTAAAGAGTTACGTGAATACACACAAGTGATTATTAAAGAAGCCGATCGCTTGCAAGTTTTGGTTGATCGTTTGTTGGCGCCCAATCGCTTGCCACAGGTGATCGCCGATGTGAATATTCATGAAGTCTGCGAGCGTGTCCGTAGTTTAATTATGGCGGAGTTCCCGAAAGGCTTATTGATTAAGCGTGACTATGATTTGTCTATTCCTGAATTTCGGGGTGATCAGCAACAGTTGATTCAAGCGGTGCTCAATATTGCACATAACGCGGCGCAAGCGCTGGTCATGCGCATGGCAGATGGTGATGCAGAGATCATTTTTAAGACTAGAGTGGTGCGTCAGGTCACACTTGCCAAGGTGCGTTACAGGCTGGCATTAGATTTGCATATCATTGATAACGGCCCTGGTATTCCGCCAGCGATTCGTGACCGGATTTTTTATCCTTTGGTATCGGGACGCGATGGCGGAAGTGGTTTGGGTCTGACATTGGCGCAAGCGTTTATTGCGCAACATGCAGGTGTGATTGATTGTGAAAGTCGACCGGGCTGTACTGATTTTCGTATATTGATCCCTTTGCCCTGAACGTTTTTTTCTGTGCTTGCAACGTGCTTGTGCAGCACTTGCGCTATAACTGAATTTATTCTTTGGAACACTAAGCAATGATGAAAACCATTTGGATTGTAGATGACGATGATTCCATACGTTGGGTGTTGGAAAAAGCGTTAGCGCGTGAAGGTTTGGTGACACGTAGTTTTACTAATCCGGATGATGTCCTTTTGGCGCTGGACGAAGAACAGCCACAAGTCTTGGTATCGGACATACGCATGAATGGTGCGTCTGGGCTCGATCTTCTGCAAACGATAAAGCAACGTCTGCCTAGTTTGCCTGTGATTATCATGACCGCTTTTTCTGATCTGGATTCTGCTGTAGCGGCATTTAAGGGCGGCGCATTTGAATATCTGGCGAAGCCATTTGATCTTTCAAAAGCGGTTGAGCTGATTCGACGTGCGTTGGAAGAGAGTGCACGCGAGGCGACGGTCGAACAGATTCATGATGTTGAAACTGAGATACTTGGTCACGCTGCTGCGATGCAAGAAGTTTTTCGAGCGATAGGGCGCTTGTCGCAATCAAGTGTGACGGTGTTGATTACGGGGGAATCGGGGAGTGGGAAAGAATTGGTGGCGCGTGCTCTGCATAAGCATAGTCCGCGAGTGAATCAACCCTTTATAGCATTGAATACTGCTGCGATTCCAAAAGATCTTTTGGAATCTGAATTGTTTGGACATGAACGTGGTGCATTCACTGGCGCGCAGACTGCACGGCGTGGTCGATTTGAACAAGCGGAGGGTGGCACTTTGTTCTTGGATGAAATCGGTGATATGCCATTTGATTTGCAGACGCGATTATTGCGGGTTTTATCCGATGGACATTTCTACCGTGTTGGCGGGCATCAGCCTTTAAAAGCGAATGTACGCTTGATCGCGGCAACACATCAAAACTTGGAAGCGCGTGTCAAAGAAGGTGTATTTCGCGAAGACTTGTTTCATCGCTTAAACGTGATTCGTCTGCGTGTGCCGAGCTTACGAGAACGTCGTGAAGATATTCCGGTTCTTGCAAAGCACTTTTTGATGCAAAGTGCCAAGCAATTAGGTGTCGATGCTAAACGGCTGTCTGATCACGCCTTATCATATATTTCGTATTTGGATTTTCCGGGTAATGTACGCCAGCTAGAGAATTTGTGTAATTGGATTACGGTGATGGCGCCTGGGCAAGTAGTTGAAATTTTGGATCTTCCTAGTGAGTTGCTACCAATAGATCAAGACCTAGAGGTGCACAAGCAAGGTGCGAATCACGCACTGGAAGTGGGTGCTACGATGCAGAGCGCTTCGTCCTGGAGCGCTGCCTTAGAGCGGCAAGCAGGGCAGTTATTAAACCAAGATGTGGCGGAAGTGATGAATAAATTGAGTAGGGAGTTTGAGACGGTTCTCATTAAAGCCGCGTTGAAACATACTCATGGACGCAAGAATGACGCAGCAATTCGTTTGGGCATCGGCAGAAATACCATTAGCCGGAAAATTCAGGAACTGGGAATTGAAGGTGTCAAAGACGAATAGTTAATGAATGGATTGTCGTTTTTTTGTAAAGATTAATTGAATGCAAATGTTCCACTAAGGTATTTTACAGAGTATTATTTCCGTGTGCGGATGGTAATAGTTGTTTTGGCGCATTGCCAAATTTCTCATTTCTTTCACCTACAGGGGCCGCACTAAGCCTTCAGCTCGCTTGAGACTTCGTTCGCTCAGGTCATTTTTTGATGGTGTGATAATTTGCTGTAATACTTAGGGGATTTTTATGAATTTCGACGCGCTATTCCAGCAACAAAACGCATTGCCCACAATTCCAAAAGTTGTGCAGGAAGTCATTGATAGTTTTAATAATGAAGATGTTTCGATTGATGTGATTGCCAGTAAACTGGCGGCCGATCAGGTGTTAAGTGCGAAATTATTGCGATTGGCAAATTCTTCCTATTACCATGCTTCCCGTAGTGTCGGAACCGTAGATGATGCGGTTCTGATGTTAGGTTTTATGACAGTCCGGACGCTAGTCATCAGTAGTGGTTTAACTGGTGGGTTTAAGGCTATGCCGGGCGTCGATCTTAAGCAGTTTTGGCGCTATAGCATGCATACAGCGGTGATTGCAAAATGGATCGCAAAAAAAGTGCAAGGTAATTCAGACTTTGCGTTCACTGTCGGTCTAATGCATGCAATTGGCCAGCTAGTCATGCACGCTGCGATGCCAGAGCAAACGCTGCAAATCGATAAGATCGCCGGTCCTTTGGATTCCCGTCGCCTTGACGTGGAGAAAACGTCTTTTGGGTATGATTATTCCGATGTCGGCGCAGAGTTGGCTAAGCGTTGGCGTTTCCCCGATAATTTCCCTACTGTCATTAAGGCATTTCCTCAACCTCTATCGCACGATACTTTTGAGCCTATGGCGGCGGTGATTCATTTAGCTGTATGGTGCGCGCGCGCCGAAGAGAATAAATATTCACGGGAAGAGCGCGAGGCTACCATTCCTACTGAAGTTTTGGCTAAATTGGGACTGAGTGCTTCCGTACTATTAGATGATATGCCTCCAGTTTCAGAATTGGCGGCAGGCTTGGAAGACTTGGTGAACTAAATTTGTTGATTGCTGTTTGTTTGCTGCGACGACGCATCTTTAGGTTAGTTCGTCCTAGTTCGCACCTGTATTAAGAGAGTGACTGAATTTTTTCAGTCACTCTCTTTTTTTATGCGTACTTCTTTTCTAGGCTCAGTGCCAATGCCTCCGCAACTTTAATTCCGTCTATCGCCGCAGAGAGTATGCCGCCAGCGTAGCCAGCACCCTCGCCAGCGGGATAGAGTCCTTTGGTATTTAAGCTTTGAAGGTTATCGTCCTTGCGTTTAATGCGTATTGGTGAGGAAGTTCTGGTTTCCACGCCAGTAAGAATCGCATCTTTTAGTGAGAAACCCTTGATTTGCTTATCAAATTCTGGAATGGCCTCGCGCATAGCTTCGATAGCAAACGCTGGTAAGGCGTCAGCCAGATTGCACAAGGTGATTCCTGGCTTGTAAGAAGGGACAACATTGCCAAGTTCGGTCGACGGCCGATTCGCTAAAAAGTCGCCTATCAATTGCCCTGGCGCATTGTATGTACTACCGCCTAAAATAAATGCTTTGCTTTCTAGTTCTCGTTGCAGTGCAATGCCTGCCAATGGATCTCCTGGATAGTCAATTTCGGGAGAAATCCCGACCACGATGGCGCTATTTGCATTGCGCTCATTGCGCGAATATTGACTCATGCCATTAGTGACGACTCGTCCAGGTTCAGAAGTGGCTGCAACAACTGTGCCGCCTGGGCACATACAGAAACTATATACAGAGCGGTCATTTTTCGCGTGGTGCACTAATTTATAGTCCGCTGCACCAAGGATTTTATTGCCAGCGCTCGGACCAAAGCGGGCTTTATCAATAATTGATTGAGGGTGTTCAATTCTAAAACCGATAGAGAATGGCTTGGCTTCGACGTAAATTCCTTTTGCATGAACAAGTTCGAATGTGTCGCGTGCACTATGTCCTACCGCCAGTACAACATGATCAGTTTGAACTTTTTCATGGTCGTTGACTGTCAGTCCACAAATTTCGCCATTTTGTATGTCGAAATCAGTCACTTTCTGCCCGAAGCGAATTTCACCACCTAATTCGATAATATTCGCGCGCATCTCTTCTATCATCTTAACCAAACGAAAGGTGCCGATGTGGGGTTTGCTGACATACATAATTTCTTCCGGTGCGCCGGACTTGACGAACTCGGTCAAGACTTTGCGACCATAGTGTTTAGGATCTTTGATTTGACTGTACAGTTTGCCGTCCGAGAAAGTGCCAGCACCACCCTCGCCAAATTGCACATTGGACTCAGGATTTAATTCACGTTTGCGCCATAATCCCCAAGTATCTTTGGTACGTTCGCGCACTGCTTTACCTCGTTCTAGTACGATGGGCTTAAATCCCATTTGAGCCAGTAGCAATGCTGCGAATAATCCGCACGGACCAAAGCCTACAACGACCGGACGAGGGAAATTTCCCTCTTTCGCATGGGTGACAAACTTGTAACTGGTGTCTGGGGTTTTGGTGACTCTATTTTGACCCTGTACGCTTTTTAGCTTGTGTAGCAAAGCTTCGTCGTCCACCACCTCAACATCGATGGTGTATATAAGAACGATAGCCGTCTTTTTACGTGCGTCATAACTGCGTTTAAATATGATGAAGTTGATAAGATGTGTGCCATCTATCTTTAGGCGTGAAAGGATAGCCTCTTTTAAGTCAGCTTCTGTATGGTCAAGTGGGAGTTGTATGTCAGTCAGACGTAACATAATAAGAGCGCTCAATAAATCAAAGGCGTATTTTAACTGTAAGTGAATAATTGCCCCAAATAATCTATGCTTGCGCAAATGGGTGAATCTTTGCTATAGTTCGCCTCCCGCAGAAATGCGGGTGTGAAAAAGAGAAATGCAAGTAGCTGGTCGTTGAGTTCCTGATGTTTGAATTGAAGTTGAAGAAACTAAAATTTAAACGGTAGTTAAAACAGGGGGTTGACGGAAATAAAGAAGTGCTGCATAATCTCATTTCTCTGCTGCTAACGAACACAACGCTTCGTAGCAAAAACAAAATCCTACGGGTGAGTTTGAGTAGAAAAGAATACAGATCTTTAACAATTAACAGTCAATAAATGTGGGCACTTGATAATGAAGCGACTAGCTACTTCGGTAGTTAGGAAACTTAAAAAATATCAAATGTTCACAAGAAGTAAAGATAAGACGCGATAGTGAGTAATCATTATCGCAACTGTCAGTATTTTGAGTGAGCGACCTGTTCGAAAGAACAGATTTCCTTAATTGGAAAAAAGTAACAGAGATTAAACTGAAGAGTTTGATCCTGGCTCAGATTGAACGCTGGCGGCATGCCTTACACATGCAAGTCGAACGGCAGCACGGACTTCGGTCTGGTGGCGAGTGGCGAACGGGTGAGTAATATATCGGAACATACCCTAGAGTGGGGGATAACGTAGCGAAAGTTACGCTAATACCGCATACGAACTAAGGTTGAAAGTGGGGGATCGCAAGACCTCATGCTCATGGAGTGGCCGATATCTGATTAGCTAGTTGGTGAGGTAAAGGCTCACCAAGGCGACGATCAGTAGCTGGTTTGAGAGAACGACCAGCCACACTGGAACTGAGACACGGTCAAGACTCCTACTGGAGGCAGCAGTGGTGAATTTTGGACAATGGGCTCAAGCCT
>CAUPKC010000035.1:0-42893 GCA_963511665.1 uncultured Undibacterium sp.
CTTTCCAATTCATTGGAAGCCGCGCAAGTGAGTTGGGTCGCAGGTCATGCGCCCGATATAGAAAAATTATCTGCAAAAACCCGTTATCGCCAGCCTGACATGGCATGTCGTTTCAACGGCGACAATGAATTGTTCCAATTGCACTTCGATGAAGCGCAATGGGCGGTCACACCGGGGCAGTCAGCAGTTCTTTATGATGGCGATGTGTGCTTAGGTGGCGGCATTATCAACACAGCACAAGCGGATTAAAATCACTTAACAAAGACAAAGACAAAGACAAAGACAAAGACAAAGACAAAGACAAAGACAAAGACAAAGACAAAGACTGAGTCAACATATTTCATCCCATCTTGAACATCAACTGGAACGACATTGGAACTACTTAATATCGATTGCCTAGGCAAAGCACTACGTCTGGAAGGCTCACTCGCAGGCTGGCAACAACTCTTTTGGGACAATAATCTGGTATCACAAAAAAATGCCAGTGCGGACAATGAAGGTAGCTACACGCATGAATTCGAACTGAAATTGAGTCCAGTACCTGCCAACACGCAAACCGCGAACCACAGCGTTGCGACTTCAGGCATAAGCGCAGAGGCTAGTTTGGGATCGATGTTAGAGTCGGTACAACAATTCAATATCCGTCTAGAAACCCAATTGCAATGGCAACCATTTTTGATTCAATACCGCTTATTGATCAATGATGAAGAAGTCACACAAGGTCAGCGCAATACGAAAGATATAGAACGCCAAGTGCCCGAAGTTTCGGTGAGTACCAAAGAAAGACCTAGCCTGATCGGCTTGGCGTCGCTCGCCTTCAAATTACTAAAGAGTGCTAAGGCTATCAAAGTTATCTTGGCGACCGCCACGCTAGCGACCTATTCATGGCTATTCTCATTTAAATTTGCTGCGGCACTGATCGCTTGCCTGGTGATCCATGAGTATGGACACATCCGCGCCATGAAGCACTTTGGCTTAAAAACCAAGGGCATTTACCTGATTCCCTTTCTGGGAGGCCTGGCACTGAGTGACGACAAGATTAATACACGTTGGCAGGATGTCGTGATTTCAATTATGGGTCCCACTTTTGGCCTTATCTTGTCCTTAATTTTATTGGTGCTGTACTGGGTCACAGGAAATATTTTCTTCGCTGGTCTTGCCAATTTTAATGCGCTACTTAATCTGATTAACCTACTTCCTATCTTGCCGCTAGACGGCGGGCACATTTTGAAGAGTATTGGTTTTTCAGCGAATGGCAAATTTGGCTTATTCGCCATGGTCACAGGTTCCGTTCTAGGCATCCTTGGTTGTTACGCGATGGGTTTGAGTTTCATGGCGTTCTTCTTACTCATAGGCAGTATGGAAATTGTGTTCGAATGGCGCATGCGACATCAAAGTCATTTGCTGCCACTTGATCGATATGGGCAAATTTTTTCCAGTGTCTGGTACATCTTTACCGCCGCAGCATTAATTGCCATCATGTGGTATTTCGCCCATAGTGGTGATGAATTACTGGCTGCACCTTTAAAGATATTGCGAAGCTAGTTCTATCGAACAAATAGAAACGGTAACCAATAGTGTGCTGGGTGCAGCTGCATCAGCCCAGCGTGCCAAACAAATTGATGCGCACAACGCACCACATGATTCTACAGATCGTAAATCGGATTAAAAAAGCGCTTACAAGTATTTTCTTGTAAGCGCTTTTTTATCGTACTACTTAATTCAAAAAACTCTACTTCTTCTCTTCAGTTGGCTTAGCAGGCACAAATTGTCCCATCACATCACGCTGACCACGCTCCAAATAAGGAATCGGTTTTTCCATCCATTCTGGGCGCGGTTTGTTCAACAAATAATGATCAAAAAATTCGCTCATATGCACGGTGAAATGCTTGATATTATCGCGATCACGCAAGCCGTGTTTTTCACCATTATAGTTAAACCAGTAAGCTTCTTTATTCAAACGGCGTAAAGCAGAGAAGAATTCAATCGCTTGATACCAAGGTACTGCATCATCGTCATCGTTATGCACCGTTAAGAATGGTGTCTGTACTTTATCGATGGCAAATATCGGAGAGTTCTCTACATATTTTGCCGTACTATTCCAAGGTGTACCACCAATACGACTTTGACCGCGTTCATATTGGAACGCACGACTCACGCCTGCGCCCCAACGGATACCACCATAACCACTGACCATATTAGCCATCGAAGCGCCCGCTTCCGCAGCACGGAACATATTGGTACGCGTCAAGATGTAACTGATCTGGTAAGCACCCCAGCTATGTCCTTGAATACCCACTCGTTTTGCATCAACATAGCCGTTTGAAATCACCTGCTGCACCGCAGGTACAACTGCATTTAACGCACTCTTACCTGGATAGCCTGTTTTGTACACGATATCAGGGCGCAAGACGATATAGCCATTGCTGACATAACGCGTGACGTTAATATTTTGCGCGGGTGATGGTGATACGAAACGATGCATATTGTCTGTCATCTTTTCGTAGATGTAGACCATCATCGGATACTTTTTCTTAGGATCAAAATTTTCTGGCTTAGCGACCAGTGCCTTCATTTTTCTACCATCGCCATTGGTGTACTCAATCATCTCTTGCGTACCCCAGTTGTATTGCGCTTGCTGAGGATTGGCATAACTGATTTTCTTGGCATTGGCAAAACTCAAATCCGCGCTCCACAAATCTGGGAATTCAGTAAAAGTTTGTTGCGTAAATAAAGTCGCGTCGCTGTCTTTTGCTTTGATCAAACCTGTAATCAATTTATCAGCATGTACCAAACGCTTGGGCTCCGCAGGTGTTTGCACTTGTGGATTAACGCTGTAATAACCAGTCGATTGATTGATGTCGTGAGTCGCCGCTAACATCCACGGTTTGTCACTTGGCAGTGCTTTCGTTTGCGGTGAAAGCCGGTTATCGCCTAAATGCACGTAACGTAATTCCAATTGATTTTTACGACCAAAACCAGCGGTCAAATTGCGGGTCGCTTTGCTTTGCAGATTGATTTCCCACAAATCGAATTGATCATACAAAACCACATTCGCATCATCGGCTGACCAGCCTGCGACACCAAAGGCATTCTTCGGCTCTGGTGTATCACGTTGTTGATCTTCAAAATGTGTTTTGATGTGTCCCGTCAAATTGGTTTTCTTACCATCAGCCGTTGCGTAAGACCACCATACACTCTTGTCCGCATCAAAGTTAATGATGTATTTACCTTCTGGCGAAAATTGCGGCATAAAGCGAGTCTTTTCGATCAGCATCTTCGCCTGACCATTTTGCAAATCAACAGCAAAGGCGTCGAAGTACAAACTATCCCATGACATCAAATGACGATACGGTAAAGTGCTGATACCCATCGCAAATTGAGCGTTGTCGTTGAGCATGACTTGTGGGATTAATTTATTCGCTAATTGAACAAACTTAGCATCCGCCAGATGGACGACCGCACGATAGGATTTTTGTTTATCGCGTTCTAGATTGACTTTTTGCACTGACTGTAACTCTGGGTCTTTCCAATGCCAGAGATCTACCTTCATTGGCTCAGGCGCATTTTTTACTGCGGGCTTAGGTAATTCGGCCGTGCTCAAAAACAGGCGTTGACCATCTTTGCTGAAGCTTAATTCCGCATGTTCGCTTGGCGTCCAACCTTTCGTCATTCCATTAGAATCTGCGTTGACTAATAAGCGAGCGTCGGTATCACCCGCGCGCCAAAAGAACAGACTATAAACATTAGTCTCGCTGTTGGCATCTTTAGCTGCATCTTTTTTCTTGGCGACTTCATCTCGATTACTGAGCACTGCAAATTGTTTACCATCCTCATCGAATCGCAAATACTTGTAGCTACCAGCACCCTGCAAGATCGCTTTGGATTCGCTTGTTTCAGCAGACCACAAATACACACCCTCTAGCGCACTTGCAGCGGGAGCCGCAGCGACTGTTTTCGCATTTGGCTTAGGCTCTTTAGCTTGCTCTTGCGCTACTTCCTTTTGATCGGCTTTGACTGGTTCTTTAGCGGCGTCCTTGGCTACGTCCTTAGTTGCATCCTTAGCGACTTCTTTCACAGATACCGAATACGCCAATAAACTTCCTGATTTGTTCCAGCTTAAATCTGCGACTTCTTTGATCGATGTTTTTTTGTTTTTTGCCAGATCCCAAACGATCAGCTCAGTGCCAGGCTCTTTCTTTTTTGCAGCCGCTGCCGCTGCACCAGGAGCAACTTGCTGATCCTCGTCGCTGACATCAAATGACATAGCGATTTCATCTTCAGTGATAGCGTCAGTTATAGAGTCAGTTTTTGGCGCTTCGTCTTTCTTAGCGTCCTTCTTCACTTCTTTTGCAGGCTCCAACAGCACTGCCAACAAACTTGACCCTTCTTCTGCAAAGCTAAAACGTTTGACGCGCTCTATACTTTCGACTTTACCGCTCGCCAGATCGATCACGCCCACGCCCGGCTTGGGCGCGTCCTCTGCCTTGGTTTTCGCTTTCTTCGCTTTCTCCAAATCAGCGCGAGTCGGTGTAACCGCAAAGGCTAAGTACTTACCATCAAAACTAAACACCGGGGCATTCCCGCGCGGCGCACGCCACTCGCGTCCATCGCGCAAGTTCTTAACAACAGTTTCACCATCCGATTCTTGCCCTACCAACGCATAAGCAGCCCACTGTCCATCGCGGCTCAAAATGCTGTTTTGTATGCTGCGCCAATTTGCATAAACGTCGTGCGTAATTAATTTTTTGCTTGCTTGAGTCGCGTTCGCACTGGTCACGGCTTTATCAGTCGCGTTTTGCGCCAATGCGCTTTGCGGCACACTGACAGCATATAAACCTAGCACCAACACCAATGCAGATGCTGGGCGCAATACCCAACTAGAATTCAAAAAACTTCCTACATTTTGTACTGAATTTTGCATTTTTCGCATCATCATGTTTCCTTTATTGTTTCGCCGAATTTCATCTAATTTCGTCTTATAGGGCTTGTACCTGCAAGGTCTTTGTGACCTTACCTTCACCTTTTTCACCCATACCGGAACCGCTATTCTTACTTTCTTTTTTTAGCGCGATCAAACGATCGCCCAAAGTGCTATAGACCCACTCTTCTTCATTTTTCATTTCAAAACTAATCACGACGAAAGCGCGTCCTGATATGGCTTGAGTTTGGCGGCTCGCCAGTGGTGTTCCATCAGCCGCAATCCAGATATCCAGATTGCCATCAAACTTTTTCATGTACTTACGATCTTTTTCTGACAACTTATCGATCGACAATTCAAAATTCAACAAACGCGCTGGCTTACCATTAAAGCTGTCTTGTTTCTCGCTTTTATACGTGGCTTTTTCCATGCTACGCGTCAAGCTAGCAGCAGCAGAAATCATAGGTCGCAAAGCTGACGAATTCACTTCATTTAGAGCGGATAAAGTAGGCGTTTTTGCCTTACTATCTTTTTCCTTTGAACGCTCTTCAGCTTCCAACTTTGCCAGCATCTCTTTGCTATACAAGACATGCAAGCCGCGCCCACTTTCTTCCACCGAAACGCTGGCGGCACCATGTGTTTCTTCCAACTCTTTTCCCTCGCCCTGACGATTCCAAGTCCTTGCTTCGACCACGGCTTTTAGGGGAGTCTGTCCTTGTAGTCGAGCTAATGCCGCTTTCAAATCACTTAAACCATCAGCGTGCGCCGTACCACTCATTACAATAAATGACACAGCCAAACCAAAGACGATGACAGGAGCGAATGTTAAATTCAAACCACGCTGAACAATCTGTTTTGCATATTGCATAAAATTCCTTTTATTTACAGGCAATACTGCCCCATGGGGATCTGATGCAGCAAGTTGCTCAGACCCCGTTTTTGCTATCTAGTTCCACGATTCATCAAAATCAATGCCAGTTGATGTCGGTGCTCATGAACGACCTATTCATGTTAGGACTTTTCTTTACCGACCAAAGGCGAAGCCAAATACACCAGGAGTGCGGATTGCGCATCATCTGCTGCATATTTGAGCTGACGCTCATTTAAGCTTTCTGCTGCCCAATTGGAAGTGGAGACACGTTTTGATTTTTGTAAGACCTGTCCAAAGTATTTTTCCACCGCACGTTTTGCGCCCATTTGCTTTTTGCGGTTATCACTAAGCGCTCGCGACAAATCAAGAACATGAGCAATCTTCACACCTAATTTATGCAACAACCTCTGATTGTCGTCACCTAAACCAAAACCGACTTTCAAAATAGTTTTCGACTCCAAAGCCGCTTTCAATACCGGTGTAGCAAATTCCACTTGCGCACCATTTAAGATAGGAAATAAAAATGCATACTCAGTCGTCGCCAATTGAATCAAATGCGGGCCATCCGAACTTTGTCCAATTTTAAATATGGGTTTAGACTCTGTATCAAAACCAAGCACCGTCGCCTGCAATAACTGCTCTTCGGCAAATGCCAATTGCCGATCCGTTTGGACCAAGCATATTTTCTCCATATCAATACCGGGATAGGCGGGTAAATCCTGACTTACTTCCAAATCATTATTCATGTTTTTCAATCAATCTGATGCTTCCTGGTTTCGCTCGATTTAAATGTTGCTAGGCCTCAAAAACAGGCCTTAATACGGAAAGAACACTTGTTCACCATTCACCTTAAACGCAGCAATCTTTTTCTTACCTGCTTCCGTCGTAATCCACTCAATAAGTTTCATAGCCGCGCCGTAACGTATTTCCGAAAACTTTGCAGGATTAACTGCGATAATGCCATAAGGATTCAGCATACGTTTATCGCCTTCCAATACTATTTGCAAACCTGTTTTCGCTTTATAGGCGGCATAGGTAGCTCGATCGCTCAGCGTGTAGGCTTGCATTTCCGCTGCCATCGTCAATACTTCACCCATACCTAAGCCAGCTGACACATAGGCACCGACTTTTGGTTTATCACCTAATTGCTTCCAATATTTTTGCTCCATCACATCGGTACCCGAATTATCGCCGCGTGAGATGAAGCGTACTTTACTGTCAACGATACGTTTTAATGCTGCGACTAAATCTTTTTCTTTCTTGACGCCAGCAGGGTCATTTTCCGGCCCGACTATCACAAAGTCATTGAACATCACGTCGCGTCGCTGCACACCATGTCCGGCTGCGATGAACTGATCCTCTGCCTCACGGGCGTGTACTAAGGTCACATCCACATCACCATTTTTTGCTAACTCCAAGGCTTTGCCACTGCCCACGGCAATCACTTGTACTTTGATTTTGGTATCGGCTTCAAAAGCAGGCAATAGAAATTTCAACAAACCTGAATTTTCAGTGCTGGTGGTCGTCGACATTTTGATGGTTTCTTGCGCAACTGCTGGCAAGCTTGAAAATAAAATACCTGCCAATAAACTGAGGCCAGCACAGCGTATGAATTTGGCATTAATTTTCAACGATGTCATGTGCTACTCCTATGCATGTTGGCATTACGTTTTTCGATACGACCATCGCGCAATTTCACATGATGTACGGATGGTAAATTAATTAAATCTCTGTCATGGCAAGCCATCACTACGCTCGTTTCTGCTGCCACTAGTGTCGGTATCAAGGCGATAATTTGTTCTCTTGCCTGTCCGTCCAAATTGGCACTGGGCTCATCTAACAGTAACAATCTCGGTTGCAAAATTTTGGCGCGTGCCAGCGCTATTTTCTGCTTTTCACCGCCAGAAAGTCCTTGTGGCATACGATTACGCATGTCCCAAAGTCCCGACCATAACAATGCCTGTTCTGTACGCTCAGCTATTTCCGCTTTTGCACAATGTCGCGCCCGCAATCCATAAGCGATGTTTTGGGCAACACTCATGTGAAACATAACCGGATGCTGATGCACATACACTATGGCCTCTCGCATGACGGCAGGATAAGTTCGCGTCACTTGAGGTTGGCCCATAAAATGCCATGCCAAGCTGTCTGCTTTTTCCAAACCCGCCAAAATGCGTAAGAAAACGGTTTTCCCAACACCGTTCATGCCAGTCAAAACGTAAGCACTGGATTGTTGTAATTGGAAATTCTCTATCGCTAACAATGGTCTATCAGCGAAAGATTTACTTAATTTATCAATCGACAATAAAGGAGGTAGAGCTAAGCCTTCGGATTTCATAAAGCGCGCCCAGATTGCCCTGCATCGCCTTGCAGAATCAATATAATCGCGTTCATCAATAAGGCGGTCACAAGCAAGATTAAGCCTAAGGCTATGCCTTGAGCAAATTCACCTTTACTGGTTTCTAAAGCAATCGCGGTGGTCATCGTACGCGTTTCACCTGCGATATTGCCACCCACCATCATGGCGCAACCCACTTCCGAAATGACACGGCCGAAAGCATGAATCACCGCCGCAATCACGGCAAAACGCGCCTCGCGCAATACCGTCCACATGACTTGCCAGGGTGAGGCACCCAAACTAATGGCGGTTTCCGCTATTCGCTGATCACAAGCCTGCACCGCAGTAAAAATGAATGCAATTAAAATTGGCAACGCAATCAAAGCTTGTCCAAATACCAGCGCCTTACTACTGAATAACCAATGCCAAGCACCAAGATAACCCTGACGCGACAATAGCAGATACAGCAAAAGTCCGATCAATACCGTAGGAAAAGATAGGCTGGCTTGGATCAACCAGATAATAAAACGACGCCCATAAAAACGATGAGACGCCAATTGATAGCCACAAATCAGCGCAATCGGCGTCGCGATCACTAATGCGAGCAAAGCGCTACGCAGCGACAAGGCAATGATCTGCCACAAATCAGCATCTGCTGTGAGTAAGAGTTGCAGTGCATGCCAAAAATTATCCAACAAATTCAAGGCACTCCCATTTCAATCGTTGGAGGAATAATTGGGTTTGATGAAGCGATTCGTGAATTTGGGCTAAGTAAGTGCATAGCCGCCATGATAGTGAGGCATTGCAGAAAGCGCAACGAGGCAAGTTAATCAGTTGTTTCGTTGAAGGATACCCAAATCCGGATGAATATAAAAAAAGGCGACCCATTGGCCGCCTTATTTGCTCATTTATTTGCTCATTTAATTGCTCATTAATCACTAAAACTTATGGCGCACTGCCCTTACGATTGACACTACCCGAACCGCCAATCGACTTGGTCACGCGGGGATCGCCATAGTAATTCACGTTACCTGAGCCACCGATACTGACATTTAAATTCTCAGTAGCCCAAGTGCTAGCAGTGCCGGAGCCACCAATACTGATACGCACATCTTTTGCCGCCAATCTTGCCATATCGAGTTCTCCAGAGCCGCCGATCGAACCCGATACTTGCGGTACGTTACCACGTGCGGTAAAGCTGCCACTGCCACCGATGGAGACTTTCAAAGTGTCAGCTTTTAAATCAGCGATATCCAAATCACCAGAGCCGCCGACACGCAATTTCAAATCAGTACTTTGTAATTTGTCACTTTTTATACTGCCAGAACCTTCTAGGGCAATGTCGTCGATGTTCTTAAAATTAACCACGATATTCAAAGTGCGGGTTTTAGGATGAACGTTTTTTTCCTTAGAACGTATTTTCAAGGTGTTGCCTTCGACCACGACTTCCAGCATCGCTTGGATATTATCGTCGGTTTCTATCCAGACACCCTCTTGAGTGCCTTGTTTCAATTCGACTTTACCTGAGACGGAGATCTGCACCGCACGAAAGTCTTTCGCAACACGATCTTGCTTCTGGATTTTCCCAGAGCCCTCTACGCTTTTTCCAAACCAGTTTCCCCAATCTGCGTACGCTGGTAAAGCGGTCAGGACTAAGGCAGTAGCCAGCAGGCTGCGGCGTATTTTTTGCTTGTTCATGTTGTTCTCCGATTTGATGCGGCAATAATAAATTTATAAATTCTTGATGACTGACTTAGGCCGTTTTCTTACGTGAAAACAAGGAGAACAGACCGTACAAAATTAAGAATGGAATCATGAGAGGCAATAAGGCAATCGCGAATGAACCTAAAACCGCACCCAAGACCACCACCAACACCACGGCAAGCATCGCTAACACTAAACCGGTAACGCTCAAGGCAAAAAATAGGGCCACAAAACCGATCAGGCATGCCAGCACAAAACCAGTAAAGCCGCCGATATCACCAATTTCTTCACCATCGATTACGATATGAGACGGGTCGATAGAAAAAAAGCTGATCAACAACAGACTGAAGATAATGGCTATCGCGATAAAGATATTTCGTGTATTCGTTTTCATTTTGTTCCCCTTAGTAGATTTGGATTTGCTTCAACAAGATTTGCTTCTCTGATGACTGCAGTGTAAGCAAGCTGATTCAAGCGCACCAGCGGATTGCGACAGAATGCAAAAAAAGGGGATTAGAGCGTCAGTTCCAACCGAAATTACTGTTTGTTTGCCTTTACAGTGCCAGAAGACTGACGTGTTTGCTTCATTTTTTTGAGGTACACGATGAGGTCATCCAAGTCAGCAGCAGAAATTGTCTTCTCATCAAACCCAGGCATCAAGGATTGCTTCCAGCTACGCACTGAGGCAGGTTGCCGTATGAATTGCCGTAAGAATTTTTCCTGAAAATATTCGGTAGGATTAAAAGGCAAGTTCAAATCAGGGCCTATAGCCGCATCACCACCGCCATTGATTGTGTGGCAAACCGCACAATTTTTGATGTAAATATGCATACCACGCAAGGCCTGTTGATTATTTCCGCCTGCGCTGACGACAGGGATAATTTGCGGATAACGTTGGGGCAACGGCGCTTCGACACTGATTTTTGCGACCTGATATGGCCATTGTTCATTGCTAATATTGCCCGCATCCGGCGTTAACCAAACCAGATAAAACGGACCCGCGCTGGCAGCTTTAGCAGGATTACCCGTATTAATCGATGGCCAGCTTTGATCCTCTGGCTCAATTGCCAAATAGGGCCGACCTTTACCGGCAAGATCGCTACCTGCAATGTTAGCAACAAAACCATCGGAAGCGACGAACTGCACTGACTGATACTTATCCGCTCGCGGCAATAGCTGAGCAAACGGCACCGCACGATAAGTCATACTGCGTTTGTACGCAGAATCCTTTGCAATATTGATGTCCTTGGCTTGCGCTAACAACGCGGAACGAGTCCAGCGCTGTATCTGATCACCATTTTTCAACTCCAAAACCGGTTCCTGCGCGGCGGCGAACCCAGCCAAAAAAACATTCATCAACATAAACAAAGTTACTTTTTCAAGAAAATCACGTGGCGATAGCATAAGAAGTCTCACTGAAAAAATGATAGTAGAAATAGAAATGTAGAGCCACAGCTGTCCATAACAAAACCTCGGGCTGCTCTGGAAATAGGCAAGAAAGTATAGAGGAAGCGACTGAAAGTTTATGGCCTTCAGTATGGAATATGGCGAAACCCACAAAAACCATCGATTTAGAGTGAAAAGCAAGCCTAAAGCAGTCGAATCGCCCTAAAAAAAGGTTAAAATCTAAGGTTTATAAAATCCTTAGTTCCGCTGGGCAATTTTCTAAATTGCACGAGCGAACTCAAGTAAGCACCTAATCTAAAATCCAGCAAAAAGGCAGAAGAGCTATGCTCACTTTTCAACAAATTATTTTGACATTGCAAGACTATTGGGACAAACAAGGTTGTGCGTTGTTGCAACCGATTGATATGGAAGTGGGTGCTGGTACTTCGCACACAGGTACTTTTTTACGTGCGATTGGCCCAGAGCCTTGGCGCGCTGCCTATGTACAACCTTCACGTCGTCCTAAAGATGGTCGTTATGGCGAAAATCCGAATCGCTTGCAGCACTACTATCAATACCAAGTCGTATTGAAACCAGCACCAGAAAATATTTTGGATCTCTACCTCGGCTCTTTGAAAGCCTTGGGCTTGGATCTCCAACAAAATGATATTCGCTTCGTCGAAGACGATTGGGAAAACCCAACGCTAGGCGCATGGGGTTTGGGCTGGGAAGTCTGGTTGAACGGCATGGAAGTGACTCAGTTCACTTATTTCCAGCAAGTCGGCGGTCTCGATTGCAAACCTATCCTCGGTGAAATCACATACGGTATCGAGCGTCTCGCGATGTATTTACAAGGGGTAGAAAACGTCTACGATTTAGTCTGGACTGAACGCGAAGAGAATGGCAAAACCGTGCGTTTGTCTTACGGCGATGTATTCCATCAAAATGAGGTGGAGCAATCGACCTTCAACTTTGAATACTCGAACACCGATTTTCTATTTTCTCTATTCACCAATTACGAATCCGAAGCGAAGCGTTTATTGGAAATTACAGAAAACGTCGAAGAAAAATCTTTAGCTTTACCAGCTTACGAAATGATTCTGAAAGCTGCACACACCTTCAACTTGCTTGATGCGCGTGGCGCGATCTCTGTGACGGAGCGTGCTGCGTATATTGGTCGCATTCGTAACTTGTCGCGCGCTGTTGCCGCTGCTTACTATGCTTCCC
Source organism: uncultured Undibacterium sp. (assembly GCA_963511665.1). Classification (GTDB taxonomy): domain Bacteria; phylum Pseudomonadota; class Gammaproteobacteria; order Burkholderiales; family Burkholderiaceae_D; genus Undibacterium. The sequence continues at coordinate 12,448 of CAUPKC010000035.1, forward strand.
GCGAAAAACTCGGTTTCCCTATGTGTGCGGCGGATGATAAGCATAAGCCTGCAATCGCAGCAGCAACAGAAGCCGCTTAAGCCAGAATAAAGAACAGAATCGAGATCGAAATGAATCAAACACTTTTATTAGAATTTTTTACAGAAGAACTGCCACCAAAAGCGCTCGCTAAACTCGGTGAAGCCTTCGCCGCTGGCATCGTCAATGGCTTAAAGTCACGTGACTTTTTGGAAGCTGATTCTGTCGCTACTAGTTTCGCCTCACCGCGTCGTTTGGCGGTCAGCATTACGAAAGTGCGAGCGACTTCTCCCGACAAACAAATGCGCGAAAAAGTATTGCCAGTATCAGTTGCTTTAGATGCCAATGGCAACGCCACTCCACCATTGGCAAAAAAACTCGCGGCGCTCGGTTTTCCCAATTTGCAAGTAGCAGATCTGGAACGCGCAGTGGATGGAAAAGCTGAAAGCTTCTTCTACAGCTATACCGCACCGGGCACAGCGCTGGTTGGCAGTTTGCAATTGGCGCTAGAAGAATCCATCAGCAAATTGCCGATTCCTAAAGTCATGAGCTATCAACGCCCTGATGGTGAGACAGTGCATTTTGTGCGCCCGGTTCACAGCATCATCGCCTTGCATGGCGCAGACATATTGCCTTTAGCAGCGCTGGGCTTAACAGCGGGCCGCATCACACTCGGTCATCGATTCTTGTCCGCTGGTGAGGTTTCTATTGCTCACGCTGACGACTATAGTCAGAATTTGGCGGAACAAGGTAAAGTGATCGCCAACGTCAGCGAACGTAAAGAAAAAATCCGTGTCGCACTGCAAGCGAAAGCGAATGGCGATCAAGTTCTGATGCCAGAATCCTTGCTCGATGAAGTAGCGGCTTTGGTCGAATGGCCAGTCGTCTACGAATGCAACTTCGAAGAAGAGTTCTTGGCGGTGCCGCAAGAATGCCTGATTCTGACCATGCAAACCAATCAGAAGTATTTTGCCGTCACCGACGCTGCTGGTAAATTGCGCTCACGCTTTTTGATCGTCTCTAACTTAGCGACTGATACGCCAGAACATATCATCCAAGGCAATGAGCGCGTCGTGCGTCCACGCTTATCGGATGCGAAATTTTTCTTTGAACAAGATAAGAAAAAAACCTTGGCAGATCGTTTGCCACAACTGGCGAACGTGGTTTATCACAATAAACTCGGTAGCCAAGCGGAACGTACTCAACGCGTCAAAACACTAGCTGGCCATATCGCTCAATTACTAGGTGCTGATGTTGCTTTAGCAGAACGCGGTGCATTGTTGGCGAAAGCCGATTTACTGACTGACATGGTCGGCGAATTCCCTGAGCTGCAAGGCATCATGGGTACTTATTACGCCAAACACGATGGCGAACATGCTGATGTTGCCGCTGCGGCTTCCGAACATTATCAACCTCGTTTTGCAGGCGATACTCTGCCAGCGACTGCGACTGGTACAGCCGTTGCATTGGCCGACAAATTAGAAACTTTAGTTGGCATCTGGGGCATAGGCTTACAACCAACCGGCGATAAAGATCCTTTCGCTTTACGTCGTCATGCGCTTGGTATCTTGCGTATGCTGGTGGAAAAACGCCTAACAATTTCTTTGCAAGCACTGATCGCTGCAACGGCAAACCTATTCGCGGGCAATACGAATTTCAAAGATCCAAGCGCTGATGTCCTGACTTTCCTCTACGACCGTCTGCGTGGACAATTACGTGAACGCGGCTTCTCACAAAATGAAGTCGAAGCAGTCGTAGCGCAAAATCCAGATACGCTGGATAACATCGTCGAACGTCTGCAAGCGGTACAGAGTTTCGCCGCGTTGCCAGAATCTGCATCGTTGGCGGCGGCGAACAAACGTATCACCAATATTCTGAAGAAAGCCGAAGGTACACCTGGCGCTATCAATCCTGCACTGTTGCAAGAAGCTGCGGAACAAGCTTTGTATAAAGCCATGAGTGATGTCAAACCTGGCGTTGATGCGGCGTATGCTGCCGGTGACTTCACTAGTGCGTTAAAAACCTTGGCGGCTTTGCGTGAAGGCGTGGATAGTTTCTTTAATGATGTGATGGTGAATGCTGAAGATTTGGCTTTGCGCAATAATCGTTTAGCTTTGCTGGCGTCTTTGCATGGCATGTTGAATCAGGTAGCGGATATTTCTAAGTTGGCGGCTTAAATCAGCTCGATATCCCCTCTCCCGCATGCGGGAGAGGGTTAGGGTGAGGGTGGTTCAGAAGCAATAGCAGTATTTTAGAATATAAGCGGTAAAGGCTGATTGTTCAAGATTTCTCAAATAGCATCAATGATTCTGAACCACCCTCATCCCCGCCCCTTCTCCCGCTTGCGGGAGAAGGGAGTTTAAACACTAAATTTGTTAAAAAATTTAAAGCAGAGAATGTCAACAACGGATCGCAAAGCGAGATTAGTAATGAGTGCGATTTTTACAGCACTAGCCATCTTATCAGTGATTAGTTTCATGATCGAAGGGATAGGAATCGCAAGCTTGCTTTTAACTTCATTTGCCCTGCTCGCGCTTCTTCTAACTGTCACTACGCCAAAACAGTTGGACGATTTTATGGATACTTTGCTGGACTAAGAAATATGACACCCACCACCAAACTCATCATTCTCGACCGCGACGGCGTGATTAATCATGACTCCGATGCTTTCATCAAATCCCCCGATGAATGGCAGGTAATTCCTGGTTCAGCGCAGGCAATTGCACGTTTGAATCAGGCTGGTTATACGGTAGTGGTGGCGACCAATCAATCGGGCGTAGCGCGCAAGTTGTTTCCAATGACGACTTTGAATGCCATTCATCAAAAAATGCATGCGACAGTAGAGCAAGTGGGCGGCATGATCGATGCAGTATTTTTTTGCCCGCATAGCGCCGACGATAATTGTGATTGCCGCAAACCCAAACCCGGCATGCTGCAAGAAATTGCAACTCGATACAATTCGTCCTTAAAAGGTGTGCACTGCGTCGGTGATTCGCTACGTGATTTGCAATCAGGCTTTATGCTCGGTTGCATCCCGAATTTGGTACTGACCGGCAAAGGACAATCCACGCTGACGAAAGGTGGTTTGCCACCAGGCACGCAAGTACACCCTGATCTGGCGAGTATGGTGGAAAGTTTGTTAAGCACACACAACGAAACCAGCCAATAAGCAAACAACAAACACAAGCTTGTAAATTTATTTTGTATTAAAATTTACGACAATAGTAATCGCATCTAGAATTAATTTAGGAAACACAATGTACTCAGCTTTTTGTTTTGTTCGCTCTTTGATTTTTGCTTTAGTCATGATCATCGCAACCGTAATCTGGGCACCGATTTGCTTCTTATTTGCGCCACTTCCGTATAATCAACGCTACTGGGCAACTGCACGCTGGAATGTATTCATCATCTGGGCAGCAAAAGTCATTTGCGGGATTCGTTATGAGACTCGTGGCTATGAGAATTTTCCTGATGGTCCAGTGATTGTTTTATCCAAACATCAATCTGCTTGGGAAACGATTTTCTTGTTAATGTCGACTCCACGTCCGCTGGTTTTTGTCTTTAAAAAATCCATTACTTACATCCCCTTCTTTGGCTGGGCGATTTCTTTGATGAAGATGATTCCAATTGATCGCAGCAAAGGTAAAGATGCGTTTGCCCAAGTCGTAACAATAGGTCGCAAACGTTTAGCCGATGGTCAATGGGTCATTATGTTCCCGGAGGGCACACGTATTCCGGTCGGACAAAAAGGTAATTACAAAGGTGGTGGTACTCGTCTCGCCATTGAAACTAACACACCCGTAATTCCTATCGCCTTAAATTCTGGCGAATGCTGGCCAAAGAACTCTTTCATTAAACGTCCAGGCGTCATCAAAGTTTCAGTGGGCAAACCGATTGCGCCTGGTGACATGAATGCGACGGAATTAATGGCTAAAGTCGAAGAGTGGATAGAAGCCGAAATGCGTGTCATATCGCCACAAGTGTACAAGTAAATCACCAAATCAAAGCCGTGCTACACTCCTGATGTGCGCCTCAAATCTTTGGTCAATCAAGATTCGGAGCGCGACGGTTTCATCGTTTTGAGAGAGTCCCATGCCCGCCGCAAATCCTAATAAAGGTGCAAAACCTGCCCAGCCTTCATTAATTCAAGGTCTGCAACGTGCACTGCAATTAGATTTTTTTAGCGATCTGTTTGGTAGCAATGAAGTGATTGTTAACAATCGCGCAGCCACACCCAGCTCTCCTGACAACCGCACTGACAACCGCACCGACACCACCACGCAGACGCGCAAACGTCAAATCCTGATACAAGATCAAGTTCTCGAATACGAATTGCGCCGCTCCAAGCGCCGCAGCATAGGCTTTTTAATTGCAGATCAAGGGCTGCGCATCACCGCCCCGCGCTGGGTCACGCTGGCGGATATTGAACTAGCGATTCATGAAAAACAGAATTGGATTATCAGCAAACTACGTGAAAAACGCGAACTGACGAACAAGCGCATGCAAGCAACTATGCGTTGGGAAGATGGAGCACGTTTGCCCTATCTTGGAAAACAATTAACTTTACGCATCGTTCATCAAACTCGCGTATCAGTTAACCACGACGCCGAGCAAGATATCTTACACATAACTCTACCGCCTGACTTTCTAGAGCAACAACTGAAAGACCGGGTAAAGAATTGGTTGCAACAAGAAGCGAAACGCATCTTCAATCAACGTATGCCAGTTTTTTCACAGCGTTTAGGCGTCAGCTATCACTCCATGAGCTTGTCATCGGCAGGTACGCGCTGGGGTTCTTGTACATCGCAAGGAAAGATACGCTTAAACTGGCGACTCATTCACTTCTCTCCCGATATTATTGACTACGTGGTTGCGCACGAACTATCGCATTTGCGTGAGATGAATCACAGCGCTAGATTCTGGGCAACCGTGGAATCCATCTATCCTGAATACGAACACGCTAAACGAATTCTGCGTCAACATGCGAGTGCAGATTTACCTGTATTTTAAGTAATCCAAGTTTATGCCTAAACAAAGCACTGAACTATCCAATTCAAGATTATGGTTCGGCGAACTTGGTATCGACGTGGGTTTCGCTTTTTTCATCGGGCAAACTGGCGACAATCAATCGCATGCACATTGGGTGCATCAATGCATCGTTCGCTTAGACCAGCCATTCTCATTAATTAGCGCGGAAGTGGGCTTTCAAGGTGATGCGATTTTCGTACCTGCTGGTGTAGAACATCGCTTGATCGCTCCGCGCCATCTCTCCTTATTTTTTGATCCCACCACTACACTAGCAATCGCCTTGTGCGAACATCTGGAAGACCCGCGTCTAGTTCAAGCTTTACCGCAAAAAATCGCGGATTTTTTCAGTGGCCTGCTTACCCTAGAAAATTCCAGCAAAAACTTACATCAACATTGCCAGGTTTTTTTCAAACACCACGAAATGGCGACGAAGTTCGATCCACGACTACCAATTATTCTGCAAAGTATTCGACAAGAGGTTAGCGCAGAATATGCCAAGCGCAGTGAGCTCGCACAACAAGTCGCTTTGTCAGAATCACGCTTCTCACACTGGTTTCGTGAACAAACAGGCATGCCTTTGCGCAGTTACCGCAAATGGTTGCGTCTGATCGTCGCGCTAGAGGCGATTTTGGATGGCAGCAGCGCGATCGATGCGGCACATGCGGCTGGTTTTTCTGATCAGGCGCATTTCTCCCGCACTTTCCTTGCCATGTTTGGTGTCACGCCGCACAGTTTGTTACCCAAGCTGATACGCAAAAAGTAAGTTCAGCTGTTTCGTTCAAGACTAAGCGAAAGGGTATTGCCATACTAGAGCCACGATTAAAAAAATAGGCTAAGCAAAAATGGAACATTTTCTAGGTCCGACCACCCTACTGGATTTCAATCACCCGAGCATCACCCAACTCGTCGCAAGCAATGGCTGGCTATCTCTCCCTATGGAACAACGCATAGCGCAAATTTATGCTTTCGTGCAGAACGAGATTGCTTTTGGCTACAACGATGCCGATGATTTACCGGCATCACGCGTTTTGGCCGACGGCATAGGGCAATGCAACACCAAAGGGACCCTAATCATGGCACTACTTCGCAAGTGCGGAGTCCCGTGTCGCTTTCATGGATTCACGATCGATAAGGCTTTACAAAAAGGGGCGATCAGTGGCATTGCCTATGTACTCGCGCCAGCTAGCATCATTCATAGTTGGGTAGAAATCTGGCATCAAGATCACTGGATTAATCTAGAAGGATTCATCCTAGACAATGCCTATTTGAGCAGTGTGCAAGTGCAGTTTAAAGAAACTGATGGTGCTTTTTTCGGTTACGGCATCGCCACCACGTCGCTCGCGCAACCTGATGTCGAGTGGCGTGGCAAGGATACCTATATACAAAGTGAAGGCATCAATCACGACTTTGGTATTTTTGATGCACCGGATGATTTTTATGCGAAACATGGCAGCAACCTGTCTGGCATCAAGCGATTCATCTTCTTGCGCTGGATCAGGCAGAGTATGAATCGCCGCGTGCAAGATATTCGTCGGGGCAGTTGGCATTTTTTGAAATGACCGATCAAAAACGCCTGATCAAACTCAGCGTTACAATAGCGCTTTCAATCCAAAGATGAAACTCACCATGCGCTTTCTACACACCATGCTACGCGTCGGCAATCTGCAACGCTCTATCGATTTTTATACCGAAATTTTAGGCATGAAATTATTGCGAACTTCAGACAATCCGGAGTATCAATACACACTTGCTTTTTTGGGATTTGGCAGCAATCCTGAGCATGCGGAATTAGAATTGACGTACAACTATGGTGTTGAGGCTTACGAAATGGGTACTGCATATGGCCATATCGCGATTTCAGTTCCAGATGCGGCGGCTGCATGTGCTGCGGTAAAGGCGCGCGGCGGGAATGTGACGCGGGAAGCAGGTCCAGTCAAAGGTGGTCGCACCGTGATCGCGTTTGTACAAGATCCGGATGGCTACAAAGTTGAATTGATTGAGCGCGAATTTGAAACGCCAGTAACTTTATAATTACACCATGAGTCACGAGGCACCGATTTCGGTGCCTTTTTATTGACTCGTCTTAGTTATTCCCATACCGCCGAAAATAAGAAATCAAGCCTCGCGTCGAATCGTCAAGTTGCGCATCGTGGGCCTGATCGCCTTCAAGTGCAGGCAATAAACTATTTGCTAATTGTTTGCCGAGCTCCACACCCCATTGATCAAAAGAATTCAAACCCCACACCACACCCTGCACAAAGACTTTGTGTTCATACAAAGCCAGCAGCATGCCTAGTTGGAAAGGATCTAAGCTAGTCATCAAAATCGTGGTCGACGGTTGGTTTCCGGCGAAGACTTTATGTGGCAAAAGTTTTGCGATTTCACTTTCTTGCAAACCTGCCGCAGCCAATTCTATACGTGCTTGTTGTTCAGTTTTACCAAAAGCTAAAGCGGAACTCTGCGCTAAACAATTCGCCAACAAAGGCGCCTGATGTCCGGGCAAAGGATAGTCGCTACTGGCAGCGACCACAAAATCACAAGGAATTAACCAACCACCTTGATGCAATAATTGGAAGAAGGCATGTTGTCCATTGACCCCAATCTCACCCCACACAATAGGATTAGCGCGACAACTCAAAGGCTCGCCGTCACGCCCTACGGTCTTGCCGTTCGATTCCATTTCCAACTGCTGGAGGAAACCTGGCAAATGGCGCATCGATTCGTTATACGGCAAAACCGCCGTGGTTTCCGCACCGAGGAAATTGGTATTCCAGATCGACATCAAGGCCAACAACACAGGCAAATTTTTATCTAAAGGCGCACTACAAAAATGTTTATCCATGGTCTCGGCGCCTTCGAGCAAACGCTCGAAGCCCCGCATACCGATTGCCAGTGCAACCGATAACCCAACCGCTGACCATAAAGAATAGCGTCCGCCGACCCAATCCCAAATCTGTAGAATATTCGCATCAGGAATGCCAAATTCATGGGCCTTACTCGGATTCGAGGTCACGGCAATAAAATGTTTGGCAATCGCCCATTCTTCCATCGCCGCGGCCAGCAACCAGGTGCGCGCTGTATGTGCATTAATACTGGTTTCTTGCGTGGTGAAGGTTTTCGACGCTACGATAAACAAGGTCGTATGCGGATCTAGCTTTTCCAATAAAGGGGCTAGGTGGGCACTGTCCAGGTTCGAGACGTAATAAAAATTCAAACCCGGATGCTGTAAGGCAGACAATGCGCGCGTCGCCAGTTTCGGGCCGAGATCAGAACCACCAATACCGACATTCACGATATTCTGAATCGCATCCCCCTTAAAGCCACGCCATAAGCCGCTACGCACGCGCTCGACGATATCGCGCATTTGTTTGCGTACCGCATGCACTTCTGGCATCACATCATTTTCCGCGCTCGGGAACGGTGTGAAATCGGTGTGGCGGAGAGCGGTATGCAAGACCGCGCGGTTTTCGCTAAAATTAATTTTTTCACCGGCGAACATGCGATCACGCCAGTTCTCGACATCAGAATGTTGAGCTAGCGCGATTAAATCATTTAAAGCAGCGGCATCAATGCGTTGCTTAGAATAGTCAACCAGCAAGCCGTCTAGTTCTAGCGAAAAATGTTTAAATCGCTCCGCGTCATTTGCAAATAATTCGCGTAGATGTTGCGTTTGTAAACGGGCTTTGTGACCCAACAAAGCTTGCCATTCAGGAGTATTGGTCAGGTTCATAGCGTTGGGTTGGATTAAGTGGAAAACATTAAGCTGGTAACAAATTCGCCAGCGCAACGTATTGTTCTAGAGGTATTGTTTCTGCACGCAGTTGCGGATCAATTCCGACATCCATCAGCTGCTGCTCAGTAAATAGACCCGCAACGCAATTGCGTATGGTTTTACGACGTTGCGAAAACGACTTGGTTACCACTTGTTCTAAGTTCTGCAATTTACAAGCTAACTTTTCTTTTTTCGGTATCATGCGCACAATCGCGGAATCGACACGCGGTGGCGGATCAAACGCAGTAGGTGGCACGATGAAGAGCAACTCCATGTGATAGCGCCATTGCAGCATCACCGATAAACGGCCATATTCTTTACCACCCGGCTGCGCCACCATGCGCTCAACCACTTCTTTTTGCAGCATGAAATGTTGATCTTCGACTTGCTCTGCATACTCGGCCAAATGAAACAACAATGGGCTGGAAATATTATAAGGAAGATTGCCAACGATGCGCAGCTTCTTGCCTTCGTTCACCGGAATTGACGCAAAATCAAATTGCAATGCATCGCCCTCATGAATGATCAATTTCTTTGGGTCAAAACTTTTTTTCAAGCGTGCTACCAGATCGCGGTCTAGCTCGACAACATGCAGCTGATCCAAACCGTCGAGCAACAAGCGCGTCATCGCGGCCAGACCAGGTCCGATCTCAACCATGCTCTCGCCGGATTGCGGATTAATGACGCTGATGATGTCATTCAATACTTGCTGATCCGTGAGGAAATTTTGCCCGAAGCGCTTGCGTGCGATGTGTTTCATGTTTTTTTAATTGTGATTGAATACTGCGGTTAGAGATCGAATAAATATCAAACTAAACGCAAATAGAAATAGAAATAGAATTATTTAGCCAATCCATTCGGGCTAGCTGTTGCACTTCGACTAGCTGCTTGCCGCGCTACCATTTCTGCCGCGATACGAATCGCTACACACATACTATTGGCATCCGCGAGCCCAGTACCTAATTTCGCTAAATCGAGTGCGGTACCATGATCAACTGAAGTGCGTATGATTGGCAGTCCCAGCGTAATATTCACACCCAGACCAAAACTAGCATGCTTTAAGACCGACAAACCCTGATCGTGGTACATTGCCAAAACGCAATCAGCGTCTTTCAAGTACTTTTGCTGGAACAAAGTATCGGCGGGGAAAGCACCACGAGCATCAATGCCTAAACTGCGCGCATGTTGAATCACCGGATTGATTACTTCAATTTCTTCACGCCCCAGATAACCGTTTTCGCCCGCATGGGGATTTAAACCTGTCACAAAAATTTTGGGCTTACTGATACCGAATTTTTCTTGTAAATCACTATGAATGATTTGCAAGGTACGCAGTAAATGATCGAATTGAATTGCATCTGGCACGTCACGCAAAGATAAATGTGTGGTGGCTAAAGCAACGCGTAAGGCTTGCGGCAAATGGTCAGACGCTTCGCATGCCAACATCATCACGACCTGAGGCGTGCCTGTTCGCTCCGCCAAATATTCTGTATGTCCGGTGAAGGCAACACCAGCATCATTAATCGTGCTCTTTTGCAACGGAGCGGTCACCATTGCATCACACCAGCCTTGCTGCACAGCCTCAACGGCAACGTCTAACGTCGCCAAAATCGCCCGGCCATTGCGCGGATCGAGTTGACCCGCTACGACATGTGCCGACAAAGGACAATCTATCACCGTAATTTGATCTTTGCCACAACCCGGCAGACCATTGTTGCGCAAGGCTTGCTGCGAAACGCCCATGAGTCGGATATTTTTGTCCAGATCATGCGCGACCATCGCCAAAAAAGCGGCATCGCCGATCAAAACCGGTCTGACCTGTCCACGCAATTCCCAAGCCGCCAGCAAGGATATTTCTGGGCCTATGCCGGCAGGCTCACCAACGGTAATGGCAATGACATGTAAAGGTGAGCCCATTATGTTTGATCGTTGCTTTTAAAATTATCGCTGGATGTATTTCTATTTCTATTTTTTTCTACTTCTATTTCAGCTTCTGCTTCTACTTTTGCTCTTTACGGAACTCAACATAAGCGCGGTCACGCAATTGGCGCAACCAGTCTTGCAAAGCTTCTTCAGATTTACGACCACGCACAGACTGGCGTGCTTCGGCGCGTTTGCGCTCTTTAGAATCTTCAGTGGCTTTACGCTCAGTCACTTGAATCATATGAAAACCTAACTGGGTTTCTACCGGATCACTGACTTCGTTGATAGCCAACTTATTCATGACGGCCTCAAACTCTGGAAACGTATCCCCAGGGCGTATCCAACCCAGATCGCCACCTTTTGCAGCAGACGAGTCGATTGAATTGGTTTTTGCCAACTCTTCGAAGGTCGCTGCTTTGCTAGTAATCTTCTGTTTTAATTCGGCCAACGTCGTTTTGATTTGTGCAGCAGTCAACAACTGAGTTGGACGCATTAAGATATGGCGCACATTGGATTCTTGTATCGTGTTGGCCGCTGCGACTGGTGCAACATCACGCTTACCTAATAATTTCAGAATATGGAAACCATTTGGACTGCGAATAATTTCGGAGAAACCACCAACGAAGCTAATCTTATTGACCGCTTCCATGAACTGAGGGGAAATTTTATCCTGTTCACGCCAGCCCACTTCGCCACCTTTTAGCGCCTCGGTCGAGTCAGAGTAGGTTGCAGCCAGTTTGGCAAAATCCTCGCCTATACGTAATTTCTTATAAGCTTCTTGAGCGCGGGCATTACGTTGTGCGATCACCTCTGGCGTTGCATTTTCTGGAATGCGCACCATGATATGGCCGAGATTGATTTCTTGATTTTTACTTGGCGCAACGGCTTCTGCAGCAAGGAAATTATCGATTTCCAATTCTGACACTTGAATTTTGCTATCGACTTCACGCTCACGCACACGCTGCATCATGATGTCCTCGCGAATTTCTTCGCGGAAGGCAGCAAATGAGGTTCCATCACGTTCAATCTGATTGCGCAATTCTTGCAAGGAGGTTTTATTTTGTTCGGCCATGCGTTGCAAGGCGCGATCTAACATGATGTCATCAACGCGCATGCCCTGCTCTTTCGCCAACTGTACTTGCAAGCGGTCGATAATCATGCGTTCCAACATCTGCTTTTCCAGATCGGCGCGCGCTGGCAAGGGAGTGCCTTGTGCCTTTAGAGAACGCTCTATGGAATTGAGGCGGTCTTCAACTTCCATCTTGGTAATCACTTCATCATTGACGACCACCGCAATACCGTTCACCACCTGCGCTCTGGAAACCTTCTTCGGTACCGGTTTAGCAGCTTGCGTTAAAGCATCATCAATCGGTGCGGTAGGCGAATTCGCTTGGCTTTGTGCTTGCGCTGGTGCCGCTACTGGCGTTTTTGCGGCCTGCGACCACGCCGCTGGCGACGTAGTGAGTCCAATAGTGAGTCCAAATAAGGCGGTTAAACATACGGATAAACCGAGTGCTGACTGGCGTTTCAATTGATTCATGTGCAAATTGTGTCGCATAGTGATCCAAAATTCATAAAAAAATGAGGTCTTGCTAATTTACCTCGTCTTTTATCGCCGTTTTCTGGCGAAAGCTGCAATATACACGCTAATTCGTGGACTGATAACCTGAAATATTCTTTTTCAAAGTTTCCACTGGATTACTACCAAAACCTAAGCGTGCTAATCCGTTCAACTCCAGCTGAATAGAGAAGCCTGAGTTATTCGATAAATTGGTGGTCGCAAAACGATGGGCGACAAAACGCAAAGCCCAACAATCAGCGCGGTACTCAAACCCTGCCAAACCTTCTACCATTTTGTTATTTTGCAAAGAGTAATTACTCTTACCTACCACATACCAACGATGTGCCATCGGCCATTGGCCTGATAACTCCAACTGTTTCAAGACTTCACGTTGAAATTGATATTGCAAATTTAATATTTTTTTGGGTGCTGGTTGCCAGCGAATTGCGTAATTTGAGCGTACCGATTGGCGGTCACTCTGACTCACTTGCAAGGCTGCTTCCACATTCAAAGTATCAGACAACTGCCCGTTTCCTGCCAACAGCAGATCGGAGCGACTAGGATTGGTCTTGCCGTCCAGACTCACTTTCTGTGTATTGAAGTAAAAACGCTGACCCAATGCGAACTTAAAACGCTCGACCCCATTATCCTCAATAAAGCGCGACACCAGTGCCGTAGTGACCTGATTTGAATCGCCAATACGATCATGACCGGTAAAGCGGTTTTCACTGAAAATTTGCGCAAAATTAAAATCAGCAACCGCCGTGTCAAATAAAGGAAAATCAGTTTGATCACGATACGGTGTATTCACATAAAACAAACGCGGCTCCAAAGTCTGCGTCATTTGCTCGCCGAGCAGACTAGCGCGACGTTCAAAAATCAAGCCACTATCAATAGACACACTGGGCACGGTTCGTTGCAAACTATTTGGTTTGCCAAGGCCAGGATTATCGATTTCATAGCTGGTCGCGTGAAATGAAATTTTAGGCACCACGAAGAACGCAGGTTGAATGTAGGGCAAGGAGACTTGCGGATTAAACACGGCACGCTGTCCGCGCATTAAAGTTGGATGCCAAAAACGCGTCATCAAAGCATCGACCGACCAATCCAATCCAAACACGTCACTCTGACCTGCATGAAAACTTAACTGCGGCAAACGTTCATACGGTAGGCTAATCGGCGCAGTAATATCTTGCAAAACCTGGTAACTGGTTGAGCGCAAAGACGCATTCCAAAATGAGCCAAAATAGTCTAGCCCTACTTCACGCAATAATAAGCGTTGCGCCGTCTTGGCACTTGAATTCGAAAAGTCAGCGGGATAGTCATTATCTGAAGCCTTGTTCAGATTCCACGACAAAACCAATTCAGGCAAAACATTTTGCTTATGAATCGAGGATCCTGCGTAACGCGTTGTATCGGTCAATTTATCGCGTATCAGTTCCACCGCTGTCTCACCCGCGTAGGTATTGCCTAAATAACGACCTTCCAGCCCCATTTGCAATCCACGGCGCGCGATGAATTTAGGATGTACCGTCACATCGCGGTTCGGCGCGATATTGAAGTAATACGGCATACCGAATTCGACACCACCTTTGTTCGAGTGTCCAACGGTGGGTGGCAACAAACCGGAGTGGCGTGCGCCCGACAAAGGGAAACTGAAATTCATCCAGGATGGCGTACCCATAATCGGGACGCCTTTAAAGTAAAGCACCGATTTACCTGCGACGCCCCGATCCAAACCAGTATCCAAATTCATCGTATCAGCCTGCAAGTACCAATCCGGCGATAAGCCTTCGCAGGTGCTGTAGGTGCCATTGGTAATTTTGGCTTTTTCTTCGTTTTCGAATTCGATTTTTTCCGCGCGACCCTGACCATTATTTTTTGCCAGGAAGTAGGTCGGATTGGTTACAAAGCCAGCACCCGTCTCGATCACAAAACGCAGCAGATCGCCACGATAACAATCACTATTACGCTTTAGAACCACGTTACCCGACGCATCGAGCTGGTCATCTATTTGTGAGTAAGTCGCTCTGTCCGCACTGAAATACAAATTACCACGACGTACTTCAACCTGATGATCCAGATTAATCACTCTTTCAGGCTGCCCCGTCACCAATTCGGCCTGAATCACTGTAGGCGCGAGACTACTGTCTACTTCTTTTGTAGTGAAAGCTTGATTTAAGTTGGTGGATTTTTTCTCTGTATTCTCTGCACTGATTACTGGAGGTAATAATTTGCTGTCTTGCGCAACGACTTTAACTTCTTGAATCTGAGTCGGCGCAGCACTCTGAGCATAAACTGGGGCAAATGCGGTCAATATGAAGCCGGCGATCAGGGTTTTGGCAAATGCGGGATTTGCAGGAAACGTAGCTGCAGACGACGATGAATGCGATAATACGACTTTGCTTCGTTTGCTGTTCCGGCGCATGGAATGATTAGTTGATGACATTAAGTTAAATGTTTCTCTGGCGCTAAGCGCTCGATAATAAGGCAAATACGAATAAACACAGATTTTGTAAAAGCTAAACTGGCTTGTTAAGCTATTCGACTAAATTTTTTAGCTACTAGCCTACCAAAAGCTGACTATTATAGGCGCAAACACCCGCTTGCAAGAAATCATGGTCGCAATAACAAGTGTTTACAAGGAATCTACCGAGGAAGCAACGACTAAGCCACGACTAAGCGATGACTAAGCCACAAACAGCGAGATTTTCGAATCACAATCTCGCACTAAGAGTATTAATTATTTAGAAAACAAATAAAGAATCACGACTATGTCAACACTTCAAGATCAAGATACACAACGTCTACACAATTTACGTACATGGTTAAGCGGCATCGCGACGCCACAGCTTGATGTCGCTAGCATGCGTATTGCCTCCGAAGATGCCAGTTTTCGTCGTTACTTCCGTATTGATGGAGTGGCCGAAGGGTCTAAATACAGTTTCATCGTGATGGATGCGCCGCAACCGCAAGAGGATGTCAAACCTTTCATCCAGATCGCGACCTTGTTTAAGCAGATCAATCTGACAGTGCCTGAAGTGTTGGCACAGGATACCGAGCAAGGCTTTTTGCTATTGACCGACCTTGGCACTGCGATGTATTCCCATGTTTTAAATAGCGACACGGCACATAAACTGTATCTCGACGCGATTGATGCCTTGATTCTGCTTCAGACCCAGAGCCAGCCAGATATCTTGCAAGAATACGATAGAGAGTTTTTGCAACGTGAATTAATGATCTTCCCAGAATGGTACATCGGTAAGCATTTGGGAATTACGCTAACGGAAGAACAAACCGCTAGTTTACATAAAGTATTCGACGCCTTATTGGCGAACATCGTGGCGCAACCGCAAGTCTTTGTACACCGCGATTATCACTCACGCAATCTGATGTTGATGGACAAAGGCAATCCTGGTATTTTGGATTTTCAAGGTGCCCTGTATGGTCCGCTGACTTATGATCTGGTCTCCTTATTGCGCGATGCCTATGTACAGTGGGACGAAGAAATGGTTCTGGATTGGGCGATCCGTTACTGGGAAAAAGCCAAAAAAGCTGGTCTACCTGTAGCACCTGACATCGACAGCTTTTATCGTGATTTTGAATTCATGGGCTTGCAGCGTCATCTCAAAATCCTCGGCATCTTTGCCCGCCTCGCGCACCGTGACGGCAAGCAACACTATTTAGGCGATATGCCGACCGTGATGGGATATGTGCGCAAGACATCGCATCGCTATAAAGAGTTGATTCCACTGCTACGCTTATTGGACGTACTGGAAGAAACCGCACCCAAGTTCGGCTATACCTTTTAATTACACTCAGGTTCTCAGATGAAAGCAATGATATTGGCCGCAGGTCGCGGTGAACGCATGCGACCTTTAACGGACACTTGTCCCAAACCTTTGTTGAAAGTGCGCGGTCGTCCTTTAATTGTTTGGCATATTTTGAATCTGGTGAAAGCGGGCATTACCGACATCGTCATCAACCACGCGCACCTCGGTCATATGATCGTCGAAGCGCTCGGTGACGGTAGTAAATTCGGCGCTAAAATCCAATATTCAGCCGAAGCGACTGCCTTAGAAACCGCTGGTGGCATCGCACAAGCACTGCCTTTATTGACTGATGGCGAAACACCTTTCATTGTTGTCTCTGGTGATGTTTACATTCCGCATTTTAATTTTGCTGAATGTATCGATACCCTGGAAGACAAAGATATGTGGGGCAATCCCCATCCTCTAGACGAACGGGATGTTGCGTGGCTCTACATGGTAAAAAATCCCGACTTCCATCCTGCGGGCGATTTTTCATTGAGTCTGATGGGGCTAAGCAATGACGATAATGAAGCTGCTACGCGTTTAACCTTTGGCAATATCGGTGTCTACCGACCAGAGATGTTTGCCCATATCAAAGCGGGAGAACACGCCAAACTCGCACCGATCTTGCGCGATTATGCAGACCGAGGTCAGCTGGGTGGAGAACTGTACCGTGGGATTTGGCATAACCTCGGTACACCGGAGCAACTTCAAGCATTGAACGCACCATTGACCAAGCTTAATTGATCCGTACACAAAAACTATCAGTAGAATTGATGTAATTATCATTGTGGGAGCAGTCGCCAGCATGTCAGACCTCAAGCAGCGCAACAATATCGACGGGAGCATTCAAACCAGCAAGATTGCTATTTGTGGCGCTGGCCCGGTCGGGCAAGCATTGGCGTTGATGCTACACCAGGCAGGATTTTCCGCGCATGACATCGTTTTGTTCGATGCAAAAACTAGCGAACAAGCCAGCCAAGATGCTCGCAGTATCGCCCTCTCCTACGGCAGCGACCAGCTTTTAAACCAGCTAACTGCGAGACCGCAAAAATCAACCGCCATCAAAGAAATTCATGTCTCGCGCCGCAAACATTTTGGTCGCAGTTTTATCACTGCCGAAGACTATCAATTACCGGCGCTAGGCTATGTTGCGCGGTATGGCGATATCGTTAGCCCCTTAGAGCTGGCACTTCAAAGAACTGGCATTGTGACGCATCGACCTGTACAAGTCAGCCGTATTGAAGAAGATGAACATCAAGCCACCATTCACTTGCAAGACGGTAGTACACATCATGCTGCATTCGCCATCCAAGCGGAAGGTGGCAGCTTCTCTGACCAAGAAGAGCGATCGCAACACCATGATTATCAACAAACCGCAGTCATCGCGCATGTAAGCGTTGATAGACCAATACTGCATCGTGCATTTGAACGCTTTACAGATCAGGGGCCAATCGCTTTATTGCCGCAAGAAGATGGTTATGCTTTGGTATGGTGCATGCGCCCCGACGCGGCAACCGACAAATTAGCACTAAATGACACGGCTTTCTTAAGCGACTTACAGGTAGCGTTTGGTGAACGTCTTGGTCAATTTATCAGTACTAGCAAACGTGTTGCCTATGCGCTGGGATTGAACGCGCACGCCCAAGCGACGCAGCGTACTGTGCGCATAGGCAATGCCGCACAAACTTTGCACCCAGTTGCTGGGCAAGGATTAAATTTAGGACTACGTGATGCATTCTGTCTTGCGCAATGCCTAGCAAAAGATAGCTCGCCACAAGCACTGAGCCACTTCTTATCGCTACGCAAAACCGACCGGCAAACCAGCATCAAGTTAACCGACGCCATGGCGAAAATCTTCGCCAGCAGTCAAGATGGCAGCTTAGCGCAGAGCCTGCTCGGTTTGAGCTTAGGCGCAGTTGATTTGCTACCACCAGTGAAAAAGATGCTCGCCGAACAAATGATGTTTGGCTGGCGTGGATAAGGCATGAAAATCTGGAGGGTGCATCGCACACCCTGCAACAAAATGAACTGGCTGATTTAAATCGACGGTCGTTTTTTCGCCAAAGCCAGCTTTTGATTCGACGATAAACTCAAGCTCAGATTCGGCGCATCATCTGCCTGCAACTTCGCATTGATGGTCAACAGCTCGTCGCGGCGGAATGCATGGATTTGCACTGTTTCGCCCACACCATATGCACCCAAAATACGACTTAAACCATTCGCCGCATCTGCAGCTGTCACACGCAAACCATTCATCGCTATCAACACATCATTGGCGGATAAACCCGCTTTATGTGCAGCACCATTTTCATAGACATGGGCCAGTTTACAATCAGCACCACTTTGGCTAACACGAACATTTAACGAGGCTTTTTTGCTTGCATTATCGTCGGCGATCTGCACCCCAAAATCAGCATACAAGGCCGCAAATGGAAGATCTTCTGTGCCTTTGATGTATTTGTCGATAAAACGTTTAATCTTCAAACCAGTGACTTGTTCAACCAGCGTTTCAAACTCTTGTTCGCCCAATCCTTGCTGCTTAGCATTGGGTACTTTGTCGTAAAAATCTTGTCCAAACTTTTTCCACAAAGCGCGCATCACATCGTCGAGTGACTTTTTTCCCTGTGTTTCTGCCCGTATTGTCAAATCCAATGCCAAGCCTATCAACGAGCCTTTGGCGTAATAATTGACAATCGCATTTGGCGAATTTTCATCCTGACGATAATACTTAGTCCATGCATCAAAACTCGATTCCGCCACACTTTGTTTCTTGCGGCCCGAACCACGCTGGACTGCATTGATCGTCTTAGCGATCAGTTTCAAATACGCCGCTTCGTCAATCAAATCACAACGGCGCAAAAACAGATCGTCATAGTAACTAGTGAAACCTTCAAACAACCATAGCAGGCTAGTATAATTTTCTTGCGTCAAGTCGTAGTCAGCAAACACGGCTGGCTTTATCCGTTTCACGTTCCAAGTATGGAAATATTCGTGACTGCATAAGGCCAGAAAATTACGATAACCTTCACTGAAGCTGGCATCATTCTTAGTCGGCAAATCGGCACGATTACAAATCAGAGCGGTCGACGCGCGATGTTCTAAGCCGCCATAGCCATCGCCCACCGCCATGGTCATAAACACGTAACGCGACATCGGTGCTTGCTTAGTGCGCGGCTCGAAGAAGGCAATTTCGGCTTCGCAAATTTTCTGCACATCTTTTGAAATACGGTTTAAATCAATGTTGGGGACCTTACCTGTCACCACAAAATCATGCGGTACGCCATGTGCTTTAAAACTAATCAAGGCAAAGTCACCCATTTCGACAGGGTGATCGACCAGATCATCGTAATCTCTGGCGATATAACTGCCGAAGCCATAGCGCTTGGCTTTTAGTTCTGGTAGTGAAGTCGCGACGCGCCAGGTCTTTGCTGCGCTGGCTTCAGGGCGCTGAATATCAACGATATGTGAAAGCTGTTCTTGACCTCGCACCTGCAGAAACACGCTAGTGCCATTAAAGAAGCCGTGACTTTGATCCAGATGTGCTGCGCGTACCGACAAATCCCAAGCGTAAACTTCATAAATAATAGTCAACGAACCCTCGCGAGGCGCCGCCTGCCAAGTCGTCTTATCCAACTTCTTTAGGCCGACTTTCTTACCATTGGCTTGCGCTGCGATGCGGATAATGTTGCGAGCGAATTCACGCACCATATAACTGCCCGGTATCCAGACCGGCAACGAAACGATCTGGCCTTGCGGATCTGGCTGGTCAATCGTCAGCGTCACCTGAAACAGATGCGCTGCTAAATCATGCGAAGTGATACTGTAATGTAGGGCTGGATTATGTTTTGTCATTGTGTTGGTCTCTTTGTCTGCCAATTAATTACAGCCGAATGTTCGCAGCTAGGAAGGTAAATACCTGCGTCGTCACCACCACGCAAGTCAAACGAAAACGCAACTCAACGAACCACTCCGGCATTGCAAAACGCACATACATACGTTTATCGTACTGATAGGAAAAAATAAACGCCAACATTTGAATCACAAAACCCAACAACATATTCGACATGCCAAACCAGGCGATAATCGCAGGCAATACGCCCCACAACAAATCCCTCTTCGCTTCTTGGGCATCACGTTCCTTGCCAATCAAAGCCAGCCCCCAGTGCAGGCCACCTATAAAACCTAGAATCGCGATGCCGTACACTAATTGCGCGTCGATAAAAAATTCCATCCAATCGGGATGCACGATCCAGCACAGCAAAGTCAATAAGACAAAAGGGCTCAAACCAACTAAGCCAAGTCGCGTAGCAAATTGTTTATCAAGAGTATACATAGGAGGCTAAAAGAGATCGCCAGACCAACAGCGAATAAAGAAAGACGCTATTTTAGGCGAAATAATGAGCCGTTGGGACGAGAGTCGCTAGGTTTCGGCGACTTTTGGGGCTATCAAATCTGCAGGAACATCAATGTCACGCAATATCCCGGGATCGGACACGGCAATCTCGGTCACGGGATAGGCTAGCAAGAGGGGACGCGCGCCGCGATCACCTTGCAAACTCAGCAGTTGTGGTAAGTATTTGATCGCAAAACCAACTGGATTTCCACGCTGCCCCTGATAGGTCGGCACAACTATCTCTGAGCCCGCCATTAAGCTCGCACGGATTTGCAACAAAGTATCGCCCTGAACAAAAGGCATATCCGCTAAAGCGATGACCACGGCATCAGTGTCTGCGGGTAATTGACGCAAAGCGGTCACTAGCGAATTGGCCATGCCATCCTGCGCATTTTCGCAAATACAAAATGGCAGTGCTAACTCTGTCAGACTTTGCTGTATCTGCACATCATTCTCAGACACAACGGCAAAACTATTTGGAAAAGCCTCTTTTAACTGACTCGCGCTGTGGGAGATGACGCTTTGCCCCGTCGATAATGGCTGCAACAGTTTATGCTGCCTGCCGCTAGGATCAAAACGCTTGCCCTGCCCTGCAGCGAGCAAAATTGCATAGCACAAGAAAGCGTCTTTATTTTTCAATCAATTGACCAAGTTTTTTACTTCAATGCGACGGGAATCGCTTTCAAACTGGCGAGCTTATCTTCCAAGGCTTTGACATCCACCATACCTGGCAAGCGCGAGCCGTCAGTGAATATCACTGTCGGCGTTCCAGTCACCCGTATTTTTTTACCCAGAGCCAAAACTTTTTCATGCGGAGTAACGCAGTTCGCCGCTGCCGTAGGAGCAGCTTTATTATTCAACATCCAATCATCCCACGCCTTGCTCCGATCTGGCGCACACCAGATATCACGCGACTTGACCACAGAATCGTCCGTCAAAATATTGTACATAAAGGTATAAATCGTGATGTTATCCACGCCTTGCAAAGTATGGCGAAATTTTTTGCAGTAGCCACAATTTGGGTCTTCGAAAATCGCAATGATACGCTTGCCGTTACCTTTCACATACTTCACTGCGGCATCCAAAGGCAGCTCAGCAAAGTTCACACGATTCAACTCGTCAGTGCGCTGCTTGGTAAAATTCACCGATCCTTTAATGTCGATAATACTCCCGACAAATACGTATTTTGCTTTCTCATCCGTATAGACAATCTCATTACCCATACGCACTTCATATAGGCCACCATAAGGGGTCTTGGTCACTGAATCGACTTTCGCGCCAGAGCCAATATTCTCAAGGATCATTTTTTTGATGTAGGTCTCGGTTTGGGTAGGCGCCTGTGCCTGCGTTTGCGCTTTCGGCTGTAGCACTGAGGTTTGTGCATTAGCGACACCAGCAACAACACTGGCTCCCGTCAGAAACACACTAAGCAAACTAATTAAGTTATTTTTCATTGTCAAAAATCCGAAGCTGTAAAAATTCAATACAAGTTAATTGAAAAACTCACTTCCCCATCGCATGGGAAATCAATTTTCTTTTTAAGAGTGGCAAGCGATTGAGTAAGTTCAATCCTGCGCTACGCGCCAGACGAACGGCAGGTATTTCGCTACCAAAGAGTCGAGCCAATCCATCAGTTGTCAACTGCATCAGTGCGACTTCTTCACTACGAGCACGTCGATAACGACTCAAAACACGTGCATCACCACAATCACGATATGCCTCACGTTTTGTCACGACATCTAATAGACTCTGCACGTCCGCAAACCCCAAGTTCATCCCATGTCCAGCCAAAGGATGCACCGCATGCGCGGCATCACCAATCAAAGCAACACGTTGAGCCACCAAACTATGTGGACGAATAAAGCGCAAAGGAAAGGCCTTAATCGACTCCGGCAGCAAAGGAGTTAATTGACCAAGCGACTCGACACAATACACATGCAAACGTTCCACCAAACTCGACAAAGGTTCGCGCAGCAAGTCAGCCGCCAAAGCATCAGGCGCCGACCAAACTAATGACACTTGGTTCCCTGGCAAAGGTAATAAAGCAATAATTCCCTGTTCACCGATAAACCATTGATGGGCAATCCCATGGTGCGGCTTTTCGCATGCAAAATTAGTCACTACACCTTGTTGACCATAAGAACGGTAATCGAGTCCAATATCCGCCTGACCGCGCACCCAAGACTGCGCACCGTCAGCACCGACCACCAAACTAGTCTGCAATTCACGACCATCTGCCAAACCTATACGAGCGTTGTCGGCATCACTGCTTAATTTTTCAGCAGCACCCTGTACGCGCTGAATATTTAGCGAAAAACGCAAAGCGGAATCCAGCGCATGATTCAAATTACAATCTTCAACGATCCACGCAAGTTCACTAATATAAGAGCCATAAGCATCAAAGTCCAAGGACGCCTTGGCGTCTGGTGCCGCATCCTGCACGTGCATCGCAGTCACCGGCGCTATCCTATTAGCATCCAAAGCATCCCATACTTTTAAGCCGTGCAATAAATGATGCGCCACACGATTCAAGGCAAACACCCGCACATCCAAGGCATCCGGCAAAGCAGTAAGTGCGGGCATTGCCACCGCACTATTATTAACAGCCGCACTCAAGAGTGTCACCGACAAGCCGGCTTGCGCCAAACCCAAAGCGGCCGCCTTACCCACCGCCCCGTCACCAACGACACAAATATCCGAACGAATTACCTGATGGCTCATTGCTAACCTCTATTCAGAAAAAATCCAGCAAAACACGCATTAGCTTTGCATTATACGTGAGCCCATCCCCTTCTTCAGAAAGCCTCAAAGCAAGCTGATGTGAGTCAAGCGATCAGGTAAAAACAGAAATTATTTGCTTTTTTGAAGATAAGTGTCTATAATTCTTGGTCTTGGCCTGGTAGCTCAGTCGGTAGAGCAGAGGATTGAAAATCCTTGTGTCGGTGGTTCGATTCCGCCCCGGGCCACCAAGAGTAATGCGGCTCACAGCGATGTGAGCCGCTTTTATTTGCTCCGCAATTTTTTACTTGCTCCGCAATTCTTCATTTTTGGTCTATTTCTAACTCAAGATTACTTGGTTGGGTTCACGCGATCCCCGCGTCTATTCTTGATATAGTGCTCAGTCATCGCCAAATTCTTATGGCCCAACTGCTTTTGTGCTGTTCTAATATCACCCGAAGCAATCGCGGTGTCGGTCCCAGCTTTCCCACGGAGATCTCGCAATTGAAATTCAGCAATCGCTGCAGCCATTCTCTCATTGCCATTTGATTTTAACTGCGCCACTAATTTTTTACGAAGGCGGCGGAAGCGCTGACTCATCATAGAATAAGTAACTTCATCCCCGTCTTCATCGATAAATAACTGTTCAACTTTCGCCTTTGTATTTTTCCTTAACCCCATAAGCTCATTCATTAGAGCACCAAGCTCATATTCTTGCCCTTCATTGTTTTTTAAATTCATGCGTATTTTTTGCCTAGTCTTACTCTGTTCAAATGCAATCGCCGCCTCACTTAGGTCATGAACTGACATTGAAAATATGTCGGTACTGCGCTGCGCGGTTAAATACAACAAGTTCATATACCTCCTAAGGACGGAATCAGCATTCGCTATAACGAGGTCATAAACTTCATCTTCAATGTAGATTTGCCGACCGGTTTCTTTAAATCCCTTTACACCCATACAAGGATTTGTACTGCGCGTCATCCCCCAACTTCGAGCATGGTTGAAAAGAGTACTAAAAAGCGCCTTTTCCCGATTTGCCTGTATAGGTGCATCTCGTCGCCAATCAAGGTATTGCGAAATATGCTGAGGTTCGATTTCATCCAACTTAGCTCCTTCAAAGAACTCCAATAGTCTCTTAATTTGCCGCAAATAATCACGTTGCGTATTCAAAGCGCGCTTTTTGAGTTCGTTCTCAAGGTATTTCTTCCACACGTCTTTCAAATGAAATGAATCTGGACTGACGAGGGCTGAATTCGTCTGAATGTATAGATTCGCCCACTTCTTTAACGCCTCAAGCAAATTAGGACCTAAAGGAAGCTCACGACGGGGGAGTTCGCCTGTGTCAAAATAGTAGTAGATTCTCCCACTCTTCTGCACTCGCCTCCTTACCATTGGTGGCAAATCTAAATTTTTTTCACGTCGACGCGCCATTTTTTTGTCCAATAAAAACTTTTACTTACCTTGTAGCGGCGTTTATGCCGTGCGCGTATGCCATGCTCTCGCATCAATCGTTCTACGCGTTCTTTGCTGGCGGTGAAGCCGTGCAATCGTAATTCCCTGACCATACGTGGGCTGCCATATGCGCCTTTCAGTTCAGCATGGATAGCACGAATGATTGTCAACATCTGTACGTCCGTTAAGCGCGTTCGACCAGGAATTCCGCCTCGCTGCCAAGCACGATAGCCACTTACACTGACACCAAATACAGTGCACATTTCAGCTAAAGAATAGATTTTGCTGTTGGTGGCAATCCATGCATACTTCACAGAACATCTTTCGCGAAGTATGCCGCCGCCTTTTTTATGATTTCGTTCTCCCGCTTGAGTCTGGCAACTTCTGCTCTTAGTCGGGATAACTCCATGGCTTCTGGCGTCACAAGCTTTGTGCCTGCACCTTTGAGTCTTCCTTCCGATGCAGCCTTAATCCAATTGCGCAGCGTTTGATCGCTCAACCCCAGTTCCTTGACGACCACAGAGATGGCGTCACCATCTGAAACACGTTTGACCGCCAGTTCTTTGAATTCGGTCGTATAAGCTTTTTTGGGTATCCTGTTCATCATTTTTTTCTTTCCAAAGTTACGTTTATTTTACGTTACCTTTGGTGAACTAAATTTCAGGGGAAGCTCACACCTCTTGCACTACGGCCTTCGCTGTTAAGAGCGTACGTGCTAAGTCTGACTTTTTCGAGGCAACAATCATACACAGCCCCATCGCATCCAGTACCTGCAATAACTTATCTAATCGCACTGCACCTTTGCCATTTTCCAATCGGGAAAAAAGATCAACGGAGACGTCGGTTAATGATGCAGCGTCATCGATACGTAATTTCTGTTGACGTCGCTTTGACCGCACCAATGCACCGACATCAAGCATCTCGTTAATTATTCTGGCTGTTGAGTCTTCGGTCTCCGACGCTAAGGTATGAGGAATTTTCACAAGAATCTCCATTTCGGAATTTCAGAAACTCAAATCAAAGGAAGTGAGTAATTTAAAAAATTTCTGATATTCCGAATATATTACATCAAAATGAGTAAAGCCCAACTAATTTCTGAAAATCCGAAATAACGTACTCTACAAAGCGAAATTCTTATTTTCTTCATCAAAATCGTTCATCGGAGAATTCGTCCAAATGAGAATAGGTCGCACACTAGAGTGGTGTTAGCTTATCGATATATTGGGTTGATCGACTACCCCTCCAAGTCAGAGAATTAGCAAGCAAACAGGTTTTTTCTAAATTAAATATGGACTCACCTGTTTTCGAATCATGACTTTTAACCCAATATTTCTATCAGGATTTGAGATGATGGCGAATGCACTTTTCGAGGCAGTTTTTACGTGAATCAGGCGAAAATAGTTAGCTATTTGCAACGAAGAACGAAAAAGATGACCGAAAATGCGCCGCCAGCGCTCAAATAACGTCGAAGACGCGCCGAATGGAAAATCTGGATTCGATACCACGTTCATTCTGCCTTCCCTTTGTTAGCCACAAATAGTGCGCTATGATAGTTCTTTGCATTAAGTCATGTGACTTATTCGAAACTATCTCTTTTTGCCGCTATCGGGATTAACATGGTGCGTATTCGTAAACTGCATACACGGATCATCTTTGCCTTTTCTCTATTGCTGTCGACGGTGTTGATTATCGAGCTGGCGGTGGTGAATAGTGTGGTTTCTCAGAGCGCGAACGAAGCGGTTGAGAGTAATTTGTTGGCGGGCGAACGGCTCTTTAATTCCATACGAAAAGACAACATCAAACGCCTGTCTCAATCGGCTGGCATCCTGACATCGGATTTTGCGTTTATCAAAGCAACGGCAACCGGTGATCACAATACGATTGTTTCTGTGTTGCTCAATCATGGTGGACGAATTAATGCGGACATCTCTATGTTGGTCGCGCCTGATAATCGTTTGATCGCCGATACATTTCGCAGCAACTCTGCCGATCAGAAATTTCCCTTTCCAGAATTAATTAAGCGTGCCGAGCAAAATGGGCAAACCACGTCTATCGTGATGTTAGATGGCAAGCTTTACCAATTAATCGTCGTTCCAGTCATGGCACCGTTACCTGTTGCCTGGTTAGCCCTAGGATTTGTCATCGATGACAAATTTGCGAAGAATCTGAAAGAGTTGACTGGACTAGAAGTGTCTTTCTTAACCCCGATCTCGGGACAGGAGCGTCTCAATGTACTGGCAACCACGCTGAGTGCCAATCGGGTCGCAGACTTATCGAGCGATCTGAAAAAAGTCTCAGAGACTTCCGGAGCCAGTACTAAAGTATTAAAACTCGCCAAGGAAGCCTATTTAGCGCGTATCGATCATCTGAAGATTGATGATGGCACAGAGGCGATTACGGTTTTGCAACAGTCACTCGATGTTGCGCTCGCCCCTCTTTTTAATTTGCGCTGGATTTTGACTGCACTTGGTTTTTTTGCTTTGATGGCGACCTTGATCGCGGGATACAAAATTGCGCGAAATATCTCCAAGCCATTAGTGGATTTAGGTCTTGTCGCACAAGACATCGAAGCCGGACATTATTCGCAAGCGATGGTCGTGGCACGGGACGATGAGGTCGGGCAACTTGCGACCGCATTTCAAAACATGTCGAAGGGAATTGCGAGTCGCGAGGAGAAAATCAGTGAACTCGCTTATCGAGATCGATTGACCGGACTTGCCAACCGCACCTCTTTCAATATTGCGGTCAACGACGCGATCAGCGATCCGTCTAGAGAAGCGACGACTTTTTCGATTTTGCTGATTGATATCGATCGATTTAAGGAGGTCAACGATATCTTGGGACATCATATCGGCGACTTGCTGCTACAAGAAATTTCAAACCGCTTACAAGCAACGCTAGATCAAAACCACACTCTTGTTGCACGCCTTGGCGGCGATGAATTCGGCATCTTTGTTCCAACGATAGACCAGGACGAAACGATCAAATTGTCGCAACTTATTTTAGCTGCACTTGATCAAGCCATTTCATTGGAAGGGCATCAACTCATCGCCAGCGGCAGCATTGGCGTAGTGCAATTTCCGACCGATGGCACGGATTTTAATGCGCTCCTGCGCCACGCTGAGCTCGCCATGTACACAGCAAAACGCAGCAATAGTGGATTTGCTTTATATGACCCAAGCTTAGAGAGTAAAACGCAACAAAATTTGTCGTTGATGGCGGAATTAAAGCACGCGATAGAACACCATGAGCTACAGCTTTACTATCAACCTAAAGTGGATCTACGCAGCAATACGATTAGCGAGGTCGAGGCGCTGATTCGGTGGATACACCCAAAACGCGGCGTCATTCCTCCAGATCATTTTATTCCCTTTGCTGAAAGTACGGGATTTATTGCGACTATCACCGAATGGGTTATCGAGCGCGCACTAGAACAACGCGCAGCGTGGCAAACGATGGGTTTTCCCTTAGCTATATCTGTCAATATTTCTGCGCGTGATTTATTGAATGCAAAACTCCCCGCAAAATTTGCACAGTTCATGCAGGCCCACAATGCTTCATCGGATTGGCTTACGCTTGAGATCACCGAGAGTGCCATCATGACCGATCCCGAAGGCGCAATGAATGTATTGAATCAATTGCATCAAAGTGGCTTACATATGTCGATTGATGACTTCGGCACTGGCTATTCCTCCCTTGCCTATCTCAAAAAATTACCCGTCAATGAACTCAAAATCGATAAGTCATTCATTACGGATATGGAAAATAACCATGACGACGCGACGATCGTGCGGTCCACTATTGATTTAGGCCACAACATGGGCTTACGGGTGATAGCCGAGGGCGTCGAAAACCAAGCAACCTGGGACGCTTTGATGGCGATGGGTTGCGACTCCATCCAAGGCTATTTTGTTAGCCGCCCGCTAGCACCTGAAAAATTAATGCAATGGTTACAGAATTCGAATTGGAAATTTAGCCCTGCACCTCAACGTCATCTACCAACTGGCGGCCACCATGTCTCTTAATAAACACCTGTTCTTATCGATCACGACTTTGGTCGTTGTCGCACATTCTGCGACGGCACAAGCCGACAATTTCGCGCAATTTGATACACGCTTACGTTATGACAGCAATCTCGGTAACGCGAAGCAGCCCTATATCGTTGGCGATAGCAGTCTAATGACCAGCTTTACCTTCGGCAAACAGCATTTTATCGACGACAGTAATCTCAATTATTCGTATGCGGCCAAGCTATCAAATGAAAGCTTCAATCAGCTCACTGGATTAAGCCGCTCTGGTGCTGGCTTACAGTTCAGTGGAAAAAATAAATTTGGACTAGGCCCCTATGCACCTAGTTTAAGTCTGGGGTTTGGCTTAGAACGTCAGGCGTTTCGCGACAAAGAGCGCAATGCAACCATGCATCAAATTGAGCTCAAAGCCAGCAAACGCCTATCAGAAAGCTTTCATCTCTGGGCTTCGGTAGCTACAGAAAAAAATCATGCAGATCATCAGGAGCGCGTCGGGTACAACTTCCCTGGCACAACGTTTGAGACTAGCAATCGTATCTACAAACTCAATCTTGATTTCGCCCAAAGTGAATCAAACATTTTGAATATTAGTTATGCCAAGCGCCAAGGAGATGTCTTGGTCACGACCAAGGCGGATTGGAATAACAACTACACAATAGCTCGTGCCATTCGCCCCGACAAGAGTTTTGGGGCAAATCGAAATATCTATCGCTTAGATGGAAGTACACAAACACTATCGGCTGGACTAACCCGCAGCATCGATGCCAACTGGTCCTTGAATGTTAATCTTCAAAAACACTGGACTACGATTCCAAATGGCATGAACTACCAACGTCATGGCATCACTTCGAGTGCAAGTTATCAATTCTAAGGTTTAACTTCAAGGATTCACGCAATGCAAATAGTAAAGTTCAAAAGTTGGGCAGCAATTTTCTTATGCCTTTCAAGCTTGGCTTATGCAGGCGAAATTCGCGTTTCAGTGAAAGACCAACACGCTAAACCGGTCGAAGATGCGGTGCTGTTACTGACACCCGTCGATCCAGCTAAAATGCCGCGATTAAAACCTAAAGATGAGGTGGTCGATCAGATTGATAAAGAGTTTATGCCTTACGTCAAACCTGTCATCGCAGGATCGAAAGTGTTTTTCCCCAACAAAGATAATGTGCGTCACCACGTTTATTCGTTTTCACAGGCTAAATCATTCGAGATTCAACTCTATTCGGGTAAATCCGCTGCACCAGTGATATTGGACAAACCCGGCATCATTGTTCTTGGTTGCAATATTCATGATTGGATGCTCGGTTATATTTATGTGGCTGACACACCCTATTTTGGCAAATCGAAAGCCGATGGCACTATCGTGTTAGAGGATCTGCCGGAAGGCGAGTATCAAATGCGTATTTGGCATCCGGGCATGGGAATGACAGCAGGTGAAACCGGAAAAAAAGTGAGCATCAATGATGGCGCTACCGCCCAACTCAATTGGCAAATAAATGTCAAACCAGTGGCGAGAATCCCTCGCAAGAGTTCAAGCCAGGGTCCGGGATACTAGGATGTCTAAACCTAATAGCAGCAAGCTGAATTTCTAGAACCCGTCAGTGATACCACCCCACTTGTGTTCGAACGCAATCATTGTCAACGTTCTTTGTTGCCGTTGCTCACAACAAGAACATATTTTCACACGACAAAGTCTAAGTAGATTTATTTGCCTTAAACGCTAAGCTTTTTAGAAATC
>CAUPKC010000036.1:0-42242 GCA_963511665.1 uncultured Undibacterium sp.
CTCCAAAGTCGTCTCAACCGTATTACCCAGACTCCAGGCATTGGCTGCATCAAGTTGCACCTGAATATCATGCATACGTTCCATCAGCGCATCATCATTATCGCCGCCAAACTGGCCGGTAATGGCTTCGTACTCTTGCAACAATTGAGGTAAGTCACCCAAGCCAGATGCCACCGCGTCAAACACGGTTTGATCAGGGTCAAATTGTGGCTCTTGCTCGACATAGGCAATCTTGATGCCCTGTTGCATTACCAAGAGTCCATCGTCAAGCTTGAAATTGCCTGCGATGATTTTGAGCAGTGAGGATTTGCCGGTACCGTTACGCCCAATTAAACCAACCCGTTCTGAGGTTTCGATGGAAAATTCTGCGTGATCGAGGAGGGCAACGTGACCAAAAGCCAGTTGCGCGTTACTGAGAGAGATGACTGCCATAAAAAAACTTCTGCCGAGCTAAAAAGAGCCGATGCGTGTAGATGAGGGTCGTTAAAAACCAAGAAAGGCGCTATTGTACGCTAGTTGCATTCGGTTTCATCGTTTGGCTTGGATTGCATTTGATTGTTGTTGATCTGTCAGGTAAGATGTCTGGCTTCGTTTGACATTGACGTTAACGAAACGAGGGCGGCTTGAAAAGCCCTTCATCGGGATGCAAGGAAAGGTGGTTCCCGCAGCAATACACAAGTATTGCGAGGACAACCAACGCTGAATTGCGCCGGATTAAGGGGTTTGCAAGCAGCCCGAAAGTCTCTCCGTAGCACAATGGATAGTGCACATGCCTCCTAAGCGTGGGATACAAGTTCGATTCTTGTCGGAGGGACCAAATTTCATATTTCCCATATTTATGTCAATTTCAGCAAGTAAATTGGCACAGTTCAAATTTCCACTTGCGTCTAAATCGGTTAGCATGTCGGTCTAAGAAGAAAATCGCTGATGCCCTGGGATATTCCAACCGCGATCACACTAAGACAAACCACAAGAATTTGAGAGACTGACATGGCAAAAGCATCATTTCAATGGGAAGACCCGCTGTTATTGGGTTCGCAACTGAGCGACGACGAGCGCATGGTACAAGAAGCGGCGCGTGTGTACTGCGAAGAGAAATTGGCACCGCGAATTTTGGATGCTTTCCGCAATGAACGCACTGATCCTGCGATTTTTCGGGAGATGGGTGAGCTGGGCTTGCTCGGCTCTATGATTCCTGCCGAATATGGTGGTGCGGGTTTGAATTATGTTTGTTATGGATTGGTAGCGCGCGAAGTCGAGCGTATTGATTCTGGTTATCGCTCTATGATGAGTGTGCAATCCTCGCTGGTCATGGTGCCAATTAATGAGTTCGGTAGCGAAGCGCAAAAGCGGAAGTATTTGCCTAAGTTGGCTACCGGTGAGTGGATCGGTTGTTTTGGTTTGACCGAGCCAGATCATGGTTCTGATCCCGGCAGTATGGTGACTCGTGCTAAAACGGTTGATGGCGGTTACCTGCTAAGCGGCGCGAAGATGTGGATTACGAATAGTCCAATCGCTGATGTGTTCGTGGTGTGGGCAAAAACCGATGATGGCCGGATTCGTGGCTTTATTTTGGAAAAAGGCTGGGACGGTTTGTCCGCGCCAGCAATTCATGGCAAGGTCGGTTTGCGCGCTTCGGTTACAGGCGAAATTGTGATGGATGAAGTGTTTGTGCCTGAAGAGAATCTGATGCCACATGTGGAGGGTTTAAAAGGCCCATTTACTTGTTTGAATTCTGCGAGATTCGGTATCGCTTGGGGCGCTTTGGGTGCGGCTGAATTTTGTTGGCATACTGCACGTCAATATACGATGGATCGCATACAGTTCGGTCGGCCTTTGGCGGCGAATCAATTAGTGCAGAAGAAATTGGCGGATATGCAGACTGAAATTACGCTTGCGCTGCAAGGCTGCTTGCGTCTTGGTCGTATGAAAGATGAGGGCACGGCTGCGGTCGAGATCACTTCCATTATGAAACGTAATTCTTGCGGTAAATCTCTCGATATCGCCAGAACAGCGCGCGATATGTTGGGGGGTAACGGGATTTCGGATGAGTTTGGTATTGCGCGTCACTTGGTTAATTTGGAAGTCGTGAATACCTACGAAGGTACACATGACATTCATGCTTTGATTTTGGGGCGTGCGCAAACGGGGATCGCGGCTTTCTAATTTGCTGCTAGCTTCTGTGATTTGGCTGGAACGAAAAAATGATGGTTTATAATAGAGGGATGAAAACCTGTTGAAATTACGGGTTTTATCCCTTTTTTATTGAGATCACGTCCGCGATTTCATTTCAGATGATAGAGATATACCGTGACTTTTTTACAAAAACTATCCAATGCTTGGACCACCAATAACTCCTTGTTATGCGTAGGTTTAGATCCTGATATGAATAAATTCCCTGCAGAGTTAGCGGGGCAGCCTGATGCAATCTTTACTTTTTGCAAGACGATAGTTGATGCTACTGCTGATTTGGCATGTAGCTTCAAACCCCAGATCGCTTACTTCGCGGCCTTGCGCGCCGAAGATCAGTTGGAAGCGATTTGCCGTTATATCAAAACGACTTATCCGAACATTCCTATCGTGTTAGATGCGAAGCGTGGTGATATTGGCGCAACAGCTGAGCAATATGCTCGTGAAGCGTTTGAGCGTTATGACGCCGATGCGGCGACGGTGAATCCGTATATGGGATTTGATTCAGTTGCACCGTACCTGGAATGGAAAGATCGTGGCGCGATTGTATTGTGCCGAACTTCAAATGCGGGGGGCTCTGATTTGCAATTTTTGGATGTCGGCGGCAAGCCTTTGTATCAACATGTCGCGCAATTAGTGGCGGATAAATGGAATACCAATGGACAATGTTCGCTCGTCGTCGGCGCAACATTCCCTAATGAAATTGCACAAGTGCGTGCTTTGATCGGTGATATGCCTTTACTAATCCCTGGCGTTGGCGCGCAGGGTGGCGATGTTGAATCGACGGTGCGTGCTGGTCGTACTACAAATGGCACGGGTATGATGATTAATTCTTCGCGGGCGATTTTGTATGCCAAGCCAGTAGTTGATGAAACTTATGCGCAGGCGGCACGGCGTGTGGCTTTGGAGACACGGGACGCTATTAATCTGTTCCGTTAATTAACTTAGCCGATCAAATTCGCTCATCAAATTCGTTAAGCGTAATTCTTAAGAACAAAAAACAAAAAAAGGCGCGGAGAATAATTTCTTCGCGCCTTTTTTGTTCTAAACAATGGTTTTCAATTCAGTGTTTCGTGAAACTAAATCTCATCGACATAACGCAATAATTTATTGAGTGCATGCGCCACTGTTTGCTCCCGTACTGCATGTCGATCACCCGCAAACACTTTACGTTCAGTATGCGTCACACCACCAACGCGCCAGCCAAAACACACGGTACCAACAGGTTTTCCTGGTACTGCGCCGCCGGGGCCAGCGATGCCGGTGGTGGATAAAGAAACGTGTGCCTCAGAATTCGCCAGTGCACCCTCTGCCATTGCCGCTGCGATCTCTTCGCTGACAGCACCATGTTGGGCAATGAGTGATGCGGAAATATCCAGCATTTCGGTTTTCGACGAATTGGAGTAACTCACAAAACCGCAATCAAACCATTCGGAAGAACCGGCAATTTCTGTTAAGGCGTAAGCGACGCCGCCACCTGTGCAAGACTCTGCGACAGAAAGTAATAGCTTTTTAGATCTGAGTGCTTCACCTACTTTTTCCGCTAGTTCTAACATGTCAGTCATGATTTGGTCTCCTTGAATTTAGAACGTACTCGTATCTATTCCCTGCATGAATACTTTAGCACTTAGCATCTTTGTTTAGGTGATTTATCTGAAGGATTTTTGCTTAGCTAAACCTATTGCCTGTTCACCAAGTACGCCAGAACGCGAATACCAACAAAGCAAAGAAAGCTGCCACGATATCGTCAAACATAACGCCAAAACCCCCTTTAAATTGCCGATCAAAATAGCCAATCGGAGGCGGTTTGACCATGTCAAAAAAACGAAATGCAATGAATGCCCAAAATTGAGTCTCGAGAGGCGCTGGCGTAATGAGCAGGAGAACCAACCAAAATGCGATGATTTCATCCCAAACCATACTGCCGTGATCAGCAACGCCCAGATTTTTTCCAGTCACTTCGCAAGCCCATACGCCGATGAAATAGCCGATTACAATAATGGCGCCCCAGACTAGAGGGGTAAAAAGCATGGGCCAGCGTACGCTCAGAACAACAAAACTGAGCCACGCGAAAAGTGTCCCTGCTGTTCCTGGCATGATAGGCGATAAGCCGCTACCAAATCCTTGAGACAAAAAATGGGCAGGATGTGCCAGCATAAAGCTCGGGCCAGGTTTCAAGTTAGGATGTGGATTAGTTTCCAAAATGGGTCAAATCCTTAAGGCGAAGTGAAATGGTCAAAGGACTTCAGTTGTAGGTCGAGCGCCTTGCCGTTTTGATCTAGCAATCGTAAGCCAGACTCGACTTCAATTTGACCCACACGGGTTACCGCCGTGTTACTGGAGCGGCCTGCCGCCAAAACTGCTTCACGTTGTTCGACAGGTGCGGTGAAGCACAACTCATAGTCATCGCCACCCGCTAAGGTAAATTCTCGACGTAAATGCGAATCTTGAAGTTCTAAAACAGGGCCCGCGGGGAGCTTATCTACGTACAAACTCGCACCAACTTTGGATGCACTTAAAATATGCCCGAGATCGCCGATCAGTCCATCGGAAATATCCAGCGCCGCATGGGCTATCCCCCGTAAGGCTACACCCAATGCGATACGGGCTGTTGGTTGATGCATGCGTATTGCAGCTTGTTGATGCGCTTCCGCACTCAATGTCACTTCCTTCCAATACGCAGCAAGTGCCAGGCGTGCGTCACCTAAATTGCCTGAAATCCAAATATCGTCTCCCACCTTAGCAGCATCACGACGTAACGCAGATGCTGGCGGCAATTCGCCAAATATAGTGATGCAAATATTCAGTGGACCTTTGGTCGTATCACCGCCGATCAGTCGACATTGATGGGCATTTGCCAGCGTTAAGAGACCTTTTGAGAATGCAGCGAGCCAAGTAGGGTTCGCTTCAGGCAATGACAGTGCCAGTGTGAATGCGAGTGGTTTGGCACCCATCGCAGCCAAGTCTGAAAGGTTGACTGCCAGACACTTATGACCAAGCTGATAGGGATCTGCATCTTGGAAAAAATGTCTGCCGGAAACAAGCATATCGCTGGAAATCGCGAGTTGCGTGCCAGGCGTGGGATTAAGCAGTGCACAGTCATCACCAATGCCTAAGGCAAAACGCGGATCTGATGCGTAATCTTGTACGAAATATTGTTTAATGAGATCGAATTCTGAGAGCATCTGGCATTGTAACTAAAGCGTTTCAAACTCGGTTAAAAAAGTCATCAGGATTTTGCTTCGTGTGCGATCTGCACTTCGCCGAAAGTCAAAAACATACTCACACCCGGTTTGATCTGAACCCGGTAGGCGCCTTTGGCCTGATTCAAGCGCATAGTAAGTGCAGTTAATTCCCAGGCGCGATGTTCTGTGCATTTGAGTTTGTTTTTGGTGAGTTCCCTTGCACCTTGTTGCTTGCCAAATTGTTTGACGGTGGTGGCGTTGCGTTGTAGCGCAGGGAGTACGGACGGGTGATCCCATGCCCACAAAAAACTACTATCCTGATGGTGATAAGTGCCGACGATTTGTGCAGGTGCTAAAGCGAAGGAACCATCATCAAAAGTTAAGAGCAATTGGCCATTTGCTTGATCTAGATGCCAGGATTTTTCTTCTCCCAAGCGCCAGTTAGCATTGTGTAGCATATTGGCAACCTGAGTTTCCTCGACGCTATTGGCGATATAGGCTTCAAAATTTTTCTCGCGTTGAAACAGCTTTACCATCTTCTTTTATCGCTTTCTGGTGCGCAAAAGTGTCATTCAATTTTGAGACAGACACTGGTCAGGCATTCTTTTATTGTCATATATTTTTTGTCTTGGAAAAATACTAGAAAACATGCAATTAAGCAAATGAAGTTTCGCTAGTGTGCTGCTTTTTGGGCTACAAATCGTTTTTTGTCGCATTATTTTAGCTCAACATTTTTGCGATGAAATAGCCAAGGTAGGTAATATTGCAGTAGGTCAGGTATTTATTTTTGTTCGATGTACAGAATAAGATTGTGCTGTAAAACCGCGAAAAATCTGTACTCAATGCTAAAAAATTAATTTATTGTCGTTGTGGAACGAAGGTTTATGCAAAAAAGTAATAGAACTCGTATAAATACGTATGAAGCAAATGTTGCCTGTCTGCTAGAATCAGCAACCCCCTATTCGTTTGTATAAAGAAGGAATTGACCAGCATGGATTCGCCAGAACAAAAAGAGTTACTTCGTAAACAATTGCGTCAAGCTGCTTTGGAATATCATGAATTTCCTACACCAGGAAAAATCAGCGTAACGCCAACTAAACAATTAACTAATCAGCGTGATCTGGCCTTGGCTTACTCGCCTGGCGTGGCATCTCCATGTGAAGAGATTGTGGCGGATCCTGCAGCGGCATTTAAATATACTGCGCGTGGCAATTTAGTGGGTGTGATTACCAACGGTACTGCGGTACTTGGTTTGGGTAATATTGGTCCGCTTGCATCTAAGCCTGTGATGGAAGGTAAGGGCGTTCTTTTTAAAAAGTTTGCAGGGATTGATGTTTTTGATATTGAAATCAATGAGTCCGATCCCGATAAGCTGGTGGACATCATTGCTTCTTTAGAGCCGACTTTTGGCGGAATTAATTTGGAAGATATTAAAGCGCCTGAGTGTTTTTATATTGAGCGCAAATTACGTGACAAGATGAAAATTCCCGTCTTTCATGATGACCAGCATGGCACCGCGATTATTGTGGGTGCTGCGATTTTGAATGGTTTGAAGGTCGTTGGTAAAAGTATCAACGATTGCAAACTGGTCGTGTCCGGCGCAGGTGCCGCAGCGCTGGCCTGTTTGGATTTGATCGTTGATCTGGGTTTTCCTATCGAGAATATCTTCGTGACCGATTTGGCCGGTGTGGTTTATAAAGGTCGTGCGGAGTTGATGGATCCGGATAAAGAACGTTTTGCACAAGAAACCACGGCGCGTAGTCTGAAAGAGGTAATTGTTGATGCCGATATTTTCTTAGGCTTGTCTGCAGGCGGTGTTTTGAAACAAGATATGGTAAAAGCCATGGCGGCACGGCCATTGATTCTGGCTTTGGCTAATCCTACGCCAGAAATTCTGCCTGAGGAAGTTAAAGCTGTTCGGGATGACGCTGTGATGGCGACTGGGCGTTCTGATTTTCCAAATCAAGTAAATAATGTTCTGTGCTTCCCTTACATTTTCCGTGGCGCTTTAGATTGTGGTGCAACTACGATTACGCGTGAAATGGAAATCGCCGTAGTACATGCGATTGCCGATCTGGCGCAGGCTGAGCAATCGGATGTCGTCGCTTCTGCTTACGGTATTTCTAATTTGTCGTTTGGCTCTGAATACTTAATCCCTAAACCGTTTGATCCTCGTTTGATGATTAAGATTGCCCCTGCCGTTGCCAAGGCAGCGGAAGAGTGTGGTGTGGCCGCTCGTCCTATTCAGGATATGCAGGCGTATATCGATAAGTTGCAACAGTTCGTGTACCACAGTGGCACGTTCATGAAACCATTATTCCAAATCGCCAAGAAAGCGCCCGATTCACGCAAACGTATTGTTTATGCTGAAGGCGAAGAAGAACGTGTCTTGCGTGCGGTTCAAGTCGTAGTGGATGAAAAGCTGGCAAAACCGATCTTGGTTGGACGTCCACATATCTTAGAAAAACGCATCGAGAAATTTGGATTGCGCTTGCGTGCGGGTGTCGATTTTGAAGCGATCAATCCTGAGATGGATGCGCGATATCGTGATTACTGGCAGACCTACCATCAGATGACTAGTCGTCAAGGGATCACTGAACAATATGCTAAATTGGAGATGCGTCGCCGTCATACTTTGATCGGCGCGATGATGGTACACAAAGGTGATGCGGACGGTATGATTTGCGGCACCTTCGGTATCGGTAGCTTGCATTTGTTCTATATTAATCAAGTGCTTGGAAAACGTGCTGGCGTGAATGTGTATGCCGCGATGAATGGTCTGGTTTTACCTGATCGTCAATTGGTTCTGGTGGACACACACATCAATGAAAATCCAACTGCCGAACAAATCGCAGAAATCACGATTTTGGCAGCGGAAGAAATGCGTCGTTTCGGATTGCAACCTAAAGCAGCATTGCTATCGCATTCCAATTTCGGCTCGAGTAATAGCGATTCTGCCAAGAAAATGCGCTCTGCCTTGGCGATCGTACAGCGTGATGCGCCAGATTTAGAGATTGATGGTGAAATGCATGGTGATACCGCTTTGGATTCTGATTATCGCCAGAAAATGATGCCTACATCTACCTTAAAAGGTGACGCGAATTTGTTGGTAATGCCAAATATCGATGCTGCCAATATTGCGTATAACTTATTGAAAACAGCAGCCGGAAACAATATTGCGATTGGTCCTATTCTTTTGGGATGCGCAAAACCGGTGCATATTTTGACCTCATCAGCGACGGTACGACGAATTGTTAATATGACAGCACTATGTGTGGTGGATGCGGTAGCGCAACGCTAAGTTATTTAACTTTTGCTTATTTCAGACCGCTGGCCTCGGCCAGCGGTTTTTTTTTACCCAACTTAAATGTAGTCCCATATTGATACTGAGCATTATGTATTTGAGAATCATGAATGGGCCTGACTTGACTTGACTTGAGGCTTAGCCGATGTATGAGAGTTAAATATATTTACAATACCACTTGGTGTTTGTATCAAGAAGAATCAAAACTTCATAGTAATAATAATGACGAGAAATACTTTTCAGTAATACCACTTTAGTGTTGTAAAAAAGTTTCGTTTATTATTATTTAAACACTTGTGATAAATAGTTTGGTAGTGAAGATTATTCGGTGCTTTTCCTTGTTTTTTGGTTTAGTTTTGCTCAAATGCTGACACCAAAACAAAATTTAGTTTTGGTAAAGCGCTTTGAATTGTTAAAAAAGCTATTTACGTGATTAAAATTGAATGTTTCCAAGATCACCTTCCTCTGTTCTACTAGCACTCGCCACTTGAGATTTGTCAAAAATTCTAGGCGTATTCGACAGTCTCAACACAAGAGCGTATTGCCACTTCATTGCCAAGAAAATGGAGCAAAACAGGCAATCACAAAATGGGGACTGAGGTCACAAGCTTTAGTCAATTATGTACTTAGGGAGTTTTTCGAAAAAAAAGGTAGAAAAAAATGAAAAAGAGTATCAAGTTACAAATGGTTCGCCCAACATTGTTAGCAGCAGTGATCGCAGCCTCTTTCAATGCCTCAGCAGCGGATCGCGTAGATTTGGGTAAATTTCAAGGCCCGCAAAATAAATCTTTTGCAGGTGGATCGTCTCAAGCGCATGAATTTTTAGGCTTGGGCGCATCTGATTTGCGTGTACTTCGTAGTCAAAATTATGGTGGCAAAGTTGTTACTCGCTACGAGCAATTGCATCAAGGTGTTCCAGTTTGGGGTGAAGCGATTGTCGAACATAAAGATAATAGCCAATCTATCGTTGCTACTGAGGCTCGCTCTTTCCATGGCGCGATGCTGAACAATTTGGGTAATGATATTCCAAGTGCAAGACCTTTGTACTCAGAAACTCAAGCTTTAGGCTTGTTGAAAAATGCAAAACGTCCTGCTAATACAAGCAATGAGCAATCAAAATTGTTCGTTAAGTTAGGTGCAAACAATGTTGCTAAGCTGGTATATTTGACTTCCTATGTAACTATTGCTGCAAATGGTGCCCCAAGTCGTCCACACGCAATAATTGATGCAAATACTGGCGCGGTGCTGGAACAATGGGAAGGTCTTACGCATTTAGACGCCGGTGGTCCTGGCGGCAATCTACGTATTGGTCGCTATACTTACGGTGCTGCAGGTAGTGGCTCCACTTATGGCCCATTGAACGTCTCTAGCACCTGCCAAATGACTAGCCCAAATGTTGATACTTTCAACATGAATGGTGCGACGTCAGGCTCTGGTACTTTATACAAATTTACTTGCCCAACAAACACATTTAAAGAAATCAATGGTGCTTATTCTCCTTTGAATGATGGCCACTTCTTCGGTAACGTTGTGTTTAATATGTACCAAGATTGGTTGGGTTTACGCCCGATCGCTGGCAAATTGCAAATGCGTATTCACTATGGTACTAACTACGAAAATGCATTCTGGGATGGCACAGCCATGAGTTACGGTGATGGCGGTTCTACTTTCCATCCTTTGGTTTCCTTGGGTGTTACTTCTCATGAAGTCAGTCATGGTTTCACTGAGCAAAATTCTGGCTTGGTCTACTCAGGTATGTCCGGCGGTATGAATGAAGCATTCTCTGACATGGCGGGTGAAGCCGCTGCATGGTATATGCGTGGCAGAGGTACCTTTAAAGTCGGTGATGACATCAAAAAAGGTTCTGGTTCTATGCGCCACATGGATAATCCAGAGTTAGATGGTATTTCTATTGGCCATGCAAGCAAGTTCACAAGCAGCATGGACGTGCATCATTCAAGTGGTGTATTCAATAAAGCTTTCTACTTGTTGGCGACAAAATCTGGCTGGACAGTGCGTAAAGCATTTGAAATCATGGCGGATGCGAATCGTTTATATTGGACCGCAAACAGCACATTTAACCAAGGCGCATGCGGTGTAGAAAAAGCAGCGATTAACCGTAACTATGCCGTAGCTGATGTCACAGCGGCATTTGCATCTGTTGGTGTGACTGGTGGTTGCGGCGGTACGACGCCTCCTCCAGGTGGTGGTGCATTGACGAAAGATGTCTCAGTGACGTTCTCTGCAGCGGCAGGTCAAGGTGCAAATTACACATTCGCAGTACCAACTGGCGCGACGAATTTGACGTTCAAAATGTCAGGCGGTACTGGTGATGGTGATTTGTATACCAAACTAGGTTCAGCTCCAACAACCACCTCGTATTTGGCAAAATCTGATGGTTCTACGAATGCTGAAACGATCACAATTGCGGCACCAACTGCAGGTACTTATTACTTGTTGGCGAATGCTTATGCTGCTGTGAACGGTGCGTCAATTGTTGCAAGCTATCAGACAGGTACAACACCGCCAACAGGTAATGTATTGGTGAGTGGTGTCGCACAATCAGTGACTTTGGCTAAAAATGGTTCTAAGGTGTTTAACATCACGGTTCCAGCTGGTAAGACTAGTTTGACATTCACGATGTCAGGCGGTACTGGTGACGGCGATTTGTATGCTCGTATGACGACAGCACCAACCACCACTAGCTATACGAAGAAATCTGATGGTGCAACTAACACTGAAACAATTACTTTCAGTGCGCCAGCAGCCGGCACTTACTACTTGTTAGTCAATGCTTATGCAGCTGTTGGTAGTGCAAATGTAAAAGCGGTTGTTCAATAATGATGAAGTAATCGCGAAGTAAATGAGCAAAGTTTGCTTTGCTCATTACTTTGTTCATTACTTGCTTCAAAGTAGAGGGGATTAGATCGAGTGCATGGTCCCATTAGATTGGATTTTCTCTATTTGACTAAAAGCCGTCGAGAGATCGACGGCTTTTTCTCATTTAATTTGGCAGCGTTGTGTAGATATGATTCGACCAATGGTCTGTCTAAAAATGTACTTGGCAAACTATGATTCCAAATAATTTATGGCGGACATTACTTGAAGTTTACGTTGTGTTGGTAAAGCGAGATTAGCCCATACCCAATTATGGTGCTCAATAATTGATTTTGCGTTCAAATGCGTGCGATCTGCTGTCGTGTGTGCATCACTCAAAGCGATCACATCAAATCCATGTGATAAGGCTGAATGCAAAGTAGTATCCACACAAAATTCTGTCGCCAAACCACAAATACTAAGCGTCGTACAAGCCTCTTTGTGTAAAAGCTCAAGCAAGTCAGTGCTTTCAAATGAATCACAAGCGGTTTTGTTGACGTAGTGATCCGATTCTTGGTGATGAAGTTTGTCATCAATCTGCCAGCCATACGTGTTCGATAGGATAGTGCCTTGGACATGTTGGATAAATATAATCGGCTTAGATTGTTGTCTGAAATGTGCAATTAAACGATTGATGCGGCCAATGACGGCATCAAGTTCGTAGCGCGGATTTTCTTCTATCCATGCATTTTGCATGTCGATAACAATAAGTGCGTGCATAGTGAATTTTTAGATTAAATTAAGTTTGTGGTTGCTGGCTATTGATTTGGTGATATCTCTCATCCAGTATCAGAAAGAAGATAAATAGTGCAGAGCAAGAATTGATGCGCTTTCGATCTTGGTCTGAATGCCTTCTAACTTACTTCAGTCGCAACCTCCAAAGTGACGTAATTTCTGCTGCACGTGCTGTGTGTAAGGGATCACTAGTATCCTTTGATTTCGCATGTTGAGGGCGAATATCCATTTTGCCCGCAACTTCCAAATTGGCATCATCTATCCAGCTCCAGAATTCTTGCGAGCTACGTAATCCCAAATGTTCAGCTAAATCAGACATGATTAACCAAGCTTCACCACCTGGCTCGAGATGCTCACCGACGCCACTTAAAAAACCTCGCAGCATACGGCTATCGGGGTCGTACACCGCATGTTCAATTGCAGAGTTTGGTCGAGCTGGGATCCAAGGTGGATTGCACACAATTAACGGCGCTCGTCCCACTGGAAATAAATCAGTTTTGACTAACTCCACCTGATCAGCAACACCAAGGCGCTGTAAATTGTCTGTTGCACAGCTCAATGCTCGTGAATCTTGATCGCTTGCCAGAATTTTTTGTACGCCACGTCGAGCCAATAAAGCGGCAATGACGCCAGTGCCCGTACCTATATCGAAAGCAAGCGTAGTGGAAGGTAAAGGTGCTTTTGCGAGTAATTCAAGGTATTCCCCACGGATCGGTGAAAAAACACCGTAATAGGGGTAAATTTTGCCACCAAGTGCAGGTATTCCCACACCATTTTTACGCCATTCATGGGCGCCAATGACACCTAATAATTCGCGCAAAGAGGTAATAAAAGGCACTTTGTATTCGCCATATACCTCGGTGCAAGCTTGCAGAACATCAGGCGCTCGTCGTAACGGAATATGGAAATTCTCATCAAAAGAGATTAATAGCATTGCTAGTACCCGCGCTCGTTGTGATTGCGCTTGTCTGTGCAAATGAAAAGCTTGAGCGGGTGTTGTCTCAGCTTTCGCTGGTTTTTCTTTCTTCTGAGGTTTTTTGTCGATACGACGCGCTATCGCCTGCAATAAATTCTTTGCATTTTGAAAGTCACCTCGCCACAGTAGCGCCGTTCCTTCGCAAGCAAGGCGATAGGCGGTTTCAGCACTCATTGTGTCATCGGCTATCTGCACCCGTTTCGGTGCAGGTGTTCCATTTTCGGAATGCCAGTTTGAACTATGTTCAATGTTATTTTCTGTCCAGGAAATGACAGGAGAAAGGGAGTTCATTATGCTGACCTTGGGTGAGTGGGCGGGCTATCGGTAGCTTGGGGATAGCGACGCGAGATCGGAAGTGTAGCAAAGAAAGTGGAATGATAAAAATGTGAGGCTACTCGACCTAAAGTTTTTCTCGAATTTCGTAATATCGCTTACATACCGCCCCAAGCTGCGCTTAATACGCTGATTGCAGCAAGTCCTGCGGTTTCGGTTCTCAGAACGCGTGGCCCCATGCTGAGCATCAAGGCACCGTGCTGTAGCGCCAAGCTTTCTTCTGCTTCTGAAAATCCTCCCTCTGGCCCTATCATTAAGGTGAGTGCTTGTGCTGGATGGTGGCGCGCCCAATCCGCCAGAGAACTCTCGGCGCGAGGAGAAAGTAGTATGCGCCGGTGCATGTCCTGTTGAGCTAACCATTTTTGCACATCTATCAGATCTGCCAGATGTGCAATTCGCTTACGGCCACACTGTTCAGTGGCAGCTTGAATCACCCCTTGCCAATGGCTCATTTTCTTCTCTGCACGTTCTGCCGTTAATTTTACGACGCTGCGCTGTGCGGCCAAGGGTTGTATCGTGCTCACGCCTAGCTCTATCGCTTTTTCTATAATCCAATCCATCTTGCTGCCTTCTGGTAGCGCTTGCGCTAAGCTCAAGCCAAA
Organism: uncultured Undibacterium sp.; assembly: GCA_963511665.1. Classification (GTDB taxonomy): domain Bacteria; phylum Pseudomonadota; class Gammaproteobacteria; order Burkholderiales; family Burkholderiaceae_D; genus Undibacterium. The sequence goes on from CAUPKC010000036.1 coordinate 14,203, forward strand.
GGGCAATTCAACTTCTTCGGGTAGGAAAACTTTCACTTCGGCCGACACATTTTTTTTGCTGATACTAGTTAAATTGGCTAAGTAACTACCGCCTTCGCCATTAAATAATTCAATTTGATCGCCAACATTGAGGCGCAGCACAAATACATGATGTGCTGTGCTAACTGGCAGATCGACATGCGCGCCGATGGCGAGCGAGAGGGGGCAAAAAAAACGAGGCATAAGAGGCTTTGCTTACAACTTTGTATGGATGGCGCGATGAAGCGCCATTGCTGATCTGAAGAGTGATTTTGCTATGCGCTTATCATGTGATCAATAGGACTGACAAGCTGCATTAAGTATCCCCATCCCCAAACTTAACGAGCCTAGAAAAATACCAGAAGCAAGTTTGTTTTCTGGGACATCTTTGATCAAGTCGGGCAAGATCAGGCGCGCCACAAAGAATGCTAATAATTGAATCACCAGCGCAATCGCGCCCCAAATCAACATGTCGGCCAAATCAACACTGTGGGCAACGGAGGAGGCCAAGGCGATGCAATAACCTAAAACCGCACCGGATAAACTGGCGGCTGCAGCGGTATTGCCTTCACGAATCAAAGCAATTTCTTTGTAAGGTGTGATGCGTATATAGATCGCGATAAAAAGAAATAGAAATGCTAATGCCGAACCGAAGTGACTGATGAAAGCAGGGAACCCATAGGCTAAAAATTGTGCACTCATAATAATCTTTCTAAAAAACGATAAATTTCTGTTATTGGTACTTAATTGAATTTAGTCTACAAAATAATGTGGCACAAAACGACTGGTGTTTTTCGTGATCAATGTTTCGTCTTCACGTATGCCTATGCCAGCGGCTTCATCTCCGACTACCCAAGAACCGATCGAGGTATATGCTGGTGTAATGCCATCGTCAAATTTCGGTTGTGGTGCGTAGGCTTGGTAGATAAAACCTTCGTGACCGTATTCACCTTCAGTATGTATCACATTACCGTCAGCATAAATCGAAATGTTTTCACCTTCTCGCGACAGTAAAGGTTTTTTGACAAAGTTGCCGCTAATGCGCCAAGCTTCCGAGTATGCGGGCAGCAGGTTGGGGTGGTCTGGAAATAATTCCCACAAGACTGGCAAGATCGCTTTATTCGATAAAATCATTTTCCATTCGGGCTCTATGATACGTGCTGGGCGGCTCAGTAAGTGCGATGCAAATTGTTCACGGCATAGCCATTCCCATGGGTAGAGCTTAAAGAGATTGTCGACCTTAACATCATTGTCATCGACTAATTCCGCATTGGCTTCATCCCATCCCAAATCACTGATCAGAATTTGCTTGGTTGCAAAGCCAGCTTGAATCGCTGTGTCACGCAAATAGGAAAGGTTGCCGATATCTTCTTCGCTATCGGCACAGGCAAAATGCAAGACACCTTTGGCATCAAATTTTTTCCATTGCTCGATTAGTTTTTCGTGTAAGGAATTGAACTGATCCGTATTGGGAAAAACATCTTGCAACCAATACCATTGCGCCACCGAGGACTCTACTAAACCAGTCGGTGTGTCAGCGTTATACTCCAACATCTTGGGTGCGCCAGTACCATTCCAACTCAAATCGAAGCGACCAAACAAAGAAAATTCTTTATCGCGCCAGCTCTCTTCAACTTGTGCCCAAAAAGCTTCCGGCACAGCAAATCGTTCGATTTGTCCTTGGCGGATTACATGGTCAACTGCTTGCAAGCTCATTTGATGTAAATCGACCGTTGCCTGTTCTAATACATCGATCTGCTGTGCAGTAAATCGATATGCATAGCGCTCGTCCCAGTACAGTCCATCAATTGAATGATAGCTGAAACCTAAATCCTCAAATTGCTTTTGCCAGTTTGAACGTGGTGTTAATGATTCACGAATCATCGCGTTTAGCCTCCACCAGAGAAGCCACGCGAGCTTGATCCAAAGCCACCACGGCTAACGCTGCGGGTCACGCTACGACTAACCGATTTATCACTTAACTGCGCACTACTGCCGTTAAACCGGCTTCCTAAAAAACTACGTTGTGCAACATGCCGTTGCCCGTCGTAGTAGCTTGGCCCCCAGTAGCGACCTGAATATATATGTCCACCTGACGTATTGCCCGTATTGGCAACGGCATTGCTATTTGGCGGCACTGGTTGCGGTTGGCAAGGATCGGTACTGCCCCAGTCTTCTTTGCAGTCTTCTAAACTTTTGTATTCGTCGCGCACACTGGCCAGATTGGCGTTCGGATCATCGTTGCCGCACCCTGTTAAGCTGGCAACTGCGGCAGAGGCGACCAACATTAATGGCAAGCTTTGTGAAACACGGCGTTTATATTGTGTGCTCATCAGCACTCCTTATTATATTCAATGATTCTTTTAAGAATGTGAGTTGCCATTGTAATACTGCGAAGCGTGCTTGTAATGGTCTTCGTGCTTTTGTTTTACCGTTGCCGAAGACCTGTTGTTTCTTTGAGTGAAGGCCGTGCGCAGCGACAAATACTTTTAAGCTCTGCTTTTTGAAGACTCAAACATTCTGGTATGCGCCTCTGCACTGTAGTATTGCAAGCCAGTTATTTTTTGTACCTGTAGTCGATCATTGATTGAGCTGACTGTTAAAATTGAAGGGTCACAGGTGTTCATTGTTTCGTCCGTTTTCGTCGCGATCGCCATCCCCCATAAAGCGCCATACAAAGGAATGAAAACAGCATAGGGGCTAACTACATCAAATATTTTAGTTAAACGAGCCAATGTGGTTTGATAGCGCTCTTGATGGTAGAACTGGCTACCTAGATGCAAGACAACAGAGCCGCGAGGATTTAATCGGGCATAGCAGGCGAGGAAAAAATCTTCGCTCATGCAAGACTCGGCTAAATTGCTGCCATTAGGTGCAATCGGATCGGTAAGATCTAATAAGATCAAATCGTAAAATTCACGAGCTGTTTCTTGGCTCTCTTGGATGAAAGCAAAGCCATCGGTGTGAATGATACTCACCTTAGGTGAGTCGAATGCATTCTTATGAATGGTCGTCAAATACTGCCGCGAAAGCGCAATGACTCGTTCATCGATTTCACATAGCGTGATGTTTTGTATGCTGTTGTATTTCAATAGTTCTTCTGTCGAGCCACCATCGCCACCGCCAATGATCAGTGCAGTTTGTGGATTGCCATGCGTGATTGCGGCCGGATGCACTAAAGATTCGTGATAATAAAATTCATCTTTTTCCGAAGTCATCATGGCGCCATCGATGCGCATGATTTTCCCAAATTCCGGTGTGTTCACTATTTGTATCGATTGAAAGGGACTTTGAACTTCGGCAAGCACTTCGCTGATTTTCGTTTGCATGGAAGTGTAAGGACTTAAATACTCAACTGCCGGCGCGACGTAGTTGGATGGGGGAATGCCGCGCTGTAATTCTTGACGCGAAACTTGCTGTGGCCGGAAAACGGCAACCAATCGGTCGACGATGTCACGTGCTTTAGCACTATTGTCGTTTTCAAAATTGCAGACGTATACATCCAGCGTTACTGCCTGACGTTCAGGCCAAGTGTGAATTGCGACGTGTGATTCAGCCAGAAGCAGGGTGCCGGTGACGCCAGCAGCACTACCATCTGGATAAGTAAAAGCATGAAACTTCTCGCCGACGATGCTTAAACCAGCCTGGTTCGTGTGCTCTCGGACTAATTCACTTAAGCGTTTTTCTTCAAATAACAGCGTGGGATCGCATAGGCAATTAAAGCAATCCGCAGTGAGGTGCAAACCTTCCATAAATCCGTCTAAAAATGATGTGAAAGTCGCAATTGTATTCTGTGAGGCGCTGCTCTGGTAAAATAACGGACTTTATGGAATGAAACGATAATGTTAAAGCAAGTTATTTGCTTTGCACCTAGGATAAAACCCGTTTTGTTCTCCTGCACGATTTTATAAACCTATCTCCACTGCCGCTATGACATCCACTTTCCAGCCTGAAAATACTTCTAAGATGGCCAATGCGATTCGCGCATTGTCTATGGACGCTGTTCAAAAAGCCAATTCTGGTCATCCAGGTGCTCCTATGGGCATGGCAGAAATCGCGGTGGCATTGTGGGCAGGACATTATCGTCATAACCCTACCAATCCAAAATGGGTTAATCGTGATCGTTTCGTTTTGTCGAATGGTCATGGTTCGATGTTGCATTATTCCTTGCTGCATCTGACCGGCTACGATTTGCCTATGTCAGAAATCAGCAATTTCCGTCAATTGCATTCCAAGACAGCGGGTCATCCAGAAGTGCATATCACTCCCGGTGTAGAAACAACTACAGGTCCACTGGGTCAAGGTATTACCAACGCGGTTGGTATGGCGCTTGCAGAAAAATTACTTGCCGCGGAATTCAATGTCGATGGCGCGAATATTGTTGATCATCGCACTTATGTATTCATGGGTGATGGTTGCTTGATGGAAGGTATTTCTCACGAGGCTTGTTCTTTAGCTGGAACATGGAAGTTGAATAAATTGACCGCATTCTGGGACGACAACGGTATCTCCATTGACGGCCATGTTGAAGGCTGGTTCACGGACGATACACCTGCACGTTTTGAAGCCTATGGTTGGAATGTGATTCGCGCTGTCGATGGTCATAATGTCGATTCAGTTAATCAAGCGATTGTTGCGGCAAAAGCATCTGATAAACCAACGCTGATTTGCTGCCGTACCATCATCGGTAAAGGTTCGCCAAATATGCAAGGCACGCACAATGTGCATGGTGCTGCATTAGGTGATAAAGAAGTGGCTGCAGTACGTGCGAATATTGATTGGAATTACCCACCGTTTGAAGTACCAGCGGATGTGTACAGCGCATGGGATGCGAAAGCGAATGGTGCAAAAGACGAGGCGGAATGGAATGCTGCATTCGCCGCATACAGCAAAGCACAACCAAGCAAAGCCGCCGAGTTGACCCGTCGTATGAACAGCACTTTGCCTGCAAATTTTGACGAAGTCGTGAAAGCTGCATTGGCATCCGTGGTTGAGAAGAAGGAAACGATCGCCACTCGTAAAGCGAGTCAAAATGCGATTCAAGCATTCGCCCCAAGCTTGCCAGAATTCCTCGGTGGCTCTGCTGATTTGACAGGCTCTAATCTGACTAACTGGAAAGAGTGCGTTGCGGTTCGTGCAAATCAAGCAGGTAATCACATCAACTACGGCGTGCGTGAATTTGGTATGAGCGCGATCATGAATGGTATCGCCTTGCACGGCGGTTACTTGCCGTTCGGCGCGACTTTCCTGACATTCTCTGATTACAGCCGCAATGCGATTCGTATGGCTGCTTTGATGAAAATTCGTACGCTGTTCGTGTTCACGCATGACTCTATCGGCTTGGGTGAAGATGGTCCTACGCATCAATCAGTTGAGCACATCTCCAGCATGCGTTTGATTCCAAATTTGGATAACTGGCGTCCATGTGACACCACAGAATCGACAGTGGCATGGGCTGAGTCTATCAAACGTGCAGATGGCCCCTCGACTTTGATTTTCTCCCGTCAAAACTTACCGTTCCAAGAACGCAGTGCACAGCAAATCGCTGACATCGCACGTGGTGGCTATATTCTGCAAGATGCGCCAGATGCAAAGGTCGTGTTGATCGCGACTGGTTCTGAAATTGAACTCGCTGTGAAATCTGCAGCTGAATTAGCAACGCAAGGTCTTGCAGCGCGCGTGGTGTCCATGCCTTCGACTGACGTATTTGATCGTCAGGACAAAGCTTACCAATTGAGCGTGTTGGGTAAAGGTTTGCCACGCGTGGCGATTGAAGCTGGTGTGACGGCGATCTGGCATAAATATGTTGGCTTAGAAGGCGCTGTGGTCGGTATCGATACTTTCGGTGAATCTGCACCAGCAGGCGTTTTGTTTAAATACTTTGGCTTCACGGTCGAGAACGTGGTGGCAAAAGTTAGATCGGTTTTGGCTTAAGTTGCCTTATATTGACCATGCGCAATTGATCCAGACTCAATATGAATAAAATCAAGGAAATACAATTACGTCGTGCCACCGTCGCTGATGCCGAAGCCATTGCAGCGATCCGTATCGAAGGCTGGCGCACGACTTATCGTGGCATGATCCCTGATAGCTATTTGGCTGAGATGGATCTGAACGAAAACGTCTTGCACTGGCGTACGATTTTGCAGGCATTGCCAGTAAAAGAAGACAGCTTGTGCGTGTATGTGGCGGTGAGCGAAGATGAGATTGTCGGTTTTGTTTCGGCAATGAAATTGCCTGAGCCTAAGCTAGATAACGATGGCGAAATCAATGCGATTTATATTCGTCCACAATGGCAACGCTGCGGCATAGGCAAACGCATGTTGCATAAGGCAGCTCGTTCCCTACAAGCGATGGGCTGCGGTAGTTGTGTGATCTGGGTGATTGACGGCAATTCCCAAGCACGCAATTTTTACGAAGAACTCGGTGGAGAGATCCTCATCGAGCAAGATTTTAGCTGGGATGGGTTAGACCTGACCGAAGTCGGTTATGGTTGGAGTGATTTGAGTGTGATGATGGCGTCGGCGGATGCAATGCCATTTCCGAAAGCGCTTCAGTGATTTGTCGTTGAAGTGGAAAAGCTTTTAACCGCAGAGGCGCAGAGTACGCAGAGTTCTTTTATTTAATTCTCTGCGGGCTCAGAGCCTCTGCGGCGAGATGTTAAGATTTTTTTGTGTTTTATTTTTTGTTGCTGTTTGTCTTTTTGGAGATTGAACCATGACGATTCGCGTCGCAATTAACGGCTATGGCCGTATCGGTCGTAACATCCTTCGTGCACATTATGAAGGTGGTAAGTTTAAAAATGAAATTCAAATCGTTGCAATCAACGATTTGGGTAACGCAGAATCTAACGCGCATTTGACACGTTACGATACAGCCCACGGTAAGTTCCCAGGCACAGTCACAGTCGAAGGCGACACGATGATCGTCAATGGCGACAAGATCAAAGTATTTGCAGAGCGTAATCCAGCGAATATTCCTTGGGGTGAATTGGGCGTGGACGTGGTATTGGAATGCACAGGCTTCTTCACGACCAAAGAAAAAGCATCCGCACACATCGCTGGCGGCGCAAAGAAAGTCATCATCTCCGCACCAGGTGGCAAAGACGTTGATGCAACGATTGTTTACGGCGTGAACCACGGTGTATTGAAAGCAACTGATACTGTTATCTCTAACGCTTCTTGCACAACGAACTGCTTAGCGCCATTGGCAAAACCATTGAACGATGCGATCGGTATCGAAAGCGGTTTGATGACAACGATCCATGCATACACCAATGATCAAGTGTTGACAGACGTGATGCATGAGGACTTGCGTCGTGCGCGCTCTGCAACGATGAGCATGATCCCAACGAAAACGGGCGCAGCTGCTGCAGTTGGTTTGGTATTGCCAGAGTTGAACGGTAAATTGGATGGCTATGCAATGCGCGTCCCAACCATCAATGTTTCTGTGGTTGATCTGACTTTCATCGCTAAGCGCGATACGACTGTTGAAGAAATCAACAAAGTATTGAAAGACGCATCTGAAGGTGTTTTGAAAGGTATTTTGGATTACAACACAGCGCCTTTGGTCTCTGTTGATTTCAACCACAACCCAGCATCTTCTACTTACGACGAAACATTGACGAAAGTAAATGGCCGTTTGGTCAAAGTATCCAGCTGGTACGACAACGAGTGGGGTTTCTCCAACCGTATGTTGGACACGACTGTAGCATTGATGCACGCTAAGTAAGCTGAGCGACATCGAAGCAAGATTGAAGCTAGTTTGAAGCTAGTAGTATGAAATAAACAAAAGCCCCGAACTTTCGGGGCTTTTGTGTGTCTTATGGAAGTGCTGTTTATTCTCGGAGATTTACCATGAACTTTAATATACGCAAATTAATTGCTGATAATAAGACTTTTTTGCTCTTTGTCGCCGGCATGATTTTGATGCGTAGTGCCTTAGCGGACTGGTACGTGGTACCGTCAAGTTCTATGTATCCGCATTTGTTGGAAGGCGATAGAGTGATCGCAAATCGTATTGCTTATGACATTAAGCTTCCGTTTACCGATGTGATATTGAAGCAAGTTGGTGAACCACAACGCGGCGATATTGTAACTTTCAGTTCACCTGCAGATGGTGTGCGTTTGATTAAGCGTGTGATCGGCCTGCCCGGTGATGTGATCGAAATGCGTGATCAAAAATTGATTATTAACGGACAATTGGCGGATTATGCAGAAATTGTAGAACCGGATCCAGCGCATCTGACGCCAAAGCGTGAATACCCAAATCAGCAGTTGATGTACAGTGAAAAACTCGGTAGCTTACAACACAATATTTTAGTCATGCCTGAACGCCCTGCATTACGTACTTTTGATCCTGTAACTGTGCCTGTGGGGCATTACATGATGCTAGGTGATAACCGTGACAATAGTAATGATTCCCGCTTTTATGGTTTGGTTAAACGTGAATTGATCACTGGACGCGTTAATCGTTTGATGTTTTCTCTCGATTACGACAATTATTATTTACCACGGGTTGAGCGCTTTGGTGCCAAATTAACGCAATCAGCGCAGTAAGTTGGCCTTGATCGGGCCTTCGATTGAAGTTTTCCACTTAAGTTTTGGACGTGAGTTTTGAACTTAAGTTTTGAACCTAAGTTTTGAACCTAAGTTTTCAATTTACGTTTTTCATTTTGCCGTTTTAGGTACATAACCCAATGCCGCTGAAATTTGTTCAGCGGTACTGATCAAATCGCCGAGCCAGGCTTCTTGCAGACGATCTGCGGGGGCTGAGATCGACAACCCGGCTATCATTTTTCCACTGTCATCGTGTATGCCAGCCGCCATACAACGTACACCCAGTTCTAATTCTTCATTGTCGCGTGCATAGCCATTGCTGCGAACTCCCGCTAACTCACGTTCTAGTTTGGCGACATCAGTAATTGAATTTTTGTTGTGTCCCGCGAGACCAGTGCGCGTGATGTAAGCGCGTAAGGCTTTGGGTTCATCAATTGATAAGAAGATTTTGCCAGTAGACGTTAAATGCAAGGGCGCACGACCGCCAATCGCACGCACGACTTGCATCCCGGAACGCTCTGAAAATGCGCGATCAATATAAACAATTTCATCGCCCTGACGTACTGATAAATTAATGGTTTGATTGGTGATGCGATGTAGATTGCGCATAAATTCCAAGGCCGCTTCACGTACATCGAGGCGACTCTTGACGATATTGCCAAGCTCCAGTAAGCGCATGCCGAGTCGGTAGGTACCAGTGTCGGCACGATCTACAAAGCGGGTAATACATAAATCATTCAAGATCCGGTGCGCGGTAGAGGGATGCAGGCCGGTCACACTAGCTAACTCTTTTAGGCTTACCGGATCGTGATAGCGAGACAGCGCATCTAATAATGAGACCATGCGCTCGATGACTTGTATCGAAGTTTTTTCAGCGGAATTAGGCGCGTCGTTTTTCATAATGTGGATGGTGCATTGCAATAAATCTCTTTATACCATGATGTGAAATGACTGTGTTGAACTAATGATTCTATTTTCAACTTTGTTACGGGTTTTTAGTCCCGTATAAGTAAGATTGATATTAAATAAAGAAGACTTATTGTTGAACCCTCCCAAACTGTATTTATTTAGATTATTAAATGATGAAAACACATCTTGCTTGATGCAATTTATTGGCGTGTTGGTGTTGCTTCGGTGTACTATGAAGCTAGAGAATTCAGATATTTTTAGTATAGATTTGCAGCATACTGATTTCTACCCAGCTTCGCATTGGTGTCATATTTTCTGTTTCATTTTTTTAGGGAAATGCGGTCTATGTCGAATACTTCGCCAGCATCGTCAAAACTCGCACCATGGAAAATTCTATTGGTCGATGATGAACCTGACATCCATGATGTGACTAAGCTGACTTTGCACCGCTTTGAATTAGACGGTCGCCGCCTGCAATTTTTTGATGCGTATAGCGGCCCAGAGGCGAAAGAGATCCTGAGCCGTGAACCCGACATCGCGTTGGTGTTTCTTGATGTGGTGATGGAAGCCGAAAATAGCGGTTTAGAAGTCGCACGCTGGATGCGTCAGGATTTAAAAAATCAATTCACTCGTATCGTCTTAAGAACCGGTCAACCTGGACAGGCGCCGGAAGAAAGTGTCATCGTTGATTATGATATTAATGATTACAAAGAAAAAACTGAACTCGACCGTACCAAATTATTCACAACTACTTTTGCAGCCTTACGGGCCTATCGCGACATCTATACTGTAGAAGAAGCGCGGCGTTTTCAAGTGACCTACCGCGAAGGTTTAGAACGCGTCATTGAAGCCTCCGCGCATATTTATCAGCAGCGAAATATGCATGATTTTGCTAATGGACTTTTACAGCAAGTAGTCGCCTTGTTACGCTTAGAAAAAAGTATGTTGCTGCGCCTTCGTGGGGCGAGCGGTGTTTCAGGTGAAAATTCCTATGAAGTGCTGGCCAAAATTGGCAATTTTGACGATGATCATCAATTGTTTAATCAAGAGTTACTTGCGCATCTACAGCAAGTGACGATAAACCGTATTTCACATTTATTCGGCGATACTTATGTTGGCTATTTCCCCAACGAGAGTGGCAAAGCCTCCCTGCTGGTGTTAAAAGGCGTAGAAAGTGTGAGCGAAATTGATGCCAAATTGTTAGAGGTTTTTTCTTCCGGTGTGGCGATTGCATTCGATAATATTTTGCTCAATCAAGAAATTAGTGATACCCAGGGCGAATTGATTATGCGGCTCGGCGATGTCGTAGAATCGCGTTCTTCAGAAGCTGGAAATCATGTGCGACGTATGGCCGAGGTTTGCTATTTGATTGCGATTGCGTCGGGTATGGATTCAGATGAGGCCGCGATATTAAAGCAAGCAGCGCCTATGCACGACATAGGGAAAATTGCGACGCCTGATGCGGTTTTGCTTAAACCTGGCAAATTGAATGAAGGCGAGTGGGATATTATGAAGATGCATCCAGAAGTCGGTATGTCGATTTTGGATGGCTCGCATAGACCTATCTTGCGCGCTGCCTCTATCATTGCACATCAGCATCATGAAAAATTTGATGGCTCAGGTTATCCGCAAGGCTTAGTTGGTAACGAAATTCATGTTTATGCGCGCATCGTCGCGGTAGCCGATGTATTTGACGCTTTGATGCATGCGCGCGTCTATAAGTTAGCTTGGCCAGTTGAACAGGTGATCTCTCATTTAAAGAGCGTGAGTGGTAGTCACCTTGATCCGCAGTTTGTCGAGCTCTTGGTACAAAATGTCGATAAAGCGGTAGATATTAATCATCGTTATCCGGACTAAATTGCGTATTTTGTTTTAGTCTAATTCTTGTTGCTTAAGTCAATTTTGTGGCTGACTTTGCATGTATTGGAAAACGCAACTGATAAGCCAATCCTTCACCTGGTGTTGATTGTGCTTTAATGCTTCCGCCTAATAAACTGGTGACCAAGTTGTACACGATGTGGGTACCAAGCCCGCTCCCTCCTTGGCCGCGTTTGGTGGTGTAAAAAGGGTCAAATAGCTTACTCAAAGCTTCTTTGTCCATACCATGTCCATTATCTTGGTAGTGAAATTTGAGATCATTGTCTTCAACTTCAAGACGCATTTGTATTTTCCCTTGGTTCAAATTTTCAAAACCATGCGTCAGAGAATTCATGACGAAATTAGTTAAGATTTGTGAGAAAGCACCGGGGTAGCTATCAATAATCAAACCCTCTGGGCAATCGATGCTGATCTCTATATTTCTTCCTTTTAGTTTCGGTTGTAGCGATACCAATATTTCATTCAGGTAGGTCGCCAGTTGAAATTTGCGTTTGTCATTCGAAGTTTGGTCAACTGCGACTTGTTTAAAACTGCGTACCAGCGCGGCGGCTCGTTTGGTATTCGTACTCAGAATGCGTAAGCTCTGGTCAATAGTTTCTAAAAACTGATCACGTTGCGACTCCGTAAATTGTCCAGCATCGATATCTTTGCGTGTGAGTCGAACTTCTTCTATCAGATGGCTGGAAGCCGTGACGCAGATGCCCAGTGGTGTATTGATCTCATGAGCGACGCCTGCGACTAAACTACCTAGTGAGGCAAGTTTTTCTTGTCTGACCAATTCGGTTTGCGCTTCTTGCAAAGCCAATAGAGCATCATTAAGTGCATTGTTTTGGTGCTCTAAATTGACTTTGGCCAGACGTAACTCTCGGTCAGCGTTCTTACGCGCGATCGTCACGGCAATATGGCTAGCAACGAAGCTTAATAGTTCGAGATCCGCATGGCCGTAAATATTATGCAAATCATAGCTTTGTACAATAATGACACCGTAAATTCTATTCTTAATCAAAATAGGTACGCCTATCCAACTTTCGATATCGCTGCCACCTAAGACCTGACGAATCTCACCGTCTTCAATAAGTTGTTGTAAACGTAGCTTATCAATTAACTGAGCTTTTCCTGTTCGGATGACAAAAGACGTCATACCTACGCCTAGTGGAAAATGGGTATGGCTAGGGACAGGATCTTTTTCATCGACAAAGTATTGGATACTGATCTCTTCATTATCAGAATGGTAGATAGCCACCACAAAATTTTGGGCGATCATCAGGTTCTCAACAATCAGGTGCAGTTTTTTATATAAATGATTGCCTTCCTCACCGGAAAACGATAATTCCGCTATGGCATACAAGGCACTTTGAATCTTTTCTGAGCGGCGTCGCTCAGCGATTTCGTGGGCTAACAAAGTGGTACGTTCTTGCACCGCACGTTCCAATCTATCGACACTTTGAAAGACCTCTAAAGCGTTGGAGATATGGCTCGCAATTAATTCAAAAAGCGCCTGATCTTCTTCGCTGTAGAGATATTGTTTGTCATAGCTCTGTATGACCATTGCACCTAAGATGCGCTTATTGTGATCGATTAAGGGATAGCCCATCCAATGTTCTGATGGCGCACCAGTGACACCTATTTGTTCTTCCGCACGAATTTCTGCCATCTCCGCTGCGGTCGCCACTAAGGGCTTACGATTTAGAATAACCCATTTGGTGAAGGACGAACCAGGTGCCTCGAGTTTGAAACGTTTTTCTGGATCGGGAGGGGCATCAATTTCATCTAAGAAGTAAGCAAACTGGATCGAATCATCGGCGGAATTATAAAGTGCAATATAAAAATTTTTCGCATACATAATGCGGCTTAAGGCCATGTGAATGGCATGTAAGAATTCACGCAAGTCATTGGTGTTATAAGAAATTTTAGCGATTTCCAACACCATGGACTGCACGGACTCTAGCCGTTGTAAGCGATTTTCCATAGTATGATCTTCCTTTTTGTCCGTAGACCCTAAGCGATGGATTAATTTGAGCCGAGATTTGATGTGACTTCCAAGCTTAGCTTAGTCTAATTCTGACCGAAAGGAAATTGCGCTGTGGGTTTTTTTTGACTTGTTGATCGTCCACCCTACCTTGATTTAATTGGTGCGATTAGATAAGAATAAATCGAACAGGTATGGCAATTTATTCAAATAGTCATATACACCTGTTAGAATTTGTGGGCTTTGATTCTATTTTTCTATCTTGTCGCAAAGGATCTACCCCCCATGAACTCACCTGAAAACCTCGACCCGCAAGCCAAAAATCAGCTTAAGGCGGAGGTGAGTGAGTTTAAAAGTAAGAGCGGGCTCAAACGTATCTTCTCGGCTTTTTTCTATTCATTAGATGGTTTGCAAGCGGCATGGCGTCAGGAGCATGCATTTCGTCAAGAATTAGTGCTGGTCGTGATTGGTGCAGTGATCGCGCTGAGTTTGCCGGTATCGGCCTTTGAAAAACTGATGATGATTGCCGTGTTAGTGTTAATGCTAATTGTTGAACTGTTGAATTCGGCTATCGAAGCTGTAGTTGATCGTGTTTCGCTTGAACGCCATGCACTATCAAAAAATGCTAAGGATTTTGGTAGTGCGGCTGTTTTATTGACTTTCTTCTTGGCGCTGGCAACCTGGACGGTGATTTTGATGGATCGCTTTTACTACTAAATTATTCTTTTGCGAGTGATCGTCCACCAAGCTTCGCTCCAAAGCGTTATTAGCTTACTTTACACTTTTGATGAGTTCATCATGATCCTGCAGAAAATTTACTTTAAGAGCTTCATTCTATTTGCGATGCTGTGCAGTCTGATGAATGTGGCGTCAGCTCAGCGCGATGAAGGACAATTCCAAATTCTACATGCCCGTTATGGAACGGCTGAGCGAAATGTCGATGTAACCCCGGCTCTCAAAGACTTAGCACGTCGTGATGTGAATTTCCGTATGGGAAATGATAGTTTTGGCATAGATCCACATCCAAATCGCGTAAAGACTTTACGTATTTATGCACGAAATGACCGCGGCGAAACCCGCACCTTTGAATATCGTGAAGACAGTTTGGTCGACGGTGCTCAATTTACCGGTTGGGGTGGCGGTAATTGGGGACGTGATGGTGACTATCAAGGCGGCTGGGATAATCGTGACTCATATGGTAATAGCAATGGCAATAGCAGGGCGGATCGGGATGATCGTGATGATGGCGATTTTCAAATTTTACGTGCACTGTACGGTACAGCGGAACGTAATGTCGATGTAACCGATAGACTGAAAGAGTTAGCAGGTAACGATAGAAATTTTCGTATGGGAAATCGCAGCTTTGGCGTAGACCCACACCCAAATCGCGTTAAGACTTTGCGTATTTATGCTCGTGGTTCACGAGGTGAGATGCGCACTTTTGAATATAGCGAAGGCGGTCTGGTGGATGGCGCTATGTTCAAAAGCTGGGGACGCGGTAATTGGGGAAATCGTGGCGATCACAAAGGGGGTTGGGGTGATGGTGATGACCGCAACTACGATGGCCGCAACGATAATCGGAATAGCGATCGTCACGGTAACCGAGATAGATACGCCGAATCCAAACAGTTGACTATTGTTAATGCCTACTACGGAATTGAATCGCGTAAAATGGATGTAAGCCGTCAACTGCGTTCTTTGATCAACAATGGGCGTTTAGAGCTTCGCGTTGAAAATAATATCTTGGGTGGCGACCCGGCACCTGACGTGGCCAAATTTCTTTGGGTGACTTACAGCATCAATGGTGGAAGAACACAAACTGTGCGCGTTGAAGAGCGGGGCTGGTTGAATCTTCGTTAAACGCGGGAGAATAGAAAACCGGACTTCGAAAAATAGCGGAGTCCGTTTTTGTTTTTTAAGAGTGGCATGTGTGTGACTTGTGGGACTGCCTCGAACTCTATTTGTAGGCCTATTCTAGAAGCTATTTCAATACCTGCTTCAATGCTTGATCTAGCCGCAGCAAAAATTCCTTTGCATTGTCCATACTAAACACCATAGGCGGTTTGAGCTTTAAGACATTGTCGTAAGGCCCGTCGGTCGACAGTAGTATGCGATGCGCTTTTAAAAACTCGATTACTGCATTAGCCTCTGCCGTAGCGGGTTCTAAGCTGGCTCTATCCTTGACCAATTCCACGCCTATGAATAAGCCCATGCCGCGTACATCGCCAATCAGAGCGTGTTGCTGCTTTAATTCGTTTAGACCTTGCAAGAGAAAATCACCGACTTGTTTTGCGTGATGTTGTAAATGTTCTTGCTGAATCACATCCAGCACTGCCAAGCCAATCGCGCAGGACACCGGATTGCCTGCAAAGGTATTGAAGTATTCCATGCCTGTGATAAAGGCTTGCGCAATCTCTGGACGCGTGACGACCGCACCCATAGGATGACCATTGCCTATGGGTTTGCCCATAGTGACGATATCGGGAATAACGCCCTGTGCTTCGAAAGCCCAGAAGTAATCCCCAGCACGGCCAAAACCTACTTGGACTTCATCCGCAATGCAAACTGCGCCAGCGGCGCGTGCATGCGCGTAAGCTGCTTGCAAATAGCCGGTTGGGAGTACCACCTGACCGCCACAACCTAGAACCGACTCGCAATAAAAAGCGGCTGGTTTTTCTCCACGTGCATGAATTGCGGCGATTGCACGCTGCAGGTCTTCCGCATAATGTGGACCTGCCTGCGTATCATCTTTTCGGAAACGCCCACGATAATCATCGGGGATCTCGGCGACTTGTATGTGTGCCGGACGACCACGACCACCTTTGCCATCAAATTTGTACGGGCTTAGTTCTATCATGGTCGGAGAGTTACCATGATAGGCGTGATCGACCACAATGATGTCATTCGCCTGGGTATAAGTCTTGGCGATGCGTAATGCTAGATCATTCGCTTCGGTGCCGGAATTGGTGAGAAAGACCACCGACAACTCGGATGGAAAAGTCGCGCTCAGTCGCTTGGCGTATTCGACGATATTGTCATGCAGGTAGCGTGTATTGGTGTTGAGTTGCGCCATCTGCGTCTGACCAGCGGCGACCACGGCTGGGTGACAATGACCGACGTGACAGACATTGTTCACCATGTCGAGATAAGCATCCCCATCTTGATCATATAGATAAGCACCAGCGCCCCGTACCATTTTCAGCGGTTGTTGGTAGGACATACTTAAAGTGGGATTTAAGTGCTGGCGGCGTAGCGTGATGATCTCTTCTGGGCTGCGATTTGGGATAGGGGCGACAGTAGTTGGCATGATGGTTTATTGGTGAAATTAAAGTACGCTCAAAAACAAATGTTGCAGGTGTGAGTAATCCATCGCATCGAGTTGGCAAATGAGGCGACGCACACCTTTTTGCGAGACCAAAATGTAGTCGTTGTCGGGATTGCGGCGGTAAGCGCGGGTAGCCATTAAAATGCTCTGACTTAGTCTTGCCATAATCACGTGATATAAGACTTGAATTTCTTGGTTGCTTAGAGGGTGTTGCGAATGATAGCCTTGCAATATCGCCTGCATGCAATCCCTAACCGCTTGATCTTCTTCTACGTGCTGCAAAGCATATACAACGGTGATTGCCAGATCGACGATGCGCAGGTGACGGCACATGTCGCCAAAATCGATAATGGCGTTCACATGCGGTTTGTGATCCGCCACACTGGCGGCGACGATCACATTAAAATCATTGGCGTCATTGTGGATGACCGACATCGGCAATGCTTGTTTCCAAGTCGCTTCGTGTTCTACAAAATAGTCCGTATGACGTGTCACTAATCCACGTAAATCATCATCCTCTACGTAGGCGATTTCATCACGCAGCTCGGGTAAATTGCTGATGCTCCAATCGACATAACGGTTCATGCTTGGGTGCTGAAAATCTTGCAAGCCGCGATCTAATTTTCCTATCGCAACCCCTAAGCTAACTTGTAAGTAGTGTTGATCGATGTTCTCGCGTATCGCGACATTCGCATAAATGTCACCCTCGACGAAGCTGAGCAGACGCATGTGGCAAGTCTGACCGCTGGCTGTCATTAAAGGCAGAATATGCTGACCAGATCGCGTCAACATCACTTGGGGCAAAGCTAGATCAGGACAAGTTTTAGCGAGATGCAGTAAGGCTGCGTTTTCGATATCGAGATCGGCATACGACCAGTTGGGATTGGCAATCTTGAAAACGTAATTACCCTGTGGTGCATTGATTTTAAAATTGCGATCAGCATAAGAGGGGAGTTCTTTGGCTGTGCCGCTAAGGTGCCAATGTTGCTCGACTAAGCTTAATGCTTGTTCTGGAGTGATGGTTTGCATTGTTGTTGATGGGCTGAAATTTTTAGAACTTCGAGGCGCTTAGGAAATATAGCAATTACGTTAAAAATAGTTAACGGTCACTCCTGCGTAGGCAGGAATGACATATTTTTGCGCCTCTGCGGTTCATGTTCTTAAATCGACTTAGTACTAAATATCAAAACTAATCCCCTGCGCTAAAGGCAAAGAGTGACTGTAGTTGACCGTATTGGTCGAACGACGCATATACGCTTTCCATGCATCCGATCCAGATTCACGTCCACCGCCCGTGTCTTTTTCACCGCCAAATGCGCCGCCGATTTCTGCGCCGGATGGGCCGATGTTGACGTTGGCGATGCCGCAGTCGCTGCCGACGTCAGACATAAATAATTCTGCTTCGCGCATGTCGGTGGTGAAGATGCTGGATGACAAACCTTGTGGTACCTCGTTGTTCCAGTCAATTGCTTGTTGTAAATCTTTGTAACGTACGATGTACATGATTGGCGCAAATACTTCGTGATGCATGTGTGTGGTTTGTGTCGGCATTTCGACGATGGCAGGACGTACGTAGTAGCCCGCTTCTGAGCCTGCAACGATGACGCGTTCGCCGCCAAAAACGACACCTTGTTCTGCTTTAGCTGAAGTCAATGCTGTTTGCATTGCTTCGTAGGCTGCTTGATCTACCAGTGGGCCGATCAAGGTCGATTTTTCTAAAGGATTGCCTATCGGCAGACCTGCATAAGCCTTCTTTAAACGCGGCACGATGGTGTCGTAAATGCTGTCGTGGACAAATAGACGGCGCAAAGTCGTGCAACGCTGGCCTGCAGTTCCGACCGCAGAGAAGGTGATTGCGCGTACTGCCATTTCCAGATCAGCACTTGGTGCCACGATCATGGCGTTATTGCCGCCAAGTTCTAAAATGGTGCGAGTTAAACGCTTGGCGCACACTTCGGCTACCTGACGACCCATGCGGGTACTGCCGGTAGCAGACACCAGCGCAACGCGTTTGTCTTCCACCATTTGTGCACCTGTGTCACGCGCACCGATAATCAGTTCGGCTAATCCTTCTGGTGCATCATTGCCAGTTGCATTAAAGCGTGCGACGGCTTTCATGAATAAAGCGTGAGTAGCGAGAGCGGTTAATGGTGTTTTTTCAGAGGGTTTCCAAGTCACGCTATTGCCGCAGACGAAGGCAAGTGCTGCATTCCAAGCCCACACAGCGACCGGGAAATTGAAGGCAGAGATCACACCCACCACGCCGAGTGGATGCCAGACTTCCATCATGCGATGTCCCGGACGTTCAGAGGCGATCGTCAAGCCGTACAACTGGCGCGACAAGCCAACCGCGAAGTCGCAGATATCGATCATTTCTTGTACTTCGCCCAAGCCTTCTTGCAAAATTTTTCCCGCCTCTAAAGTCACTATTTGGCCTAGAGCGGCTTTGTGCATACGCAGTTCTTCACCGAATAAACGAATGAGTTCACCACGGCGCGGTGCAGGTACTTTGCGCCAAGCCAGAAAAGCGGTATGGGCGCGATCAATTTTTTGTGTTACTTGTTCCGCATTGTCTGCGCGTAAAGTCGCAAGCGGCAAGCCATTAATTGGCGAAATGCTAGGAATATCATTTCCTTGGTAGTCAGCCAGAGTAACGCCGAGTTCGGTAAATAGAGTGTGAATATTGGAAGACATAGTTTTCTTTTATTGTTGATTATGAGGTTAGTAGTACAGTTCGATTGAGGTGTCGCCAATTCAGACAGAGTCAACAAAGTATATATCGAAAAATTCTTCGTTAATGTTCCTTGATGTAGTGACCTTCAAGACCCGGTGCATGCTCTTTAATCGCTTGATTAAAGTGGTGCCGTAACTTTGCCATGGTCTTGACTTCGTCCCAATCGTGGCTTTGTTTAAATCCATTGGCGATGTGTTGGGCGATGTCGCTGAGAATATTTCCCCATACTTCGAGTTCATCTATGTCGCAATCTTCTGCGTCTTCGTACATGCCGAGCAGAAGTGAAATATTGCAGGAACCATTTCCTAGCCAGACCCGAATCATCTCTGTGGCATCTGGATCACCTTCGTTTTCGATAGGTATCGTCAATTCACGCATCTGTATTCCTTTATTCTTTCATGTGAGCTACTCAGCTCAGTTAACAGTTAATGTAGTACTGCATTTTATTGTTTATAGGGGACCCGACCAGTTGGCACCACGCTAGAGGCATGCATGCAGTGTCCGTGCTGATCATCAAAAAACATGTGAGGTTTAAAAGCGGCTAGCACTGCCGATTTATTCACACCACCCATGAAGAAAGTTTCGTCAATTGCGATATTCCAGGCGCGCAGAGTACGGATCACGCGCTCGTGTGCAGGAGAGGAGCGTGCGGTTACCAAGGCTGTGCGCAGTGGAAAGGCACGACCATCAGGCGCTTTGAAGTTGTTTTGGATGTATGACAAGGCGACTAACAGGCGCGCAAATGGGCCTTCTGGTAAAGGTTTTTTTGCATTGTAGCGTTCGTGTTGTTCAAAGGCTTCTATGCCTTGCGATTGATAGACTTTTTCGGCTTCATCGGAAAAAATCACAGCGTCGCCGTCAAACGCGATGCGGATTTGGTCAAGATCAGCGACGTTTTCTGCCAACTGGTATAGCAGTGCAGATGCGATGCCCGCATTGATAGCAGCTTGCACATCATCTTCATGCAGGGACAAAAACAAGCTGACATTGAATGCTTGTAAATAGGACGATAAAGACGCACCTCCAGCCAAAACGGCTCGACTGATATCTAAGCCATAATGTTCGATGGAGTTAAATATGCGCAAAGAAGTCTCGGACGAATTACGCGACATGATAACGACCTCGACTAAGCGATTGCCGGGTGTCAGATTATTTAGTTTTAAGAGCGCTTTAACTAAAGCAAAGCCCGCGCCTGGTTTCAGTATTTCATTTTCATGATCAAGTTGATGTTGGCGATAAGCGTCCAATCCTTGATTTTGAAAAATGGCTTCTTCTGCTTCAAGATCGAATAAGGCGCGTGATGAGATACCAATAACCAGTAATTTGTCGAGTGAAAAGGGCATAGTGAGTGGTTCGTAATTTTATGGGATTATGTCAGAAAGATGGCCGATCAGCGCATCGATTTCTTGCACCGTATTGTAATGCGCAAGTGAGACGCGCACGACGCCACCGTATTTTTCTAAGCCTAAGTCGTCGATCAAATGGCGCGCATAAAAATCGCCAAAGCGTATGCCGATATTAAATTGGTCGATGTGCTTTACGATAGTCTCCGATCGGATATTTTCAACGATAAAACTAATCGTCGGTACTCTGCTAGCGGCACCTTCATGCACTTGCCGCATTCCTATGATGCGCACACTGGATTTCGAATTTAAAAAATCCAATAATCTTTGTGCCAGACAATTTTCATGCGTCTCAAATTTATCGAACGCCAATCGCATTAATTCACGACGACTACCTTCTCCGCCAAAATGCGTACCCATTGCGACTAGATAATCAGCAATGCCTTGACAGCCATACGACAATTCGAAATTCACATTGCCCGGTTGCAGTTTGTAAGGAAGATTATCTTCTGCAATAAAGAAATGATTTAAGTTCGCGAAACTATGCAATAGCTCTAATTTGCCCCACAGCACGGCATAGTGGGGGCCAAATACTTTGTAAAAACTGAAGACCAAGACATCAGCACCGCTGGCTTGCACATCGACCAAACGATGCGGCGCATAGGCCACTGCATCGACGCAGATCCGACCGCCTACGGCATGCACACGGCGCGCGACTTCAGTAACCGGGTTGATGGTGCCGAGGACATTTGAGGTAAAGGTCATCGCCAACCATTTGGTGTTGGTGCTCAGTAACTTTTCTAAATCTTCCAAGTCTAACTGTAAGGAGTCTGGATTGACCCGCCAGATCTTGATGATTGCTCCGCCATGTTGCAAGCGTTTCCACGCACCGATGTTGGCCTCGTGATCTGTATTGGTCACAATGATTTCATCGCCAGCCTGTATCCCTGGAAGGATAGCCTGTATGAGTTGAAACATCAGACCAGTGGTCGATCCGCCCATCACGACTTCGCGATCATCTGCTGCATTGATGAGTTCAGCGATCGCTTGCCTCGCCGCTATGACCCGGGCACTCGCTAAGGTCGACGTTGCATAAGTCGCCCCTAGTTGTACGCTTGAGGTCAACAGGTAGTCGTGAATTCGGTCTGCAACACGTTTTAAGACCTGAGAACCGCCGGCGTTATCGAGGAAGACGCATTGACCAGGGATTTGTAACGAAGGAAACTCAGCGCGAACGGCGCTGATTTCCGTGGAAGATAATGCTTGCATTGTGATGTATATGCCAGATTGAGAATGGGCATAAACATAACACGATTCCGGTCTTGAATGGCATTAGATATATTTAACCCAGATTTTCCATTAGGCGCAGCATCTATCCAGCTTGTCCATCAGCACGCGCATTCAGATAAATAGGCAACATCAATCCCACCCAAGTCAATAACAGCAGTAGCCAAACGCTGGCCGACAAGCTCATCATTTGTGGAATGGCGGTCACGCTGGCAGCTACGCGCAACAAAGCCGCAAGATGTAAGGCCAAGTAAATCGTCCACAATAAATTGCTAACTTGCAGAGGACGTCCGCTATGACCAAAACTCACACGACTGACGAAGCCAACCAACATCGTTCCCATAAAGCCCAATGCCAAGGCATGTACCATCGCAGAGCCTATCACTGCGCCAAAAGCACTCGCAGCCTGTAATGCGAAAACGATGGCAAGCCAGGCAAACGAGAGATGCAACATCGCCAGCAAGCGATTCTGTAAGCTGCGGAATAAGCCCCAGCGCCATGACGTATTGGCGAAACTAAAACTAAGCAATGTTGCGATCGAGGCCTCAATAATATGCGCGCCAAAAATACCGGCAAGCGCGAGTCCCCAGCAAGCAGCGATCCATGAAGCCAGCAACCAGTATGGACGCCACATCGTATAAGGCTTGATTACATTGCTGCTAAAGAAGGGCAGCATACGATGGCAGACCGTCAAAAACACGGGCAATAGGAAGGCGAAAAAGGCGAGCTGACGTGCCGCGATCCAGGCATCGCTCAGACCAGCACTCCACAAAAATGCCGAGAAAATCGCCAGCACACCGCCTGTCATTGCGAGTAGCAGGGCTTGCGGATGACGCTTATCTTTGACTTGGCTTTGGATGACCAATCTCGCCCAACGCAGCGTGACCGCACACCAAGCCGCCAACATCAAGGCAAAGCCCGACATACGCAAAGGTGGCAACTCCAATGTTGATGCGATCAAAACCAATACCAAACCACCGAAATAAGTGCCACCATGCAGCAAGAAATTATGTGGAGGTTCATCCGCTGCCAACCACTTTGGTCCAGCAGTAAAAGTGAAACCCAAAATAAACAAAGGGAATACGCCTAAAGGCATTAACAAAGCGTGCAACGGCACAGCCAAGCTGCGTCCGCTTTGAATATGTAACCACCACCATGAAAATAAAATCAACACAGCAATGGCACCAAGAAAAAAATACAGGCGGTGAGGGGCGAGGGCTAGGCGTTTCATGACAGTCTCTTGAGGCAAGGATGATGCAAAGGGAATGGCGCTCAGCATAATCGTAAATGCTTCGTCGAATTTTGATGGAGAACAATATCTATGTTGAAAGGGAAGTACTCGTGCCCTGAATATCCAGCCAATTGCCTAGTCTAAACGTAGAAAAATTAGATACGTTGTCAGTTTTGAATGGGATTTGAAGATATGTTATCAGCCTGAACTGACAGGACATCTTGCTCAGTCGTGGTTGAATTCTTTGAAAAACGACCAAATACTACTTGAAGTCGCGATTAGCTAATTGCTTCAATTTACCGTTTTTTTCAAGCGCAGAGATGCCTTTATCTAGCGCTTCTAAAATTTGCTTTGCATTAGGATGTCGTTTGCTGACGGCGAAATGTAATGGGAGTTGCTGCGTTTCGGGAAGCGTCAAAATCTGATAGTGTGCTGCGTCGAATGGCGCTACTCCAATTTTCGACAAACCTAGGAAGACTTCTTTCATATCAACAACAATCTCACAATGTCCCCGATCGATTTTGCGAATTAAGCTCAAATAGTTGGTGGCGCCACTTTCGATTTGAGAAGCGGTACTTCCAACATAGGATGTGGCTGCGCCATGCAGGCTGCAGACTTTATATTGGCTCAGATCTTTGAGTGCGGTGATCGGTGCTTGAGCGAAGCGCTGACGCGCAAAAAAGTATGCAGGCGTTAAGTTAAAGTAAGACCGAGAAAAATAGAATTTTTGCTCTCTTTCGGGTGTTCTAAAACTGGACATCATTAAGTCGCTTCTCTGCATGGATTCGACTTCTGCCATGCAGCGAGCCCAAGGGCGCAGTTTGAATTCGGGAGCTGGGGTTGAGAAAATTGCTTTCAATACCTCTACCGAAAGGCCTTGTACGGATTTTGTTTCTTTAGAGATATATGACATCGGTGGCCAGTTACTATCACCACCGCAGGCACGGATAGGCTCCGACGCTTGGCAAACGCTTGCGAATTGCAATAGAAGTAGGCTGCTAAAAAGGAACCGGTGCATGAAAAATTTCCTTGATTTTTTTCGTACCAAAGGAAATTTATCACATATCCAGATAGCTAGGTTTCTCCGCAATGCGATTGAGCCAAACCTGACGTTTGCAGACATCTATCGCAGAACCTGATGCTAAGCTGTCCGCCGCCGCTACGAGACCGTTAGTGTATAAGCGCAAGATGGCATCGATACTTTGGTGCACGTCTTTGTCTTAGCTCAATTAAATGTGACCTACGTATATAGAAATTGATTTTAATTGAAAGATACTTAACTAAATTGCCTATTTTTTGAGCTATGATTGATTAGGTTTACTACTTTTTACTCGATTCTCCCAACGTTGACTCGCCTGTATTTAAGGAGCCCAAGATGAATAAAATTGTATTTTTGCAGCCACGCACTTTAAAACTCAGTTCCAAACTCAGTTCCAAACTCAGCGTAGCTTCATGCCTAGTGCTCAGTGCAGCTGGCTTACTTACGTTTCCTTTGAGCGCGCAGGCGCAGACTAAGGCCAAGCCAGCACCAGCAGCAAAGAGTGCAGTACCTCCGAAAGAAATTGTGCAGGTGGTGAAGCCGCCAATCGCATTGGCTTTTATCGATGCAGCTACCAATGCCAGTGACATGCCCGGTGGTAATTTGATGGCTGGTGCTGCACAGGGCGCGCAATCAGGCGGCGGTTTTTTCGGTGCTTTATCGGGCATGGCGAAAGGCGCTGTCGGTGGTGTCAGTGATCGTGGCAACGTCTTTGGCAATACCCACACTATGGGATTTTCTAGTGGTAAATTTGTCGATGTCTCTGTCTACACTACAAAAAATCCGAGTTTAGGTGATGCAAAACAAATGATCCCCAGTGTGATGAATCTAGGCGAAAGCTTGCAGCTGAATGCACCAGTGCCAGAAAAAAAAGAGATACCCGTAGCTGTAGATGAAACACCGCTAGAACCGACCTACGAAAAACCTAAAGGGAAAATTTCGGTCTATTGGGGCTGTGGTGAAACCATACGCCCAGGACAGCCACGAACACTTGATGTCGCTACAGCGTCGATGGACGACTACGCGAAGTTCTTTGTAATGCGTGGTAAGACAACCAAAGGCGCACGCTGGCAACCAGGTAATCCCGCTTGGCCAAATAAAATCGATGACCGTAAAGTACCTGATACCGCCTCCCTAGTCGGGCAGCATCAATTCGTCGGATATGGTATCCCAGAAAGTTTTAAAGTGAGCTTAGGTGCACCGCAAGATCTGATGCCCGCTATCGAATTGCAACAAACAAAAAAAGACGGCGCTGTTGCCTTGCAATGGAAAAATATAGCGCACGCGCGGGGTTATTTTTTATCGGTGATGGGCGGCCAAGCTACAGGTGGCGATAGCGGCGAGATGATAGTTTGGACTTCGAGTGAGTTGCCCGATTTTGGATTTGGTTTAATGGATTATCAGTCGAATCAAGACATTGATAAGTGGATTAAAGAACAGGTGATTTTGCCTGCCACTGCGACGCAATGTGCAGTACCTAAAGGCATATTTGGTGAAAATGGAGCGGGTATGTTGCGTATGATTGCTTACGGTTCAGATGCGTATTTTGCCTATCCCCCACGTCCCGAAGATCCAAAAATTGCCTGGGAACCTGATTGGCAAACCAAAGTAAGGGTGAAGTCAGTATATGGCTCGATACTCGGCGGCATGGGCGATATGGGCGGCAAGCCCAAATCACAGAAAGAAGAAAAGAAACCGAAAGCGACCGATTTGTTGAAGAGTCTTTTTGGGAATTAATTTCTATACTTTAAATGCGGCGCTAACGCCGAGACAGGGCAGCTTGTTCGATAGCTTGATGGGTACTCAAAAGCTCATCAAGCCGACGTACTGAACAAACTACCAATCGACGTGCTGCCTTGAATATTGACGGCGACCAGTTTCAAAAACGATTGCAGATTTTCTGCACTGGGATCACCACCACTTTTCTTCACAAGCGCATTAAACGATTCTTGCAAATTACCTAAGCCAGAATCTTCACTTGTATTACTGTCGAGTTGAGTAATCAGTTTTTGTATGCTGTTTTGTAGCTTGTATGAGCTACTGGATTGATCTAGCGCGATTCCTGGCACTTTGTTTCCTGTGCCATTTGTTGCATCTAAGCCGGGTAGATTGGACAGTAAACTGGAGGTGAAATCAGATTCAGCTTGCTGCCCTTTTTCTGAGGAGAAAAAAGCGCTGATGTCTTTAGCAGAGTTGATCTGGCTTAACACTTGGCGTAGGGCTGCGCTTAACTCGCTGTTGTTATTACTTGTGCTCTTAGCACTCACTACCTCGTCTTCAGAGCTAGTCTTGGTCGCACTTGAATTGGTGGCGTTGGCAGTACTCAAGTCTTTAATCGTTTGAAAATTGCTGCTACTTATTGGTGTGATAGCCATAATATTTGCTCCTTGCGGGATCGGGGTCTACATGTGCAGCACCTAGCGATTTCGCTTGATTGGTAAGTTATATGATCCGACAAATTGGCACAAAATGAAATGGTAATATGCCTATATTTTGAGCAGTTTTAATTTTGTTATGTTTAAAATCGCCAGTCACTGCAAGATCATTCAAATTTAGTCATAATGACGCCACGCTATTTTGCGCATGCACGATTTAATTTAGGAGATCAAAAGTGATGAAATCCCGTTTCAGCTTAGGTGCCGGTACTTTGGCACTCACATTACTATCTGCCACGATTGCTTCATTGAGTATTGCACCAGCCCATGCGGATGCGCCTATGGTTAAGGCGGCTGCGCCAGGCTTCTATCGTGTGATGTTAGGTGACTTTGAAGTTACTGCTTTGTCTGACGGTACGGTTGCGTTGCCTATCGATAAGTTGTTAACCAATACCACCCCAGAAAAAACGATCAAATCTCTTAAAAAATACCATTTGAGTACGCCAGTACAAACCTCGGTTAACGGCTATCTCATCAACACCGGAACTAAGTTAGTGTTGATCGATACGGGTGCTGCTGGTTTATTTGGCCCAACGCTCGGCCGTCTGGCGAATAGCTTAAAGGCTGCAGGCTATACACCTGAACAAGTCGATGAAGTTTATATTACGCACATGCATGGTGACCATGTAGGTGGCTTGATGAAGGGGGATCAAATGCTGTTCCCTAATGCGGTCGTTCGCGCCGATAAACATGACGCTGATTTCTGGTTGAGTCAGGCAAACTTGGATAAAGCCCCCGCCGATGCAAAAGGTAGTTTTCAAGGCGCGATGGCGTCGATCAATCCTTATGTAAAGGCAGGCAAATTTAAGCCATTTGATGGCGATACAGAACTAGTTCCGGGCGTGAAAGCGGTGGCGGCGCGCGGACATACACCAGGTCATAGCGTGTACCTGGTTGAAAGCAAAGGTCAAAAATTAATGTTGTGGGGCGATTTGATGCATGTCGCGGCAGTCCAATTCGAAAACCCTACGGTTACTATCGGGTTTGACAGTGATAGCAAAGCGGCGATGGCGCAACGCCAAAAAGCCTACGCTGAAGCAGCAAAGCAAGGTTACATGGTTGGTGCAACGCATATATCGTTTCCTGGCCTCGGTTATATACGCGCTGAAGGCAAAGGCTATGCTTGGATGCCGATTAATTATGTGCCTGTGAATTGATTATGCATAATTGATTTATCACTACTGTCCGGTTAAATTGCATTAAAAGCTGAAGAAACCTTATAACTATGCGGGTTCCAGCTCGATTTTGTTTGGTGCCGATTTGAATTTAAAATGGGCATTTTTGTGTCATTTTCCAGAATTTTCGATCTGGGAG
>CAUPKC010000037.1:0-41827 GCA_963511665.1 uncultured Undibacterium sp.
GTTGCGGTATGGCTAATGATATAGGCGAGTGCAGAGACTGGCATTTGTGCCTTGTCTAAGGCCGCTGAAATCGCCTGTGCCGCTAACTCCGGATTGCGCGAACCAGCACGCGGTGCTTCCTGCGCATTCTTGAAATCACGACACAGATGTCGCTGATGCACACCGAGGCGGGGTGCAATGACTCGCACATGGCGATGCGTCGGGATCGAAAAGTGACGCGACACGAGTTGGCATAATTCTTCCGTGCTAATCGGATTTCCTGGCAATGCAGTCGCGTGACCTAAGAGTTGGCGACGGTCTTGTTGAATGATTGGCCGTCCGAAGTTGGGCTGGTGCTTACTCATTAGTGGGTTTGACCGTTCGCTGGTTTGAGTGATATTCGCGGTGATGTCGCGTGTTCTATCCGCCCGTGTTGATCTTGCTTCGCCAATCGATCGTGGCTAGCGCGTATCGGCGCGATGAGGGTGGCTAGTTGTTGTTCGATATCTTTGTGTATGCCTGCGAACGCTATGGGTGTGCAACCTAGTTTGAACGCCATCTCCCGCGCTACTTTGACGTGTCGCGCTTCATCTCGTGTGATCGCGCCGAGAATTTCACGCACCTGCGGCGCATTTCTGAGTCCAGCTTGCGGATGCAATAAGGGGGCGAGAAGGCGGCACACATTTAAATCTAAGGCTGCAATTTGTGCAAAGTGCTTAGCCGAGTTCTTAGTCAGCAAGCGCCGAAAAAAACGGGATGTGGCGTCAACAGGCAAGTGTATGCTGGGTGCAGGTAATTCGCATCGCAAGCTCTCTAAGTAACGGGCATGGCGTAGTTCATCCTCGGCGATAGCCTGCATCTCCTCCGCCTCCTCAGAGCTAATATCTTTGAGTAAGCTATGACTAAAGGCATGCACTGCCGACTCTTCGCCGCAAGCGAGAAAGGGTAAGCAATTGGCAAGATCAAGTGCAAGCTGGGTAGAAAGACCGTTGCAATCTGGACCAAGATCGGCGTGTGTCACTGGCGCGTTGTGGCCGCCTTCATCAAGCAATTTATCGCTCCTCGGTCGTAACACCGCCAGAGAAAAACAGTGATGCGGCAAGGAATTATCTGTGACATTTTTCATATTGAGATCGGCTTTGGTCGATATGCTTATGCATTTACAAGAGTAAGGGATGCGCGGTTTGCCACCTGTACTACTCTTGGTCGACGACTTTACGCATTCCTTACATGACCAGCGAAAAAATATTGCTTGGTGTCGATAAGTTAGTTTTTTGTGTTTTTTGGAATTCTTTATGTAAAAATTCGCTCGCCGACAAGCGATCACCGACAAATGATCACTTAAGGCTAGTTATCCATTATTGAGTAGGAAGGGCAAGATTTTGTCGACGGGCTTGGCATTTTGTACACCGACTGTTGAAGGAGCACTGTCCGATGGAATCGTACTGATGACAGTATCCCTGAAGCCTTCCCACGTGTTTCTTGTTGGATGTGTTGGAGGTTTCTTTATTCCATGAAGCATAAAAAATCGACATTTACTTCAAGGTAAAAGGCTTTAAGATGCTATTTATATTTTGCAAAGGAGAAGGAATTAAAATGCGTTTTCAAAAACATCGTTTGAAGGGTGTGTGTTTAGGATTATTGCTAGCCGGTAGCGTATGCGCCCAAGAAATCACGAAAGTGACGGCACTACAGCCAATTGACTCGCAAGAAGCCAAGAAACTAAAAACACCTTATGAATTTCGCATCGCTAGTTTTGCGCAAGACGAAGGTTCGTATGGTAGCGGCGCTTTGATCCTGTTAATCAGCAACGATACCAACACGGCAGTTATCAATTTGCAAGGCGTTCGTACTGAATTGAAGGCGATGCAAGTCGTCACGTCATCAACTTGTGTGACGGGCGCTACACGCCAGCAGATTTATGCAAAAGATCAGTTACGTTTGACGGTGAAGTTTACATTGAAGGCGGGCGCTGAAGCCTGTTGGGCGCAAGGATTGGTGTCTATTCGCACCGATAAACACACCAATCGCTATTTGGTCAAAGGGGTTAGTGGCTTGTAAAGGCAGCAGCGCTTGCCCTTATAAATAGGTAAGTAAGCGCTCGCGAGTCCAGAGTTTGTTGGCGTAGATTAAGGTGACTATGCCTATCGTTATGACGCACAAGACATAAGTTGTGTTCATGGTAAAAATTGCAATTTTTAGTGTGTTCCGTTGCTGTATATAAAAGTAGATAGCGGCAACCGATGTCACCAATAAGCACGCCAGAAATAAATAGAAGAAACTGCGACCTGGTTTGTTGCTGCCACGGATGACTAAACCAATGCAAAATGCAGGTTTTCGCAAGAAATCGCGAATTGCTTGGCGGTTGATGCTTTGGTCTTAGTCTGCATTTTTCTTACTCTCGTTCTCGATTGTTTTCAGTGCCTGCTCAAATAATTTCAGTGCTTGCGTTCTGTCCAAACCAAGTTGATGAGCCACTTGAGCCGCGCTCAACATCGCAGGCATGGCTAAATTGGTTTTGTCTCTTGCTGCATTGCGCCGTTCTGCAATCACCATGCCGACCCCCCGCATACGTACCAATATACCTTCAATCTCTAGCATGTTGTAAGCCTTACTGACGGTCATAGGATTAATCGCATGCTGCAAAGCGACCGTCCGCACGGAAGGCAATGTGTCACCTGAACGCAACTGCCCACTGGCAATAAAACGCTTCACCTGATCGATGATCTGGCGAAATATCGGTGTGCTACTGGAAGGATGGATGTCGTAGTTCATTGCGAATTAGTGTATCACTACGATAATACGCATTGCAAGTGAAGAATGTTGAACTAGTAAACAAAAACTGTACGGTGATTACTTTGCGCTAGGCGAAATTTGAAAGGAGGGTATCGATTGCGTTGACGTTCCTCGTTTGGTGTTTTGTCGACTGAGAGCGCTTGACGCGATAAAGCTCCCTATTTCACGATACTGACTTTGCTGCTGTCCACTTGCTTACCGACGTACTTTTCATATCGCATCGCGCATTGATTTAGGTCTAAATTTTTGTAAAAGATAAATCTTTATTGATGGATTGACATGAATTGATTGCGTCAACGACACTTTTGAAATCTATGAGACAATTTTTAACAAATTGCTTGCTAAGTCGTTTCCTTAATTTAATACTCTCAAGACAAACTCGTTTTTTAGCGCATTGCTCAATCGACTTGTGTGCTCTTGGTCTAAGCCTATAAATGCTGCAGATGAACAGACGCGCCTAAGGGGGTGACAAATCGTCTAGGTGTACCAACAAAGTAGCAGGTGCAGCAGGCGGTGTCAGAGCAATTTATATAAAACATCAAGCTTGGGCAATTGCAGTTCTCCGAAAAATCAGCTTTCAATTACTGGCAAGACTAAGGTTTCATCGACAGGAGCAGAAAAGCTTGGCACAAGGTCGATTTATCCTAATAGGCAAGTGCATTTCTCGCTATCTAGACAAAGCTGTATGTAGTTCGTAAATAGGGAAAAATCGTATCTTTAGTAGTTAATCAGAGCAGTTCTTTTTCTGAAATGTGAGGATGAGATGACTAGGTTTAAGTCCGGTAATTTACTACTATTTATTGTGTGTTTGTTGATGGTCTTTAGCTCGAACATCACTCGTGCGGAGACACTTAAAATTTATGTGGTTCCGCAATATAATCCGACTCAAATACATGCCGAATGGACGCCACTTATAAATCGAATTTCGCAAGACACGGGGATCACGCTTCAACTAGTGGTGATGTCTAGTATTCCGAAATTCGAAAAAAGTCTATTGCATGGAGAGCCCGATATTGCGTTGGTGAATCCCTACCATGCGGTGATGGCAAAAGCTGCCAAGGGTTATCTCCCATTTCTGAAAGACGCAAAACCGCTGAGTGGAATTTTGTTAGTTCGCAAAGATAGTCCGTATCAGACCTTACAGGATTTGGATGGCAAAGAGATAGGATTCCCAGCGCCTAACGCATTCGGTGCATCTTTGTTTATGCGGGCATTACTAAGTGATGCCAAAGTAGCTTTCCGCGAAAAATATCTCAATACGCATGGCAATGTCTACCGTAATATTCTGAATGGAGGTGTCGCTGCTGGTGGCGGTGTGAACAATACTTTGAATGACGAATCTCCAGATGTAAAAGCGCAGCTACGTATTTTGTACCAATCGCCGCTCAGCGCATCTCATCCTTTGGTGGCGCATCCGCGCGTGCCATTGAAAACGGTTCAAACTATCCTAGCGGCATTCTTGGCTCTGAAAAATGATGCTTCGGGAGAAAAACTGTTAAAAGAAGTACGCATTCCGAATCCCGCCATGGCGAGTTACGACATTGATTATTTGCCGTTGGAAAAACTAAAGATCGATAAATACGTGATTGTCGAAAAAGATTAAGAAATGTGGCTGTAGGCTAGGTCGGTTTATCCGCAAGCAAAGAGAATAGGTAATCGAGTCTTAATATGTTGAGAAAATGCTTATCTTTTTTTGTTGACAGACGTTGGCTGCCGCATCGGTTGTCTTCACAAATTTTATTTTTTGTCGGTGCTTCGGTATTATTGATCTCGCTTTTTTTCGGCAGTTTTTTTACGATTTATTCTTTACATCGATCGAAAGCACTGGTCGATGATCAGATGTTGTTCTTAACAAAAAATGTTTCCTCGGTGGCGGCGAGTCATGTGTTAACTTCTGATGTGGTGGGACTGGAAGAAATCTTGTTACTGAATGCTAGCTTCTCTTACGTTGAGTCGATCAGCATTCTTGATGCGAACTATAAAACTTTGTTAAAGGTGCTCAAGACCAAGCAAGGTTCAAGAATCGTATATGAGATTTCCCAGAAAAAACCAATGGTATTGGATCAGCCTTTGATTGTTGAGAGAGCCGCAGGAAGCGAAGAAAAGCAATCAGTGACCTGGATGTTGCCGCAGGGCTCCCTGATCATCTGGCATAAAATTGATGGCGATAGTGCTGTGGGTTATGTCGGGATTGAGTACTCCCTTGATCAGTTGAAGGAAACCACAACAAATCTATTAGCAATAAGCTTTCTAGCCGTTGGCTTCACCTCGATTCTAGTGATGGTGCTGCTATGGTTATGGATGCGGGTGCCTATGCGCTTTTTGCAAGAAATTGCGACGTTTGCGAAGCTCTCCGAAATACGCTCAGGTCGTCAGTTACCTGTTTATAAAAAGACCCATGAAATCTATGAATTAGGCCGCGCTTTAAATCAGTTTTCAATCATGATTCGATCACATGAGCGAAATTTATTTGATCGAATGGCACAGAATCAGGCGATTTTGGATAATTTGGCAGATGGCATTGTTGTTACCGAGTCAAATGGTGAAATACGCTCTTGTAATTTTGCGCTGACCAAAATCTTTGGCTATGAAGAAATTGAATTGCTTGGCAAAAATATTTCTATATTGATGCCGGAGCCTATCGCCAGTCAACATGACGGACACATGGCAAACTATGGGCTAACCGGAAGTTCGAAAATAATCGGTGTCGGCAGAGAAGTCGAAGCTAAGCGCAAGGACGGCTCCGTCTTTCCCGCTGATTTGGCGATTTCAAAATGCAGCGATAGGAATGATGTGATTTTTATCGGCGTGCTCAGAGATATTTCTGAGCGCAAAAAGCTTGATCGCCTGAAGTCGGAGTTTGTGTCTACAGTGAGTCATGAGTTGAGAACGCCATTAACCTCTATTCACGGCTCGCTCAAATTGGTTGTGGCTGGCGTCACGGGCGAATTGAGTCCAGAAGCAAAAAGAATGGTCGGTCTGGCGCAAAAAAATAGTGAACGCTTGATCTTGCTGATCAATGATTTGTTAGACATGGAGAAACTCGTCGCAGGTAAGATGGACGTGAAAATTAGTCGTGTTGATATTGTCAGTTTACTCAATCAATCGATTGCCGATAATACTGCCTATGCGGATAAATATGAGGTGACATTGCAATTGCAAACCTCTCCAGAAGCTGCCTACGTTTCAGGTGATGCGGCTCGCATTGCTCAGGTATTCGCCAATCTTCTATCGAATGCTGCGAAGTTCTCGGGATCATCGAAAGTAGTCGATGTGCGTGTTATTTCTAACCCAGACTCAACCACAATCGAAGTGGAAGATCACGGAGGTGGAATCGCAACAGATTTTCAAGACAAGATTTTTAGTGCCTTTGCTCAAGCAAGTAGCGGTAATACGCGGCAACAGGGTGGTACCGGTTTGGGCTTAAAAATTAGTAAAGCATTGGTTGAAGCAATGGGCGGCGAAATCGGATTTCGTACTCAGCAAGGCGTGGGGACGGTGTTTTGGTTTTCATTAAAAAATGCTTGAATCCTACAATAGGCTCAAGTCATATTGTTATAGATGACTTGAGCTAGGATGACGCTTAATCCGTGCTTCCTTAAATATGCAAAGCGTGTCCCAAAGCGCGCAGCGCTGCCTCTTGCACCGCCTCGCCCAGAGTTGGATGCGAATGAATCGTACCCGCCACATCTTCTAAGGTGGCACCCATTTCAAGTGACAATCCAAACGCCGCACTTAGTTCAGACACACCTTTACCAACCGCTTGCCAACCGACGATTAAATGATTGTCCTTGCGAGCGACGACACGCACAAAACCTTCACTCGATTCCAAAGTCATTGAGCGACCATTGGCTGCGAATGGGAACATGGCGGTGATGTGCTCAATGCCTGCGGCTTGCGCTTCGTGCGGTGATTTGCCTACCACGACTAATTCTGGATCGGTGAAGCACACAGCAGGAATCGAGGCTGGCGTGAAATGACGGCGTTTGCCAGCGATGATCTCCGCCACCATTTCGCCTTGCGCCATAGCGCGATGTGCGAGCATGGGTTCGCCAGCAACGTCGCCAATTGCCCACACATCACGCATGGAGGTTCGGCATTGATCGTCGATTTTGATGGCGCGGCCATTCATGTCTAGCATTAAGCTTTCTAAGCCAAATCCTTGTGTGCGTGGACGGCGACCAACTGCGACCAAAACTTTGTCGCACGCTAGTTCGGATTCTTCACCAGCCGCATTTTTCACACGCACGGCATCGCCTGTTGCATTCAAGCCTTGTACCGTCAAGCCGAGATGCACTTCGACGCCCAATTGCTTGAGCGCAGTCTTCACGACTTTAGTGAGCTCTTCATCGTAGGCTGGCAAGATGCGATCTAAGGATTCGACCACGGCGACTTCTGCGCCTAGTTTGCGATAGGCGATACCGAGTTCTAAGCCGATGTAGCCGCCGCCGACGACGACTAATTTCTTTGGAATTTCAGTGGGAGATAATGCCTCAGTAGAGCTGATGACTTTGCCACTGCCAGAACCAAACGGCATGAAAGGAAGCTCTACTGGCGTTGAACCAGAAGCGATCAATAAATGTTGGCAAGTGATGCGAGAGACTTCTTTGTCGTCTTGCATGACAGCGACGGTTTTACCATCGAGAATCTGAGCCCAGCCTTTGACGACTTGCGCGCCGTTTTTCTTCAATAATGCACCAACGCCCGTGGTTAAGCGTTTGACGATACCATCTTTCCAACTAACGGTTTGTGCGATATTGATGCTGGGATCGCTGACTTGTATGCCAATGGATGAGCCGTGCGAGTAATGCTTGGCTTTTTCAAATTCTTCGGCAGCATGAATCAGCGCCTTGGAAGGAATACAGCCGATGTTAAGACAAGTGCCGCCGAGTTGATCGCCTTCGATCAAAATGGTGGCGATGCCCAATTGTGCGGCGCGGATGGCAGCGATGTAACCGCCAGGGCCGCCGCCGATGACGACTAGGGTTGTGGATTGTGTTTGCATGATGTGTTCCGAGAATAATCAGATTTTGGAGTGATAAAGAAAAACTTTTTAGTCGCAGAGTACGCAGAGGTGTGATTTAAAAATCTCTGCGTACTCTGCGTCTCTGCGGTTTAAGCTTTTCCTAGTCAATAAACAGCGTAGCCGGACATTCCAAATACCCGCGTATGGTTTGAATAAACTGCGCCGCATCCATGCCATCGACGACGCGATGATCAAATGAAGACGACAGATTCATCATCTTACGAGCGACGACTTGGCCGTTGCGTATCATTGGACGTTCCACCATCTTATTGACACCGATGATGGCCACTTCCGGTGAATTGATGACCGGTGTAGAGACGATACCGCCCAATGCACCCAAGCTGGAAATCGTAATCGTTGAACCCGACAGTTCTTCACGCGTCGCTTTGCCTGTGCGTGCTGCTTCTGCCAGTCGTCCCATTTCATTCGCATTTGCCCATAGATCACGCGCTTCGGCATGGCGTACAACTGGCACCATCAAGCCCGCTGGTGTTTGTGCTGCAATGCCTAAATGAACGGCGGCAAATTGCGTAACGACACCCGCTTCGTCATCGTAACGCGCATTGATTTGCGGATAGTCGCGTACCGCTAACACGACCGCTCGCATCAATAGTGGTAATAAGCTTAGCTTGCCGCGCTCTTTGCCCCACTTTTGATTGAGCTGCGTACGCAGTGCTTCGAGTTCAGTGACATCGACTTCTTCGACATATGAGAAATGCGGAATACGACGTTTGGCATCTTGCATTTTTTGCGCGATTTTGCGACGTAGACCGATGACGGGAATCGCGGTTTCTTCGTGCAGTTCGCGATAGCT
Source organism: uncultured Undibacterium sp. (assembly GCA_963511665.1). GTDB lineage: Bacteria > Pseudomonadota > Gammaproteobacteria > Burkholderiales > Burkholderiaceae_D > Undibacterium. The sequence goes on from CAUPKC010000037.1 coordinate 8,616, forward strand.
GTTACTGCCAGAAGCAATCGGTGCCGATCCGCGCGCGACATAGGCATCCAAGTCGTCTTGCGTGATGCGACCCGCTGCGCCAGTGCCAGGAACGAATTGCAATTCCACGCCTAGATCCCAAGCACGACGACGCACTGCGGGCGAGGCGATGGGTTTTTCTCCATTGGCGCGTGCTGCGCTTGGAACACTGCTGCTGGTTTTTGCTGCCGAAGTGGCGGCTGCCGCGACAGGCGCTTTTGCCGGGGGCGCTGTTTGTGCTGCTGGTTTCTCCACAACTGGCGCTGGCGCAGCTGCGACTGGTTCAGCTTTTGCGGCAGCAGGAGCAGGTGCTGCGGCCGCTGCATTCGCATCCACATTACCAGCACCTTCGACTTCGATCCGAATCAATTCCGAACCCACCGCCATCACTTGACCAGCCGCACCGCCAAGTGCAAGTACTTTGCCATGCACAGGACTAGGAATTTCGATGGTGGCTTTGTCTGTCATAACATCCGCCATGACCTGATCTTCAGTGATCATATCGCCGACTTTAACATTCCAAGCGACCAACTCAACTTCTGCAATACCTTCGCCGATATCCGGCATTTTAATGACATGAATACCCATCTTATTTCTCCATCGCACGTTTGAATGCCGCGGCAACGCGGGCGGGACCAGGGAAGTAATCCCACTCTTGCGCATGCGGGTAGGGTGTATCCCAACCTGTGACGCGCTCGATTGGGGCTTCGAGATGGTAGAAACAATGCTCTTGTACCAGCGCAGTCAATTCAGCGCCAAAACCACTAGTGCGCGTCGCTTCATGTACGACTACGCAACGGCCAGTCTTTTTCACCGAAGCTAAAATGGTCGGTAAATCCAAAGGCCAAATACTACGCAGATCAATGATCTCGGCATCGACACCACTTTCCGCTGCAGCGGCTTCGGATACCCACACCATAGTGCCGTAAGTCAGCACAGTCAGATCTTTGCCTTCGCGGAATACCGAAGCCGATTCCAATGGCACGGTGTAATAACCTTCAGGTACTTCGCCCATAGGATGTTTAGACCAGGGCACAACCGGTTGGTCATGATGACCATTGAATGGGCCGTTATAAATACGCTTAGGTTCTAAGAAAATGACGGGATCATTATTCTCAATCGAAGCGATCAATAATCCTTTCGCATCGTAAGGATTCGACGGCATCACGGTGCGCAATCCGCATACGTGGGTGAATACCGCTTCTGGACTTTGGCTGTGCGTTTGACCTCCATAAATACCACCACCGCAAGGTGTACGTATCGTCATCGGAGCGGTGAAATCACCCGCCGAACGGAAACGCAAACGCGCCGCTTCTGATACGATTTGATCGTAAGCGGGGTAAATATAATCGGCAAATTGAATTTCGATCACCGGGCGCAAACCATAAGCGCCCATACCGACTGCCACGCCAACGATACCGCTTTCTGAAATCGGCGCATCAAATACACGCGACTTGCCGTACTTTTTTTGCAGACCTTCGGTGCAACGGAATACGCCGCCAAAATAGCCAACGTCTTGCCCGAACACCACCACATTATTGTCACGCTCCAACATCACATCCATCGCTGAACGTAGCGCTTGGATCATGGTCATGGGCGTGGATTTTCCTCTTATTTCATCGTTCATATCTTCACTCATTGCATGTTTCCTTTAGAGACCCAATTGTTGGCGTTGCTGACGCAAATGCTCAGGCATGTGCTCATAGATGTCCTCAAACATTTCTGCCGGACTAAATACATGGTTATCTGCCAGAGAGCCAAATTTTTCGGCCTCTTTCTGTGCAGCGATCACCATCGCCTCTAATTCTTTTTGGGTATCCTGATGTTCTTGTTCTGACCATGCACCTTGATTGATCAAGTATTGTTTCAAACGAGCGATAGGATCGCCAAGCGGGAAATGACTTGCATCATCCAAAGGACGATATTTGGAAGGATCGTCTGAAGTTGAATGTGGACCTGCACGATAAGTGACCCACTCAATCAGTGTTGGGCCAAGATTGCTACGCGCACGTTCTGCCGCCCATTTTGATGCCGCATAGACGGCGAGGAAATCATTGCCATCAACACGTAAAGACGCAATGCCGCAACCCACACCACGCGCCGCAAAAGTGGTGTTCTCGCCACCAGCAATTGCTTGGAAAGTCGAGATCGCCCATTGATTATTCACCACATTCAAAATCACTGGCGCGTGATACACATGGGCAAATGTCAGTGCCGTATCAAAGTCAGCTTCTGCCGTCGCGCCATCACCTATCCATGCCGATGCGATCTTGGTATCGTTCTTAATCGCTGACGCCATTGCCCAGCCGACTGCTTGAATGTACTGTGTTGCTAGATTGCCAGAAATTGAAAAGAAGCCAGCTTCCTTAATCGAATACATGACGGGTAGCTGACGACCTTTGAGTGGATCACCTTCGTTCGACATCAATTGGCAAATCAAACCATGTAAAGGTACATCACGTGCCATCAAAATACTTTGCTGGCGATAGGTCGGGAAACACATATCGTCGCGATTCAAGGCCATAGCTTGCGCCGCACCAATCGCTTCTTCGCCCAAGCTTTGCATGTAGAAGGACATTTTCTTCTGACGCTGTGCAATCAACATACGAGAATCAAAAATCCGCGTCTTCATCATCGCCCGCATCCCCGCGCGCAAGGTTTCTATGCTGATGTCCGGCACCCAAGGGCCGACCGCATTGCCTTGCTCATCGAGCACGCGAATCAGCGAATACGCCATATCTCGCGTATCGACTGGTGTGACATCGACCAGGGGACGACGTACTTCACCTGCTGGCGATAATCGTAAATAGGAAAAATCGGTAGTTTGGCCGGGACGGCCGGTGGGTTCCGGTACGTGTAAACGTAACGGTTCTGTTTGTGGCATGTAAGTCTCCTTGCTCAATTGTGTTGAGCAACGTTGATCATATTCACACCGCCTCTTGTCGTAGGAGGCGGTTCGTCTCTTTTTTGATAAGCGCATTTCTTTTGGAATGGCGCTGATCGAAAGCCTTATTGCTTTCTGGCGCAAAGTATCCACAAATCGCTCCGGCTTGGCAAGCGACGATGTGCAAGCTTTGTTGCTTTTCTTGTGGTTCTCACTTTCCTAGCTATTGAATCGGAAAAAACGGTCAAATTGGTTTAAATAAGACAAGCGCTTTGGATTAGATTATTGCTTATTGGAAAAGTTATGTTATTGTTGAAAGGCGCGTTTTATCTGACTGACTATTGATTTGATTTGTGAGAGTATTTTTAGGATTTTGAATGACTGTTTCAACAAAAGTCGCCACTGTTTTGATCGTCGAAGACGAAAGTATCGTTGCTCTAGATATGGAGCAGCAACTGAGGGGTTTTGGCTATGTCGTGTTAGCGCGTGCGTCGGAAGGGCAGCAAGCCATTGATCTAGTGAGAGAAATACGCCCGGATGTCGTGTTGATGGATATTCAACTGATGGGTGAGATGGATGGCATTACGGCGGCGAAAATTATTGGTGCCGATTTACATACGCCAGTGGTATTTGTCACCTCTTTCGACGCGAAAGAGGTTATTGATCGCGCCAAGCTGAGTCAACCTTACGGGTTTATTCTGAAGCCATTTACTTCGCGTGAGCTTCCCCTCATCATCGATATGGCGATCTACAAGCACCAGACCGAAACTAAATTGCGTCACAGTATGGAGCAATTACAAACCTTATCGCGCCGTGTTTTGGAGGTGCAAGAGTCGGAGCGGCGACGTATCGCCATTGAATTACATGACGAACTAGGTCAATCATTGACGGCGATCAAGATTAATTTACAAAGTGCCGAATTATTTAAAGATCAAAATCCTGCTGAGTTGAATGCAGAAAATATTCGAATCGTTGAAGACGCGATTCAGCAAATTCGACGTATTTCTTTAGCACTGCGACCGTCGATGCTCGATGATCTAGGCTTGGCTCCAGCGATACGTTGGTTGGCGGATCAAACCGCGACACGCACAGGCCTTGACGTTCAATTTCGGGTTGCGCCTCAGTCGGTTAGGCTGTTACCGGAAATCGAAACCGCCTGCTTTAGGATCGTGCAGGAAGCACTGACAAATATCGCGAAGTACGCGAATGCGAATCAAGTCCTAATCGAATTAAGTCATCAGGGTGAATATCTGTACCTTAGTGTTAACGACAATGGACAAGGGTTTGACACTGCTGCCATGCAAAAAAATGCGACACAGGGCAAGAGCATCGGCATACTCGGTATGCAGGAACGGGCGATGCTGATTGGTGGGAAACTGACAATAGACTCTGAGATTGGACAAGGATGCAAGATCACGCTGCAATGCCCATTGGCGTTGGTACTGCCAACATGAAGTCACCTGTGAAGCTCATCTTGGCCGATGACCATACTTTGGTTCGTGCCGGCTTGCGCAAGTTATTAGAGGCCATGCATCACATCGAGGTGATAGGCGAAGCGGCGAATGGCGTGGCAGTGCTTGAGCTCGCACAAAGTTTGCAGCCAGAGATCATCTTGATGGACAGTGCCATGCCTGGAATTAACGGCTTGGAAGCAACAATGCGCCTTAAAAAAGACTTGCCGCATATTCAAGTCATTATTTTATCGATGCATCAAAATGATGAATACGTGAAACAGGCTTTGCGACATGGCGCGGTTGGCTATTTATTGAAAGATGCTGCCACCACAGAGCTTGAATTAGCGATCAATACGGTATTAAAAAATGAAATCTATTTAAGCCCTGCGATCTCCAAAGGCGTGATGGTTGATTATGTACAGCGACTACGCAGTGAAAACACGGTCGATGAAGTGTTGACGCCACGTCAACGTGAAGTCCTCAAAATGTTGGCGCAAGGCCAGAGCAGTAAAGAGATTGCACGCCTGTTGGCGCTGTCTGTCAAAACGGTGGATACCCATCGTAGTCAATTGATGAAGCAGCTCGACATTCACGAAGTCACCGGTTTGGTGCGTTACGCGATTCGTGTTGGTCTGATTACCTCAGACTAGATATGTTGGACTAGATACGTCGCACTAGAAAAAGAGGTCAGTGTGCGTATGTTCATTGCGATGCTAAGTTGAATGTAGATCGCATTTCAGTTTGTTGTTAAATACCCTTCTTACTATAAAAATAGATCCTATTACGTTTTTTAGGAACTAGGGTGTTTCCCTCCTTGGACTCAGGTATTGACCTGATATCTAATCATATCAGTTGGCAATAATATGATTTCGTACCTCACCAAGCGTTTGCGCTTCAGCGTCCCCAAAACTACATGAACTACACAGACTATGTCATTGAAAGTTCTCATTGTTGACAATAATGACCTGTTCCTTGGGGTAGTTCGTAAGCTGTTGGCGCGTTTTTCAGAGCTTGTTGTGATCGGCGAAGCGAGTGATGGTGAAGAGGCATTATTAAAAGCCAAGACGCTCAGTCCGGATTTAATCCTGTTAGATATTGCAATGCCAAAAATGACCGGCTTGGAAGTCGCTCTGGAGTTAAAAAAATGGGCACAAGCGCCGGCAGTATTGTTTGTCACGATGCATGAGGTCGCGGTGTATGGCGATATCGCAAAGAGTCATGGTGCACTAGGTGTCATTGCAAAAGCAGATTTGGTGAATCACTTGTTAACGTGGATGAAAAGCTTAATCGATCAGAAAAAAGCAACGGAATTCAAAGGAACTTTTGTCGCCCCTGAAGAAATGTCTTAGTCGCGTTTCTTCTTTCAATTCATAGATCAGAACGCACATTGTCAAAGGAAAGCACATGGAATCCTATACCGTCAGTGGTGAACTCTCCATTTACACTGCATCGAACGAAAAGCAAAGCCTGTTGGCGTTTCTGCAAAGTGCCGACGAGCTAGAGGTGAATTTATCGCAGGTGAGTGAATTTGATACGGCTGGATTGCAGGTTTTGATCGCACTGAAACAAGCAGCGATTCAGCACCAAAAAACACTACATTATGTGATGCATAGTAAAGCCGTACTAGACGTTTTAGAAATGACCAATATGACAGGCATATTTGGTGATCAGGTAGTATTGACCTGATTCTGCCCGTTTCTTGTTTACGTTGCTGATAGTTGTTGACGACATTGTTAAGCTAAGGAAATCGCCATGAGTTTCGAAGATGAAATGCGCGCTGCACTTGATACCTTTGTGGTGGAAAGTCGCGAGCTACTGCAAGACATGGAAGATGGATTACTGGGTTTGGAGCATGATGATCAGCCGGCGGAGGCGATCGCTGCGATTTTTCGTGCGGCCCATACCATCAAGGGATCATCAGGATTATTTGGCTTAAATCATATTGTGAATTTCACGCATGTCGTAGAAAGTCTATTAGACATGCTGCGCAACGAAGAAATCGCCATATCGTCTGATTTAATCGCCGTGTTATTGCCTAGTCGTGATCACATTAGTTCGCTGATCGATGACGTTGCCAAAGGACTCGATAACGAGACGCCGGAGCAAGCCAAGCATGGCGCAGATTTGCATGAGCAATTACGGCGTTTTATGTCATCAGATGACAAGCATGCTTCCTCCTTGAATCTGCATCAACAGACATCGACGCCACAGTCGTCAGGAGAAAATTTAGTCGATAGCGGAAACTGGTATCTATCTTTACGCTTTGGTTCAGATTGTCTACGTAGTGGTATGGACCCACTTTCGTTCATCCGTTATCTAAGTACCTTAGGTGATGTCGTGCATTTAGTGACTATTACTGAGGCGCTACCTGACATAGAAAGCATGGATGCCGAAACTTGTTACCTCGGTTTTGAGCTCGTTTTAAAAAGTGAGGCTAGCAAAGAGACGATAGAGAACGTGTTCGAATTCGTCCGCGACGACAGTACCATACGCATCGTGCCGCCACGCAGCAAAATGGATGAGTACATTGCGATCATTCAAAATCTCCCAGATGACAATGAACTATTGGGTGAAATTCTGATTAAGAGTGGCGTATTGACCAAGCATGAGTTGGAAGAATGCTTGCGGCTGCAAAAGCAGCGACCCAATGGCGCACGCGGGCCAGCTGAGTCTGCCCCCATCGGCGAAATTTTGGTCGATCAGGTGATGTTGCAGCAACCTATTCTGAATGCGGCTTTGACTAAGCAACAGCAAGTCAAAGACAGCAAGAATCGTGAAAAACAAAATATTCGTGTTGACGCTGATCGTCTAGATAAATTGATTGATCTTGTCGGCGAATTAGTCATCGCGGGCGCGAGCATCAACCTGCGCGCCAGCAAATTAGACGATCTCGTGATGCAAGAGTCCACCAATGAGGTCATGCGCTTAGTTGAAGAGGTTCGTGATAGCGCCTTACAACTGCGCATGGTGCCAATAGGAACCACATTCAGCCGGTTTCAACGTGTGGTGCGTGATCTCAGTATCGAGCTGGGTAAGGATATCTCATTAGAAATCGCTGGCGGCGACACCGAAGTTGATAAGTCCATTGTCGACAAAATCGGTGATCCCCTGATGCATTTGGTGCGCAATTCGATAGACCACGGCATCGAATCGCCGGCAGCGCGCTTAGCCAAAGGAAAGCCGCAACAAGGCGTATTGAAGCTAACAGCCTATCACGAGTCTGGCAGCATCGTGATTGAAGTCAGTGATGACGGCGGCGGATTGAATCGAGACAAGATTTTGTCTAGGGCGATTGAGAAAGGCTTGGTCGCTCCCGACGCACAACTGAGCGACAAAGAAATTTATGCGCTGATTTTTGAAGCGGGATTCTCGACCGCAGATCAAGTGTCGACAGTATCCGGTCGCGGTGTCGGAATGGATGTAGTGAAAAGAAATGTGAGCGCCTTGCGTGGCACGATTGAGATCGATAGTGAGAGCGGTATTGGCAGCACAATGCGCATACGCTTACCCTTAACGCTTGCCATTATTGATGGATTTTTAGTTGGTGTTGGTGACTCCTCTTTCGTTGTACCTCTCGATAGCGTTATCGAGTGTTTAGCGTTGCCGCAAGATTGTGATGACCGAGACTATATGGATCTTCGGGGTGAGATATTGCCCTTTATTCGAATTCGTCGCCTCTTCGACATCGAGGGTGAATTACCACGCCGTCAAAATGTCGTTGTGGTGACGCACGGTGGTAGCAAAGCCGGATTGATCGTTGATCAATTACTCGGGGAATTTCAAACGGTGATCAAACCGCTGGGCAAATTGTTCGTGAATTTGGAAGGCATTGGTGGCTCGACCATACTCGGTAGTGGCGAAGTCGCGTTAATTTTGAGTATTCCCGCATTGCTGCTATCCCATACCAGAAATAGTGTTCAGCAACACGTGAAGCTAGTGTCGCCAGCGATAGGATAGTTTTTCGAAATGCTGACTAGAAATTAAATTGATTTTCAATTGCGACTGCTCTAGATCTAAAAAAAGGAGATGTTTGCGTGAGACAAGAAACGATACAGCTGGTACAAAGTACCTGGAAAGAAGTCGCTAAGATTTCACCGCAAGCTGCCGAACTATTTTATAAAAATCTCTTTCAGGCTGATCCTAGTTTGCAGCGCCTATTCAAAGGCGACATGCAGGCGCAAGGCCAAAAGCTCATGCAGATGATAGGCGCGGCGGTAGGAAAGCTAGACGACTTAGACAGTCTTATCCCCATCTTGCAATCACTAGGGAAACGTCACGCTAAGTATGGTGTTCGTGATGCGCATTACCAGATCGTCGGTGCCGCATTACTTAAGACTTTAGGTCAAGGTTTGGGAGATGCTTTTACGCCACAAGTAAAAGCAGCGTGGAGTGAAGTTTATGGAGTCATGGCAAAAGTCATGATGCAGGCAGCAAGCAACAACAACATGAAAAGGAAATGGATCATGAACTTGAGTAACTTTAAGATTGGTATGCGCCTGTATATCGCTTTTGGACTGATGCTGGCAATTCTTCTGGGAATCGCCTTGTATGGGTACTCGGAAACCAAACATCTCAATGCGGTCATCCAACAAATTGGCGATAAAGACTTTAAGAAAGCCGATTATGCCTATCAAGCCTTAACCTACACGCGGGCAAATTCGACACGTGCTACGGAATTAGTGGCTACTACTGATAAAAGCCTGATCAATACCGCCAAGGAGAGGATAGGTGATAACCGCGCGAAAGTCACCGAGGCCTTGGATAAGCTCGAGCCGCTACTCTATACCCCTGAAGGTAAGGCCTTGTTTGCGGAGATTAAAAAATCCCGAGCGGCTTATAAGGATGTATTGGATAGGATAGTCAAATTGGTTGATGACGGTAAGCGAGCAGACGCGGAAAATCTGGTTTTTGGCGAATTACGTCAAGATTATACTGTGCTGGGTAAGGCCTTAGAAGACATGGTGGACTCGCAACGCAAATTGGTGGTCAGCGGTGCTGATGACGCGGAGGCTGCAGCGTCAAGCTCCACTAAATTAACCATAGCGGTCGTGCTGTTGGCTATAGCAGCGGGGATAATACTGGCTTATTTGATCACGCGTTCCATCACAGTACCCGTCGAGCGCGCGGTTGATGTGGCTCGTAGCTTAGGAAATGGTCGTTTTGATGAAGACTTGGGTAACATTGGTAATGACGAAGTCGGTCAGTTGTTAGAAGCACTCGGCCAAACTCAAGAAAAATTGCGCGAAGCCGATGGCGCGGCTGGTTTTAACGCCCGCTTACGCACCGCATTGGAGTCCGTATCGAGTAGCGTCATGATTGCGGATGCCGGCAATAATGTGATTTTTATGAATGCCTCGGTCAGTGCAATGTTGGCCACTGCTGAAAATGATATCCGCAAAGATCTTCCTAACTTTGCTACCAGCAAAGTCATGGGTAGCAATATCGATATTTTCCACAAAAACCCTGCCCATCAACGCGACATGTTAGCGCGTTTGCGCGAGACTTATCGTACGCAGATTACCGTGGGTGGCCGCATATTTGGACTCATTGCCACACCGATTGTCGATAAGGCAGGTGTGCGCCAAGGTACCGTCGTCGAGTGGGCGGATAAGACTTTGGAGATCGCAGCGCGTGAGGTCGAAGTCAGATCTGCAGCAGAGAATACACGCATCAAAAACGCATTGGATAAATGCAGTACCAACGTTATGATCGCCGATGCCAGCAACCACATCATCTACATGAATGAGACGGTAGCGGCCATGATGCAGGGCAATGAAAACGAGTTACGCAAGAGCTTGCCTAACTTCAATGCACGCAAACTCATCGGTGAGAACATCGATGTGTTTCACAAAAATCCAGCACACCAACGAGGCATGTTGTCTGCATTGAGTAGCACTTATAAAACGCAAATTCAGGTAGGAAGTCTCGCCTTCGGATTGATTGCTAATCCGATTACTGATGCCGATGGAAAACGGGTCGGTACGGTCGTAGAGTGGGCCGACAAGACACAAGAAATCGCAGCGCGTGAGGTCGAACTGAAGTTGGGAGCAGAAAATACCCGCATTAAAAATGCCTTGGACAAGTGCACCACCAATGTCATGATTGCCGATATCAACAACCACATCATCTATATGAATGAAACTGTGACCGAGATGATGCAGCGTAATGAGTCTGAGTTACGTAAGAGTTTGCCTAACTTCAATTCGCGTCAGTTAATCGGCGAAAACATCGACGTTTTCCACAAAAATCCTAGTCATCAACGCGGCATGTTGGCAGCCTTGAAAACGACTTACCGCACTCAAATTCAAGTTGGCAATTTGTACTTTGGTTTAATTGCTAATCCTATCATTGACGTCAAGGGCGAGCGGGTCGGTACCGTGGTGGAATGGGCTGATCGCACCTTGGAAGTGAACGTTGAAAAAGAAGTCGGCAATATCGTCGAAGGCGCGGTGATGGGCAACTTCACTACGCGTCTTAATGAAGAAGGAAAAACCGGTTTCTTTGCTAAGCTGAGTAAGGACATCAATCGCTTAATGGAAACCAGTGATGACGGCCTAAACGAAGTGTTACGTGTATTGGCGGCTTTAGCACAAGGTGATTTAACCCAGACCATCGATAAGGATTATGCAGGTACGTTTGGTGCGCTCAAAGCCGCTAGTAATGAAACGGTCGATAAGCTTGCCAGTATCGTCACCGATGTGATCAACGCCACCGATGCCTTATCGAATGCATCGGAGCAAGTGAGTGCCACTTCTCAGGCATTATCACAGGCGGCCAGTGAACAAGCGGCCAGCGTAGAAGAAACCAGCGCCAGCATAGAACAGATGGCAGCCGGTATTAATCAAAATGCGGAAAACGCCAAAGTCACAGATGGCATCGCGGGCAAGGCATCCAAGGAAGCGATCGAGGGTGGTGATGCAGTGAAGAAGACGGTCTCCGCGATGAAAGAGATCGCATCCAAAATCGGCATTATTGATGATATCGCCTATCAAACCAATATGTTGGCATTGAATGCTGCGATCGAAGCGGCGCGCGCAGGTGAACATGGCAAAGGCTTTGCTGTGGTTGCCGCGGAGGTTCGTAAATTGGCTGAGCGCAGTCAAGTTGCGGCCAAAGAAATCGGTGACCTCGCCAGTGGTAGCGTCAAAATGGCGGAGCGTGCAGGCGACCTGATTGACGAGATCGTGCCGGGCATTGGGCGTACCTCCGATTTGGTGCAAGAAATTGCCGCGGCGTCGCAAGAACAGTCTGCCGGTGTTGGACAGATTAATACCGCAATGAATCAAATGAATCAAATTACGCAGACGAATGCGTCGTCCAGTGAAGAGTTGGCGGCGACCGCCGAAGAAATGACCAGTCAGGCAGAGCAACTATTAGAGCTGGTAGGTTTCTTTCAGCTGGAACAAAACAATAGAAGTAAGCAGCGTCAATCAGGGCTTGAAAGTAAGGTAGAAAAACGCAGCACAGGCGCATCCAAGAAAAGTAAGAATGTGGCAGCTTCCGCTGTTGATAATTCGAAATTCGAGAAATTCTAGGTGACTACCATGCAAGCTAATCTACAGGCTACAAGAAACGACAGTCAGACTGGACTCGTACTTAAGGATAGTAAGCCGCAATCAGGAACGGGGCAGTATCTGACTTTTCTGTTAAGTGGGGAAGTGTATGCCTTAGGCATCTTAAATATCAAGGAAATCATTCAGTATGGTGATCTGACTGAGGTGCCGATGATGCCAAGCTTTATTCGTGGCGTGATCAATTTGCGCGGTAAAGTCGTGCCTGTGATTGACTTGGCGGTGCGCTTTGCTAAGGGAGAAACTGCGGTGTCGCGTCGTACCAGCATTATCATTATTGAGATGACGCAAACGGATTTGGCCGATCAGTTTGAAACCCAAAGCTTGGGGATCATGGTGGATGCTGTCAATGAAGTCATCGATATCGCGATTGCAGATATTGAGCCGCCTCCTACTTTTGGTGCAAAGCTGCGACCTGACTTTATCAGTGGCATGGCGAAGCACTCGGGGCGCTTTATCATTTTGTTGAATTTGGAGTCCGTCCTATCGATTCAAGAGTTGTCGTCGATTGGTCAGTCGGTGCATGCGATGGGAGTTGAGTCAGTGATAGCGGGTGAATGAAGTTTCCCTTAGTCAGATTTAGTAAGCTCGATATTCACACGGAATTTTGGTGGCTATGTTGGAAACTTCTACAAAATTGTTCACGGAACCCTTGGTGAAACCAAGAATCTTGATCGTGGAGGACGAAGCTATCGTCGCCCGCGATATCCGGGTGCAATTGGAGGCGTTGGGCTATGAACCAGTCGGGATCGCAACGCACGCGGAACAGGCAATACGTCTTGCGGGGGAGTTGCGACCCAATCTGATTTTGATGGATATCCAATTGTCGGGCGAGGGCGATGGTATTTATGCAGCGCAGGAGATTCGTCGACTCTTTGGGCTACCAGTCGTCTTCGTGACGTCTTTCACCGCTGATGAAGTTTTGCAGCGGGCGAAGCTGATTGAGCCGTACGGTTACGTGTTGAAGCCTTTTACGCAGAGAGATTTGCGTACCGTCATTGAGATGGCATTGTTTAAATTCAATGCGGATCAAAAGCAGCAAGAGGCAGCCTTACATACTCAAGCCATCCTCGACAATATGGTTGATGGCGTCATCACTATCAATGCACGCGGGCAGATTGAGTCGTATAACCAAGCCGCCGCCAAGATTTTTGGCTACAGCGCCGATGAGGCGATTGGTCAAAATGTCTCTCTCTTGATGCCGCCGCAAGATAAGCTGCAGCATGACGGTTATCTTGATCGCTATCACACTACTGGCGAGGCCAGAATGTTGGGTTTGCCACGTGAGGTCGAAGGACAAAGAAAAGACGGTAGTGTATTTCCCATGAGCCTGGCGGTATCGCAGATCACGCGTGGAGGGATGCCGGTTTATATTGGTTTGATTCGTGATTTGACTCTACACCACCTGAATATGGAGGAGATCCGCCGCTTAGCGTTTTATGATCCGCTGACGCAATTGCCGAACCGCCGTTTATTGATCGACCGACTCAATCAAGCGATGATTAATTCGAGCCGGACGGGGCAACACGGTGCGCTCATGTTTCTCGATCTAGACCACTTTAAGATGCTCAATGATAGGCTAGGGCATCAATTTGGTGATCAATTGCTGCAGCAAGTGGCAACACGTCTCACTGACTGCGCGAGAGAGGGCAACACCGTCGCTCGTATCGGCGGTGATGAATTTGTGATTTTGATGGAGTCGCTTAGCAGCCGTGATTACGAGGCTGCAACCGAGGCGAAGATTGTGGCTAGTTCGATTTTGTCGGTATTGAGTGAACCTTATCAACTGAACGAACATGTGGTTCACAGCACACCAAGTATTGGGATTGTCTTATTCATGCAAGATGTGGAAGGGATAGACGAAATTTTCAAAAAAGCCGATGTGGCGATGTATCAAGCGAAGAGCGCTGGTCGAAATGGCATACGGTTTTTCGATCCCAAAATGCAGGAAACAGCGGCCGCTTATATGCAGCTAGAAAATGATTTGCGTAGTGGTATCGCCAACAAGGAATTTTTACTCCATTACCAGATTCAGGTGAAGGAGGGGTTAAAACAAAATGATACGCCCATCGTCACTGGTGTAGAAGCCCTGGTTCGTTGGCAGCATCCAAAGAAAGGTATGGTCTCGCCAGCGAGTTTTATTCCGATTGCGGAAAGCAGCGGTTTGATATTGCCCATAGGTCAATGGGTGCTGGAGACAGCTTGCGAGCAGCTAGTCGCTTGGAGCAATGCACCAGACAAAGCGGAATGGAGTATCGCGGTGAATGTCAGCGCGCTTCAATTTGCGCAACTGGATTTTGTGACGCAAGTGGAGCAAGCCTTGGTCAACACGGGCGCCAACCCTAAGTTACTGAAGTTGGAATTGACCGAAAGTATGTTGGCTAGCAATGTCGATGAAATTATCGTGAAAATGAATGCGCTACGCGCGCATGGCGTTAGTTTTTCTTTAGATGATTTCGGCACTGGCTATTCATCCTTAAGTTATCTGAAACGACTGCCGCTCTCTCAATTGAAAATTGATCAGTCGTTTGTGCGAGATATTTTGACCGACCCCAGCGATGCGGTGATCGCTCATACGATTGTTGCCTTGGCACATAGCCTGGGACTAAGAGTGATAGCGGAAGGTGTGGAGACGCAAGCACAACGGGATGCTCTGGCGGAAATGGGCTGCAATGCCTTTCAGGGCTATTTGTTTGGTCGTCCTATGCCAGCGACGAAGTTGGTTCAAGGGGAATGACATGACGAATACCCAGATGATCGAACACATCTCGGATGACACACTTTCTATCTGCCTGACCACATCGGGTAGTAGTTTATGAATGCCCTTTTACATAGATATTTTTCTCGTCTTAGTTGGCAATCAATCAGTACGCGAATTACTGTGATTACTCTGCTTGTGTGCTTCGTTGGAGGGGGATTGTTGGCGTTTGGTAGTCTTCGTTTTCTCGCAGTCGAACTTGAAGAAAAATTGGGTTTGCAACAGTTTTCTTCAGCAACTTTAATCGCAGCGCAAGTCGATAGTCAGCTCAATACCCTATCGCAACATCTTGAAGGCGTGTCGGCCGAAATAGCTGAAATCGGCTTGAATCAAACTTCCGCCATTCAATCGCATTTGAATGACAATCCCCATCTTCTCGCCTTATTCGGTCCCGGTGTATTTGTGGTGGGTGCGGAGCATCAGTTGCTTGCATCGCTGCAAAAAGAGGGGCAAAAGCACTTGCCAGTTCAAATTGTGCAGCGTATTCCATCGGTGTTAGATAGGACAATCAGTAAAGTGCTAGATCCATTTGTTGATGAGCAGTCTGGAATGATGATGACCGCGATCGTCGTACCCATTTATAGTGCAAATGGTCGGGTTCTTGGTGCTTTGGCGGGTCTCATTAATCTTGAAGCGCCGAGTATGTTTGACTACTTTTCAAACATACATTACGGGGAAACTGGCTACTATGTCTTGGTCGCACCAAAGTCTCGGCGCATTATCGCTACGACCGACCCAAAAAGAAGAATGGAACAATTGCCCGCTTTGGGAGTGAACCCAGCAATAGATCAAGTTGTTGACGGTATAGAAGGCTCTCGTCAGCTCATGAACCCGCGAGGTGTGCATGTATTGAGCTCAATGAAGAGGGTCAATACCTCCGGTTGGTTGGTCGTCATTTCGATGCCAATTGCAGAGGCCTTCTCCATTGTCGGCGAGATCAAAGAACACGTTTTTTTCTACTGTGCCTTCATTACGTTGATCATTGGTTTTTTCTTGGTATGGATGATACGCAAACAACTAGAGCCTTTGTCGCTTGCCAATGAGGCGGTGATCGCTCAATCGCTGCAGCCAAACACTAGCATAGAAATACCGGTAACCAGTCGAGATGAAATCGGCAAGTTAGTGACCGATTTTAACCACTTACTTACAACACTACGTGAGCGAGATACCGCTTTGGCCTGGAGCGAAAGACGATTTCGCGCCATTTTTGATGCTGAGCCGGAATGTGTCAAATTGGTGAATGCCAATGGCAAACTGATCGACATAAACGCTGCTGGTCTCCGTATGCTGGAAGCCGATTCAGTGGATCAAGTGAAGGCTCTTGGTTTGTCCGCATTTATAGTTGAAGACCACCGTGAAAAGTTCGTAGCGTTATTTAATGATGTCATCCTTGGTAAACCGGGATCTTTGGTCTTCGAAGCGCAAGGATTGCATGGTTCCCGCCGCTGGTTAGAAAGTCACGCGATACCTTTTCAGAACCCTCAAGATGGCGAGAATATGATGTTGGCGGTCACACGCGACATTACGCAACAAAAGCAGGCACAGATAGATTTATTAGAGAGCGATTACAGATGGAAATTCGCAATCGAAGGCAGTGGTGACGGTCTGTGGGATTGGAATATTGCAAATAACACCGTGTATTTCAGTCGTCGTTGGAAAGAGATGTTAGGTTTTGCGGAGGAAGAGGTAAAAGATACTCTCGAAGAATGGTCGAGTCGCGTCCATCCTGAAGACATGAACATGGTGATGCAAGATATAAATTTGCATCTGGATGGCGCAACGCCTTTGTATAAAAATATCCATAGGGTCATGTGTAAGAACGGGGAGTGGAAATGGATATTGGATCGCGGTGTCGTGGTCGAGCGTGACGACAGTGGTAAGGCGATGCGCATGATAGGCACGCATGCTGATATCTCAGAACAACGTGCTACGCAAGAGGCGCTTCAGACTTCGCTGAGAGAAAAAGTCGGCTTGCTCAATGAGGTACATCATCGGGTCAAAAACAACTTACAAGTGATTACTAGTCTGTTGCGGTTGGAGTCGGGACGTAGCGATATCAGTGAGACGAAAGAGGTTCTCAATGATATGCAGGCACGTATTCGTTCCATGGCATTACTGCATGAATCACTTTATCGTTCGGGAATTTTTGCCTCCGCTGATTTGGGCGCCTACTTAAGAGAGCTTGCCACGCATACTTTTCGCGCGCATGTCAATCACACCGGCATACGTCTACATTTGGAATTGGAGTCGGTCACGGTCAGCATGGATCAGGCAACGCCATGTGGATTGATGGTCAATGAATTGATTTCTAATAGCCTTAAACATGCTTTTGTAGGGCGTTCAGATGGAGAAATCCGCCTCACGCTACAACATGTTGGCGTCGGGGGACAAGTTCGTTTGCGCATCATTGATAATGGCCTAGGCATGCCGGTCGATCTAGAAGCACGCTGTGAACGATCTTTGGGTTTGCGATTGGTCAAGGACCTCGCGAATCAAATGCTAGGTAAGTTGGAAACTTGTTACCATCCAGGTACAGAATTTACCGTGGTATTCGTTCCAGATTTGCCACAACGATTGACGACGATTAATACGCCGAACTCGACGGCGCTGCAACGAGAATTGGTATGAGAATAGTGAACTGGCGGAGCCTATCTACCCGATTGATTGTGACCTCAATGGTCGTTATCGTTTCCTCTATTTGGGGGACAGCGATCTATGTGAGTAGTATTGTGCAAGCGGACATGCTGCTTTCTTTGGAGGCGCAGCAGTTTTCCACTTTGACCGTACTGGCTGCGCAGATGGAAGATGCGGTTCGTTTTCGTGCCAGATCGATAGAAAAGGTTGCTGCAGCAATCACAGCTGAGATGCTGGCAGATCCACAGAAGATGCAGGAATACTTAAATTCGTCGGTGGTGTTAGACGTGATTTTTAATGCAGGTGCGTACACAACGACTATCGATGGGATCGTGAATGCGTCTATACCCACGTCGCTGAAGCGCATAGGTGTGAGTTACGCTGATCGAGATCATTTTCTAGAAGCAAAACAGGGAAAATCAACTATTAGTAAGCCCTTAGTGGGTAAAGTGTTGGGTACTCCCGTGTTTGCGATGTCAACCCCGATTCGTAATGTTCATGGCGAAGTTGTCGGTGTATTAGGCGGTGTCACCAATCTCGCACAGCCTAGTTTTTTGGATCCAATCTCAAACTATAAATATGGGAAATCGGGTGGTTATGTCTTGATTTCCCCTCTGCACAATTTGATGATCACGTCGACTGAAAAAAAAATGAAGATGGTGACGTCGACGAATAAGGATCCTTTATTCCTACGCTATCTTGGTGGCTACGATGGCTCGGGTGTGATGATGAATCAATTGGGCACCACTGTGCTCAGTTCTTCTAAGGCCATCCCTACGCCAAACTGGATTTTGATGGCGGAACTCCCAACTGACGAGGCTTTTTCTTCCATCGAATTGATGAAAGAGCGGACGATGTGGGCTGCCATCGTGTTGAGCTTTGTGGTGTCTGGATTGGTCTTTCTGATTATTCGACGTCAACTCAAACCCATGTTGGAGGCAACCAGAACGCTCGCGAGTTTGCGGGTAGAAGATGGATTTCCTGATGCGTTGGTTCAAACCAAAGATGATGAAATAGGCGCCTTAATAGGTGGTTTCAATCGACTCTTACTCACACTGCGAGAACGCGATACGAGTTTGCGTGTCAGTGAAGAAAATTTATCTATCACGCTCGAATCCATAGGAGACGCAGTGATTGCCACGGATGCTCGAGGCAACATTACGCGTATGAATAGGACGGCCTGTCGATTAACGGGCTGGACTTTAAGTGATGCACAAGGGCTATCCTTAAGCACCGTGTTTAATATTATTAATGCCCAGACACGATTGCTCTGCGCGAATCCTGTGCAACTCGTAATGGAACACGGCAAGGTGGTCGGCTTGGCGAATCATACCGCGCTGATATCGCGTGACGGGAATGAATATCAAATCTCCGATAGTGCAGCGCCAATATTGGATAACAAGGGAATGATTGTTGGCGTGGTGCTGGTGTTTAGTGATGTCACTGCCCAATATCAAATCCAGGAAGACTTGCTAAGAACCGGTGAAATGCTACGTCAGACCGGTGAGTTGGCAAAAGTCGGTGGTTGGCAATTGGATTTACTCACCAATGACCTAACTTGGACGCCAGAAACTTTCCGTATTGCCGAGGTGACGCCGCCCAACGAACCGCCGCTCGAAGACGGCATCAATTTATTTGCCCCGGAGGCGCAACCGGTGATTACCGACGCCCTACAACAGACGATGACGACGGGTGAACCCTACGATCTCGAGTTACCGATTATTACGGCAAACAGGAATCATAAGTGGGTACGCACCCAAGGTTTCGCCGTTTGGGACGGCGACAAGATTGTCAAGTTGCAAGGTACCTTTCAAGACATATCTGAACGTTATTTGGCGGATGCCAATCTACGTCAAATTGAACAGCGTTTCCGTGACTTAGTTGAATCCACCGATGGCATCGTATGGGAAGCAGATGCAAACACATTCGCGTTTACTTCCGTAAGTAAAAATGCCGAACGTATGTTGGGTTTTCCGGTGGACGATTGGTTGGTGCCAGGATTTTGGGTGAGCCGTATCTATGAGGAAGATCGGGAATATGCGGTCACTTACTGCGCGGCTTGTACCGGACGAATAGAGGATCACGATTTTGAGTATCGCTTTGTGGCGCAAGACGGAAGTCTGGTTTGGTTGCGCGATATTGTAAAGGTGGTGGCAGAAGAGGGCAAACCAAAATGGCTGCGTGGTCTGATGATCGACATCACAGCAAAAAAGAAAGAACAAGACTTACTCAGAGATACTTTGCGTGAAAAAACTTCACTGTTAAATGAAGTTCACCATCGCGTGAAGAACAATCTACAGGTGATCACTAGCCTGCTTCGCTTGGAGTCAGGTCGTAGTAATCAGGAAAACACGAAGACGGTCCTCAATGATATGCAGGGCCGGATTCGATCGATGGCATTGCTGCATGAAACCCTGTATCGCTCTGGTATTTTTGCCTCAGCCGATTTGGCGCATTATCTCAAGGAGTTGGCGACACAGGCTTTTCGTTCTCACATCGATTCGAATGGTGGAGCGGTCAGACTTGAATTGGATCTGCATTCGGTTAGCCTCAGTATGGATCAGGCAACCCCTTGTGGTCTGATCGTGAATGAGCTCATTTCCAATTCTTTGAAACACGCGTTTCCCGATGGACGTAGTGGCGTAGTGAAAGTTAGTTTGATACCACAACCGGAAACCAAGTCTGTCAACATCATCGTGTCTGATGAAGGTGTAGGATTGCCGAGCGATTTTGATAAACGCCGGGAGCTGTCTTTGGGCTTGCAACTAGTCGATGATCTCGTGACCCAAATTGGCGGAACATTGAGTATTGAGACTGGCGCGGGAAGTAAGTTTTCTGTTCGCTTTACTTGTGATGGATAAAGCGCTTAATGAACTGCGCAGTCAACAAGCACTCACCTTAGCGTTAGTAATAGAAAGATGGCGATGATAAACATAGATGTGAACGTCAATAAAACGAAGAATAAGCGCATCTTGTTGGTCGATGATGATCAGGATCTTTGCAGTTTCATTGGCCTTCACTTAGCACACTTTGATTATGACTTAGTCGCTACTGCGGATAGCGGTGAGGACGCGGTAGTAATCGCAAGTCGACTGCAGCCGGATTTGGTTATTATGGACATTCATCTTAGTGGCGAGATGGACGGGATTGCCGCAGCTAATGCGATTCATGAGGTTTCTGATATTCCTATCGTGTTTCTGACCGCTTTTTGTTCGGATGATTTGTTACGTCGCGCCCAATTGGCAGACTCTTTCGCGTATGTTTTGAAGCCCATTAACGAACGTGAATTGCGCGTTGTTATTGAAATGACGCTCTATAAACATGAGACACAAGCTAAGTTAAAGCGCAGTCAAAGTTTTAATCGGTCTATTCTCAATTCTGTGAGCGCCGGGATTGCAGTCATTGATGCAGATGGGGTCATTATTGCCGTAAACCGTGCTTGGAGAGATTTTGCTAGTCGTGAATCTTTTTCGATTTGCTCCGAAGAAATGACCGCGGCAACTTGTGCAAGTTATGGGGTCGGCATGAATTATTTAAGTGTCTGCCCAGCGGAAAGGGGCAATCACGACGGCGCTGTTAATAGCGTTCGTAAAGGAATATTGTCCGTTTTAGATCGAACCTTGCCGAACTTTGACTTGGAATACCCTTGTCATTCACCCCAACAAAAACGTTGGTTTCATATGAGCGTTACGCCATTTGAAAACGGTGAGGGAGGAGCCGTTATTTCCCATATGGATATTAGCGCCAGAAAGCAAGTTGAAGCCGACCTGCGTGTCGCATTGCAAGAAAAAAATGTATTGATCAAAGAAGTCCATCACAGGGTAAAAAACAATCTGCAAGTCGTCACCAGTTTATTGCGCCTCGAAGCTGCCAGAGCGTATAAGGCTGAGGCTAAAACTGTTTTAGACAATATGCAAAACAGAATTCAAACCTTGGCTCTCATGCATGAATTTCTTTATCAACAAAGCCAATTTTCCTCTGTCGATTTGAATACCTTTTTGAGAGAATCGAGTGTGCTGAGTTTTCGCTCTATGCATCAGGAAACAGGATTGGTGAGCTTGAACTTTGATTTGATGGGCCTGCCTGTGAATATTGATCAAGCGACCTGTTGCGGTCTGATCGTGAATGAATTGATCTCGAATAGTTTGAAACATGCGTTTCCAGATGGACGAAAGGGGCAGATTTGTGTGGGTCTGCGGACAACCGAGGTACAAGACCAAATGCTGCTGAGTGTCCACGATAACGGAATCGGACTTTCTCCCGACTTTGCAGAAAAGCGACAACACGCTTTGGGATTGGAATTAGTGACTAGTTTGGCGCAACAAATGGGGGGCGAGTTGCAAATAGAGCAGAGCCTTGGACTATCGTTTTCGGTACGTTTTACAGCATCATTGGATGTTCGTGAATCGCTAGTTGCTTGAGGCTTTACGAGTCAGAAACTATTGATACCCATGGGATTTGCAGTAAAAAATTATTAAGCGAATAAAAATGTTTAAAGAATCTAGCTCAATTGTAGATACGGGTGGCGCGAGAATATTCATCGTTGAGGATGAATCTATCGTCGCGCGCGATATTCGCCAACAGCTGGAAAGCCTTGGCTACCAAGTTGTTGGGCATAGTCGTACTGCGGAACAGGCTTTGATAGACATAGCGACATTGAAGCCGGCACTGGTGTTGATGGACATTATGTTGGGCGGTGCCATGGATGGGATAGAAGCTGCGACTATCATTCGTGCCGACATGGGGCCGCCTGTTGTGTTTGTCAGTGCATTTAATGCCGATGAAGTGATTGAGCGCGCAAAGTTAACTGAGCCTTACGGTTATATTACTAAACCATTTTCAAGCAGAGAATTGCGCACGACCGTGGAAATGGCCTTGTACAAATATCGCACAGAGGCTTTGCTACGTGAGCGAGAATTTCAACTAACCCAGACTTTCGAAACTTCGCCTATCAGTATCGCTTTGATCGCAATGGATGGGCACATCATTCGAGTCAATCATGCTTTATGCAAACTATTGGAACGGGATAAATCCGAGATGCTCGCGGTCGATGTTGATCAACTATTCCTCAATGACTCTGAGACATTCAAAGTTAACATGGCTGCATTGAAAGAGAACGACAGGCCGATGATTAAATTTGAGCTTTCTTTAAAGAACAAAGATGGTCTTATTGTGTGCGTCCAATGCTATCTGAATATAGTCAAAAATCAACAGAATACGCCTATGCATTTTGTCCTGAAGTGCCAAGATATTTCCGAAAAAAAGTACGCCGAGAATCAATTGGTTATGTTCAGATCGGCCATCGAGCAAAGCACACAGCATATCTTCATCACCGATAGAGACGCGAAAATTGAGTACGCCAATGCTGCTCTACTAAAGACCTATGGTTATACATCGGAAGAGATCATCGGCCAGCATCCTCAGATGTTGAGTGCGGGGGAAGACAATGCAGATAGCTTTGCTGACATGTGGCGCTGCCTTTCGCAGAATGAAGTTTGGACTGGTGAGTTGAATAATCAACGAAAAGACGGTAGTGGATTGGTCACCGCTGTCATCGTCAACCCGTTGCGTAGTGAAGATGGTCTTATTAGCCAGTATGTTTGGGTGCAAACGGATATTACGCAACAACGCCAATTAAATGCTGAGCTCGATAAGCATCGTTATCGAATGGAAGAGATGGTGATGAGCCGCACTCGCGCGTTGGAGAAAGCGAGCGAAGTTGCTGAAGCAGCGAACAAGGCGAAGAGTGCGTTCATTGCTAATATGAGCCATGAAATCCGCACACCGATGAATGGTGTATTCGGAATGACTTACCTCGCGCTCAACGCAACGAACGATCCTAAGATTCGGGCATATCTTGAGAAGATCGAAATTTCGGGACATCACTTGCTGCACATTGTCGATGATATATTGGACTTTTCAAAAATTGAAGCGGGAAAGTTGACACTGGAATCGCTTGATTTTTCGCTGGATTCGCTTCTAGCCGAAATGAAAACGATGTTGAGTGGCAAAGTCGCTGGGCGCGATTTGGTTTTGCGATTTGATATCGACACGGCTGTGCCAAAACAAGTCTGTGGCGACCCTCATCGTTTAAAGCAGATCCTGCTTAACTACACCAACAATGCGATCAAATTTACGGAACGAGGCGAGATCAATCTATTCGTCCGACTTCTCAATTGCACCGCAAGCGGTTGGTTATTGCGCTTTGAAGTGGAAGACACTGGAATAGGAATGAGTAAGGAGCAGCAAACGAAATTGTTCAAATCGTTTGAGCAAGTCGATAGTACGATGACCCGAAGGTATGGCGGTACCGGATTGGGTTTGGTCATTTGTAAAGAACTCGCTGCGTTGATGGGTGGTGAGGTTGGCGTCTTGAGTACACCGGAAATTGGAAGTACCTTCTGGTTCACGGCGCATCTTCAACACCCAATTGAGAATAGAGCACCAGACCGAATCCCAGCAGATCGTCGTACAGCAGCCATACGCTTGAGACAGTTGAATCAACAACGGACACCTTTGCGTATTCTAGTGGTCGAAGATAATGAATTCAATATGCAGATTGCGACTGAGCTACTCGAGGACGTTGATTGCTGTGTTATCAGTGCCGAAAATGGACAAGTCGCGGTTGATCTTTTAAAGCATGAAAATGTCGATTGTGTATTAATGGATATTCAGATGCCCGTCATGGGCGGCTTAGAAGCTAGTCGCATTTTACGTTGCGACGAACGCCTTTCCGCTCTGCCAATTATCGCCATTACAGCCAATGCGATGCATGAAGATAGGCTGAGATGTTTGTCATCAGGCATGAGCGATTTTATTGCTAAACCATTCTCACCTGAACTCTTTTACGCAACCATTTTGCGGTGGTTCGATAATGATTTTCTAAATTCGCCCATTAGTTTTGAGGATGTGAACGTTCAAACTGAGTCATCTCAAGCCGAGTCATGCTTGGCGCCTGAGCTGACTAAGATGGCTGAGATGGATGACATTGATTTTTCTGTTTTGGCAGGACATTTTCCTGAGGCACCGCAGAAAATATTGATTTATGCAGATAAGTTTGTGAACTCGGCGCGCAAAGGATTGCTCGATCTAGAGGCAGCAAAAACTGCTCAAGATTTGGACCAATTGGCAGCCTTGGGGCACAGTCTGAAATCGAGCGCCAGGACGGTGGGGGCGAATGGTTTTGCAGACCTTTGTCATGCGTTGGAAGGACTGAAAGGTAGTCAGAAAATAATTGAGGCGGAACGCATTGTTGATCAATTACCTTTGATTCTGCGGCGGATAGAGCAGCAGGTTGATCGGTATAGACAAAGCGTTTCAACGTAGATTTAAGACAGAATTAATCTAATTTAAGATCAACAAAATGATGGTAGATATAGGAGGAGTACGATATGGTGGACGTTAATAAAGGGTCTTTCGAAGACAATGATTTTTGTGCTTTGGTGATTGACGATGACGAATTTCAGTTGGATTTCGTTGTCGATAAACTTAATGAACTGGGTATCAGACAAGTGACAACCGCGAATAGTGGAAAAGCAGCATTAGCCTGCTTGGACAAAATGCCGCGCAAACCAGATTTATTGATCTGTGATTTACAAATGCCGGACATGGATGGTTTTGAGGTCATGGCTGCATTGGAGGCGCGCAAATTTTCTGGGGGGGTTATTTTGATGTCGGGCCAAGGGGCTCGCGTTTTGCATTCAGCTTCTCTGGTGGCGCAATTAGCGAGACAAGAGTTTTTAGGAACGATAGAGAAACCAATCACCAAAGACGGATTGTACGCATACATAAAAAAAATGTGTGATCGATCTTAATAATAAGAAAAGCGATGTTCTATCCAATGTATTGGAGCAAAATCATGAAGGTATTTATTCGTACTTATTGGGAATATTTTGTTGCTGCAGCTATCGTGATAGCTGAAGTGGTATTTTTAATCTCGCAACCCGCGGTATCCCCAAAGACCTACTTATGGGCTGGACTAATTTCCTTAATCGTCTTGGTTGGCTATTTATGTTTCGCGCTATTTCGAAGCCGTTCTGAACTGGAAATATTGAAGCAGGAAGTCGCAGTAGTGAGAAACAATACTGCAGTCATCGACAATGTGACCGATTTGTTAGGTACTGTGCTCCCAGTGTGGAATTCGCATGTGAACTCTGTCAAATCCACTAGTGAAGAGGCGGTAGGGCAATTGATCCACAGTTTTGCATCGATGGTCAACGAATTTGATCTGGCTGGATTTGGTGGTGTTGGTAATGTCAATCAATCCAAGTCTTCGGACGCGACCATCTCGCTTTTGCAACTCTGCAAGAAGGAGTTGGCACCTGTGATTACCTCTTTGTCTAAAATGATTGATAGCAAGGATGAGCTATTGGTTTGCATACGCGATATGGCGAAATCAACGGCGGATATGCATTCGATGGCCAACGAAGTGCGTCAAATTGCAGCACAAACAAATCTCGTTGCACTCAACGCGGCGATTGAAGCCGCGCGTGTCGGGGAAGCCGGGCGTGGGTTTGCGGTCGTAGCAGAAGAAGTCAGGCGACTGTCGAAGTCATCGGCGGAGACTGGACAGAATATTACCGAGCGCGTGGTGCAAATTACGCAGGTTGTAAAACAAGCTCTATTAGCGGCGGATAGAGCGACAATTAATGACAAAAAAGTGTTGGAAATTTCTGGTGCTGTGGTGGGTGATGTGTTGTCCCACGTGGAAACCATGGGCGATGCTGCAACTAAAATGCGAGAACATGGCAATGTGATTCGTAATGATGTCGAGAACTTGCTAGTCAGCCTGCAATTCCAAGATAGGATTAGTCAAGTGCTCCAGGTGGTCAGTGCCGACATCCAAAGGATGCAAGAAACCATGAATCAAATCGATGGTGGGGCTTTGCCAGACACTGAGTTGTGGATGAGTGAACTGCAATCTACCTACACGATGACAGATGAATTGCGTAATCATGGAGATCCAAATGTAGCGGAGGAGAAGGAAAGTACTGAGATCACATTTTTTTGAGTTGCTTATTGAGTTGCTTATGCAAACAAAAGAAAATCTTCTATTTGCTTTGCCTTTTACTGAATCAGGAACTCATGGCTAAGTGTGTGCGACGAAGAAGGTCAATGGTCTAGGCAGAAAGATTCCTGACGTGACCTCTGACGTTCGTGGAATGTGGCGTAAGCCTTACTACGTGGCTTGGATCAGCGATTGGCAACAGATGATGTTTAGTGCAGAATTTCTTCTGCACCTTGTCATTTTGTAGGACTCAATCAAGGAACCGTTACTTGATGAAATTTCGCTAAAAGATCTAGCTTTCCCGTATTTTTTAATTGTTCAAATATTCCGTCATAGCGTTCACGGAGTTGATCGCAGATGGACAACTTGCAATAGGCTAGATAGCCGTCTGTGACAGTAATTTCGCGATTTAAGACCTTAATATCCCTGGTAATCCCCAAGGTTTTTGCGAGGGCATCCGTGTTACGGACGTTGCTTGCAAGGTAGTCGACACGATTGGCAATGAGCATATTTAAGCCATTTGTCAGCGAGTTGGCTAATTCTAATTTGAGTTTGGGACGCATATTCTCGAATTCTGTTCCATAGGACCAACCATTAATGGTGCCGATTTTAGCCTCAAGTAAGCCTCAAGTAAGCCTGTCAAGTTACCATTCCAAGTGAAATTAGAACTAGCTCTGGTATAGAACGTCATTACATCGCGATAAAAAGCGCGTTTGGCGAAAGAGAATCGTAATTCACGTTCGGGCGTTTTGTACGGCCCAATCAAGATGTGGGCCTGACCGTTTTCAACCATCCATTGCGCTCGACTCCATGGATATTTTTCGAACTTAACGGTATCGCCATTCTGTTTGGCAAGTTCTTGAATAATGCTGACACTTAGCCCTGAGAAGTTCCCCGTTGCGGAGCGCTCAAATACATTGGCAAACTCTGCGCCAACCACCAAGATTTCGCTAGCACGGGCAATAGAAGGTGTAGCAGAGAAAAGGCAAAGAAACAGAGGACAAAGTAAGCCAAGTAACCTCATAAAAATTCCAGTTCAAACTCGTTGAAATATGTCAATAAGATATGCGCCAATCGAGTCATTGTAGAACAACAAGTTATTCCGAAACAGATAAAATTTAGTCGATGTTTGAGCCTCTTAATTCATGAAGTCTAGACACAATTGAGCACGTATGCCACGCCCTAAAGATCCTACGGCGTTTCCTCTCGGCGCTGACGGATGGTTTCAAATAAACCGACCAACCAACACATAGGACAACCACGCAGTAATACAATTGCGCCGACGAAGGCAAACGCCGCGAATACAAGTCCAATGGTGCCGTAAGAACCGGAATACATCGCGCCTATAATCAAACCTAAAGCGGCCAGGCCGCGTCGCAAATGGTTGCTAATTGAAGTACTACAAAACATGATTATCTCCTTGTGTGTTATGAGATCCAGGCGCATCGTCTTTTAACCAATAGCCGCTGGACATGAGCTGCTCACGAACCTGCGCTCTTGCTCTATGCAGGCGACTTTTTACAGCTTCCAGGCTCAGTACCAATTGCGCCGCCACTTATGGCGCGGTTAACTCATGGACGTCTCGTAAAATTAAGACTTCACGATAGGGCGGTGTCAGTCGCTCTAAAGCGCGAGTTAAATCTAATCTCAGATCAACCGGTACACTTGGTTCGCAAGGTATGTCTTGTTCCAGTAACTCATCCAAAGCTTCATTCGCCTTTTTGCCGCGAAACAGACGGTAGCATTCACGCTCCACGATACGGAAAAGCCAGGTCGTAAAAGTCGCAACCGTGCGCAATGCGCCGATCTTGCGGTACAGTTGCCACAGCGCGATTTGGACAGCATCTTCGGCGTCTTCCGTGGTGGAGCAAGTGCGTCGCGCAAACCGCTTCAGATCAGGCTGACAGACAGTTAATAGATCAGAAATGGCGGCCTGATCGCCTTGGCAGGCGGCCTCAATCAGTTGCGGTTTTGTGCGTAGCATATTAGTTATCCAGATAACGACGTCCGACCATGGCGCAAGCCGGGCAAAAGCCAACAAAGGCGGTGAGTACCATGGTAGCGGCGGTGCCGTACGCCAGCCAAGTCATGATGCCTTGGGTATAACCACTAAACGCGAGATAAGTGACGACTATGCCGCTGCCTATACGCAGAGCACGTTCCCAAT
Organism: uncultured Undibacterium sp.; assembly: GCA_963511665.1. Taxonomy (GTDB): domain Bacteria; phylum Pseudomonadota; class Gammaproteobacteria; order Burkholderiales; family Burkholderiaceae_D; genus Undibacterium. The sequence continues at coordinate 37,109 of CAUPKC010000037.1, forward strand.
GTGGAAGATTACGCTTTAAATGAAACATGATGAAGTCCTTTTTTGATGTTAAAAAATGCATTCAATTGAATGACACTTACCTAGAGGGGGCAAATTTTCAAAAGGATTCAACAATTTTTAAAAATATTTAAAAAAGTTTAAAAAGAGCGAAATAAGTGGGGGTCTATTCTTGTCAAGATTTTTCATTCAAGTCTGCGTGCATTTGGGCGTGGGCGCAAGGAAAAGAAGATATCTAGCGATGCCTATCGTTTGCGCAGATTAAGGAATTGCAGCGCTCAAATTGACGAGCATTTTGATGTAAAATGATTACTTCCTATATCGATCCGAATCGTCATGTCAACAACTTGGAAGCTAGAAGATGTATCAGGTCGTGCCATCGAGGCACCGTATACTTTTTATTTGCCCTCAGCGGAGTTGATCGCGCAGTTTCAACAGGGTGACCTGGTGAAGCTGATTTTTCAGTTTGAGATTGAAAATGATCAGGGATGTTCAGCCGAGCGAATGTGGGTAGAAATCATTTCTCGTGATGGTGATCAGTTTGTTGGTCGGCTCGATAATGTGCCGCGTTTTATTCCTGATTTGCATATCAATGATGAGATCCCATTTTCATCTTGCCACATCATCCAATCACAAAGAGACGATCCGGTTCCCAGTCTGCCCAATCGGTATGTTGAGCGCTGCTTTGTCTCTAGCACTGTATTGAACGACCTGCGCCCGGTTCATGCCTTGTATCGCGAGGAAGTCGATGCTGAAGGCCTTGAGCGTCGATTTAGCGGATGGACTCTGATGACTGGTGATGAGACAGATGAGTATTGTGATGATCCAGAGAATTGGCATTTCGTTTCTTTGGGGGTGGTCTTAAATATCGATGATAGCTTTCGCGCATTACTTGATCTACCATTTATGCGCGAAATGGAGTACGTGTGGAATGTGCAGACCAAGCAATTTGACGAGCATCCCGCAGACGATTGAGTTAACATCAAAAAGTATACCTATGCATCCTGATAAAGTTTGCCGTGAACGCGTGCAAGTTCTGACTGATTTGCCAAATATTGGCAAAGCTGGCGCTGCCGATTTGGTAGTGCTCGGTATTTTGCATCCTCAGCAATTGATTGGGCGCGATCCTTTTCAGATGCATCAGGAGTTGTGTGTGCTCACCCAGCAAAGGCATGATCCTTGTGTCATTGATGTATTTATGTCGATTACGCGATTTATGGCAGGTGAGCCAGCGCAAGCTTGGTGGAACTTTACTGAAGAGCGCAAAAAAATACTAGCTCGGGCTGATCTTGCCGAACTTATTGTTCGAGTTATAAAAAATGATTAGATAGCGCCTGCCCTATGACGGCCGGATCGTTACATTCCAAGGACTAATCATTGGTGCAGCATCGCACAACCATAATTCAATTACAAAGTTGGATTACAAACAACCAAATCAATAATCGGTTCTCATCACAGACTCAAGGACATTGAGCGCCGTCAATAAATCGATATGGTGCAACAGTATCGGAGCGAAGCCAAATTCGAAAATATGCTGAAGATTAAAATCACCAACTATTCCTTCATAGAGCATAGACTGGACGATTTGATACCCATCTTTGTGTACGACGGCAATTCTTTTCTGCCCCAGTTTTTTCTGATTATCCAGAATGACGATTTCAAGCTTATATCTGAACAATCGGTCGCGTATCATTTCGGTCAAGCTAACCCACTTCGAATCATCCACATCTTGCTCTTGATATATAAAAACAAATTCATGTGGATGGACGATTTCATCTCTCGGCACATCGCGTCCATTCAACGCTGGATCAACTAATGCATTTCCCGCATTTGTAAAGTGATAAGAAAATATACTATGTGTTTTCATTATTTGAGCTAATGGCATGAATTGATTTTGAGAACATCGTTTTCTTTTTGCCGTATTTTTTAGAAAACGCACATCAAAGCATGTAGCCTTAAGACGTGATTCGATGAATCGCAAACTCCGAAAAATGGGCCGATCAAATAGATGACCGGCCGCTATGATTTAGAACGGGTAGGCAGGTGTTGCAGTTTCAATTTCCAGCCATGTTCCCGTACTTAGTTGATTTCCCTTACCCGGCGCCAATGCATAAAAAGTTAAGGGGGCTACTTTCAAGCCAAGATCAGTAATAGAGTCCAAGGATTTTTTATCCAAAGGTATTCCATAGGCAGTAAAATATTTACGCATATCTTTACCGATAATCTTGGAGCTGAGTACATACAGCAAGTCGTGATTGGTGATCGTATTAGTGGTGTACCGCCCCATGCCATACTTGGCGGCATTTGCCACTGTCCAATCCCTAGACACCAGGCGATCACCCTTGGTCAACATAGTCAGGTATTCCAGGCTGGCATCAGGTGTCGGCACAGCCATGCCACGACGGTATTTGGTGTATAAAAATCCCAATTGGAAATGCACTGCACGCATAGCATTCTGACCGCCGTTCCAAAGCTTGTTTTGCATATCCAGGCGTAGCGCTTCACCGATCTTGCCTGTGGCACGACTATCTACCATGAATTGATACAGGCCTTTATGGTCAATCCGGTCACCGTTGACGTCAGCACCAGTCATACCGTACTGGCGCAGAGCCGAGGCGCTAGCCAAAATATTGTTATCGCATTCAACCACACAGCCAGTCGTACCCGGTGGCACGATGTGATGTACCCTTTGCACGGTATTGTGACCGAGCTCATGCCACCACCCCCAACCAGCGGATAAGCCGGCAAAACCATCCGAAGGATTGCCTGCACAAAGGAAACCGCATTTAGCGATCCAGCCAACAAAATGCTGGACGCCAGGTGCTCGATGCATCACGCCATCACAAGTCCACGTGAGTTCAGTACACAAGCCACTGACTGCTGACGACATAGGCATATTGCTATACCCATTGGCGATATGATTTGAGTCAAACAGTCTGGCTCTGAGATTATTGAGGACATAGTCTTTAGGCTCGACGTTACCAATCACACTCAGTGCATAGGCATTAGTCTGATGCACCTCACCGCCGATAAATTTATTCGTCTGCCAGCCAAAAGTTTTTGACTTAATCGCTGCAGAAGCGGCATCGATCTCGGCCTGACTCATATTTTTTGTAAAATCAAAATGTCCGTATTTGGCTGCGCCCTTTACCCTCAGCTTGACCACACTTCCAGCGCTCATGCCGCTGTAATTGATGTATAAGGGGCCGCCAAAAGGAGTCACGAATACGTTATCTCTAGCAGCAGCGATCGGTACATTAAAGGACATAGGACGTCGCGGCCGTCCATATTTAGTACCATCACTAAGCGGATCTCCATAAGAACGTGCATAGCCCGATTGCAAGCCCAAATTGCCACCGGTCGCATCAAGGATTTGTATCGTGACGGTCTTGCCTGGAATCGCGGCCCTGCCTATCGCTGTAATACCGCTACCCTGGGCTATCGTAACATCAATGTCTTCCCAGTCAGCGCTCACAGCGATGTTTTGCGCCTCTTTAGGCATAAAATCGCCATAACCCAAGGGTGCAATTGATGTCTTGCTACGATTAAACACCACCCAAGAGTCAGAAGCATAGGCTCGTAAAAAGTCGCTGGCTGTAGCACGCTGTTCCGGTGGCATCTTGCCGTATTTATCGATACTAGGACGCCAGAGATCGGCCCAAAGCACCAACTTTTTGTGTAAATCCATGGTGGGTAACTGAAACAGATTGATGCCTTTGCCATGCAAGGCAGCCAACTCATTATGGATTTGCGAAATGGGATTGGTCGGCGATGCATCCGTCTTGAAATCCCAATCAAGTTTGTCATCCATAAGTTTTTGTATCGTGACGATCAAGCTTCCCATCTTGTCGGCGCGCGCCAAACTAGCAGCCGCAGTCCGAGTGCCACTGATAGTCAGGCCAGTTGCACCCTGATAATAGTTACCGGGATACCCGCCCAATTCCACACCCAAGGCGCTGGCCACCTTACGTCCACCGGTGGACTCTATCCAACCCGGTGCCATATAGACGACAGCCTTACCTGCCTCCAGATATTTTTGTACCTGCACAGTCAAGTTGGCAGTATCTTTAGTGCTGCCGCCAAATACCAGCAGATCGGCATTTTGCCAGCATGTGTTATTCACATCGGTCACATCACAGTTCTGCTCGGCACCGGCACTACCCAGGCGCGTCAACAGAGCGCGTACATTGTTCGCGTTGTAGCCCGCTGTCGTAAATTTTATCGATGTGGGTAAAGCGACATCCGGATCGCCGTTAATCAGCCAGGTAAAGGCACGCGTAAATAAAGGCAAATGCTGTTGCTGCGTGCTAGTGCCGGCCATCCAGCCGAGCACATCAGCACCATAGGTCATGCCGCGTCCAGTTCCGACCTGAGTCAAGGCAGCCATTCCATTGCCGTTATCGGCACTAAGAAAGCTCATGCCAGACGTCGAATTTTGCAAAGACACCGAAATACTGCTATTACTAAAGGTCAGTGCCTGACTCAGATCAGCACCATTTTTTTTCAATATTTTGCTCAAAGTGGAAGTCTGAAAATTTCTAACTTCAAGCGCAATGATTTGTGCCTGCTGCAACAAGGTCAGCTTCGCTTTGGCATCGAGTGCACTGGCGTCACCGCTGATCATTGCTTTTGCAATGCTGTTATCAACAACAACAGGCGGCACAACAACGGGCGGCACAACAACGGGCGGCACAACAACGGGCGGCACAACAACGGGCGGCA
>CAUPKC010000038.1:0-41731 GCA_963511665.1 uncultured Undibacterium sp.
GAACCAGGGACCTGCGGATTAACAGTCCGTCGCTCTACCAACTGAGCTATCAAGGAATAGAAGGTTTGCTTCTAAACTTTTATTGCACTACATCTCTATTTCTAGAGCTACAAAATTCTGTGGCTCCTCGACCTGGACTCGAACCAGGGACCTGCGGATTAACAGTCCGTCGCTCTACCAACTGAGCTATCAAGGAACAGAGACAAACATTATAGGGAGATTTCCCAAACTTGTCAAAAGTTTTTACTGGGAATTGCCGTTTTTACGCTCTTGTTTGCGAACGTAAAGCAAGCTAATCCCGGGGCAAATGCTTTGCTGGTGGGCTTTTCCAGTAATCATCTTTCACTTTTCTAAACTGCAAAAATTTGACTCATGCTTTTGCCACTAGCATTAGTTGCGGATCCATCCAGCGGTCAAAGTCGATTTCCGTCACAAACCCTAAACTGGTCGCTGCTTCACGTAAAGAGCATTCCCGGCGATGTGCGTATTTTGCTATTTGCGCCGCCTTGTCATAGCCAATATGTGGCGTGAGTGCCGTAACGAGCATGAGTGAGTTGTTAAGTAATTCATTGATATGTTCTGCTTTCACTTGAATGTTGATCAGGCAATGCTTGGTAAAACTACGCATGGCATCGCTGAGCAGTCGTATACTTTCCAAAGTATTGAGTGCGATGAGAGGCTTATACACATTCAGTTCAAAATGCCCTTGACTGGCTGCAAAGCCAATCGCGACGTCATGTCCCATTACTTGTGCGCAGACCATGCTGAGCGCTTCGATTTGGGTCGGGTTAACTTTGCCAGGCATGATGGAGCTGCCAGGTTCATTTTCTGGTAGTTGCAATTCACCGAGTCCTGCACGCGGGCCGCTGGCCATTAAGCGTATGTCGTTTCCAATTTTGGTCAACGCGATCGCTAGCATTTTCAGGGCTCCATGAAAAGCAACGATCGCTTCATGTCCAGCCATGGCGGCGAATAAATTACTGGCCGGAGTGAAGGGTAAGGAAAATTTTTCGGTTAGTAACTGTGCGACTCTGATTCCAAATTCAGGATGCGTATTTAATCCAGTGCCCACCGCGGTGCCACCAATTGCCAAGGTATACATGGCTGGAAGTGATTGATTTAATGTGTTTTTGCATAATTGAATTTGTGTTGCATAGCCGCTAAATTCTTGCCCAAGTGTGATGGGCGTTGCGTCTTGTAAATGGGTGCGAGCTACTTTGATTACGTCTTTGAATTCGACAGACTTGTCCTGCAAATTTTTGTGCAAATAATCCAAGGCTGAGATCAAAATTTGATGCGTTTGAAGCGAGATCGCAACATGCATAGCACTAGGAAAAACATCATTTGAGGATTGGCCTAAATTGACTTCGTCATTTGGGTGTATTTTCTTAGCGTTAGCGTCTTTTCTCTGTAGCGCCGTAGTAGCCAGATTAGCGACGACCTCGTTCACATTCATATTGCTTTGCGTGCCCGACCCGGTTTGCCATACAGAAAGGGGAAACTCTTGATCGAACTGGCCATCGGCTACCAGTAACGCCGCCTTCGCGATTGCTTGTGATCGGATCCGAGAAATACGTTTCACCTCGTGATTGACGCTCGCTGCAGCCCATTTGATAGCTGCTAAAGCGTGGATGATTTCCAAAGGCATGCGTTGTTCGCCGATGGGGAAGAAGTGCAAGCTACGTGCCGTCTGAGCACCCCATAAAACATGGCTGGGCACTTCAACTTCGCCAAAGCTATCTGTTTCTGTTCGTGTTGTTTGCATGCGGGCACCTCTGATTGAAGATGTTGGCGCAAAAAGAGCCATGTAAGGCTGACAGAATACTTCTATTTGAAACTAAATACAGTCAGTTTTCTGTGTGAATTTCCTGTGTGTGTTTGCGCACGGACTGCCTGCAGAATTTTGGCTTTAATGTAGCTTAGTTTATTTTTTTTGAAGGAGCCTGATATGAGTATTGCTACTATTTTATTGATTGTTCTAATTATTATGCTGATTGGTGCATTCCCACGATGGCCTCATAACCGCAACTGGGGTTACGGGCCTAGTGGTGGACTGGGATTAGTTTTTGTGATTCTCTTGATCTTACTGCTAATGGGAAGAATTTAGTTCATTCCAATTTTGCTCAATTTTAGGATTGTGTGATTTATAAGTTGTCGCTGTTCGATGAAATTATGGGTTTAACTGAAGGTAATTATTTATGTCACACATCATCGCGGGATTCGTGCAGCAACAAGACCAAGTTACGCAACTCATGTTGGCACTGCAAAATGCAAAATTTGACGAAAAACACATCAGCTCGTTTTATGTCAATCCGCCCGGGCAGCACGACATATTACCCCAAGGAGGGGATAGGTTTGACTCTCCGGGAACTAAAGAAGTACTGACTGGTATTGCAATTGGTGCGAGTGGAGGTGGTCTGGTTGGTGCGGCACTAGGCGTTGTTGCCATCCCAATTGCCGGCCCGCTTGCTCCTATACTTGGTGCCGCAACAGGTGCTCATATTGGTTCCTTGATCGGTAGCGTTGCAGAAATGAAGGACAAAGGCGCGACAGAGGTGGGTGGTGACAACGCTTTAAGGCAGCGCAAGACAGGCATGATGGTGGCGGTTTGTGTTAAGGATGCGCGTGAGGAAGTCGACGCCATTCATATTTTCAATTCTTTTGGTGCTGTCGATATTGAGAAGAGCGTTGGAAATATTATTGATGGCGATTGGCGCGATTTCGACCCTTTGACTACGCCGCATTTAGTCATACAAACACCTCCTCAATAAATCTGGATCGATCTTAAAGTGTCGATTGTCATGGATGAACAAGTCACCGAAAATGAAATGCCGGATGTAGATGTATTGGCCTTACCTATCAGCAATGATCCCGCAATCAATATTGCTAGCCATAGCCCAGTTACTTTGCCAATTCATGTAAATGCCCGTGGTTTAGCCTTGGGCTTAATCGCGGGCATTACTTTTGTTTTTGCATTGCAATGGGCCCAAAAATTTTTAGTGCCATTGATCTTGGCAATTTTCATCGCCTATACGATTAACCCCTTGGTGAAGGGCTTGCAAGCCTTGAAATTGCCACGTCTGCTGAGCACGGTGCTGGTGACTATCGGTTTGCTATCGAGCGGAATTGGTATTGCTGTTGCATTGCAAGGTCAGTTTGTGTCGATTCTTGAAGCACTACCCGAAGCAAGTCACAAATTATCTCGTCTGATTGAAACGGCACCCAATGGGCAGCCCGGCGCATTAGAGCAAATGCAAAGTGCTGCCACTGAAATTGTACGTGCAGCTAACTCTGGATCAAGCCCTGTTCGTCCCATAAAAAAAGCAGTCGTTGCTGAGGTCGCTGGATTTAAGGTCATCGATTGGGTTTGGGCTGGATCGCTAGGTATGATGTGGTTTGTCGGGCAAGCGACGATAGTCATCTTTCTGGTATTTTTTCTCTTGTTGTCGGGCGATACTTTCAAACGCAAATTAGTAAAGCTGACTGGCCCGTCTTTGCATCAAAAAAAGATCACCGTACATATTTTGGACGAGATTAATGCTTCAATTCAAAATTATATGTTTATGTTGTTGGTGACGAATGTCATGTTGGCCTTGTGCATGTGGCTGATGTTGCATTTGATCGGTGTGGACAATGCGGGTGCTTGGGCGGTTGCCGCAGGTTTGCTTCACATCATGCCTTACTTCGGCTCTTTAATTGCAACTGCAGTGATAGGTTTAGCTGCATTTTTGCAATTCGAGTCCTTGCAAATGCTGTTATTGGTCGCAGGTTTGACGATAGGAATCGCCAGCTTGATCGGCACAGTAGTCACTACCTGGATGACTGGTCGCATCGCCAAAATGAATTCCGTTGCAGTCTTTGTCAGTCTCTTATTTGGCGCCTGGCTATGGGGTGTTTGGGGGATGTTGCTCGGTGTACCTATGATCGTGATTTTGAAGGTGATTGCAGAGCGTTTGGAGGGATTGGAATTCGTGGCAGAATTGTTGGCGGAGTAGCTTGTTCGACATTGCCAACGTGCTTAATGGAAGCTTAATTTATTCACTGATTGAATGTACAGTATAATGCGTCGAGTTCGCTATTGAAATTCATTGAAGCTTTTTTGATTTTTGCAATGGATATCGATGCTTTCGTTTTGCTTGTCTTGTAAGGTCTCTACTAATTTTGCTTGAATGCTCTTTATCCGAGCTCGTGTTAAGATAATTGGCTATTGGCATATTGTTTCTGTTGCCTTTTTCTAAGGTTTTTCCATGAGTGATTTACTCTCTGTCGTTGCGCAAGATGTAGAAGCGAAGTTCGTTACGTTTCCTGATTCGCCATTTCAACTCTGTCAAATATTTGAACCTGCAGGTGATCAGCCAGCTGCGATTGCACAATTGGTGGAGGGTATCAATGACGGTTTATTTTTTCAGACTTTGCTGGGTGTAACGGGCTCAGGTAAAACGTATACGATGGCCAATGTCATTGCACGTACCGGCCGACCCGCTATCATTTTTGCGCCAAATAAGACTTTGGCTGCGCAGTTGTATAGTGAGTTTAAAGAATTCTTTCCACGCAACGCGGTCGAGTACTTCGTTAGTTACTACGATTATTATCAGCCAGAAGCTTATGTACCGCAGCGTGATTTGTTTATCGAAAAAGACTCGGCAATCAATGAACACATTGAGCAGATGCGATTGTCGTGTACTAAATCTTTGATGGAGCGGCGTGACGTGATTATCGTTGCGACGGTCTCAGCGATTTACGGTATTGGTAATCCCAACGAATATCACAAAATGATTTTGACCTTGCGCACCAAGGATAAACTCAGTCAACGCGATGTGATCGCACGTTTAATTCAGATGCAATATACGCGCAATGAAGTGGATTTTGGGCGCGGCACTTTCCGGGTGCGTGGAGATACCATTGATATTTTCCCCGCCGAGCATGCTGAATTAGCCGTGCGACTGGAAATGTTTGACGATGAAGTTGAAAGCATCGCCTTATTTGATCCCTTAACCGGGCGTGTTAAGCAAAAAATCCCACGCTTTACGGTTTATCCTGGCTCACACTATGTGACGCCACGCGAGACCGTTTTGCGAGCGATAGATACGATCAAGATAGAACTACGTGAACGTCTGGAATTTTATCGTCGTGAAAATAAATTGATTGAAGAGCAGCGCATCGAGCAGCGCACACGTTTTGATCTGGAAATGATGGCTGAGATTGGTTTTACTAAAGGCATTGAAAATTACTCACGTCATTTAAGTGGTGCAAAACCTGGCGATCCACCGCCAACCTTGGTCGATTATTTACCTGCTGACGCTTTGATGTTTTTAGATGAGTCACACGTACTGACCGGGCAACTAAATGCCATGTATAACGGTGATCGCTCGCGTAAAACCAATTTGGTTGATTATGGTTTTCGTCTGCCTTCTGCCCTCGATAACCGGCCATTAAAGTTTGAAGAATTTGAAAGCAAAATGCGGCAAACGGTGTTCGTCTCTGCCACGCCAGGGGACTACGAAAAACAGCACGCAGATCAAGTCGTTGAGCAAGTGGTGCGCCCGACTGGATTGGTTGATCCTCGCATAGAAGTGCGTCCAGCTTTGACTCAAGTCGACGATTTGATGAATGAAATCACCTTGCGTGTGAAGCTTAATGAACGGGTTTTGGTGACGACTTTGACCAAGCGGATGTCGGAGCAATTGACTGAGTTTTTAGGCGATAACGGTGTCAAGGTACGCTATCTACATAGTGATATCGACACTGTGGAACGTGTTGAAATTTTGCGCGATTTACGTCTCGGTGCTTTTGATGTGTTGGTCGGTATTAACTTATTACGTGAAGGCTTGGATTTGCCAGAAGTATCTTTGGTGGCGATTTTGGATGCGGATAAAGAAGGTTTTTTACGTTCCGAACGCAGTCTGATTCAAACTATAGGTCGTGCAGCACGTAATTTAAACGGTACGGCAATTTTGTATGCAGATCGCGTCACCGATTCTATGCGCCGTGCGATCGATGAAACCGAGCGCCGTCGCACCAAGCAGATTGCATTCAATGCAGCCAATAATATTACGCCTATAGGCATCAATAAGAAAATTAAAGACATCATCGATGGCGTGTACAACCCACAAGTAGCGCGCGATGATTTAATGGTCGCTCAGGAGCAGGCGAAATACGAAGCGATGAGTGAAAAGCAGATCAGTAAAGAGATCAAACGCTTAGAGAAATTGATGCTAGATCACGCCAAGAATCTGGAGTTTGAACAGGCCGCCAAAGTACGTGATCAGTTGGCAGTATTGAAGGAACAGTTATTTGGTGCAGGTGGGCATGATAATGTCGCATCAATTATTGGGCGCTAAAATCTATGAACAATAACAAAGCCGGATTGCTCCGGCTTTGTTATTGTGACTGAATTTATAAGGAAAACAGCTTAGCCTTCCGCAATCCGTTTAGCAATATGCGCCAAGGCTTCTTCAACTTGGTCAATCAAGATCAGACACAGATCGCCTTCACCCAAAGTCGATAGAGCGGTATCAATCGCGATAAATTCACCGTTGATTTCCTGAATGTCTGTGGTGCGTTTTGCGTTCGCTAAACCAGAGCGCAATAAGGCAAGGACTTCACCATCGGCACGACCACGTTGACATTGATCTTGGTACAAAATAACCTGATCGAAAGCACTGCCCAGGATCTCGGTTTGTTGACGAATATCCTGATCGCGACGATCGCCCGCACCACTGATCACAACCGAGCGACGTTTGCCTGGCATGCTTTCTACTGCTTGTACTAAGGCGGTGATCGCATCAGGATTGTGGCCGTAGTCGGCGATCAAAGTCGCACCGCGATAATTGAAAACATTAAAGCGACCTGGCGCATTGTCGCTATCATTCATAAAGGTTTTTAAACCCTTACGAATTGCGTCCCAACTGATATTGGTTGCCCACGCTGCCGCCACGGATGCCATAACGTTTTCGACTTGGAAACCAATCGTGCCGTTCCGGGTAATTGGGACTTCTGACAGTGGAATTCTTTGAACAAGTTTACCTTCTACTGCAACCAGATCATCTTTTTCTATGAATACGACGCGATGCCCTTGGACTTTATGGGCCGCCATGATCGCCAATTGGCTATCTACCGCGAAGAAGGTAACGGCACCGGTACAATTGCTGGCCATGCCAGCGACGATAGGATCTGCTGCATTTAAGACGGCAACGCCATTTTCCGCCACGTTTTGTACTATCACGCGTTTTAACACGGCCAGATCTTCAACGGTGGTGATGTAATTTAGACCTAAGTGGTCGCCAGAGCCAATATTGGTGACTACCGCGACTTTGCAGCGATCGTAGGCCAGGCCTTCACGTAAAACACCGCCACGCGCAGTTTCAAATACGGCTGCATCAACGTCAGGATGGGATAGGACATTGCGGGCACTACGTGGGCCGCTGCAATCACCACTGTCAATTTGACGACCTTCTACATAAACACCATCCGTATTTGTCATACCGGTGCGTAAGCCGCTGACCGTCAATAAGTGAGCTATTAGGCGCACCGTGGTAGTTTTGCCGTTGGTACCGGTAACTGCGATAATAGGAATTCGACCATCATCGCCATCAGCAAACATCGCTGAAACGATGGCTTCGCCGACTGCGCGACCTTTACCGAAAGAAGGGGAAAGGTGCATACGCAAACCAGGCGCCGCATTGACTTCGACCACGCCACCATTTTGATCTTCTATCGGTTTTAAAACGCTGTCACAGACCACGTCTACGCCACAGATGTCCAAGCCCACCATTTGGGCAGCCGCGACGGCACGTGCCGCGACTTCTGGATGGACATCGTCCGTTACGTCAGTCGCGGAGCCACCCGTTGAGAGATTAGCGTTATTGCGTAAAACGACACGCGTGCCTTTGGATGGCACAGTGTCTGCGGTGTAGCCTTGTTTTGCCAAGCTTGCCAGCGCAATGTCATCGAAACGAATTTTTGTCAACGAGGTTGCGTGGCCGCTACCACGGCGCGGATCTTTGTTGACCTGTTCGACTAACTCACGAACAGAATGTGTACCATCACCGACGACTTGTGGCGGGTCACGGCGAGCTGCAGCCACCAATTTATTGCCGATGACAAGCAAACGGAAATCATTGCCGGGTAAATAACGCTCTACCAAAATATCGTCACGGAATTCACTCGCTGCGATATAACCAGCTTCTAATTGTTCACGCGTTGTGACATTGACGGTGACGCCTTTACCTTGATTGCCATCTTTAGGTTTTACCACGACAGGTAAGCCAATTTCTTGCGCGATATTCCATGCGTCTTCCATGTCTATCGCGGTACGGCCTAAAGGCACTGGTACACCTGCTGCATCGAGTAATTTTTTTGTTAGTTCTTTATCTTGTGCTATGGCTTCTGCAATCGCGCTCGTTCCGTCCATTTCGGCGGCTTGAATTTTGCGTTGTTTACTGCCCCAACCGAAAGTCACCAAACTGCCACTTGTCAGTCGACGATAGGGAATATTACGAGCCAACGCTGCATAGACGATAGAGCCGGTCGATGGTCCCAAGCGTAAGTCTTCATCTAGATCGCGCAATTGATTTAATGCGGACGTTAAATCAAAGCTAGTATTTTCTAGCGCCGCTTTGCACAATTGCTCTGCCAGTTCGAATGCCAGTCGACCTACATCTTCTTCTGAGTATTCTACGACTACTTGGAAAATTCCTTCTTCAAGAGTTTGCGTAGAGCGGCTGAAGGTAACAGGGCAGCCCGCTTGTGCCTGTAGAGCTAGTGTCGCAAGCTCAAACACGCGCGCCAAGGGTATTGCATCATCATGACCCGTCGCTTGCAAGGGGCCAATTTCTGGGAATAGGGCACGCAAGCGCGCTTCAAAATTGGGGATTTCATTGATCGATAATTCCTCTGGTGTACAGCGTACTATCGCTTCAACCGCGGTGTGATGACTCCAGAGGTTAGGGCCACGTAAAGCCCTGATTCGTGAAACTTCCATAAACCTTTATCCTATCTACGGCGCAAACGCCAAAATGTCTACTATGTTGATTCTGCCTAGTCGCATCGCTTTAACCTGATTGAAAGCTGCAACGTTTCAGCCATGGTTTTAATATTGTTTTTTCGGCGGATTCGAATCGAAATTACGCAAAGCAGCAACGATCAAATCGGGTGCAATATCCAAAGCCCAAGCTGCCGCAATGGCCGCCATGATCGCTTCCGGTTGTTCTGCTTTGCTGGCTTTGAGCGATGACATTGCGAGTAAATTGAGCTCTTCTTTACCTGTCGCCATTACAATGCATTCATCACGTATGAATACTGCACGTTTTCCGTTTGTTAAATGCTTGCTTAAAGCCGCATTTTCATTTGACTTGGCATAGTAAATGACATCGCCGTCGGACAATTCTGCCAAGTCCTCAGCTTGGTCGATGTCAGCATTGATGACTGCGCAGCCATGTGGCAAAATCACGTCAATTTGTGAACGCATGACCTTGAACATTTGTTCCGCTTCTGTCAGGTAGAAATCAGATAGATTTTCTATGCCGTCCAAATCAGTCACAACACCTACTGTACATTTATCGTAAGCTAAGCCATCCGCCAAAATACGTTTAGCGTTAGTTTCAAAAACAGCGGTTTGCACATTGCGATTCAAGAGCAGACGCTGCCCCGCATCCCAAGAGGTGCAGTCGGTTTTAACTACCTGACGTTGATCCAGAAAGAGGCCATCTGCGCAAGCAACACCGGAGTATTTGCCGCTGATACTCAACATACTAGAAACCAAGCGTGAAATTAAACTAGTTCCCTTACTGCCCGCCACGCCAACGATAGGAATGCGACCATTATCGACAGGGCCAAACAAATGCTTGATGATGGCCGAGCCTATATCGCGCGGTTTGCCAACGGCAGGTTTTAGATGTGATAGCAAGCCAGGGCTGGCATTAACTTCGATAATGGCACCACGTTGTTGTTCTAGCGGTTGTGAGATGTCTTCGCAAACCAAATCAATGCCAGCAATGTCGAGTCCAATGATGCGCGTCGCTAAGGCTGCGATGCGGGCAATTTCGGGATGAACTTCATCAGTCACGTCAATCGCGACATTGCCATTGTGTTGAATCAAAACTTTTTGTTTGTCTGCTGGCACAGCTTCTGCATCCATGCCTTGGCGCTTGAGTTCTAAAATGATTTCAGCGCTCTCATCAGGCTTGATTAAGCCTAATGGAAACTCTTCCGTTTCGCCACGACGTGGATCGATATTGATTTGATGGGCAACTAATTCTTTGATACTTGATTTGCCATCGCCGGTGATCCAAAGTGATTCGCCTTTAGCTGCGGCGACTAATTCATTGCCAACTACGAGTAGGCGATGCTCATTGCCTGTAATGTAACGTTCAACAATCACGCTTTTGCTGTCGCCCTTGCGTGCAGCCAGCTCATAGGCAGCGATGACTTCTGACTCGGTCATCAGATTTAAAGTCACGCCACGGCCATGATTGCCATCGTAGGGTTTGATGACGACCGGCAGTCCAATATCCTGCGCTTCTTCCCAAGCTTCTTCTGCACTGCGCACCAAGCTGCCTTCTGGTACTGGGACACCGCAAGCTTTTAAAAGCGACTTGGTCATGTCCTTGTCACTTGCGATGCTTTCTGCAATAGCGCTGGTACGGTCAGTTTCTGCTGTCCAGATGCGGCGCTGTGCTGCACCGTGACCCAGTTGCACCAGATTGCCTTCAGTTAAACGGATAGAGGGGATATTGCGGTCAGTTGCGGCATCGACGATATGTGCGGTACTGGGGCCTAAACATAAATCATCGACCATGTCGCGTAATTTGAGAAGTTCTACATCAAAATCGTAGCTTTGATCCTCAATTAAAGCCATTAAGAGATCACGCCCCATACTTAGCGCCGCCTTGCCTACTTGCGCTTGTCGAGTGCGGAAAGCCATTTTGTACACGCCATCGACATGAGTAGAGCGGGTTTGACCAAATCCAGTACGCATACCGGCCATATTTTGCAGCTCTAGGACTACATGCTCTAAGATATGGCCGACCCAAGTACCTTCTTTGAGGCGCTCCAGAAAACCACCTACTTCACCGACACCGCAGCGATGTTGTAGTAGACCAGGCAGGCGCGCTGTCAGGCGTTCATATAGGCCGGGGAGTTTGTTGGAGGGGAGTTCTTCGAATTCCCCAATATCTAGCCAAACTTCGATGACGGGGCGATAAGTCCAAATGTTCGGTCCGCGCAGATGAGTCGTACGCAGCGGAGTGATGTCTTTCTTTTTTGTAGTCATGAATGTCAATTTATTATTGAATAGTGAAGTCGCTATTCGCTTTAATTTTTTGGAAGTCAATCTTTTTGAGATCAGGTATTAACGCAATTAAAGTCGTTTCAGCCGACAAGCAGCTGGCAAGCAGTGTTAAATTAAGCAAATTTGAAATTATCTCTCGAAAGCTTGCTGGTATACTTCTTACCAAACACGAAAGTAGGTATTCTCCATGATCTAGTGTCCCTTTCGACAGAATACCGTAATTTGTCGTTTCAGTCATACAGCATGATGCATTCTCCTAAAGTTTTATTGGATTTTGTCTATGATTGACGCGCAAATTTATGTGTGAATAACAAAAAAATACGGTTTTTTAATTTTTTCTCGCGTTTTCGATTTGTGCCAGAAAGCGCCTCCCGGGAGTTTGTTTGACGATGACAACATCACCAACAGCAACATTGAACATTGCTAATTCAGTTGCCAATTTGCCGCAGGCGTGGGCGCAAGAATTGAGTTTGCAATTAAGGCAAGATGAAACAATATTAAATGCGGTTGAAACTGATCTTGACGCCAAGCTCAGGTTTGAACAGGGTTTAATCGTCGTTACTAATCAACGCTTGCTGTCAAAAGCGCACAACGCGCAAAACTGGACTTCGTGGTCGTACGCCGAAGGCTTGCAAATACGTCATCATGACCACGCTGGCGTGGGGCATTTGGAATTATTTGATGATGCGCAATTATTGGCACATTGGCGTTTTACTTTGGGACAGAATTTACTAGTTATTCGTCTGATGGATAGCTTCCGCGAACAATTGGAAGCCCATATCACAGGCAAAACCCCAGAACGTGTTGAAGAAAATATCTGCCCTACTTGCAAAGCAGTCTTGGAACCTGAGCAAGAAGAATGTCCGGTTTGCACCAAAGTCATTCATACGCCACCGTCGACCTGGACTTTGTTCCGCTTGTGGCGTTTTGCACGTCCTTACAAAGTTTCATTGGCGATCGGTTTTACCTTGATGCTTTTGGGTACGGCAGCGCATATGATCCCGCGCTATTTAACCAAGCCACTCACCGATGAAGTCTTAATTCCTTACCAAAACGGTCAGCATGTAGATCCTGCTTTGGTCGCAACTTACATAGGTGGATTATTCGGTGCAGCTGTGTTGGCATGGTTATTGAGTTGGGGTAAAACCTATATTTTGGCCTTGGTGTCGGAGCGTATTGGTGCAGATCTGCGCACGGCGACTTATGAGCATTTACTGAAACTCTCGCTCGAATATTTTGGTAGTAAGCGAACTGGCGACTTGATGTCGCGTATTGGTAGTGAAAGTGACCGAATTTGTGTTTACTTGTCTTTGCACTTACTAGATTTTGCCACCGATGTGTTGATGTTTATTATGACCGCAATTTTTCTATTGCAAATCAATACAAAGTTAGCCTTGGTAACTTTGCTGCCTTTGCCTTTGATTGCTTGGGCGATTCATTTGGTACGTGATCGTTTGCGCACTGGCTTCGAAAAAATCGATAGGGTTTGGGGCGAGGTAACCAATGTACTTGCCGATACGATTCCTGGTATTCGTGTGGTCAAAGCTTTTGCGCAAGAGCAAAGGGAGGCAACGCGTTTTCGTGATGCGAATAAACATAACCTAGCAGTCAACGATAAGTTAAATAAAGTCTGGTCTTTATTTTCACCTATCGTTTCTTTTTTGACTGATATTGGTATTTTGGTTGTTTGGGGTTTCGGTATCTGGCAGGTGTCACATAACGAAATTACGGTGGGTGCTTTGGTTTCTGCCGTAGCGTTTATTAGTAATTTCTATGGTCGCATTGATTCCATGAGTCGCATCGTCTCTGTAACTCAAAAATCGGCTTCGGCAGCAAAACGTATCTTCGATATTCTTGATCATGTCTCCAGCGTTCCAGAGCCACAGAATCCCGTTAAAATCAAAGAAGTGAAAGGTCAGATTGAGTTGCGCGAAGTGGGTTTCCGTTATGGTAATCGCGCTGTTAATCGTGGCGTTAGTTTGAATATTCAACCGGGCGAGATGATAGGTTTAGTTGGTCATAGTGGCTCAGGTAAGAGCACCTTGGTCAACTTGATTTGCCGTTTTTACGATGTGGCGGAGGGCGCGATTTTGCTCGATGGCGTGGATATACGTTCTTTTGCGGTCGCGGATTATCGCAGTAATATTGGTCTCGTTTTGCAAGAACCCTTCTTATTTTTTGGAACAATTGCCGACAATATTGCTTATGGTAAGCCGAACGCGACGCGTGAAGAAATTATTGCCTCGGCACGTGCGGCACATGCACATGAATTTATTTTGCGTTTGCCGCAAGGTTACGATTCTATGGTTGGCGAACGTGGTCAAGGTTTATCCGGTGGTGAGCGCCAACGGATTTCAATTGCGCGTGCCTTATTGATTGATCCACGAATTCTGATTATGGATGAAGCAACTTCATCAGTGGATTCAGAAACTGAAAAAGAAATTCAGAAAGCGCTGGATAATTTGGTCAAAGGCCGCACCACGATAGCGATTGCGCATCGCCTTTCCACCCTGCATAAAGCGGATCGTCTGGTCGTGTTAGATCGAGGTGAAGTGGTGGAAGTCGGTAGTCATGATGAATTGATGGCTAAGCATGGCGCGTATTTTAAATTGTATGAAGCGCAGGCACGTAATGCTGCAGCGCTCGCTGTGGGAGGTGAATAAGATGACGACGACATTTCAATTGCGACGCAATAATTTTCGTCAATTGGTATTGACCGATGTCGAAGGCGCAGATCACGTTGATGTGCGTCCGGTACGTGCTTTTCCGATTCAATCACCGGATGCGGGGATTTCTTTGGTTAAAGAGAACGGTGCAGAAGTGGCGTGGATAGATCACTTATCTGATTTGCCAACTGCAATTCGTGAGCTCATCGATGAGGAGTTAGAGGGCCGTGAGTTTATGCCTGAAATTTCGCAAATTGTCAGCGTCACTAGTTTCGCCACGCCTTGTACCTGGCACGTAAAGACGGATAGAGGCGATACTCATTTTGTTTTGAAAGGCGACGAAGATATTCGTCGTATAGGCAAAGATTCTTTGTTGATTGCAGATAATCACGGGATACATTTTCTGATCCGGAATATGTTTGAAATTGATAAACATAGTCGCAAAATTTTAGATCGATTTTTGTAATTGATGCGAGGTCAATACACCCTAAGTTCAAATTTGAAAATCGGGCAGTGATTCTAAAAGTGAACGCCTGAATAATTTGACTTCGCCACCTTCTTTCCAGGGTATCGTTTCTTGCAATTGAAAACCTATTTTTTCAAGAAGATTGGTCGATGCCAGATTGTGCGGAGAGACGATGGCGAATAACTGCTCTAATTTTAAGGTGTTTTTTGCGTAATGAAGCAGGCCGAGATTGGCTTCTAATGCGTAAGCCTGGCGAGCGTATTGTGGCAAGTAGGCATAACCGATATCAATTCCCGGCAAATCTTCACGCTGCACAAAACCACATAGCCCGATTGACGCTCCATCTTCTTTGCGTTCAACAAGATATAAGCTAAAGCCTAATTTCTCATGGACATCTCGATGCGCGGTTTGTATCGCCTGTTCTGCTTCGGTAACACTGCGTATGCCTTTATCGCGTATGTTCTTAATAAAGCCAGGATCGTTCACAAGTTCTAGATAAAAAGCAGCATCGCTTAAATCTAAAGTTCTGATGCTTAAGCGTGCGGTTTCAAAAATAATTTCAGTAGACAATTGGGCGGCTCGCTATCGATATGAACGGGTGGTTAAGTCTGATGTGATAATAGGTTTCGTGCTGATTTTGCAGCTTTAGACTGCGCAGGATGCAACTGAAAAAAAGCCACCGCTTGTGATAAGGAATGTGCTTGTTCCTGCATGCTCTCGGCCGCTGCCGCTGCTTGTTCTACCAACGCTGCGTTTTGCTGTGTTATTTCATCAATCTGGGTTATCGCTAAATTAACTTCTTCAATACCAGCACTTTGCTCCTGGCTGGCGGCAGTAATTTCTGCCATGATATCGGCAACATATTTCACCGAGGCGACTATTTCGCCCATGGTCTTTCCCGCATCGTCAACCAATTGAGCGCCCACATCGACTTTAGACACAGAGTCATTGATGAGTTCCTTAATTTCCTTCGCTGCGCTAGCAGAGCGCTGTGCCAGGCTGCGAACCTCAGAGGCAACTACCGCAAAGCCTCGACCTTGTTCGCCGGCTCGTGCCGCTTCTACTGCCGCATTGAGCGCCAAAATATTGGTTTGAAAAGCGATGCCATCAATAACGCCAATAATGTCGACAATTTTTTTCGAACTATCTTTAATCGAATTCATGGTGTGGACAACATTGCCGACGACTTGGCCACCTCTGCTGGCTACATCTGATGCCTTCAATGCGAGTGAATTGGCTTGTCGTGCGTTATCTGCATTTTGTTTGACGGTCGAGGTCAATTCTTCCATTGAAGATGCTGTTTCTTCGAGGGAGCTTGCTTGTGACTCGGTGCGCGATGATAAGTCTGCATTGCCAGCTGCAATTTGACCAGAGGCGGTCGCGATGGTTTCCGCGCTAAAGTTGACCTGCTGTATCGTTTGGACTAAATTTTGATTCATGTGAGCCAACGCCGTTAGTAATATGCCGGTCTCGTCTGTCGCCCGTTTTTCTATGTTGGCAGTTAAATCGCCGTTGGCGACTTTCGTCGCTACTTGAATTGCTTCATTGAGAGGTGTCGTGATTGAGTGTGTAATCCAATATGCCAGCAATGCGCAGATCGCCGCTGCGATTAATCCAGACACGATCATCAATTTGATGGAGAAACTGACATCACTTTTAATTGAGATTCTTTCTTCATTCATTTGACTCTTTTCAAAATCAACCAATGCTTTCATGTCAGTCGTTGCTTTTGTTAGCGCTGGAAAAACGATGGTATTCATTAGATTTTCGGCGGCTTCAATGTCATCCAATTCTAATGCATCTGCGGCCTGTACAAATGACGCTACAAAAGCAACGCGTGACTTGGTTGCAGTTTCAATTAATTTTTCTTTTCTGGTGTGTCGGCTTGTTTTGCAATTTTCTCAAGAAGCTGGCCAATGTTTTTTTTATTGAGATCAATGGCCTGGTACTGCTCCATGCGCAAATTTTGATCGCGAGTGAGAAACAAGGCCGAAACACGTCGTCCATTTTCCTGCATGAGGCGTGCGACTTCTAAGGCGTTTTCGAGACTGCTGACATTTTGATCGAGCATCTTTTCGTTTTGACTGTCAAGCGAGCTTAAACGCGTCGCATTAAACATTGCCAATAACAACATAATCGCCAATAAGGTGCCGAAGCCTAGCCACAGACGAGTCCGAATCATGATGGAATTCAAATGCATTTTCTTACTCCTTAAGCTCAGCGATTTTCAAAAACGTCACTATCTATGGCGGTGAGCAGCCTTAGTATTTGATGCTTGATTTCATTGGAACAATTCCACACACTATCGATAATACACAGACTCATTTATTTCTAAGAATAAATTATTACAGTGCGCATGAAAATCCAACAGTAGCTGCACGGTACAATGTGCACCTTAAGGTTTTGCATCACTAATTCGGCGGATAATTTATTAACTTCTAACTCAATAATACAAAAGAATATGAAATTAGCGACACTGAAGGATGGAACTCGCGATGGACAGCTAATTGTTGTCTCGCGCGATTTGAAAACAGCGCAAATTGCAGACGGCATCGCTGTGACGCTACAGCACGCTTTGGATGATTGGAGTTTCATCGCTCCGCAGCTCGACGAAGTGTACGAACGTTTGAACGCTGGAAGAGGTATTAATAGTTTTGATTTTGACCCACAAAAATGCATGGCACCGTTGCCACGTGCCTATCAATGGGCGGATGGTTCATCGTATGTCAATCATGTCGAATTAGTGAGAAAAGCACGTAACGCTGAGATGCCTGAAAGCTTTTGGCATGATCCCTTGATGTACCAAGGCGGGAGTGATGATTTTATTGGCCCTATGGACGATATCGCTTTACTTTTTGAGGAATGGGGTATCGATTTCGAAAGTGAAATCGCGGTGGTGACCGATGACGTGCCTATGGGCGTTAAGGTGCAGCATGCCCAAGAGCATATTCGCTTATTGATGTTGGTGAATGATGTTTCTTTGCGTAACCTGATTCCAGCGGAGTTAGCAAAAGGCTTTGGCTTTTTTCAATCTAAACCTGCGTCTAGTTTCTCGCCAGTGGCGATAACGCCAGACGAATTAGGGGAGGCCTGGAAAGACGGCAAAGTGCATTTAGCACTACGTTCAACCTGGAATGACACGCTGGTCGGGCAACCGAATGCAGGTGTGGATATGGTATTTTCTTTTGCACAATTGATTACTCATTTGTGTAAAACGAGGAATGCGCGCGCGGGTACGATCATAGGCTCTGGCACGGTGTCGAATAAAGATCCGAAGAAGGGCTATAGCTGTATTGCAGAAAAACGAGCCCTCGAAATGATAGCAAATGGTGAGGCAAGCACAGAATTTATGAAATTTGGTGACAAAATTCGTATAGAGATGTTGGATAAGAACGGTAAATCGATTTTTGGCGCAATTGAACAAAGCGTGGTCGAATACAGTAAAAACTAAAGATTCGCGGGTTTTAACGATGAATTTTGATTTTTTCTAGAAATTCATAGTCTGAGTCTATATACTGCTGGAGTTATATAAACTGAGTAAAGTTAATTTTTATCATATAAAGAAATAGTGCTTTATACCGATATAGAACTACTTCGATAAAGCGCTACATCGATAAAAAACTTTACTCTGACTCTAGGATCCTGCATGAATCTCCATCAATTGCGTTTCGTTCGCGAAGCAGTCAGACAGAACTTCAACCTTACAGAAGCGGCCAAAGCCTTATTCACTTCGCAGCCTGGTGTTTCAAAGGCGATCATCGAACTTGAGGAGGAGTTGGGTGTCGACATCTTTGCCCGTCACGGCAAACGTATTCGTGGCTTGACCGAACCTGGTCGGGCGGTGCTGAAGTCGGTTGAGATGATCATGCAAGAAATTGATGGCTTAAAGCGCATCGGTAAAGAATTCGCGGCGCAAGATAGCGGTAGTTTTACCATCGCTACCACGCACACACAGGCACGCTATGCCTTGCCTAAGATCGTGCAGGCTTTCATGCAAAAGTATCCTAAAGTGCGTTTGTCTTTGCTTCAAGGTAGCCCGAAACAAATTGCAGAAATGGTGATGCGTGATCAGGCGGATATTGCGATTGCGACCGAGGCGATAACCAGTATTGATGGTTTGGTGTCTATGCCTTGTTATCAGTGGGAACATGTGGTGGTAGTCGCGCCAGATCATCCTCTGCTTAAATTGAAGGGAATCACCCTTGAAGATATTGCCCGCTATCCCTTGATTACCTACGACGCTGCATTTGCTGGTCGCAGTAAAATTGACCATGCCTTTGATGTGCGTCAGTTGAAGCCCGATGTGCTGCTAGAAGCGATAGATGCGGATGTGATTAAGACATATGTCGAGTTGGGCATGGGCGTTGGCATCATTGCAGGCATGGCGTTTGATGCCGAGCGTGATGTGAATTTACGCGCAATCCCCGTAGGCCAGTTGTTCGGCATGAATGTCTCGCGGGTCGCGGTAAGGCAGGGCGCTTACTTGCGTACTTATATGTACACTTTTATCGAAATGCTGTCACCGACGATGAATCGCAAATTAATTGATCAGGTGATGCAGGGCGGTAAAGACAATTACGATTTGTGACCCGATGTCGATTTAAGCACATCGGACAAAAAATTTAGAAATAACGACTTCAGAAGAGTGAAGTCAATAAGAGAAAGAATGAAATGAAGCGTGAAGCACTAGCTGATTATTATGCGCACTGCGCTGAGATCTTTGATGAAAAATATCAAGAACCAGATTTAGAGGAAGATGCTTATGCGGCAGCTGAGCATATTAGTGAAGCTTTGGCGAATCATGACGTGCTGGAGTTAGGTTGTGGCTCAGGTTATTGGACGCAACATTTTGCTGATGCCGCGAAGTCGATTTTGGCGACAGATGTGAACGAAGCTATGTTAGATCTTGCACAAGATCATGATTATCCTGATGGAAAAGTAGAATTTGCGATCGCCGATTGGCATGACCTAAAATTACCTGAGGGTAGAAAATTTACTGCCTGTTTTGCAGGGGGTATGTGGTCACATATACGCCGCGATGAATACAATTCCGCGATGACAAATATATGCAAAGCCTTGGGATCTGGTGGTTTGTTGGTTTTGATTGATGATAATGTCGTCGAAGATTTTACGCGTCCGATAGCACGCACTGATAGTGATGGAAACACTTACCAAATTCGCGAGTTGCCTGATGGTAGCCGTGTCGAGGTCATAAAAAACTTTCCGACCGATAGTTATTTGAAGAAGAAATTTGCGGCAATAGCACGGGATATTCGTGTCAGTCGTAATGAGTTTTTTTGGATGCTGACCTGCGTATTGAAATAAATTTTGATAAATAGATGATGATGGATTTACAAACTTGTACGGAAAAAATTCGCGATAAATTAGGCCAAAACAGCAGTCTGAATGCGACCTTGAAATTTGATTGTGGTGCTGATGGTCTTATTTTTGTGAATGCTTTGCTCAACCCACATGTAGTCGATAATCAGGATAGGGAAGCGAGCTGTACCGTGAGCCTATCACTGGAAGATTTAGTCGCTTTGTTAGCGGGCCAACTTAATCCTGTTAGCGGTTTTATGAGCGGCCAACTGAAACTTGCGGGCGACATGAGTATCGCGATGCGTCTGCAAAAAGTCGTTTAGTTTTTATCGGAACCACTGGCTGTATGCGAAACGCTGTTTTCAAAATCTATTTGCCTCAATGCGATAAAGAATTTCTCTGCGGCGCTGATGAAACCTTGCTTGCTGCTGCATTGAAGGTGGGCTTGGTATTGGCCAACTCTTGCAGAAACGGGACATGTCGAACTTGTTTGTGTCATCTGAAAAGCGGCAGTGTTGAATACACAGTCGAATGGCCAGGCTTGAGTTTTGACGAAAAATCTGAAGGAAGTATTCTCCCTTGCGTCGCTAAGCCTTTAAGCAATTTGAGTTTGGACGGTCTAGTATTGAGTAGTGAACTGTAGCATCTGACGTTGCATTTGCTGTGTCGTGAATAAAGAAGATAATTGGGAGGTGAATCGATAGGCAGCGCAGTATTGAATGTCTTTTCGATAATTAAATTATCGAAAAAATGCCAAAATGCAACGAATTTCCGTGCTTTCAATTTAAAATTTACTTTATTAAGAAATTATGCGTATAATCGTGCCCATCGTTGAGATTCGAGGTAGCAGTGCAGTATCAGTCTGTTATTTCTTGCTTGGTTGAAACGATCTATCGGGCACATGCCCACATTAACTGAAATAGGAAATTGTAATGGCAACAGGTATTGTAAAATGGTTCAATGATTCTAAAGGTTTTGGTTTCATTACACCTGACGAAGGCGGCGAAGATTTGTTCGCACATTTCTCAGCAATCGTATCAGCAGGCTTCAAATCTTTGAAAGAAAACCAACGCGTTTCTTTCGACGTGACAACTGGCCCAAAAGGCAAACAAGCATCTAACATCCAAGCTATCTAATTTGATAGTTTTGATGGCTTGCAAAAGTCGCTTAAAAAACCCAACCTCTGGTTGGGTTTTTTTTCGTCATTTTTTTGCCTATTTGATCAATAGTCAGCATTATTTCTTCACGATTCATCTAAACCTAACTATACTTGTATTGTGCAAAATCAATATTGAATTTGGGCAACTGTATTATTTTCTAAGTTCTGTTGTAAAAACTTCCCCACCTTATAGAAAATTCAGTCGGAGTCAAATATATGTTTAATGTCACAATCAAGTTCAGGTTGATTGCCACAATGGCCTTTATGGGCATTATGCTGGCGGTTGGTGGTGCGATGGGATTATTCGGTGTGCGTAACAGTAATGCGACTATTACAGAATTATTCACAAATCAGTTGCCATCTTTGGAAGCATTGAGTGAGTCTCGTATCAACTTATTGAGAGCCCGTACTGCGATTGCTCGCTCCATCGCTCATCCAGAAGCTAGCGACAATGAAGTGAACATCAAACGTGTCGAGGATTTTTTGCAGAAGTCAGACAATGTTTGGAAAAAGTATGTGGCGTTGCCCGCTGGAGAAGACGAGAAAAAAATTGCTCAAGAAGTTGTGGTGGCGCGTGAAAAGTTCATAAAAGATGGGTTTTTGCCGATGCTAGCAGCGCTGAAGGCTCAGAATACTGTTGAGGCGGATCGTTTGAATATGCAGGTGGTTCCTGACTTATTCCGTAGCTATTCAGACAAGATGGAAGGTTTGAATGGTTTTCAAATGAAATCTGCTGAGAAAATGTGGCAAGAAAATCAGCAAGCTTACAAAGTGTTTATGTGGGTTGATCTCATTGGTGTACTTGCAGGTTTGATTGCGGTATCTGTTTCGGCATATTATCTACTTGCGGCGATTTCGCATCCTTTGCATTTTGTCTTGAATCAGTTTGATGCGATTGGTAACGGCGATCTTTCCAATCAGATCAAAGCAAAATCGAATGATGAAATGGGGCAGTTGCTGACGGGCTTGGAAAACATGCGTCAGAATTTGGTGCAAACAGTCACCATCGTACGCCAAGGCAGCTCCTCTATCGCTGTGTCTTCAGGCGAAATAGCAACGGGTAATATGGATCTGTCTGCTAGGACTGAAAATCAGGCAGCTAGTCTAGAAGAAACTGCGTCTTCAATGGAGGAATTAACCTCGACAGTTCAGCAAAATGCAGATAATGCTCGTCAGGCAAATACTCTGGCCCTGAAGGCTTCAGGCGTGGCAAGTAAGGGTGGTCAAGTCGTTGGTGATGTCGTACACACCATGAACTCAATCAAAGATAGCTCTAAGAAAATTGTCGATATTATTGGCGTGATTGACGGTATCGCTTTCCAAACCAATATTTTGGCATTGAATGCGGCAGTAGAAGCGGCACGTGCTGGTGAGCAAGGGCGCGGTTTTGCGGTGGTTGCTTCTGAAGTTCGAAGTTTGGCGCAACGTTCTGCGAGTGCTGCTAAAGAAATCAAAGAGCTAATCAATGATTCCGTCAATAAAGTCGATACGGGCTCACGCTTGGTCGATGATGCAGGACATACGATGGATGAAATCGTTGTATCGATTAAAGGTGTGGCAGATATTATGGCTGAAATTACTGCTGCCAGCGTTGAGCAAAGTGATGGTATCGCGCAGGTCAATATCGCAATTTCCAAAATGGATGAGGCGGTTCAGCAAAATGCCGCCCTAGTCGAGGAGGCGGCCGCTGCAGCGGGTAGTATGCAAGATCAAGCAAATAATCTGAACCAGGCGGTCAGTATTTTCAAACTCAGCGGTGACGATAAACCAAAGCAGTATTCGTCTTCTCCAATGGCGGTCAGTTCGCCCAAACCCGCTTCCGCACGTAAGCCCGCTGCCAAGAAAGCGCCAGTAAAAACCTTGGCAAATGATAGTTCAAGCGCATCTAAGGCTAGCAAGCCGACAGCATCAGACCAAGACTGGGAAGAGTTTTAACATTCGCTTCATAGTTTTTTGAACGCTTGACGTAAGCAAATGCATTTAAAAGAATGACGCCTCCAAACATTGAATCCCGATGGTTGGAGGCGTAGTTTTTAATTGTATTAGTGAAGAAATCGCAGCACAGTTTTTGCGCATAATACCGCGCAGTCTTTCAGATATGGCTATTTTATTCCTCGTTTAGAAGTGGCTTTCTTAGCCCTTTACTTTGCAACAATCACGCGATTTTTCCCCGTTTTCTTCGCCTCATACATTGCTTTGTCCGCGCGTTTGATCACAGAGTCTTGCGCCTCGTGCGGTGTACGCAGAGCGACGCCTGCACTAAATGTAATGAATAAACGTTGATCGTTAGCGGTGAAAAAATGCGTGGTTAGTTCGCGTTGCACGCGCGTCATGGCTTTTGCCGCTTCGTCTAAGCTAGTTTCTGGCATGACGATCAAAAATTCTTCGCCGCCGTAGCGGGCAATAGCATCAATAGAGCGCAGAGTTTGCTTCACGATTCTGACGACATGAATCAGAGCCTCGTCACCTGCAGCATGACCATGGGTATCGTTGAGTTTTTTAAAGTTATCTAGGTCTAACATTGCGGCACATAAAGAGGTGCCGCGCCGATCTGCACGATCCGCTTCTCGCTCAAAAATATCATCGAGTCCGCGACGATTGAGGCTGCCGGTCAGTTGATCTTCACGTACTAATTCACTCAGTTGCGCAAGCTTATCTTCTAGTTCTTTGATGCGGATTTCAGCTTCTTTAACTTCCTTTTGCGCAGCCATCATGATCTGTTGTGAGCGACTGGCTTCGGATTGTATCGTTTGGGTTTCGCTCAAAATTTCGATAATGATTTTTTCTACTTCTGCGGTATTTTTGGTGTGGCTGATTTCTTTTGAATAACCGCTGATTTTTTCTTGATAATTGGTGGTCGTACTCGTCATTACATCAAGGCGGTCGATGAACGCCGCCATCATATTTTTTACAGAGGTTTTGGATTCTGCCAAGCTGTGTTTGAGCGCACCTTGCTTGTAGATCACGTCTTTGAGGCTGCGAGTTGCCTCTTGCAATGCACGATGATCGATTGGTCCTGAAATCAGGTTTTGCACCACCTCAATTTGCCCACGCAACCAGTTATCATCATCTAATAATTCTCTGACGTTCTCTAATAGTAGAGCAAACAGGCGTAATAGGAGTTCTTGTTGTTCGGCGGTGTCACCACTTTTTAACTCAATCTGAAAGCATAGCTGTTTGAGCCTAGCGCTGATGCCATTGAGGTCGGCTTCGTTGTTTGCTAGTTTAACTGCACCAGCGATTGATTCTGACTCTGCCGAAAGAGCTGGATTTGGTTTGAGTAGTGACGTTACTGCCATGCTCAGCGTTCTGAACAGCAAATCTTTGAGTACATTTTCGCGAACATTTTCTTCTGGCTCGTCATCAACCAAAGAAATGCGTTTTGGCAGCGCATTGACTGCGGCAGGTAACTGCGCGATTGGGTCAACTAAGTTATTGTTGGGTTTCGTGTTGACCTTGCTGGCTAATTCGTTCAAGCCTTTAGCATAATCTTCCCAATCTTTTCCTTTTAAAGCGCGCGCTAGACGATGTCCATAATTGGCCAAATCACCGCTGGATTTTTGTAAAGATTTGGCGAAAGTGCTGAGTAGACTCTCCGCCTCGCTCGGCATCAAGTCGTCGATTGAGCGCGGCGGAGGGATTTCGACTTTTACCGGTTCTGCGTCATCTACGCCAGAAATTTCAACATACAACTTGCGATAAGCATCGGGTGTTGGCGCAATACGATCTACTGCCAGACGCTTAAAAGTCTCACGAGCAATGTCGGTCGGCGTTTTTGGTGTGCTGTTGTTTGACTTTTGTGACATGACACTCTTTCGACAAGGTGCAGCTAAGTTTGCTCGCTTAGCGTAGCTGAATATTTTATTCTACCAGTTCGTTCTTAATTGCATAATGCGTTAATTCAGCATTGTGGCGTAATCTCATCTTTATCAAGATGCGTGAGCGATATTCGCTAATGGTCTTAACCGATAAAGACAACTCTTTGGCAATATCACTAACACTCTTTCCTGATGCGATCATCATCATGGTTTGATATTCGCGATCAGAGAGTAGTTTATGGGGTTCGCTAGCATGTTCGTTATTCAGATTATTTGCCATCTCCTGTGCCAATTCCGGACTGATGAATTTGAGACCTGAAGAAACTTGTTGTATCGCTAAAAGCAGCTCTTTTTGCGAGCATTGTTTGTTGAGAAACCCAGATGCGCCAGCTTTTAAGGCGCGGATTGCATATTGATCTTCCCTGTGAGATGAGAAAACAATAATGCCAATGTCAGGGAATTCTCGCTTTATTTGTTTAATGACATCCATGCCATTTCTATCATTGAGCGCGATTTCTATTAGCATGATGGTGACTTCGATCTGACGCGCAAGACGTATAGCATCCTGACCATTAATGACCTCACCGACGATGGCAATATCGTCGTTGTCTCGGATAAAGTAGCGGATGCCAGCACGTACAACAGAATGTGGATCAACGATCAGTAATTTAATGCGGGCATTCTGGGTCATGCAAAAATCTTTCCTGGCTATTGGGTATCACTTAGGTAGTTCTAGGCATTATTGCATGATGCATCAAGGAAATAAAGCGCGTTGAACCCAGATTTTCCATTAGGCGCGTCTTCGACGCTATTTGAGCGCTGGCGGCGCATTTTCGGTCATTTTTTTCGTTCTTCGTTGAAAATAGCTAGCTATTTTCGCCTCATTCACGTAAAAACTGCCTCGAAAAGTGCATCCACCATCATCTGAAATCCTAGTGGAAATTCTGGGTTGAAAGACCGATTATTTTTATTTGGGGAAGTTCAATTGAAGAACAAGGTAAAATCGACGCTGAGACCATGTGGTAAGTCCACAGAAAAATGACAATGAATTGGAAAGCGATTTCGTGAGTAAAGCATTTGTAAAAGAAATTGATCAGGATGATGAGGAAGAATTTGGTGCGCCGCCAATTCCTCCTGGTGTAAAGAATTATCTGACACCAGAAGGGCATCATCGTATGAAAACCGAGCTTTTAAATCTGATTGATAACGACCGGCCGGAAGTGGTGAAAATCGTTTCGTGGGCTGCGTCAAACGGCGATCGCTCGGAGAATGGTGATTATATTTATGGTAAGCGACGTTTGCGTGAAATTGATCGTCGTATCCGGTTTTTGACGAAGCGTTTAGACTTGGCTGAAATTGTAGATCCGACCGTGCATTTTGGTTCTGATCAAGTATTTTTTGGTGCAATAGTTGAATACGAAAATCAAGATGGTGATGTCACCACGATACGCATCGTAGGCGTGGATGAATTTGATCCCTTGAACGGGAAAATCAGCTGGATCGCGCCAGTTGCACGTGCCCTGACTAAGGCGAGGGTAGGGGATACGGTCAGTTTAAAGACGCCGCATGGTGTCGACGAGTTGACGATACTGGATGTGCAGTATCCACAAAGTTAGAGACGCTGTTTATGTCGTATATTCGCGATGAATTTTGCTGACACCATTGAGGTGTTTTACATTGCGAATGATGCGCGCTAAGTGAATGCGGCCATCAACTTGAATTGTGAAATGGATCTTGGTCATGTCTTTTGATTCGCCATCTTCCATATTCACGTGACTGATATTCGCATCAGCTTCGCCAATTTCTGCTGCGATACGCGCTAAGGCACCACGTTCATTATTGACGATGACAGAGATGCGGCAATCAAAGCGGCGATTGAGATCTTCACCCCAAGTAACATCAATCCAACGATCTGGTTCCTTGACTTGCATGCGCTTGGCATTCGTGCAGTCGCTGCTATGGACAACTAATCCTTGGTCGCGCTTCAACTGTCCAACGATGCTATCGCCTGGAATAGGTAAACAGCAGGGCGACAATTGTACAGAAATGCCTTCGCTACCATAAATGATCACTGGGTCGGGCTTGCTATGCTTCTCATCACCAATGTGTTGGAATGGGATTGACGGTGAATCGTTTTCGACCAGATCCAGAATGTGACGTGCTACGAGCGCAGCCATGCGCTTACCGATTCCAATATCAGTGTGGATTTCTTCTAATGTATTTGCACTCGATTCGTTGAGTAATTTGTCTACCAAGGACTCCGGTAAATCAGGATTCAAATGCAGGGAAACGAGCGCTTGAGCCAGTAATTGTTTGCCTAGTTCAGTTGATTCATTCAGATTGATGGTACGTAAATAATGACGAATCGCTGACCGTGCTTTGCCGGTGCGAACATAGGTTAGCCAATTTGGTGTAGGACGTGAATTTGGCGAGGTAATAATCTCAACAATATCGCCATTCTTTAACTCTGTTCGCAGCGGTACGGGCTCATTGTTAATTCGGGTAGCTATCGCTTGGTCACCGATATCGGTGTGAATATTGTAGGCAAAATCAAGCGCAGTCGCGCCACGAGGTAAGGCAAAGATTTTTGATTTTGGCGTGAATACGTAAACCGAATCTGGGAATAAATCGACCTTAACATGCTCCAAAAACTCAGCAGAGTCACCTGTCTGCTTTTGGATGTCTAGTAGGGACTGTAGCCATGCATGGGTACGTTGCTGTAAATCAGTCAGGCTACCTTCTTCATTCTTGTATAACCAATGTGCAGCGACACCTGACTCTGCAACTCTATGCATATCTTGCGTACGAATTTGAAACTCAACTGGCGTGCCGTAAGGGCCAATCAATGTTGTGTGTAGTGACTGATAGCCATTTGATTTGGGGATGGCGATATAATCTTTGAATTTGCCCGGCATGGGCTTATATAAAGCATGTAAAGTGCCAAGCGCAAAATAACTATTTTGAAAATTGTCGACGACGATGCGGAAACCGTAGATATCTAATACCTGAGAAAAGCTCAGTTGTTTATCGCGCATTTTGCAGTAGATGCCGTACAAGGTCTTTTCGCGACCATCGACTTGTGCCTCTAATCCAGCCTCTGCCAACGTGGTTTTGACGGATGCCATAATTTTGTTGACCACTTCGCGGCGGTTGCCGCGCGCCGCTTTGATCGCTTTCGACAAGGTTCGATAGCGTAAAGGGTAAATATGGGCAAATGACAGATCCTGCAATTCACGATAAATATTGTTCAGGCCAAGTCGGTGCGCAATTGGCACATAGACTTCCATGGTTTCGCTGGCGATGCGTCTTTGTTTTTCAGGTGACATCACACCTAGTGTGCGCATATTGTGCAAGCGATCCGCGAGTTTTACCAAGATCACGCGTACATCACGAGCCATTGCCAGCAACATCTTACGGAAATTTTCCGCCTGAGCTTCAATATGGCTTTGAAATTCGATTTTTTCTAATTTGGAAAGACCATCTACCAGTGCCGCCACGGGGGCGCCAAAACGTTGAATTAGTTCTTCTTTTTTGACGTCTTGATCTTCCATCACATCATGCAGTAAAGCTGCCATGATGGCCTGCACATCCAGCTTCCATTCGGCGCAAATCTCAGCGACGGCGATAGGGTGGGAAATGTAAGGCTCACCCGATTTACGTACCTGTCCCAAATGCATTTCGTCTGAAAAACGATAGGCTTCCTTGACTTGTTTTAAGTCAACGGGTGATAGATATTCAGAGAGACGGTTAGTGAGTGCTGTAATCGACGCTACCGCATTCGCATGCGGAGGAGCAGTCGAGTGTGTTTCGGATTTGAATTTGTTGCGCGTATTTTTTGCAGGCGATTTCTCAGACATCTGCAACGAAGCTGCAGAAGCAGCAGCAACTACGGCATCGGAGTTGGCTGGGGTGAGCGATTTGTCGTCTTGCAAATTCATACTTGGTTCCCAGCCGTTTCACGTTAGTCGCGCGATTCAGAAATTAGAATGGGACTTTTTTCAGCATTTCAATGCCGATTTTGCCTTCCGCGATTTCACGTAATGCGACCACGGTAGGTTTGTTTTTTGCTTCAACTTTTGGCGTGTGACCTTGCAGCAACTGACGTGCGCGATAGGTTGCACATAAAGTTAATTGAAAACGATTTGGAATCTGTTTCAAAGAGTCTTCAACGGTAATGCGTGCCATATTATTTCCTTAGAGCGTATGATTGATTTATATGCCCAATTGGGCAAAGAGTGCGGCATTGCGCACTGATTGTTGCGAGGTGCGGCAACGTGTGGCTTTCACAATTGCACTCAATTCTGACAGAGCTAATTCAAAATCTTGGTTGATGATAACATATTCGAACTCTGGCGCGTGCGCGATTTCACCGCCAGCAGCCAAAATTCGTCTACTAATGACCTCTTGAGAGTCTTGTCCACGCTTATTTAAACGTTCATTCAGCGCTTGCACTGAAGGCGGTAAAATGAAAACGCTGGCCACGTCAGGAAATTGCTTTTTCACTTGGCGCGCACCTTGCCAATCGATTTCCAATAAAATGTCGGTGCCGGCTTGCATTGCTTCCTGAATTAAAATCTTGGAAGTGCCGTAATAATTGCCATGAACTTCAGCGAATTCCAGAAACTCGTCATGATTTTTTCGGCTGAGGAAATCTTCAACCGTAATGAAGTGATATTCTCTGCCGTCTTGCTCGCCAGGACGTGGTGCTCTTGTCGTAAACGAAATTGATAATTTTAAATCTGGTTCTAATTTTAATAGCGCATTAACTAATGATGATTTGCCTGCACCCGATGGTGCGGAAACCAAAAATAGACTGCCGGAAGTCATCGGATTCGTGCTCATAGCACCTCGCTAAAAAATGAAACGGGCCATTTACTTGCTGGATTATTTTTTAAAACTATTTTCATTTTAAAATCATTCTAGGTTTTGAACTTGTTCGCGTATCTGTTCAATTAACAGTTTTAATTCCATAGACGCATCGGCGAGTTCTTTGAGGGCGGCTTTTGAGCCTAAGGTATTTGCTTCACGATTTAATTCCTGCATCATGAAGTCGAGGCGTTTACCGACCTGTCCACCTTTTTGTATGATTTGACGCGTTTCCGCTAAATGACCGGATAGTCGAGCCAGTTCTTCGTTGACATCAATGCGTATGCCGTACATGGTGACTTCCTGGCGAATTCTATCCAATACTTCATCACGTGAAATCGTTGGCGTCGTGTTGCCACCTGCATTGCTCAGAGCTAAGCCCAGCGCCTCTTCAAGGCGCGCAATTGCTTTTTGTTGAAATTGTTGTAGAACAGTTGGCAGTAGCGGTGTAATTCGCAATACGATGGCTTCCATGTCTTCAATACATCGTAACAAGACAGCGGCAAGTGCGGCCCCTTCACGCGCACGGCTTTCGATAAATGCCTTTAACGTGGATTCTATGGTGACTGTGATCGCCTCTTGCAATTCGTCGGTATTGATTTCAGATTCTTCGATGACGCCAGGCCAACGAAGGATGTCCGCCATACTCATTGCTTTGATTGCAGGGAATTGTGATTGCAAGCTGCTTTGGAATTCCTGGAGTTCCAACAGGACATCTGCGTTGAGCCCTTTTTTTTGCGTGCTCTGCTTCGTTTTGCCAAAACTAAAACGACATTCAACCTTGCCACGATGCAGGCGTTTGCTCAGCGTATCGCGAAAAAGTGGCTCGACCGAGCGAAATTCGTCATTGATGCGAAACTGTAAATCTAAGAAGCGAGAATTGACACTCTTAATTTCTATCGTTATTGTTCCAGCGTCGGTTTCTTTTGTGCTGGTAGCGTAGCCAGTCATGCTAAAAATGCTCAATTGATTTCCTTTGATTCGTGTTGTGATTTTGCGAATTGTTTAATGATTAATCATTTATTTGTCTATCAAAGTCCATTGACGCAAAAACGACACTGTACAATGCAAGTCAATGTAATTAATAATTTCTCAGCTATTTTCTTCAGCTATTTTCCTAAGTGAGACCACATTTACTATGGCAGCACAAAACAACGCACCATTGCCTGACGGTTTAGAAATAGCCGGGTACCGTATTGTAAAGAAAATTGCCTCTGGTGGCTTTAGTATTGTTTACCTAGCTTCAGATGAAGATGGTAACGCGGTTGCGATTAAGGAGTATTTGCCCAGCTCTTTGGCATTGCGGCAAGTTGGTGAATTGGTACCGGCAATTTCTGCTGAAAATTTTCCTGTGTACCGTATAGGGCTTAAATGCTTTTTTGAAGAAGGTCGTGCTCTAGCACGTATCTCCCACCCGAACGTTGTTAGCGTTATTAATTTCTTTCGGGCGAATGAAACTGTTTATATGGTTATGGCCTACGAGTCAGGTCGTTCGTTGCAAGAGCATATATTGCGCCGTCGCGATAAAGGGGAGAAGCCGCTGGTATCAGAACGTTTCATTCGTAAGATGTTTAATCTGGTAATGAATGGCCTGCGTGAAGTGCATACGAATAAATTGCTGCATTTAGATTTAAAGCCAGCCAATATTTATTTACGCATGGATGGCACACCTATTTTGCTCGATTTTGGTGCGGCACGTCAGACTTTGAAGACCGATATGCCTAAGCTTTATCCTATGTACACCCCCGGTTTTGCTGCGCCAGAGCTATATGTGAAAAATAGCACCTTAGGTCCGTGGACAGATATCTATAGTATCGGTGCATCCATGTTTGCTTGTATGGTTGGCGCGCCACCACAGCCGTCTGATCAGCGCAAGACCAACGATAAAATGGAAGCGCATTTTAAGAAGTTGGAAGGGACTTATTCCTCAGAAATTATCGATGTCGTTCGTATGTGTCTGAAATTAGATCCTATGGAACGCCCGCAAAGTGTGTTTGCCCTGCAAAAAGCGCTGGCTGTTAAAGCGCCGCCGCAGCGTGAGCTGACTTTTCTCGAGAAGACAAAGTTGAAAGTTGCTAAGCTGTTGGGAAAGAATAAAAAAGAAACTGAGGAGGCCGATTTTACGACCATACAGGAAGATACTATCTGATCGTTGATACTGCTTGATTCTCAATAACTCGAACTCACTTTAATAAAAATCATGCGCTTTTCAGTCTATCAAGAAAGTCATATTGGCGGTCGTAAAGTCAATCAGGATCGCATGGGGTATAGCTTTACCCGCGATGCCATTTTACTGCTGCTAGCCGATGGTATGGGCGGTCACATTATGGGCGAAATGGCGGCGACCATCGCCATGCAAACGATAGGCAGTCTTTTTCAAAAGCAAGCGCATCCTATGATCGATAAGCCGGAGCGTTTTTTAGAAAAAGGTTTTTTGTCGGCTCACAATGAGATCCATCGCTTCAAATTATTGAAGAATTTGCCGGAGACGCCACGTACCACGATCGTCGCTTGTTTGATTCAAAACGGCAATGCTTACTGGGCACATTGTGGCGATTCTCGCTTGTACTGGATGCGCGATGGCCAGATTCTACTGCGTACTAAAGATCACTCACGTTTAGAAACCTTGATCGAACAAGGCAAGGTTGATCCTTCAGAACGAAATACCCATCCAGACAGAAATAAGCTTTTCAATTGTTTGGGCGCGCCACATGCGCCTATCGTAGAGTTGTCACGCCGTGCCTCATTGCAAGCAGGTGATTTAATTATGCTGTGTTCCGACGGGCTATGGGGTGTACTGCCAGATCATATTCTGGCGCAGAGTTTGCATGAGCAAACCATCGTGCGCGCTATTCCTGAGTTGGTGCGCAGTGCGGTTGAAATCGCAGGACGTCAGGGCGATAACGCAACGGCCCTAGCAATGATGTGGGAGGGTAATGATATTCTTGAGAACTCCTCAATCATTTCAACTAATACGCTGCCTATAGGCTCAATCGCGACCACGATACAAGTACCTCTTGATGTCGACGATGAAAACGCTGAGGCTGATATTTTTAATGATGAAGAAATTGAAAAAGCAATCGATGAAATTCGAAATGCTATCCATAACTCCACCCGTTTAACTAATAAAAGTTAAATAACCAATAAGAGCTAAATTCATGTCAGAAGTTATTCGCCCGAGTGGCCGTCCTGCGACGGCGTTGCGCGCTATCCGTTTTACCCGCCATTACACTAAGCATGCCGAAGGTTCGGTTTTAGTGGAGTTTGGTGATACCAAGTTAATTTGCACCGCTAGCATAGAAGATAAAGTGCCTGGGTTTTTAAAGGGCCGTGGTCAGGGTTGGTTAACTGCCGAATATGGCATGTTGCCACGCTCCACTAACACTAGAATGGATAGAGAAGCGGCCAAAGGCAAACAATCAGGACGTACGCAAGAAATTCAACGTTTGATCGGTCGCTCACTGCGTGCGGCATTTGATCTTGAAGCGTTTGGCGAACGCACTTTGCATTTGGATTGTGATGTTATACAAGCTGATGGTGGCACCCGCACGGCTGCAATTTCCGGTGCGATGGTGGCAGCTTATGATGCGTTTTCAAAGCTAGTTGCAAAGTCAGCGATTCCCGCTATTCCGGTTAAACATTTTGTGGCCGCTATATCGGTCGGCGTATATCAAGGTGTTCCCGTTTTGGATCTGGATTATTTAGAAGATTCCAATTGCGATACCGATATGAATGTTGTTATGAATGAGCAAGGACATTTTATTGAAGTACAAGGCACGGCAGAAGGCGATGCGTTTGATCGTAAAGCATTGAATGAACTTCTAGAGTTAGCTGATGCCGGCATTCGCGACATTATTGCGAAACAGAAGCAAGTGCTAGAGTTGTAATTTCATCTCAACGATAAAAATCAATTTAAGTAACTATCTGCATGATGAATAAGAAAATTGTTTTGGCATCTAATAATGCCGGTAAGCTCAAAGAATTTCGTCAAATTTTGGCGCCCCTAGAGATAGAATTAATTGCCCAAGCCAGCTTAGATATTCCCGATGCTCCCGAGCCATTTTTTACTTTCGTCGAAAATGCGTTAGCCAAGGCGCGTCACGCTGCGCATCTGTCTGGTTTGCCAGCGATAGCGGATGACTCCGGTATTTGTGTGAATGCATTGTGTGGCGCACCTGGCGTGTATTCAGCACGTTATGCGGGCGAGCCAAAGTCTGATCAAAGAAATAATCAGAAGCTCGTTGAAGCACTGCAAGAGGCGGAAGATCGCTCTGCTTATTATTATTGTGTTTTGGTTTATGTGCGTTCAGAGCATGATCCACAACCTGTCATTGCCGATGGTCGTTGGTCTGGGCAAATCATTGATGTGGCTAGAGGTAGTGAGGGCTTTGGCTATGATCCTTACTTTTATTTGCCTGAATTTCAGCAAACTGTGGCCGAACTCAATGCCGAGCAAAAAAATGCTTTGTCACATCGTGCTCAGGCACTCCAAGAATTACTCAAGAAGTTAAGATGATTCCAATTAAGCCCATCTCGTCGTCAGTCGCCTCAGCTTCTGACGCTGCGCATGACCGCCAAGAAAAAATGCGCAATATCCCTGGTGAAGTAAAAGCCAACTTCCTTGCGCCAGGCGCACTCAATCTGAGCACTTTGCCACCGCTGTCCTTATATATTCACTTTCCCTGGTGTGTGAAAAAATGCCCGTATTGTGATTTTAATTCGCATGAAGTAAAGACCTCTTTTGATGAAGATCTCTATTTGACGGCACTGCGGGCAGATCTCGAAGCCGCTATGCCTATGATCTGGGGTCGTAAGATCTACACCATCTTTATTGGCGGTGGTACACCTAGTTTAATGTCGGCAGCGGGCGTGGATCGCTTGCTTTCTGATTTGCGTAGTTTGTTACCGCTTGATGCCAATGCTGAAATTACCATGGAAGCCAATCCAGGGACATTTGAGGCGGAAAAATTTCGTCAGTATCGTCTGAGTGGCATCAATCGTTTATCCATAGGGATACAAAGTTTTAACTCGCATCATTTGTCTGCACTAGGCCGTATTCACAATGGTGATGAAGCAAAACGAGCGATAGAAATCGCTGCGAGAAATTTTGATAATTTTAATCTAGACTTGATGTTCGCCTTGCCGTCGCAAACGCTGGATGAATCGATTGCCGATCTCGACATGGCATTGAGTTTTCAGCCTAATCATCTGTCTCTGTATCACCTGACTTTGGAACCGAATACCTATTTTGCAAAGTTTCCACCTGCCATTCCAGATGATGATTTAAGCGCAGAAATGCAAGATCAAATTCAAGCAAGGATGGCGGATGCGGGTTATCGGCATTACGAAGTTTCTGCGTTTGCCAAGCCAGGACACGAATCTCGTCACAATTTAAATTATTGGAATTTTGGTGATTACTTAGGGGTGGGTGCAGGGGCGCATTCGAAGTTATCTTTCCCTCACCGGATTGTCCGCCAAGTCAGGCACAAGCAGCCTAAAGCATTCATGGATAGCGCATTAAAAGGCGATGCCATCCAAGAAAGCAATGAAATTACGAAAGACGAATTAGGCTTCGAATTTATGCTGAACGCTTTGCGCCTCAATCAAGGGTTTGACGCCGCTTTATTTTCTGATCGCACCGGTTTGTTATTAAATACGATTGAAAGCAAATTGCTGCTGGCTGAGCAAAAAGGCTTGCTGTATCGAGATCATTTACGATTGGCGCCGAGCGACTTAGGGCGCCGATTCTTAAACGATTTGCAGCAAATATTTCTATAAGTTTTAAATGCCAAACGAGCGGCTTAAACATTAGATCGATCAAATTGGATTTGATGGCTGCTGGCTCAAAGCCTTAAATTGTGGTTCGGGGTTTTTTGTCGTTTCAGATCTCAAATTCAACAAGTTTGTGTCTTAATTTCAGCAGAATAAAGCGATTCACGTCTTATTAAGCCAATAATAAAAGAAATTTATACGTGGCTTGGAAAATGCACTTGCAATTGTGTAAATTTCAACTTACTATCGAGATATAAATTGCCTCAAAGCACTTGATTTTAAGAAATTAAAAATACGGAAAAATTCTATCAAATGATGCCAATCGCTTCATTCCTGCCCGTTGTAAACAGCCAACAAAAGTTGGTTGCCTTATTGCCTGATTTTCCTCAACGTGATGATGATCTTAGTATGCAATTGCTTACTGCTTTGCATCATATAAATGGCTTCGAACGTCTGTCAAATTTACAGTTGATGCTTCCATTGCGGAATCCATTGTCGCTACTTTCTGATTTTGAAAATCGTGATTATTGTAAAAATGTCGTGCTTTGCTTTCTTGAAGCCGAATGTGAGTCAAAAGAGGCGCAACAAAAACTAAAGCACTTGAATCAATCCGGAGTTCGTTTGATGATGGATGAATTCAGTTCGAAATCATCATTGATCTGGCCTGATACCAAAAGCATCTCCGTTAATTGCGAGTCCGGCGTGGCTGCCCATGCGCAAGCTTGGGTCTTTAGCTTGCAGCAAAGTCAGCACTTAGCAAAAAATGTCGGTTCGCCATCTTGCTTATCGCAAGCGCAGGAGGCTGGCTTTAGTTTATTTGCTGGAAATTTTGCTTTTTCCAACGAAAATAGCGCTCGTAGTGCCGATCCAACTTCTCGATCTCGCTTACTAAAATTATTAGGATTAGTATCGAAAGACGCGGATGCTAAAGAATTAGAAAGCTTATTTAAGCAAGATCCTACGCTTTCATTTATGTTATTTAAACTTGTGAGCTCGGCTGCATTTGCGCAAACGGTTAAAGTCACTAGTTTCATACAAGCGATTAATTTGTTGGGGCGACGCCAACTGCAGCGTTGGTTGCAACTCCTTTTGTATGCACGTCAGAATTCTCAGGGAAGTAGCCTGAACCCCTTGATGTTAAGGGCAGCATTTCGTGCCAGTTTTTTAGAGGCGCTTTGTCGCCAAAATGGCGGTGATCGTGATCAGCAAGATTCCGCTTTCATGATAGGTATGTTTTCTTTATTGGATCTTTTGTTTGCGAGTCCGTTGTGGGAAATATTGAAACCCCTGAGTTTGCCAGATGAGGTGCGAAGTGCATTGCTCGACAGAGATGGCCAGTTAGGGGCTTTTTTAACTTTGGCTGAGCAAGCTGATCGCCCTTATACAACTGGATTGGCGCAAGCCATGGGAGCGGCGAGTCTCAATAACGAGATCTATTATGAAAGCTTGATTCAGGCGTATTGTTGGGTAAATCAAGTCTGCCAGGAGCTATGATGACTTCCCGACTTGATCTCCAACAGGAATTATTACTCGGCGTGGAATTGTGCGAAGCGATTCTAAGTGCCGATGATCCCACTTTAGAGTCAAGTTTGAATCGTATCCTTAGCGAATTGTTTTCCGATTGTGATATCGCTTATGCACGCAATAAGCCATTAGCGGGGCAGGGTATAGTTTTGACCGAGGTTTTTGCGGAAAATTACTTTGTGCTGTCTGGGAAATGCGGCGAGATCAATGAGAGTGACCTTCATAAGTTAAATCAATTGAGTCAATTGACTGCCAGGCTCTTTGCCAAGCGCTTGAGTACGGCCACGCAATTTGATGCCGCGATGAAGTCTCAATTGATTCACACGCAGATACTTGATCAGCTTCACGAGTCCGTCATTACCATGGACCTCGCTGGTTTCATACTTAGTTGGAATTTTGGTGCCGAGCGCTTATTTGGATACACCGCAGATGAAGCGGTCGGTCAAAATATTTTGTTTCTTTATGAATCCGAAGAAGCAAACGACCTTTCTGTGCGTGATATTTTTCTGGAACGCGGCGGTCGTGAGATGGAAGTCAAGCGACGTAAAAAAAGTGGGGAAGTTTTTTGGGCAAGCTTGAGTTTATCCACCTTGTTTGATGAGACTCAACAAGCTGTTGGCCTGATTGGTTACTTGAGCGATATTACAGAGCGAAAACGTTCGGAAGAGAGAATTAATCATTTAGCCTATTACGACGTTCTTACTGATTTTCCTAATCGTAGTTTGTTTAAAAAATTGGTCGATAGCGCGTTACAGCAGAGCTTTAGAAATGATGCTTCTGTCTCTGTCATGTTCGTCGACTTGAATCGGTTTAAACCGATTAACGACACACTCGGGCATCGTGTTGGCGATTTATTGTTAAAGCAGGTCGCTGAACGTTTTCGTTCTGCATTGCGAGACAATGACGTGATTGCTCGCCTCGGTAGTGATGAATTCGCGATCGCAGTGCTCGATGTTAAACAGCACTTTCACGCCGGTTTGGTCGCGCAGAAAATTCTCGCTACCTTAGAACATGTTTTTTCGATTGATGAACATGAGTTACGCTTGGGTGCCAGTATTGGTATCAGTATTTATCCGCAAGATGGTAGTGATGCCGAATCGCTATTGCAAAAAGCTGATATTGCCATGTTCAAAGCTAAACGCCTGATAGATAAAGCAGGTGGTGCTTACACATTCTATGATGCAGAAATGAATCGCACGATTTCTGGCCGTATGTACCTAGAGTCGGGACTGCGTCGTGCGCTGCTGCGAGATGAATTCTTTTTGTTGTATCAACCCAAACTTGATGTGCTAAGCGGAAAAGTGTTGGGTGCCGAAGCCTTAATACGTTGGGCGCATCCGCAAGATGGGATCATTGCTCCAAACGAATTTATTCCTGTGGCAGAGGAAACGAATTTAATCCTTCAAATCGGTGCTTGGGTTTTAGATGCGGCCTGTGCACAAGCGAAATGTTGGCAGAGCGCTGGCGTC
Organism: uncultured Undibacterium sp.; assembly: GCA_963511665.1. Classification (GTDB taxonomy): domain Bacteria; phylum Pseudomonadota; class Gammaproteobacteria; order Burkholderiales; family Burkholderiaceae_D; genus Undibacterium. The sequence goes on from CAUPKC010000038.1 coordinate 38,350, forward strand.
GCGCCTTTTCGTATCGCGGTCAATGTGTCGGCGCGCGAGTTTACCGTTTCTCTCCCTGAGCTCATCGAGCAGGCGCTTACCAAACATCAAATCTCATCGGGATGGCTAGAGTTAGAGATTACCGAAAGTATGCTGATGCAAAACGCCGAGGATGTGGTGGCGATCATGACGCAAATCACCGCGCTGGGTGTGACCTTGGCATTGGATGATTTTGGTACCGGTTTTTCTAGCTTGTCCTACTTGAAGCGCTTTCCTATAGATACATTGAAGATTGATCGTTCATTTATTCAAGGGATACCGGATGATGTTGATGACTGCGCGATTGCCAGTGCCATCATTAGTATGGCCAAGCAAATGAAACATAAAGTGATCGCCGAAGGAGTAGAAAACAGCGAGCAGTTCGCCTTTCTGCAAAAAATGGGATGCGATGAGATTCAAGGATATTTATTCTCCAGACCCCTTGATGCAGAGAAGTTTTCAGAAGTGATGTTAAGAAGCTTTAGCTTCCCCTCATTTTACTAATTGCCTTATTGGCTTAAATAATAAGTGAACTATTAAGCAAGTATTTGAGAAATTTTCTGAAAAAGTTCACAAGGAATCAGAAAAACTCGCTATAATGCAGGGCTTGAGAGATTGGTTCAAATTTATTTGTGCTGAAATTTCATAGTTTTATCTAAGACGGAAGTGTGGCCGAGCGGTTGAAGGCACTAGTCTTGAAAACTAGCGAGGATGAGAGTCCTTCGTGAGTTCGAATCTCACCGCTTCCGCCAAGAATTTAAGTTAAGCCCTTGATTTTCAAGGGCTTTTTCTTTTTCTGCTTCCGTTTTTATTCCATCTGGCATGCCATTTGCCATGCCTTCGCGATTGCTGCGATTCGATTGCTTTGAAATGCTGGTGCTCGTTATCCGAATTCTCGGAGCGAGTTAAAAGTCAGCCAATTAAAGACTGTCCCTAAAAAAAATATTTTTGAATTGATAGACAACGGCCTTGTTCTAAACTATTATCTTTTGGTGAATGCTTTTAGGTAAATATTTATAGCAATGTTTTTTAAGTCGCAATAGCATTAATTGCCTATTGACAGCTATTTTCCCTCCTGAATTAATTCCACCCCATAGGTTGCCTGTTTTAAGCCATTCTTCTTAAAGCAGGCTTTGCTTTGTTCAAAAATACGCTAATGCTCGCTATGAAATCAAGATCGCTCATCAATACATTCCAACTTTTACTTGGTTTCATAATTTGCATAGGTTTTGATCAAACCTATGCGCAAACGAAACCGGCGATGAGCACGATGGCTGCGCCTGGAGATGGCGTGACGCTGAGGATTACACGCACGCCTAGTACGATGCTGGCTGGTCAGCCCTTTAATATAAAGTGGGAAACAACCAACGCGACTTCGGTAAGTTTTAGTTGTACTTCGCCATTAGGTGGATTTGCTGGTTCAGCTACCTTAGAGTCGGTTAATGGCTCATCTGGAAGTACCGCTGATTTATCTTGGCTTGGTCGTGACTCCAATTGTGTTTGGACGGCGGAAGGTGATACTGAGCTTGTCAACGTCTACGAAACCATGCGAACTGTGGCGGCGCCTAACAATGCGCAGTTTCAATCGCAAAACGTGCCCACTCAAATGGTGCCGGGACAGACTTACCCCATCACAATTGTTTTTAGAAATAACAGTACTGCATCTTGGACAGAGGCGGGTGCGTATCGGCTAGGAACACAAAATCCACAAGATAATGCGACGTGGGGAATTAATCGTGTACCAACTGAATCAGTTGCGCCGGATGGTTTCAAAACTTTCACATTTAACGTCACTGCACCGTCAACCCCGGGATCTTATAACTTTCAATGGCGTATGGTTCAGGAGGGAGTGCAATGGTTTGGTGACTACACGTCTAATGTAGCAATCAATGTTGCTGCAGTCAGTTCACCAGCGCAATTAAGTCTCACAAATTGTTCTAGTAATTCACCCTCTACGGCACCGAATGCGGCAGTCTTGACATGTACGCTTAGTAATGTCGGTCAATCCGCGACTAATAGCATTTCTTATGCCAGCTCCGCCCTCAATGGTATGACGGTTGATGGTCCAATGGGATACTGCGGAGCTGGTGCAGTTTGTGGCACGGTTCGCGTCGCAAGCAATACCACAGCGGGCAACTATGGTGGCACTTTGATCGCGTCACCGACAGCCGCGGGTGGAATCAACGCGTCAACCAGCGTTAATCTACAAGTGCATGTTGGGATTGCACCGCCGACTATTTCGGTCGTACGTAGTGCCCCGATTAAAGCTGATCAATCTTTTACGACGACATGGTCAACGAATGGCGATTCGCTAAGTTATAGCTGCACTGCCAATGGCGGTGGCTTTAATGGTGGCGGCTATGTGTCAGTCAACGGGAGTGAAAATAGAATTGCGCAGGTAGCTTGGGTAGGTAATCCATCGACTTGCCGATGGACAGCTGTCGGAGCTGGCGGTGTGACGGAATATGTTGATTACATTGTCACAGAAGCACCCGATGTTCCCGTTCTTAATTTATACATTATTTCTCCAAGTGCGCCGCCCAATACGAGCACCCACGCTACTGTTGCGATAGGCCAGCCGTTTACCTTGCGCTGGAATTTGACAGGCGTTGCTAATGCCACCTTGGGTTGTCATGATGGCTTCGTTAGCTATGATAGGGCACCAATTCCATTGCAAGGTGAGCGTACTTTTACTGCGCGTCCTGAGTGGGTCATTGGACGGGATATTGGATGTTCTGTGACGGGAAACAAGGCAAACGGTGATTTAATATCTTCTGACATGGTTTGGATTACTGTGCCAGCACCACTACCACCAGCACCGACCATCAACATTGTCAGGACGCCGCTCATCGCGGGAGAACGCTTTACCACGTCTTGGACTACCACGAACGCGACCTCATTGAGTTATAGCTGTACTGCCAGTGGAACAGGATTTAATGGGAGTGCGAATTTAGCGATTAATGGAAGTGAAGACGGTATCGCATTAGCTGGCTGGGTCAATTATCCCTCTACCTGCAAATGGACAGCGACAGGCCTTGGTGGCGTAACCGAGGTGATTCATCCTATGGTGACGGAGCCAAATCCGGACGCGTATAGTCCACCTGTGGTCACCATTATTTCACCAAACGCACCACCTAATACGGCTACCCACGCCACCGTTGTGATTGGTCAGCAATTTACTTTGCGTTGGTCGATGGCGGGCGTCACAAACCCGACCTTGGGTTGTCATGATGGCTTCGTTAGTTATGACAGAGCACCAATTCCATTGCAAGGTGAGCGTACTTTTACTGCGCGTCCTGAGTGGGCCATTGGACGGGATATTGGATGTTCTGTGACGGGAAACAAGGCAAACGGTGATTTAATA
>CAUPKC010000039.1:0-39753 GCA_963511665.1 uncultured Undibacterium sp.
CTGGTCCATTGGATGAAGAGAAACCAAAACGCTCACGTTCAAAATCAGCGCCAGTAGAAGTGACGCCAGATATGATGGCAACACAGACGACCTTAGAAGATGAAAAGAAACCTACGCGCAAACCACGCGTGAGCAAAGTAGCTGCTGAGTTGGCTGGCGACAAACCTGCTCGTAAGCCACGTGCTTCTGCGACTGGCGATGCTGCAGTGAAGAAACCACGCGCAGCGAAGATACCTACTGGTGCTCGTGTCAAAGTGGCGTCTACTAAGACTGCAACCGCTTCATCGAAAGAAGCGGCAGCGAAAAAAGCGACAACACGTCGTAAAACCGCTGAGTAATTGTCATTACCAGAAAAACTTGTAGAGAAAGGGGAATAATCATCGCGGTTATTCCCCTTTTTTTTGGTTCATCAAGGTATCTTCAACCCTTGCTGAAAATGCCTCTTTATGAACGATCACAACACCAAGCCAGCTTGCACGAGCCCTATGAAAACACCACAAACTAATGCCAAAACAAATGCAATTGCGATGACGATTGCGGAGCAAAGCATGTTTAGCGGCTCATCGCGCAACTACTGGCTGGCGCAAGGCATAGGCTGGACCGTGTTTAGTGTCTTCATGATATTGACCACGTCCGGCAACAAAGGCGACAGTTTCATTTCCTTTACCGTCGCCAAATTATTCTGCGCCTTCGTAGGTTTTCTGCTGTCGCATCAATGGCGTGCCTATCTGAAAAAGAAACGCTGGTTTGTGCGCAAAGAAGCCTTTCCGATCGCGAAAATTTTTTTTGGACTTCTACTTATTTCCATCATCCAATTTGGCGTGGTGATATTTGCCGACTGGTTCTTCAGAAACGGCGATATTTTTAAAGGCGAAGAAACCTGGTGGTTACTGTCTGCGCTCCTGACTTTCTTATGGTTCGTGGTTTTCTTGGTTTGGACTTTATGCTACGCGATTGCCCACTCCCAGCGTAAATTGGTCCAGTTTGAATTAGAGAAACTCCAACTTGAGCTCAACGTCAAAGATGCGGAATTGCGGGCTTTGCAGGCACAAGTGAACCCGCATTTTTTCTTTAATAGCCTAAACACCATTCGTGCTTTGGTATTCCAAGACCAGCAGGCGGCAGCAAATGCGATCGGGCAATTAGCCGGCATGATGCGCCACAGCTTAACTGCTGGCCAAGCACAAACAGTCAAACTAGCAGATGAAATCAAAGCAGTAGAAGCCTATCTCTCCATGGAAAAATTGCGCTTCGAAGAGCGCTTACAATTTTCCTTGCAGATCGACACGTCGTTGGAAAACTTGGCGTTACCACCCATGATCTTACAGACCTTGGTAGAGAACGCGATCAAACATGGTGTCGAAGCCAGTATGACGCCGTGCGAAATCCAATTACTCGCCAGACGTATTCCCTCTGGCGTCGAAATCATCATCGCCAACCAAGGCAAACTCAGCAACAGCAGCGAATCCACCCAACTAGGGCTACAAAACGCGAGAAAACGATTATCTTTACTGTTCGGCGATCAGGCCTCATGTGAACTTTTTGAAGTGGACGATCGCGTCGAGGCGCGTATTTACTTACCAAACGACACGCAATTCGACAGAGAGGCTTCCGTATGAAGGTCATGATCATCGACGACGAACGCTTGGCTCGCGAAGAATTAAAGCGTTTGCTCAAGCAACACACAGAATTAGAAGTAGTGGCAGAAGCAGCCAACATAGTCGAGGCACAAGAACTAATCCGCAAAACTGCGCCGGATTTGATTTTCTTAGACATACAGATGCCCGGTGGAACTGGCTTTGATTTATTACAAAGTTTAGATGACACCCCTGAAGTCATCTTCACCACCGCATTTGATCAATACGCGCTTCGGGCTTTTGATGTCAGCGCTCTTGATTATTTACTCAAACCCATAGAGCCTGCGCGCCTCGCGCAATCCGTGCAGAAAGCGCTCGTTAAAATTAAACCAAATGGCGAGCAAACCACGCCTCTAGCATCCGATGGCAAAGTATTTATTAAAGATGGCGAGCGTTGCTGGTTTGTCGCTTTAGATCAAATCGCTTTATTTGAATCAGAAGGCAATTACACTCGTGTTTATTTCGATCAACAGCGACCATTGATGCTGCGCTCATTGAATCAATTAGAAGCCCGACTCGACGCCAGTAAATTCCTACGCGTCAACCGCAGCCAAATCGTCAACATGGCTTTTGTAGAAAACATGGTCACTAATACGTCTGGTGGGATGACACTGACCTTAAAAGGCGATCTCAAAGTCAGCATGTCGCGCAGGCGTGCTGCTGAGTTTAAGCAAGCGAATCGGCTGTAGATTTTTCCCACTTCGTTTTCCATCGAAGCTGTTATCCAATAAAAAAGGCAGCAAAATAATTTGCCGCCTTGTTCTTAAACCTTGATTCTAAATTCTTAGAACCTAACCACCTTGCGATTGTCTTCCGTCTTTCTATCAATCAGCAGATGATAAGGATCAACACCCACTTCGTAAGGTTTATCCTTGACCGTAAAAGTCAAAATAGACTCACCACTAGGCAGCTGACGTTTTTCCCGTAACAGCACACGTTCTTCACGTTCTGGTGCACCTTCCTTACGGGAGAACACGGCAACGTCAATCGCTTCATCGTAAACACGTGCCTTTTCTTTGCCTTTACTATCGGCTTCCAGTTTTGCCAGTTGCACTTTCATTGTGACTTCCCACTGGCCATCGGCTTTTTGTTTAGCACTGGCATCAAGCACGCGGTTGTCGTACAAAACGATGCGTTCAAACATGTCGGTGATCAGCTGTTGCTTGTCGGCTGGCGTCTCTTCGCGAATATAGCGAAGCACATCAGCGCTCGTTGGATAGGGACGTGTCTGATAACGATACGCATCCATGAATTTTGCTAATGCACGATTCACCGCTGCCTCACCAATTTCTTCGCGCAGACGATACATAATCAAGCTGCCTTTACGATATTGCAGATAGATCTGTCCTTCGTTCTTGAACAGAGGCTGCTCCTCCCTCAACTCTCTGCCACGCCCGTTCAAGTATTGATTTAAATCGGAACGCAGGATGTGACGCGTTTTTTCTGCACCGAACTGCTTTTCCAACACCATCAAGGCTGAGTACTCGGCAAGCGTTTCTGTCACCATGCCACTACCCTGCACGTTCGCTGCAATCGCCTGATCGCCCCACCATTGATGGGCGATTTCATGAGCCGTAATATAGAACACGTGATCAACCAGATTCTTGTCGCGCAAATCGTTAATGAAACCCAAAGACTCTGAAAAAGGAATCGTGTTCGGAAAACTACGCGCATAAGTTTGGTACAAAGGAATCTCTAAGATGCGCACTTGTTTATGTGGATACGCACCAAAATTCGAACTCAAGTATTCCAAACCTGCTTGCGCACCACTGACCATACTATCGATATTGTAAGGGTGTTTTTTATCGTAATAGACCTCAATCGACACGCCTTTCCAATCGGCTTTTTTCACCTCCCATTTGCCGGATTGATAGGAAAAGAAAGGGGAAATCGGTTTATCCATCTTGTAGTGGAAATAGCGCCGACCATTTTTTTCCCAGCTTCTTTGCAATTCACCCGGCGCAATCGCGACTTGATCTGCGCTAGTCGATACCGTAGTTTCGAAATCCATTAAGTCAGCATCAAATCCCCATAGCTTCCAGAACATGTAATTCTTCGCTTGCTGATCTTCCAATTTAGGCACACCTGCTTGTGCGCCCAAGCCGCGTTCGCGACGCTGTGCCTTATCTACGATTTCTCCGGATTGATCGTAACCGATACGCGGGAAGAAATTTTCAAAAGCGAATAAAGTACCATTCTCATTGATGGGATCAGTTGCGCCGCTATTGGTAAAACCACGACGGATCACATCCACCTTAAATTGCAGCACCAAACTCGCACCAGGTTTAATGGCTTGATTCAACTTCAGTACCTTATAGCCATGACGTTTATCATCCACCACAACTTCATGTGCCGGTAAATTTTGAAAACTAGTTTGTGCATCAAGATCCGTTTTTAATTGCAATAGTTCGACATCACTCCGGCCTTTGTTTTGCATCATGTATTGCGCCTGAATTATCACTTTTCTCTCATACGGGAAAATGTCCACATCGGCTTTCACAGCAGTGATACTTGGGTGCGCCACTGTGAGATATTTGCGGAATTTTTTCTCGTAATCGGCTTGGCGATCGAGTTCCGCCCCCTTCGACTCATAGCGATTCAGTTGCGTCGTGTTGTGATAGATCCAGCCCCCTGTTGCGACGAAAGTGATCAAGCTTGTGCACAAACCTAAACGCAAACCCAATCCCACGCCGCCACGCAATGAAAATACCGCACGCAAACCGGATGCCAATCTAGCGCGCCAGTTTTGACTAGACGTGCGCACCCAAAAAGCCTGTGCGACAAACAGCAAAGCCAAGGTGCAAGCACTCCAGTAAACAGCGAACCACATCCATCCAGTTAAGAAGTGACCGTAGCCATTCAAATCCGAATATTCCAACGGCGGCAAAGAGGCAAAGGTGAAAAGACGTAAATTGATATCAAGACTGTTCAAAGCACTGCTTAAGGCCAACAAACCCAAACCCAGCACATAGCCGACATACTTATTATTCGCAAACACTTGTAGCGCCAACATCGCCAAGCCGATAAGGATAAAGTACATGGCATTAATAGCCGTACCTTGCACGTACAAACCGAATTCTATTGGTGCGCCGCCACGGATACACTGAATGATGATCGCTAAGATAACACCTGAAAATAGAAAACTAAAAACGATGGCAATTAAAGCACCACTCTTTGCCACGATAGGCACCCAGTTAGGCACAGGCATGGCATTACGCAAATCGGCAATCTTTGCTTGCCGTTCTTTAAAGACCAGCTCGCCACTGTAGAACAGCAAGATAATTGCTAAGACGAAGTTAATCGCGCCCGCCAATTCCTCCAACATCAGACGAGTTAAAGGGTAAGGCATACTATCTAAGCGTGCACCGCCTATCATGTAGTTCGCGATAAAGTTGGCCAATGCCAGTAACAGCATCACAAGGAAAGGAATACTCTTCAAGACGCCTTTGGTGTCGAAGCGCAATTCACTCCAACATTGTGCCCATGCTACCGACAGGTCAAATTTTGGTGCATATTGTTGCAAATGGCGTGGCAATACCCTGACAGCTACGACCGACTTTTCCTGCGTCTTTTTGGTAAACCATAATTTGCTGAACCAAGCACTGCCTGTACCCAATCGTTGCGGCTTAAAGAAGGCCACCGTCGCAGCAAACAAAGCCAAAGAGACGCAGGACCACAAAACACGATTGAACAGCAAGATGCCGCTAAAGCTAGGAACCAGATTATTCGATTCTTCGCTCGTGAAATACTTGGTCATTTCAGCCAACGCACGCACGCCAAACGGGTCGAGCATCACCGCTACATTTTCCGCGCCGGGAAAACTACGCAAAGCCCCTGCTACAGCCCACAGCACCATAAAAGCCAAAACGCCGACATACACCAGAATCAAAGAACGTGTGGTGGCTGCCAACAACATCAACAAGGCCGACACGAATAACAAATTCGGGACGATGAAGACGAAGAAGCTCCAGAGATAGGGGGCCACACTAAATTCACTCAAACGCTCAGGGTCGATATAAGACATGGTCGAGCCGATCAACATCGCCAACACTACCAAAGCAAAAATCACTAGGCAGACTAAAAAACCCGCCAAGAAGCGACCAAGCAGGTAATCGACTTTTCGCATTGGTGTCGCAAACAAAAGATCGGCAATACCCACCTCTTGATCGCGCAGCACCGTGCCAGCAATAAATACCGTCACCAAGAACATCGCAATGATACTCAGAATACCAAGCTGATTAGCAATGACCATAGGTGCATTCAAATGGATATTACCGATCGCTCCGCCAATGCGAGCACCGTCACTGCTGGCGCTGACAAAGGCAATAGCCATCATCGGGACGGTCGTGATCCACAACATCCATTGGCGCAGTTGATAGCGTAGGTCAAACTTAAAGAATTCAAACCACATAATAAACTCCTTAATTTTGATTTAAGCCGCTAAACGCGTTTGCATACTGCGCAATTGCAGGAAATAGACATCTTCTAAATCAGGCTCGACCTGAATGAAGCCATCATCAGGCTGGGTATCGGAGAAGATATTGATAACGGGCTTACCACCGACCAAACGTGTCGACAACACCGTAAAACGCTTTTCAAAATCGGTTAAGGCGGCTTCACTCACACTGCGGCGCCATACAAAGTTGTTTAGTTCAGCAATCGCGCTCTTCGGCTCTCCACTCACTAGCACCTGGCCTTTACCTATCATCGCCATGCGTGGACAAAGATCCGTCACATCGGCCACGATATGCGTCGATAAGATCACCACGACTTCTTCGCCAATCTTTGCAAGGAGATTCAGAAAGCGATTGCGCTCATCAGGATCCAAGCCAGCGGTGGGTTCATCGACGATCACCAATTTGGGTGCGCCGAGTAAGGCTTGCGCAATGCCAAAGCGTTGACGCATACCACCAGAGTAGGTTCCTACGCCACGCTTACGCGCTTCCCACAGATTCGTCATCTGCAACAAGGCTTCCACCATCTCTTTGCGCTCCGCGCGTTTGGTTAAACCTTTGAGCACAGCAAAGTGGTTCAGCAAATCGACGGCGCTTACTTTCGGATACACACCGAAATCCTGCGGCAGATAGCCCAATTGGCGTCGCAATGCATCTTTCTCCTGCAAGACATCAACGCCATTAAAATAAATACTGCCGCTATCAGGGTCCTGCAATGTCGCTATCGTACGCATTAAGGACGATTTACCCGCACCATTCGGCCCGAGCAAGCCAAACAAACCCTTAGGAATGTCTAGGCTAATTTGATTGATGGCATGTACGCCATTGGCATAAGTTTTATTGAGATTTTTAATGGATAACATGGCGCTCACTCCTGGCTGAAATTGTCGAAGGAGGTTAGGCGATACTTCACGAAACCTCACTACCAGGTCATAGAATAGAAGAAGGCCATTTCGCAAGCCATGCGAATTATGTGAGTGGGAGTTTGACGTGGTGAACGGTTGAAAATCGATTTGAACGGCAGGACACCCACGATTTAACGCAAGCGCTTCAAACCATTTTAGGGTTTAGTGCATCCATCGCCAATCTATGTATCGAGGCGACGCATTTACAATCGACATATGTTGAGGTATGGTATTCATTCCTGAATATTAGGAAACCACCATGTCGCAAATTCAATTCAACCCAAGTCAGACCGATTGGAATCTCATTCGCAGTTTTGTGGCGGTGGTCGAACAAGGCTCTTTAACCCGTGCGGCAACGACCATGGGACTGAGCCAGCCCACCTTATCGCGTCAAATCGCCGAGCTCGAAAAGACCGTCGGCGCTCCGCTATTTGAACGGGTCGCCCGCGGTCTGCAACTGACCGAAACCGGCGAGAACTTGGTCGAACCGGCTCGCCACATGATGGCGGCGGCCCGTAGCCTTGGAATCGCCGCAGCATCGCACGATACGGACCTCCAAGGCACGGTGCGCATTACCGCTACCGAGATAGTGGCGGCATTCGTGTTGCCCGATCTAGTGCGACAACTAGCGATACGGCACCCCGAGATACAAATCGAAGTGGTGGCCAGTAACCAAATCAGTAATTTACTGGAGCGCGAAGCCGACATCGCAATTCGCATGGTGCGTCCAACACAAAGTGCCCTCATCGCCCGCCATTTGGGTAACTGGCCGATTGGCTTTTATGCGCACAAAGACTATCTCGCCAGCATGACAGCAGCGCCAGTAACACCCGCAACACGCAAGCTGTCGAGCAGCGCGCCCGCCTCAAGCGCCTCGGTCGTCGCTCCATCGATAGACCTCAATGCCTTAGCAAAGTACCGCTGGATAGGTTTAGATCAGTCGGACCAGTTGATTGCCGGCTTTCGTGCAGCAGGTATCCATGTCGACAAAAGCTTTTTTGACTTTCGTTCAGACAGTCATCTGGTCAACTGGCAAGCCTTACTCAGTGGCGTAGGCGTCGGCATCGCCATGCGCTGGTTAGCAATAAGAGAAAGCAATTTGATCGCCGTTTTACCAGAACAAACCATGCCAGACCTGCCGATATGGCTCACCAGCCATAGAGAACTCAAAAGCAGCAAACGCATTCGTAGTGTGTTTGATTTTTTGGCGACGGAACTCAAAAAGATGGCTGAATGAGGCGAACTAGGGAGTCGCGATTCATTGAAGTAGCTTTCCAACACAGGCAAATAATTGCTATTATTAAATTTGTTAGCACTGTTGCAATTCACACTCGGTTTGTTACACCGTGAAATGTTAGAGCACATGTCGCTGAGTGAATGCTTACGCGACTCTAGCGTATTTTTATACCAAAATTAGCAGGCGTGCCGGTTTGAGAGCCAGCAAAGGTGCCTGTTAATTCCACAGTTATCTATCCAATGAAGAGTAAGCTTTTCCTCCTGCTAATGTGCTGCTTAATGAGTACAGCGACATTCGCGCAACACGCGCAACAATGGTCGACCGCCACTTCATCGAATCAAAGTACCGGTAGAGTCATCATATTCCGCTATGTTTCGAAATTTGCCCCTAACTTCAATCGAACTAGTCAGCCTATTCGAATAATAATCGCATGGAAATATCAGTCCGAAAAAGGAATGCCATCGGTCGAAGAACGTGAACGAATGGATGCTATGGAAGATACCTTGCAGCCCAAATTGGAAAAGGATGGCTTTGCGACTTTAGCACTCGTATCAACTGGGGAGAATTTACGTGAATGGACTTACTACGTAAAGTCTGAGGAAGAATTTTTCTCTCGATTGAACAAGGCTCTTGCAGGAAAAGCTGTACTCCCAATTGACATACATACCGCAATCGATTCTAAGTGGGCTATGTACGAAAAATTTAGAGCAGGTGTTCGCTTTAAGGCAGGTGCAAGCGATTGAATCTGGTAGATAACAGTTCGTTCGAGAAGAGCGCGAATTTGCTTGTCGTCATATTTACTTTTCAAGGCGAGCGCCTCTCAACTCAATCGTTAGTTGGCATAAAGTGTTTCACTCCCTACTATTCCGATCCAAGAGAACAGAGATTCGAAGCGTGAATCTGCATGCCTCTTCGCAGTGCGTGATCATTGCGGCCATGCATCAGAACTTTGCTGGTATCTATTACGAGCAATTGACACCATTTGTCATCCAGGGCAAGCCAACCGCTGAACAATTGGGTAGCGCATTTCGTGATGCCTTTAATGGATTTTCAATAAAGGATGCCAATCTCAGCGGATTCAACCGCAGTGATTGGCCTGCCTTCAAAGCTTCTGATTTACATACTGTGAAGGAATTTGAACGCAGGTTTAAATCAATTAGCTGCGTTAGTTGCAACTCATCCAATGCAGTCGTTCGAGCAAGTGTTGCGCATCCCACTCACCCAAGCATCGAGATGTCGGTTTCCTTCAATCCTCTTGCTGCACCCGAAACAATTGGAGTAAGTCTCTTGCATTTATTTGAGGCAGCCAATGCCACCTAAATTTTATTTAAAGGATACTCAAGCTGCTCAAGGTATTGATCTAAAACTTTTCCGATTGCCAATAATCTAAAGTCCTGATTTCTCTTCCCCACTACCTGTATACCAATAGGCAACTGTTGCTGACTCAATCCTATCGGCAGCGACAAAACGGGGCTTTCTGTTAGCGTGAAAGGTGTGGTGTAAGCTTGTGTCGACATGTAGTAATGGATATCAGCACCGTTGACTTTTAAAGGCGTTTTATAGAAATTAACGATTCCGTAGGTTTTACTTGGAGCATGATGCTTAAAGGCGGTAACGGCGCTTACCGGGCAAATAAAAACATCATACTCATTCAGAAAATTTTCCATGTTGTTGATCATCTTGTCCTGGATATTCAGAGCTTCCATGTACTTTTGAACAGAATTTGGCTTCACCACGTTTTGGTGCATGGGTATATCTTTGAGTACACCTTTTGTGAAAGTTAAGCCCAACCACTTGGTCAAATTAGAGGTGTTATAGCCACCTTGCATACCAACAAAACTGCCCCAAGTTTTCCATGCCAAATGAAAATCTAAATCAGGCGTTACTTTGACAACAGTAGCGCCGGCTTTTTCTAATTTGGAAATGGTTTCCTGAATTTTCAGCTTAATTTCATTATCAACAGGCACTCCAGCAAATTCATCGGCCCACGCTATTTTTATGTCCTTAATATCAATTGCTTCGGTGTTTTTAATCAAGGGGGTAAGCCTTCTATCATCAGCTGTCGTTTGCGCAATAATAGTTATTGCTAGTTCAAGGTCGTCAATATTTCTTGCTAGTGGTCCGGCAACGGCTAAGGATTTTAATCCGTTCACCTTTTCTGCGGGATCTGTCTGTATTCCTTGCAGGGAAACCACCCCAAACGATGGTTTAAACCCGTAAACGCCGCAGTATGCGGAAGGGATTCTAATTGACCCTGCTAAATCGTTGCCAATACTCAGCGGCGTCATTCCAGTCGCTAACGCTGCTGCACAGCCACCGCTGCTGCCTCCAGTGGTTTTACTGGTATCCCACGGATTATTGGTTTTTCCAAAAATAGGATTGTCGCATTGCATATCCATTGCCAACACCGAGAGATTGGTTTTGCCGATAATGATTGCCCCTTCGGCTTTCAATAATTTGACAATTTCCGCATCCTGATCAGGCACATGATTCGCCAAAGGTTTATGTCCGGCGGTTGTGCGAATTCCTTTTGTTCGGTAGTTGTCTTTTATGGTGACCGGAACGCCATGAAGCTTTCCCCAATTTTCGCCTTTTGATATTGCGATATCAGCGTCTTTGGCTCTTTTTAAGGCCTCGGCTTTATCCAGTGTCACCACCGCATTGTAGGTGTGATTATGCTGGTCGATTTGTTCAAAAAAAGCCGTCACGACTTCATAAGAAGTGAGTTTCCCTGATCTGATATTTTCAGCTAATTCGGTCGCCGACGAAAATAGTATGCTGTTCTGTGCCATTGTTTTTCCAAACCTGAAAGTAGTAGTTAAAAGAGAAAACCGAGAATCGATGGATGCTAGTTTCAACTACTTGGAAGGCATTTACAATACACATGCCTGCATGATCAGTATTCATAATTGAATAGATAAATCCTCGCCAGGTCACCACTTGAATTGACACAGACCAATTGAACGGACGGTAGGCATCTCGCCTTTTGGCTTGAAAGCATCTCCCGACTAAAACATTAATAGGCACTAGAATAGTGATGCCCATCGTCTTGGGTAAACGAAAACTGGGGAATGTCTTGCGACATTCCCCAGTTGGTAACGATCTAGCATCAATCAATTTCTCAGCATGCTACTCAACAAACTACTCAACATACGAAATGGAAAAATTATGCCGATTCACCAAGCACAGGATAATCGGTATATCCAACCGCACCTGGTGTATAGAACGTAGACGAATCAGGTGCATTCCAAACAGCACCTGCTTTAATGCGCGCTGGTAAATCTGGATTTGCCAAGAAGCCCGTGCCAAATGCAACTGCATCTAACAAATTATCCTTGATCGCTGCCTCGGCTTCTTCACCGCTGTAACCCATATTGCCGATCAAAACACCTTTGTAATTTGCACGTGCTACTGGCATAACATCCGCTTTTTGCGCTTGGAAAAAATCGGCGCGCATCACATGTAAATAAGCGA
This sequence comes from uncultured Undibacterium sp., assembly GCA_963511665.1. Classification (GTDB taxonomy): domain Bacteria; phylum Pseudomonadota; class Gammaproteobacteria; order Burkholderiales; family Burkholderiaceae_D; genus Undibacterium. The sequence goes on from CAUPKC010000039.1 coordinate 11,708, forward strand.
GGTTGAAGTCATTCATGCGTTGGCTCAGATACGTGATCCACGCGATTGGATCGCTATCGATCATGCTGTTATAACTATTCAATGGTGACAAACGCAAACCCACTTTATCCGAACCTATTGCAGCACAAACTGCCGTCAACACTTCACATAAAAAACGCGAGCGATTTTCTAAACTGCCACCATAGATATCGGTGCGCTTGTTAGCACCGTCACGTAAGAATTGATCGATTAAATAGCCATTCGCGCCATGAACTTCGACGCCATCAAAGCCAGCAGCGATCGCATTCTTCGCGCCTTGGGCAAAGTCCTGCACGATGCTTTGAATCTGATCGATAGTCAATTCTTGAGGTACCACGTGCGCGACCTTGCCATCCACCGTATGCACTTCGCCTTCGATAGCAATGGCACTTGGAGCGAAGGTTGGCGCACCATTGTTATACGCCGGATGTGCGGCACGTCCAGCGTGCCAGATTTGCATCACAATTTTGCCGCCTTTGTCATGCACGGCGCTTGTCACCAACTTCCAAGCTTCGATTTGCTCGGCACTGTAAATACCAGGTTCAGCCGCAAAAGCGGAGGTATTCGGCGTCACCATCGTGCATTCCGTAATGATCAAGCCTGCGCTCGCACGCTGTGCATAATATTCGGCCATCAAGGCGTTCGGTAAATGCTCGACACCCGCGCGGGTACGCGTCAACGGTGCCATCAACATACGATTATTGAGTTCTAAAGTGCCAGCTTTGAGTGAAGTAAATAACATGGAAATCCTTTAATAAATAAACGCGTAATGTGTAAGGTAAAACTAAGAATAGATAAACTAAAAACCACTGTCCTAAGGTGAAAGACCTAACAGGTGCTTGGTTGATCGCATGGCGGATTCCAAAGCACTAGGATCGCGTCGCAACTTGGTGAGTAAACTAGCACCGAACCACATTTCATAGAGAGTTTCGGCACACACTGCAGCATCCAGCGAAGTCGATAATGAGCCGTCGGCTCTTCCCTCTTCGACGCACTGTGCAAGGCGGCCAATCACACGATCGGTGCCCTGATGCAAAGCTAGACGCATGGCCTCCGATAAATCGGAAACCTCACCCGCTAGTTTCACTGCCAGACATTGACACTGCATGTCCTTATCCGCCAATGAAGTCAGCCAACCATTCCAATACTGCATAAAACGGGTCGCTGCACTCTCACTATTTGCCTTGAGTAAAAGCTCAACTTCCAACAAGTAATCTTCAAAATAACTGACAATCAGAGCTTCACCAAATAATTCCTTCGATTTGAAGTAATGATAAAACGAACCTTTAGGCACATCCGCAGCCTGCAAAACCTCATTCAAACCAACCGCGACAAAGCCTTTCCCCAAGATGATGGGTTTGGCCGTGTCGAGAATGTGTTGCCGGATATTTAAACGTATTTGTTTCATGAGGATCATTGTAACGCAAATTAGACCAGTCGTCTTGGAATAGGTTTTCCCTTAGGTTTCTTGGCGTATTTAGCCTGAATCCGATAAAGACAAGGCGAGCGCCGTATAATTACAAACTCATATAAATCACCCTCACCACCATGCAACTCATCATCGCCGCCGTCGGCCACAAAATGCCCTCTTGGATAGAAAATGGCTTCCAGGAATATGCCAAGCGCATGCCGCCCGAAGCGCGTATTCATCTCAAAGAAATCAAACCGATCGAACGTTCTGGCAGTAAAACCGCCGAAACCGTGATGGCATTGGAAAAAGAAAAAATAGAAGCGGTGATCCCAAAAAATGCGCGCATCATCGCACTTGATGAACGCGGCAAAGATTTAACTTCAGTCGGTCTCGCTAAACAGCTGACCGATTGGCAGCAAGAAGGTCGTGATGTGGTGTTCGTGATCGGTGGCGCGGACGGCTTAGATGCCGAATTTAAAGCAAAAGCCGATGGTTTGATTCGTATTTCCAGTTTGACTTTGCCACATGGCATGGTACGTGTATTATTAGCGGAACAACTATATCGCGCTTGGTCAATTACCCAGAATCATCCGTATCACCGGGTCTAGACGCACGATTTCTTTTAACAGTCTTCGCTTGCGGGGTGTCTTTATGCATCTGTTTCGCTCTCTCTGTTTGCCGATCTTTCTCGGACTTTCCTTGTCTGTGCTTCCAGCCTCTCAGCTTCGTGCGCAAGAAGCTGTGGTTGAACAACAGCATGATCTCAGCATGCGTGGAATGATTCGTCTAGTTCATGAAAAACCCGCGCAATTCAACAAGATTTGGACAGAGCGACGCCGCAGCCAAGAACGTACAATTTCTCCCAAGCTAAGCACCACAGAACGCACCACCGCGCTACAAAATGTGCAGTGGCAATGGGCGGCGGGTTTGATCAACTATCCCTACTTTCATCAACGAGAAACTGGTGGCTCGGTCGCTGCCAATTGGCAACCGAAGCGCGATGCGATTAAGGCCATCCAATTCAATGATGAAGCCAGCATAGAGCAAAGCAACTTCCAACTCTTGATTCAAGCCTGGCTACACGACAACGCCGGGCAAAGGGTGAAACAAGATCCAGCGCTGCAGCGCGGCGATAACCGCTGGTTACGTGCGAACTTCAATGCTCTAGACACTGCAATCAGCAGCCACAAAGTGAAATCCCATTTTATGAGCAAACTGCTAGCGGAACATATCGATGAGAACGGTGCCAAAAATGTGTTGCCGCAAATTCTTGATGCAGAAAAAAACGGCGTAGCCCCAGAGCAAATCACTAAATTTCGTGCCGCTTATGAACAAGAGAGTCAGACGCCGAAAGACCATGTCGCCTACACATATCAGAATGTCGATGGCGTCGATCTACAACTACATGTTTTCCCCGCAAAAGGTGACGCCAAAGACGCGCCGGTCTTCATTTGGTTTCATGGCGGTTCATGGAGCACCGGGCACTGGAGTTACTGCCCTGTCGTGTGTCGCTCCTTACAAAACCTCGGCTTTGTCGTGGTGCAAGTCGAATATCGTACTTCACAACGTTTTGATGGCACGCCACTGAACGCACTGGCCGATGCGGAACGCGCGATTGATTGGACGATTGCGCATAGTAGCGAGTTACACATCAATCCTAAGAAACTGATGGTCGGTGGTTTTTCCAGTGGTGGCGCATTAGCATCGCAAATGGCGGTTCTCAATCATACTAAAGTCAGCGCGGCCGCCTATATGTCTGGTGGTTTTGATCCCTCGAAAGATACTTGGTATAACAGCGTAGTAGGTCCTCTGCGCGACCCCAAACAACTATCTCCGCTTCTCATGGTGAATCGGGGCAGCCCACCGCAAATCCTATTTCACGCCAAAGATGACGAAATGTGCGCTTACCAAGATGCACAAAGTCTCGCCAGCAAATTGACAGCACTCGAGATCCCCAATCGCCTCGTCACTTTTGAACAAGGTGGGCATTTCTTTGTTTTTAAAAATCCAGCAGACCGCCAACGTATTTCCACGGAGCTGACGAGCTTTGTGGAACAGCTGAAATGGTAACAGCCGCCCCTCGTTTTCCTTTGCCGCATGGCATGGTGCGTGTATTATTAGGGGAACAACTCTATCGCGCTTGGCCGATCACGCAAAACCACCCTTACCATCGGGTATAAATAACGTGGCCAGCCAAGCTCTGCACCAGGATTTTGGCTATGTCGCACCACCGAAAAATTTATCTCGCTTCTAAAAGCCCACGTCGGCGTGAACTACTGCGCCAGGTCGGCATCGATTTTGAAGTCTTACTATTACGCGATTCGCCGCCACGTGGCCCCGATGTCACCGAAATCGTACTGCCAGGCGAATTGCCCGAGGCTTATGTCGCCCGTGTTACACAAGAAAAAGCCCAAGCAGCCTGGGATGCCGTCGTCGCCCGACATTTGTTCGCCTACCCGGTCTTAGCCGCTGACACGACGGTGGTTATCAATCAAGAAATATTAGGCAAACCCGCCAATCGCGACGAAGCAATTGCCATGCTCAGCAAACTAGCTGGCAATACACATCAAGTCTTGACCAGCATCGCCATCAAATATCAGCACCAACTTTTACAATGCACGCAAACCTCCGAGGTGACTTTTGCGGCATTGAATGACGCGCAAATCGCTGCCTATTGCGACAGCGCCGAGCCTTATGACAAGGCAGGCGGCTACGGCATACAGGGCATGGCGGCGCGTTTTATCACCCATATCAGCGGCAGCTATTCCGGCATCATGGGTCTCCCTTTGTACGAGACTACCGAACTGCTAGCCCGCTTCAAACTGAATTAAATTTTAAAATACGATAGAAACCTAGCCATGAGCGAAAATCTTTTAATCAACGTCACGCCGCAAGAAACCCGCGTGGCCCTGATTTTTCAGGGAGCAGTACAAGAGTTGCACATAGAGCGCACATTGTCACGCGGTCTAGTCGGCAATATCTATTTGGGTAAAGTCGTGCGCGTCCTGCCCGGCATGCAATCCGCCTTTATTGACATTGGATTAGAACGCGCTGCGTTCTTGCACGTCGCCGACATCTGGGATGCACGCCCACAAGGTCATGAAGGCAATTCCAATAATGTACCGCTCACACCGATCGAAAAACTTCTCTTCGATGGGCAAGCGATCACGGTGCAAGTGGTGAAAGACCCCATAGGCACCAAGGGCGCACGCCTCTCTACGCAAATCTCGATTGCTGGTCGTATGTTGGTTTATCTGCCGCAAGACTCGCATATCGGCATTTCGCAGCGTATCGAGAATGAAGAAGAACGCGAAGCACTCCGCAGCAAAGTACAAAGCCTGAGGCACGAAGAAGAAAAAGGTGGATTCATCGTCCGCACCATGGCAGAGGACGCCTCCGAAGAAGACCTGAGTACGGATATCGAGTATCTACGTCGCACTTGGTCCACCATCAGCAAACTGGCCAAGACCAAACCACCCTGCAGCCTATTGCATCAAGATCTGAATTTAGCGCAACGCGTGTTACGCGATTTCGTCAACGAAGAAACCAGTAGCATACAAATCGACTCACGCGAAAATTTCAACATGCTGCAAGATTTTTGCCGCACGTACACGCCGTCAGTCCTCCCCAAATTACAGCACTACACCGGCGAGCGTCCTTTGTTTGACCTGTATGGCGTGGAAGAAGAAATCGAACGCGCGCTCGGTCGTCGCGTCAATCTCAAATCCGGCGGCTACCTGATCATCGATCAAACCGAAGCCATGACCACCATCGACGTCAACACCGGTAGCTTTGTCGCAGGTCGCAATTTTGACGATACGATTTTCAAAACCAATCTAGAAGCGGCACTTGCGATCGCTCGCCAACTACGCTTGCGCAATTTAGGCGGCATCATCATCCTCGACTTGATCGATATGGAAAGTCAGGAACACAAAGACGCAGTGCTAGCCGAACTCAACAAAGCCTTAGCACGCGACCGTACCAAGCTCTCAGTATCGACGTTCTCTGCACTAGGCTTAGTCGAAGTCACACGCAAACGCACGCGTGAATCACTGTCACACGTCCTCTGTGAACCCTGCCCCGCCTGCAGCGGCAAAGGCCAAGTCAAAACCGCCCGCACCATCTGCTACGAAATCCTGCGCGAACTCTTACGCGAAGCCAAACAATTCAACCCAAGAGAATTCCGCATCATGGCATCGCAAGTCGTGGTCGATATGTTTTTGGAAGAAGAGTCACAGCATTTAGCGATGCTGGGGGATTTCATTGGTAAGCCAATTTCACTGCAGGTGGAGAATGTGTTTCATCAGGAGCAGTACGATATTATTTTGATGTGATATTGCGAACTTTGGCTAACTAAAATAGCGGACACTCAAGATTTACTTGTACCTATCACTTATGAAAATTATTCGCGAGAAGACAGTTTGTGAATGGATCGAAGTCATGTAGGGTGGGCACGTTTTTTGTGCCCACGCGGATTCATTGGTTTATCGATTAACACCTCTCCATGCGCTGAACACATTTCACCTTTTTCGACCGTAACGCGTGGGCACGATGAGACCGTGCCCACCCTACGGAGCCACAAAATAATTCGCAGCTCGTTCCAACGCACTCTCATCCTGCATCACCTCCCCAGGGCGATTGCCATAACCTATCAAACTACCATTCCATGGCATGTCCATATATCCCGCCGTTAAGCGCAGGCTATCGACTAAAGCTTGCGCGTAGCTTTGATCTTCATCCGCAGTCACCGTGATATTCCACAAACGACGACCGCGCATTTTTTCTTTAAAGTCATACCCAGGTACACGCATCCAGCCGGACCAATGATCGAGATATTTTTTGGCAGCGGCTGGCAAGCTGTACCAATACAGGGGAGTGACAAAAACCAAATCCGTTGCAGCTAAGGTGGCATCGAGTAATTCACGCATCGTACCTTGAGGAACCGGATACTCACCATCGCGTGTATGCCGTTGATCGACAAAATCTGGCATATCGTAGTCATGCAGATTGATCCATTGTTGTTCGACCTCGGCGGGTAAAGACTGTGCTGCGACGCGGGCTAATTGTTCAGTATTGCCTTGTGCTCTGCTGCTGGCGAGTAAAAATAGGAAACGCCGTGGGTGAGATTGCGCCTGTGTGTTTGTCATAGCTTGCTCCAAATAATTCAGCATTAAAAACTCGATGGAGTCGAAGTGTAGGTGTCGCTGCCCCACCTGACAAATGATGATTTTTGCGATTCGGATTAGTTCTGCTAAACTGAACTGATGACAAAATCTATCCACATCCGATCTGCTCCGCTAGGCGCTATCCGCGCTTTTGAAGCCGCCGCACGCCTTGGAAGTTTTAAAATGGCAGCAAATGAACTTTCCGTCACGCCGGCTGCGATTAGCCATCAGATCAGCTCACTAGAAGACTATGTAGGTGTGGCACTGTTTGTGCGTTCTAATCGCTTAGTGCAATTAAGCGACGCGGGGCGCGCCTTGTCGCAGCAAGTGTCTACAGCCTTTATTCAACTACAAGATGCTTTGCTCAAGGCGAGCGCCACTGCGCTTGATCAGAATGTCTTAGTCGTGAGCGCCGCGCCTTCGATTGCGGCAAAGTGGTTGGTGCCACGCTTGTCTCGTTTTCATGCGCGCCATCCCGATATCGATCTGCGCTTATCCTCAGAAAACCAAACCCATGATTTGATCAAAGATCCCAGCATTGATGTGGTGCTACGTTATGGGAAAGGCGGCTACGATGCGAATACGGGTTTACATGTTGAAAAGCTGTGGGAAGAAACTTATTTATTTCCCGTATGTAGCCCGAATACGCTTGGCGCAAAACAAACACCATTAAAAAAACCGATCGACTTACTTTCTCACACCCTACTGCGCTTACCGCTACCGCCAGATCGGCAAACAGGCGAAGTGGGTGAACGTTGGCAGGCTTGGTTTGAGCAATTAGCGCTTGATGAATCCATAAACAAAAGTGATCAAAAAACGCTGCAAAAACATGCGAGCAAGGGACCGTTTTACAGCCACGAACACCTCGCGATAGATACCGCTAAATCTGGGCATGGCGTGTGTCTGGCGCTCGATGTATTAGTGATTGAAGATCTGTTGGCGCAACAATTAGTTCGCCCTGTAGCTGTCCGCTGTCGTGATCCGTTTTCGCATTGGATGATCTGTCGTCAGCAAGATGCACAGAGCCAGAAGCTGATGGCGTTTGCCAATTGGATACGCGATGAAGCGGCCGCCTCGTTACAAACTTTGGCTAGCTGTCGTTTTCAGGGCTTGAGTTGAATTTGCATAAGAAAATGTCCAAGCCTTGACCAAGCAATTTTATATGACTAACTGCCAACCAAACCATCTTCACTAATCGAAAGTGCCTTGCAAAACGTCAATAATACCAATCAACAGTTTCACGCAATGTTTGGAAAAATATCTATCGTTAGTTGAGAGTTTTGCTATGTATATGCGTATTTACAACAATAACTGACTCTCAATATTTTCAGTTTGGGCACATTACTGCAGACGCCTATACTGACTACAGGCTGTCCAACGATACAAGAATCACCGTACTTTCTTACTACTCTATTTATATTTGCAAATTAATTCCTTGCCTTTCAAGAATTAACAACATCCTTAAGCCAAAATCAATTAAAGTCATCAATAAGTTTGTGTTATCAGCGTCTGCGTGTATCTATGCTTGAACCAGAACCAGATTCCACCATAGACAAAATACAGTAGACCTCCAATAAGCATCTGAAAGCTCGTTCGACCTATCTTCTAATCTGTATTCGGGATATATCAAATGACCATGCCGAGCGTAGCGAACTCAATCACCCAATTTGTTGAAGCGGATTTCGCGCTGCTGGTCGTCGACGAAACGCCAGCCATCGTCGCGTACATCGACAAAGCGCTAACCTATCGTTTTGCCAATAAAGCTTACTTGGATTGGTTTGGACGCACCCGTGAAGAAATGGTGGACCTAACGATGAAAGACGTTATCGGTCCCATCTATGAAATGAATCTGCCCTACATCAACGGCGCGTTGAATGGCGAGTTACAGGTTTTTGAACGTCAAGTGATTATTCCTGATGGTACGGTACGCCATAGTCTCATGACCTACAAACCCCATTTTGTGGATGGCGTAGTGCTGGGTTTCTTCGTTCATGTCGCCGACGTGACTCTGATGAAGAAGATAGAGTCCGAGCTACGCACAGAAAAAGAAAAGGTTGGTGCGGTTGCTGCGCGCGAACTCTTCAACTTACAACAAACCAATGCTGTGCTCAAACGACTGGGTGCAATTGGTCAAGAAATCACCGCGCATCTGACTTTCCCTGAAATTACTCGCTCGTTGAATACCCATGTACATGGTGTTTTGGAGGTTGATTCTTTCTCGATTTTTTTGATGTCGGACGATACCAGTCTCCTTATCCCCATTTTTCACGCTGTGCCAGAGTCGCACCATCTCTTACAAGAGATTTCCCTCACTGCCTCAAATGACTCAAATGACTACCTTCAACGCTGTATTTCAGAACGTCGCGAACTTATTGTAGACCCCACGACGAGCCGATTGAATACGCTATTTCCAAGCAGCGCACCTATGCACAGCCTGATGCTTGCACCGCTGGTGGTCGCTGAGCAAGTCATGGGCGTCATGATAGTTCGCTCGGGCAAATATAATGTTTACAGCGAACGCGAAAAACTGATTTTTCGAGCGCTATGCGCCTATGGTGCAACCGCCTTTGTCAATGCCAAAGCGTATCAACAACTCCAAGATGCACATGTCCAGTTGGTCGCCCATGGCAAAATGGTCGCATTGGGTTCGATGGTGGCTGGTATCGCTCACGAACTAAATACACCGATTGGCAATTGCCTACTGGCGGCATCCACGATGGAAATGGAGACCGCAACATTCGAGGACTTAAATGCGAAAAACAACTTACGCCGTTCCGACCTAAAAGGCTTCATTGACTTAAGCAAACGTTCACTGCAGATGGTAATGCGAGGTTTAAGCACTGCCGCTAACTTAGTCAACAGCTTTAAGCAAGTAGCGGCGAATCAAGATAGTGAACAACTAAGTCAATTTACCTTGCACGAGTTACTACATGAAATTCCAAGCCTGATCGGCAAAGAATTGCAAGATTCCGGGCACACGCTGAGCATCAAGGTTCCAAACGACATCCACATGCATAGCTATCCAGAGCCCTTGACTAGAGTACTCATCAATTTGGTCATGAATTCACTGGCACATGCTTTTGAAAATGCCTCACGGGGGCAAATGAACTTAACGGCGACACGCGGTAAAAATGACACAGTCATACTCACATTCCATGACAACGGGGTAGGAATAAATGAGTCAAATCTCAAACGCATATTCGATCCCTTCTTTACGACAAAATTGGGGCAAGGCTATGTCGGCTTAGGATTAAATATCAGCTATAACATTGTGACCTTTATTTTGAAGGGAAGTATCGCCGTCGAAAGTCATGTAGGCAAGGGATGTACATTCACCTTGGAATTGCCAACCGCAATCATCGATAATAAATAAATGGTGAGATCTCTTTATGACTTCAACAAACGCAGAGACTGACGTAAAAACCGACAACAAGGAGCTGAGAAAAGTCATCTTCGGTTCATCTTTAGGAACCGCATTTGAATGGTATGACTTCTTTGTATTTGCCACTTTAGCCACCACGATGGGGCCGCTGTTTTTCTCAAGTGCATTAGGTGAAACTGCCACTTTTCTCGCGAGTATCGCCACCTATGGCGCGGGTTTAATTTTACGCCCATTTGGCTCACTGATCTTTGGCAGTATGGGTGACGTGATCGGTCGCAAACAAACCTTTATGCTAACCATGGGACTGATGGGTCTATCAACCGCAGCGATCGGCCTGCTCCCGACCTATGCAGACATTGGAATTGCTGCCCCAATTTTGTTGGTCACGCTTCGTTGCCTACAGGGTCTCGCTCTGGGTGGAGAATATGGTGGCGCAGCGACTTATGTCGCAGAGCACGCAAAAACGGGGAGTCGCGGCTATGCGACAAGTTGGATACAAATCTGTGCCACACTCGGATTCTTATTGTCGCTAATGATGGTCTTGCTTTGCCAGACCCTGATCAGCCCAGCGGATTTCAAGATCTGGGGATGGCGTATTCCATTTTTGATTTCTATTCTACTTTTTGGCGTCTCTCTCTATGTTAGGTCCCGCTTAAGTGAGTCACCGATTTTTCTTGAGATGAAAGCAGCGGGGAAACTGACCTCAAGACCGATGCGTGAGAGTTTTTTAGAATGGTCCAATCTCAAAATCGTATTGTCATCCCTATTTGGCGCTGTCGCAGGGGTTGGAATCATCTGGTACACGGGCCAGTTCTATGCCTTGTTTTTCCTGACCAAGACCTTAAAAGTTGATCCTCCATTAGCCTTCATCTTGATTGGCATCGCCCTCACCTTGGCAATTCCATGTTATCAGCTCGCTGGCAAACTCTCTGATCGCTATGGGCGAAAACGTATCATGATGATCGCCTTTATTTTGGCTATATTCACTTATATCCCGATATTCAAAGCCCTCACGCACTATGCCAATCCCGCCTTAGAGCAAGCGATCACGCAGTCGCCTGTGACCATTTTTGCTGATCGATGTGCCGTTCCACTTTTTTCCGCGCCACTTACCCAGTGCGAAAAATTGCGAGATTTTTTTAATGCCTCGGGTATCCCCCACACACTGGAAATCGTTCCTGATAACAAATTGAAAGTGCAAATTGGCGCCATTCATATTGAGGGCGGTGATCTTAAACAAATTAAGACTGCACTTAGAACTGCTAGTTATCCAGAGAAAGCCGACAGTAATGCGATCAATCGACCCATGGTGGTTTTACTACTCTTTATTCTTGTCTTTTATGTGTGCTTGGCTTACGGTCCTATTGCAACCTATCTAGTTGAGCTTTTTCCAACTAGAATTCGTTACTCCAGTATTTCTATGCCCTATCACATCGGAACTGGGTACTTCGGTGGCTTCATGCTGTATTTTTCCACTTTAATTTCAACCAGCACCGGCGATATTTATTCTGGCTTGTATTATCCCATCGCGATAGCCGCCATGTCGTTGATCATAGGTACGTATTTACTGCCGGAAACCAAAGATAAGGAAATCAATTTCTAGTGCGTAGGATACGTAATTCACACTCGTCTTTTTCGCTTTGAGAGATCTTAGAGCACAAATAAAAAACGCTATTTTCACCCCCAATCATCTCGTTGTTACGTGCGTTTTTCTACTCATATTCGCCGTCGATTTGAAGTCAAGGATTGGTGCTAAGAACACGATAATCGCTGCGAAATGCTTAGCGCCATGTTAAACAAAAATCCGATTAAAATTAATATGAAGTCGAACGTCATCATCCGCCCTTATTCAGAAGAATGGCCACGTATTTTTGAGCAAGTCCGCCAGGAGTTGCTCATGATATTTTCCCCTGAAAAATCCCAGATAGAACATATAGGCAGCACTGCGATCGTTGGGCTTTGCGCGAAACCAGTAATTGATGTTCTACTTGGCACAAACTCATTAAGTGAGATTGAATCGCAGATAGCCTCACTTGAAGCACTTGGTTTTGGCTATGTTTCCAAATACGAGAAAGAGATTCCAACACGACGTTACTTTGTAAAATCTCCTGACCATGGTTTGCGCATCCACTTGCATGGCGTGGAAATTGGCTCACGCATCTGGTGCGAACATCTGAAGTTTCGTGACTTGTTACGTTCAGACACCCAATTGCGATCTGAGTACCAACAATTAAAACTGCGCCTTGCGGCTCAACACGCTGACGATAAGTCTGCTTATACTGAAGCCAAAGCACCGTTCATCGAAACTGTTTTGGGCATTTCGCCTAATCCAGATCGGAACCAGATCAGAACCAGCGGGCATGATTAAAATTGCTTCCATGGTGGTGCTCGATATTTTCATAGATTGCCAATAGCATCCACCGACATTTGCATTACAATAAAAACCTGCCCCTGCTCATAAGACTTCGTCATTTTGAAACCACTAAAGCTATTAATTGTTGAAGACAATCCCCATATCGCGCGTCAGCTTGGTGATTTTTTGTCGGGCTTACAGTGGCAAGTCGATTTTGCCTGCGAAGGTAAGCACGCTGTACAGCTAGCCAGCAGTGAGCACTTCGATGTGGTCTTACTTGATTTGAACTTACCAGATATTGATGGCTTTCAGGTCTGCCAACAAATCAAGACGCAAGCACCAAGTAATGTGCCTATCTTAATGTTGACCGCCCGTGATGCTTTTGAAGACAAAGCGCACGGTTTCGCTACAGGTGCGGATGATTATTTGACCAAGCCATTTGATTTTCGTGAAGTGGCTTTACGTTGTCAGGCTTTAAGTCGTCGTCAGCAATTGCATGTAAAACAGGAAATTCAGATCGGCGCTTTGCGTTTATACGTCAGAGACATGCGTGCCGAATATACAGACCAAGTCATTCCATTGACGCAAGTTGGATTTAAGATTCTCTTTTTATTAGCGCAAAAGTATCCCGATGCTGTCAGTCGTTCGCAGATTTTGCATGACATCTGGGGCGATACACCACCGCAGAGCGATGCTTTGAAATCGCATATTTACAGCTTACGCAAACAACTCGACAATGTGGCTGGGTATGATCTTGTGCGCACTGTGCATAGTCTTGGTTATCAACTGGTAATACATGATGATGTTCGCCCGATTTAAAACCAGTATCAAGCGGCAGCTCTTTGTAGCACTTGCCAGCTTCACGCTGTTTTTGTGTGTCAGTTATACAGGCGTGGCCGTCTTAGTAGCCTACGTTACGGAAGATGCAGTGCTCGAAAGTATTTTGAGCTACGAAGCAAAAGCACTACAAGATCACTATAGTAAGACTGCGATATGGCAACAGCCTCGTGCCACTTATATGCAGTTAATTCCTAGCTTTACGCAATTACCAGAAGCGCTTAAAACCACGGTGCAAGCAGCAAATCGTCGTAATGACACGCGCTCCGAAGTCTTCACCAAGCTGCAAACTCACTACCACGTGATACGTCTGACTACCGATCCACAAAGCGCTTATTTAGTCGCTGAGGTGAGTCCGTTTTTAGTCGTCAATAATCTGTCAAAAAATTTGGCTGATTTTATGTTGGTGGTCGCCCTCTTGATGACAGGCGGTGCTTTGCTGTTGGCATTTCGTTTAGCGCGACGCATTGCGGCACCGCTATTACAACTGAATGAAGAACTAAAATCGCGTATCGAGGACAAGCATCAAGTCACATTCTCAGCAGCGAATCGTACCGACGAAATTGGATTTTTAGCCAACACACTAGGCCAAAGTTTACAGTCATTGCAACAAGCCTTAAAGCGCGAAACCTTGTTTACACGTGACATCAGCCATGAACTGCGAACCCCAGTCACCATCATCAAAAATCTGCTACATCGTGATGACGACGCGACCTTCTCCAAAGACGATCGCCAACTATTAACATCATCGATGAAAGAAATCGACCATGCTTTAGAGACACTACTCGCACTTGCGCGTGCAGAGAATTTAGCCTTGCAAGAAGTAAATTTAGTGGCCCACCTTGAACTTGCCATCTTAAATCTAGAAAAGACCGCACAAACACATCAACTTCACTTCACGGTCGACATGGATGAAGCAATGCTGGACCAAAAATACAGCGCGATGGCAAACCCACATTTGCTCAACTTATTATTCAATAATCTGTTAAACAATGCCCTATTCCACGGCGGGGATCAGGTAATAATTAAAATCAGCCTAGAAACGTGTCGCATGGTAATTGGCAATTCGATTGCACCACACGCCCCAACGCATGCAAGTGGATTTACTCATGGAAAGAATCTACTACAACGTATCGTTCACGCACTCCATTGGGAAATTGATTTTCAAAGCCGCGACAACTACTTCGAGGCAAGCATTAAATTAAATTAAGTTAAGTTAACTTAATTTAAGCTAGCCTAAACTAAAAAACGGTGCCCAACAGACGAATAGTCAAAAAAATTCACCAAGATTTCACTTTCATTTCCTTACACTCAATTCACTTTTCGTAGTGAATTTGGCTGTTTAATTTTAGTAAAGGAAATGTATGAAATATCTTCACCTACTTTGTAGCACCACCTTATCTCTCGGCTTACTTGCAACAGGAACACTCTATTCTGCTCCTGTTCAAGCACAAGAAAAGCCGTTGCAGTACAAAGAGGAAAAACGACGTTACATCGTTTATACACCCAAGTCCTACGCTAGCAATCCGGATAAGAAATATCCGCTAGTTTTGAATTTTCATGGTGGTGGCATGACCATGCGCGAGCAAATGTTGTACACACAAATGAACAAAACCGCCGATCAATATGACTTCATCGTGGTCTATCCACAAGGTTTGGGCAACGTCGGAAAACAAGACTGGAATGTGGGCTTTGGCACTTCCTACCAAGACGGCACCGATGATGTCGGCTTCACTGACAGCTTACTCAATCAGTTAGAAAAAGACCTGCGAATTGACAATACAAGAATCTATGCGACGGGTTTATCGCGCGGAGGCTTCTTTGCGCAGAGATTGGCGGCGGAGCTATCACATAGAATCGCCGCGATTGCCTCAGTTGGTGCCAGTCTGCCTGTACCTGTTGAGAAAAACCAAGTTCCGCGTGGCCAGAAAAAAACGGTCGGCGTCATGATTGCCATGGGTACTGCGGATCAGGTGGTGGCGTATGCGGGCAAACCAGACGGCTATTTATCGGCGCTGGCAACCTATGAATATTGGATACAGCAAAATACTGGCAAAGCCCGAGACAGCGCGTTGGAAACCAAACAAAACTTCAATCGCGATACCACCGATGGTACTGATGTGGAAATAATGGAAAACAAAGCAGGACAATTTCAAACGAGTTTGGTGCGCATTAATCATGGTGGTCACACTTGGGCGGGTGCAGATCCGTTCAATATCGGCCTACCCATTGGAAAAACCTCCAACGATATCAATCTCAATGAAATCATGTGGCAGTTTTTTCAGAAGCATCGTAGACAGTAATTAACCCAACAAGGCGTCCAATGCCTTGCGACAACGGCAGAAATAATTAATATTGCTGCCGTTTTCTACCTACCTCGACAAAGCCACCGTGAAATCTATTTCTTAGCGCCTGTTCAAAAACCGCACTTCACCGCCCTAATTTCCATGGCGAGTCACCAATGATGTCTTCACCAATCTAACTCAAAAAATAGACGAATTGGCTATTTTTTTAACACTTGCTTCCACGTTTCTATAAATGTAGAATCATGGAAATTAGGAAGTTTAAGAAGTAATTTATAGGACAAGCAAGCCATGGAAACCAAAACCGCCATCACCACCCTTGCCGCTCTCGCCCAAGAGTCTCGACTCGCCATTTTTCGTTTATTGGTGGCAGTTGGGCCAGAAGGTCTGGCTGCGAGCAAAATTGCCGAGCAATTAGAAGTACCCACCTCCTCACTGTCATTTCATTTGAAAGAGTTATCAAACGCAGGGCTGATAGAGGCACGACAGGATGGGCGCTTTATTATTTATTCAGCCAACTTTGCGGCGATGAATAACTTACTTGGATTTTTAACTGAGAACTGCTGCGGTGGGAATCCTTGCACATCGACGACGGTTTCTGTTTGTCATGTTGTTGCTTAAGGAATGCAGTTAGCGACCATGAGAAAAATACTTGATACACACAAAACCATAGGAAACATTTCCTTTCATCTTGAAGCGAGACCGCAATGACTGATAAAACATTTAACGTACTCTTTTTATGCACTGGCAACTCAGCGCGCAGTATTATGGCTGAAGCACTCATTACGACTATGGGGCATGGTCGCTTCAAGGGATTTTCTGCTGGCAGCTTTCCTGGTGGCGTAGTGAATCCTTTTGCGATTGAACAAATTCAACATACTGATTACCCAGTTGATGGCTTACGTAGCAAGAACTGGGATGAATTTGCAGCACCGGATGCGCCACAGATGGATTTCATTATCACCGTGTGCGATAACGCTGCGGGAGAAGTGTGCCCTATCTGGCCCGGACATCCATTGGCTGCACACTGGGGTTTTGAAGACCCCGCAGCGCTGGTTGGCAGTGATGAAGAAAAGCGAGCGCTATTTCATAAAGTCTTCCGCCAAATTATGGCGCGCATCAGCATTTTTGTGAGCTTGCCACTAGCTATGCTAGAAAAAAATGCGATCCATCATGAGATGAAAAAAATCGGAGAGTCGCAGTTATGAAAGCTGGTGACTCCATGGTGAAGAAACTCGTCGCAGAGTTTCTCGGTACGGCATTTTTACTGGCAATCGTAGTAGGCTCAGGCATCATGGCGCAGAACCTCTCTAGCGGAAATATCGCACTGGCTCTACTAGCGAATGCGATAGCAACGGGTGCCGGTTTGATTGCTTTGATTTTAATGTTTGGAAATTTGTCGGGCGCGCATTTTAATCCTGTGGTTACCTTGTCTGAAGCTTGGCAAAAAAATCTTCCTTCGTACTATGTTGCTCCTTATATCGTCGCACAAATCGTTGGCGCTTTCGCCGGTGTTGCGGCTGCACATGGCATGTTTGATTTACCCGTATTTTTTGCGTCGACTCACGTTCGTACTGGCGCTTCGCAATGGTGGAGCGAATTTATTGCGACCTTTGGTTTGATCGCCGTGATCATCAGCACGTCTCGTACGCGCCCAGCGACCACGCCCTTTGCGGTAGCGGCTTACATCACGGCGGCGTATTGGTTTACTTCCTCCACCTCCTTTGCCAATCCCGCGGTGAGTTTAGCGCGCGCGATGACCGATACCTTTGCCGGCATACGACCTATCGATGCGCCGGGATTTATTTTGGCGCAGTTAGTCGGTGCTGCTTGTGCGACTATTCTATTCAACTGGCTGTATCCAAAATCTTCTTCTCACTAATTATTCACAGAAACAAACTCATCATGAACGTATTATTTCTCTGTACAGGTAATTCTTGCCGCTCGATTTTGGGCGAAGCGACCTTTAATCATTTGGCACCTGCGGGTTGGCGTGCGATGAGCGCAGGCAGCAAACCGACTGGACAAGTACATCCACGTTCGCTGGCGTTATTGGCGCGCGAAGGCATCAACACCGAAGGCTATTTCAGCAAGTCTTGGGATAGTTTGCCAGCCACACCCGATATCGTTATCACGGTTTGTGCGAGTGCTGCTGGCGAAACTTGTCCTGCCTATTTAGGCCCTGTGTTACGCACGCATTGGGGCGTGGAAGATCCCGCTCATGCGACGGGCACAGATGCCGAAATCGATGCTAGCTTTATGCAGGCCTATCGCATTTTGCGCATACGTATTGAAGCTTTTTTTGCATTGCCACTGGAAACTTTGCAGGGCGATGAAGCTTCCCTGAAAGCGGAGATGGATAAGATCGCTAATCTCTTGGCTTAAACCCAGATTTTCCATTAGGCGCGTCTTCGACGCTATTTGAACGCTGGCGGCGCATTTTCGGTCATTTTTTTCGTTCTTCGTTGCAAATAGCTAGCTATTTTCGCCTCATTCAAGTAAAAACTGCCTCGAAAAGTGCATCCACCATCGTCTCAAATCCCAATGGAAATTCTGGGTTAAACCATCAACTATGCGCTAACGCAAAGTGCATTCTGTCTAGTGTGCTGTAATGTAGCTCGTGGGTGCAACAAATTATTGAGATTGAAAGCGTAATATGAAAACTCTACAAATCTTTGACCCAGCCATGTGTTGCAACACAGGTGTGTGTGGCGTCGATACGGATCAGCAATTGGTCAGCTTTGCTGTCGATGTCGATTGGGCAAAAAAGCAAGGTGCGCAGATAGAACGATTTAATTTGGCACAACAACCGATGACATTCGTTGAAAATGCCGTGGTTAAAAGTTTCTTAGAGCGTTCAGGTCAGGAAGGTTTGCCATTAATTCTGCTTGATGGTGAGATCGCGCTCACGAATCGTTATCCGCGCCGTGCGGAGTTAGCACGATGGTTAGGCTTAAGCATCTTGCCTGTTTCTTCCAGCGCTAGCATTAGTTCTAGCACCGCAGTATCTGCGCCTTGTTGTGGCGAAGGTCAGAGTTGTTAACCTCCATTTTCGCTGTACCAAACTGATGCAAGTTTTCGCCACTGGAGCGCCTTGTGAAATTTCTTGAACAATCCCCTGCTTTTTTGTTTTTCACAGGTAAAGGTGGCGTGGGTAAAACTTCGCTCGCATGTGCCACTGCAATTTACCTGGCTGATCTTGGCAAGCGTGTACTCTTAGTCAGCACCGATCCAGCGTCGAATGTTGGGCAAGTGTTTGATATCAAAATTGGCAATCACATCACGCCCGTGAGCGCGGTAGGGAATCTCTCTGCCTTGGAAATTGATCCACAGGCGGCGGCACAAATCTACCGCGACAAAATTGTCGGTCCAGTACGTGGTGTGTTACCCGATGCGGTGGTAAATAGCATAGAAGAACAATTATCTGGCGCTTGCACCACCGAAATCGCTGCCTTTGACGAATTCACTGGCTTGCTCACGAATCAGACCTTGATCAGTCAATTTGATCACATTATTTTTGATACGGCACCGACGGGTCACACCATACGAATGTTGCAACTACCAGGTGCATGGTCCGACTTTTTAGAGGAGGGCAAAGGCGATGCCTCGTGCTTGGGTCCTTTGGCTGGATTAGAAAAACAACGCGAGCAATATCATGCTGCAGTTGAAGCATTGGCTGATCCGCGTCGTACTCGCATGGTTTTAGTCGCGCGAGCGCAAACCGCGGCTTTACGCGAAGCAGCACGCACACATGAAGAACTGGCGGCAATCGGTTTTCAACATCAGTACTTAGTCATCAATGGCGAGATGCCTGAATCCGAAGCAGCACACGACAAGTTAGCAGCAGCCATTGTGCGGCGTGAGCAAACAACGCTAAACGCGATGCCAGCGGTGTTGGTGGATGCGCAAACTGACCACATCCCTTTGCTAGGTTTCAACTTAGTCGGCTTGCCCGCCCTGCGTGCTCTACTAAGCAAATCACCCGCAGCTATACCGACGAACGAAATCATTACCACGCCAGATTTCCCTGATTTATCGAGTCTAATTGACGACCTGGCCGCTGATGGACATGGCCTGATTATGACGATGGGCAAAGGGGGCGTTGGCAAAACTACGGTAGCTGCGGCACTCGCTGTTGAGTTGGCGCGCCGTGGTCATGCGGTGCATTTAACGACATCCGATCCGGCCGCCCATGTATTGGCCGCACTGGGTGGTGATGTAGAAAAGTTGAGTGTCAGTCGCATCGATCCACAAGCTGCGACTGAAGCCTATCGCGCGCAAGTAATGGCAAGCAAGGGCAAACATTTGGATGATGCGGGTCGCGCTTTATTGGAAGAAGATTTGCGCTCACCTTGCACGGAAGAGATTGCGGTGTTTCAAGCATTCTCGCGCGTGATCCGCGAAGCGGGAAAAAAGTTTGTTGTGATGGATACCGCGCCGACGGGGCATACACTGCTTTTGCTAGATGCGACAGGTGCGTACCACAGAGAAATCGCGCGTCAGATGGAAAGTGCTGGTATGCGTTTTAATACGCCCATGATGCAACTACAAGATCCTAAACAAACCAAGGTAATCATCGTCACACTAGCGGAAACCACACCTGTGCTAGAAGCTGCAGGTTTACAAAATGACTTGCGGCGCGCTGGTATCGAACCCTGGGCGTGGGTCATCAATAACAGCTTAGCCTTAGCGCATCCGACTTCAGCCTTATTGCAACAACGTGCACAAAACGAATTAGCGCAAATTCAAGCGGTGTCAGAACAGTATGCAACACGTTGGGCAGTAATTGCATTACAAGAGCAGGAGCCGGTCGGAGTTGCGCGTTTGCAGGCATTGTTGAAGAACACTGTAACGGCGTAGTAATAGCCAATTTTTCGTTTTCTGGTAAGTGTGATTGCTGCCCGATCAAACATGCAAGAGAAAGTATTTTTTGCCGACGCACGCTACCGATAAGAATCGTTCTCCCGGCAAATTCTATTAGTGACATCTAATCGAGCGATGAGTGATCACCACCCATTTTTGAACGACAACAAAAAAGCCGACACGAAGTCAGCTTTTTAGTCAAAACATAGCAACAGTTTTAAGCTTAGCAAAATTCAATTATCGGGATGCAGATCTAGGCCGAATTTGCCACCCTTGCACAGCCATACCTAAGTATGGCGAGCATCGCTGTTCAAACACCGACAACGAGCTGCGCCCGAGAATTGGATTTCTTACATGTTCTCGATCATTACGTCACCAAAACCTGAGCAAGACACTTGTGTAGCGCCTTCCATCAAGCGGGCGAAGTCATAAGTAACTTTCTTGGCTGTGATCGCACGTTCTGTCGCAGAAATCAACAAATCCGCCGCTTCCAACCAGCCCATGTGACGCAACATCATTTCTGCCGACAAGATCAATGAACCTGGGTTCACATAATCTTTACCAGCATATTTAGGCGCTGTACCGTGAGTTGCTTCAAACATAGCGATTGAGTTAGACAAGTTCGCACCTGGAGCGATACCGATACCACCAACTTGTGCAGCCAATGCATCAGAGATGTAATCGCCGTTCAAGTTCAATGTCGCGATAACGCTGTATTCAGCTGGGCGCAACAAGATTTGCTGCAAGAACGCATCAGCGATGGAATCCTTAACGATAATGTCTTTACCTGTTCTTGGATTCTTGAATTTGCACCATGGACCGCCGTCGATCAATTCTGCGCCGAATTCTTTTTGTGCTAATGCGTATGCCCAATCACGGAAGCCACCTTCGGTGTACTTCATGATGTTACCTTTGTGAACGATAGTCACGGATGGCTTGTCATTGTCGATTGCGTATTGGATCGCTTTGCGTACCAAACGCTCAGTGCCTTCGGATGACACTGGCTTAATGCCGATACCAGAAGTTTCTGGGAAACGGATTTTTTTCACGCCCATTTCGTCTTGCAAAAACTTGATCAGTTTTTTGACTTGATCAGAGCCTTGTGCGAATTCAATACCTGCATAGATATCTTCTGAGTTTTCACGGAAGATGACCATGTCAGTTTTTTCTGGCTCACGCACTGGTGAAGGCACGCCTTTGAAATAACGTACTGGACGCAAGCAAACATACAGATCCAACTCTTGACGCAAAGCCACGTTCAAAGAACGGATGCCGCCACCAACTGGCGTAGTCAAAGGACCTTTGATAGAAACGACGTAGTCTTTCAATGCGCCCAAAGTTTCTTCTGGTAACCAAACGTCTGGACCATATACTTTAGTGGATTTTTCACCAGCATAGATCTCCATCCAGCTGATTTTGCGCTTGCCGCCGTAAGCTTTTGCTACCGCTGCATCAACAACCTTGATCATGACTGGGCTGATATCAACGCCAGTACCGTCACCTTCGATGTAAGGGATAATTGGATTTTCAGGAACATTCAATGAGAAGTCTGCATTGACGGTAATTTTTTGACCTTCTGCAGGCACTTTAATATGTTGATACATCGTTTTCTCCGTGGATACGTGCGATCAAGCGCTACACTAGCATTCTGTAAATTATAGAATCGCGCTTTACTGTTAACATGTCTCGATGTCAGATACAAAATTTGCGCTGTAACAACAACACTACAACACCGAACACGCAAACTCTTATATAAGACAGAAGACCACCATTTCGTATTATGCACTACTATTTTACTTGATGCCATAATTTTGCGACACTCGCGATTCCACTTTTCGAGCGCTTTTAGCGTGCATTTTTACCGAATTACCGATTAGATCAATGAAACTTATCTTATTTAACAAGCCCTTCGACGTGATGTGTCAATTTTCATCACATCCCACCCGCGAAACATTAGCAAATTACATCAAGACGCCGAATGTTTATCCAGCGGGTCGACTTGATGCTGACAGTGAAGGTTTGGTATTGCTGACAGATGATGGAAAATTGCAGCACAAGATTAGTCACCCTGACTGGAAAGAAGCCAAAACCTATCTAGTGCAAGTGGAAGGTGATGCCTCACCGGAGCAAATAACTCGTTTGACGCAGCCGCTTGATTTGGGCGATTTCACCACATTGCCGTGCAAGGCGATGAGAATCGCCGAGCCAGAATGGATCTGGCAACGTAATCCACCGATACGTGAACGAGCAAACATACCCACTAGCTGGCTTTGCATCATTTTGTCCGAGGGCAAAAATCGCCAAGTCCGACGCATGACAGCGGCAGTTGGCTTACCCACTTTACGCTTAATTCGTAGCGGTATCGGTGAATATAGTCTTGCCAGCCACCCCTTGTTACCGGGCGAATCCATGGAAATTATTGGCTAGAATCATTTCACATCTAAATTGAACGATTTCCAACAAGAATAGTCAGACTACAAGCCATTTTTACCATAAGCCAAAATTATCTATGCTTAAGATTATTCACAAGGATTTACTAGTATTGCTCTGTTCAATGATGTGCGTCCCTACCGCCATGATTACAGTAGCTACAGCAGCAGAATCAAACCTAAAGCGTCAACAATTTCAAATTGGAACACACAAACTGCATGCGGAATTGGCACGTACTGCAGAAGAACGTCAGTTAGGCTTAATGTTTCGAGAGTCACTTGCTGAAAACCAAGGAATGATGTTTCAGTTCGCCCAAGCAGATCACTATTGCATGTGGATGAAAAATACCTTAATACCATTATCGATTGCATTTATCGATGAACAAGGCAAGATTATTAATATCGAAGAAATGCAAGCTAAGAGTGAACAAGCCACTTGTGCGAAAAGCAAAGCACGATATGCCTTGGAAATGAATACGGGCTGGTATAGCCAACGTCAGGTCAAGGTCGGGCAACATGTAGAAGGATTACCATTGACGGATAGTCAACAATAAAAAAGACTGCTAAAGTCGTACCAACAAGAACAAAATCTAGCGCTTCAGAAAAGACAAAAACCGCAATAAAAATTGCGGTTTTTTTCGCAAGCTAACTATAAGGTAGTCAGCTTATTTTTCAGCTTATTTTTAGCTAATTTACTTCATTTGCACCAACAATGTCAGCGCGAGACAAAAACAATTAAGCCAATGCTTTCAATGCAGAAGCTAAACGGCTCTTATGACGAGCTGCTTTGTTTTTGTGAATGATTTTTTTGTCAGCAATACGATCGATTGTAGAAACAGAGTTCTGAAAGATCACTGCAGCAGCAGCTTTATCACCAGCTTCGATTGCCTTACGGACAGCTTTGATCGCTGTACGCAAAGTCGAACGCTGACTAGAGTTGTGTGCATTTTGTTTAACTGCTTGACGAGCACGTTTGCGTGCTTGTGCGGTATTTGCCATGAGATTTCCTAAACGTAGTGGGTGGGCAGCTTCAAAATGCGAACTTACTTTTTACAAAGTTACTCACATGGCCGCGCCGCAAAATTCTGTACAGCTTCGCAGTATAACTGGTTTTAAACCCCTGCGCAAGCCGCTTCTCGATTTTATTGCGGGCAATCGTCGCAGAGCTATAAAATTAACAATAGACCTGAGGCCGACTACTACCGAACCGTCCTCGTCGAAGCATTACAATAGACACTTAATCTTAATTCGCCCAAGCTTACAATAGAAACCACCATGCCCTTAGCTAGCACTATACTTACTGGTCAACACGCCAGACTCGCACCGCTTTCACAAGATCATCTTAACGACTTGCAAGACGCAGCCAGTGATGGACGCCTATGGGAACTATTCTTCACTTCGGTACCTTCACCAGAAAACTTGATGACTTGGTTCAAAGTAGCGACCGAGCAACGCGACAAAGGACTCGCCCTGCCCTTCACGGTATTCGATCAGATTAAAAATAAAGTGATCGGAGCGACAAGATATTGCAATATCGACAGCGCCAACAAACGACTGGAAATTGGATATACCTGGTACGCGCAATCTTATCAACGCAGCGCCATCAACACGGAGTGCAAACTTTTACTATTGACGCATGCTTTCGAAACACTCGACTGCAATGCAGTGGAATTTCGCACGGACTGGTTCAATCAACGCTCGCAAAAAGCCATAGAACGACTGGGCGCTAAACGCGATGGTGTACTCAGAAGTCACATGATCTTACCAGATGGTCGTGTGCGCGACACCGTGGTGTACAGCATACTCAAACACGAATGGGAAGGCGTCAAAGCGAACCTAGAATTCAAACTCAATCGCACATATTCAACCAAATCAACTTAAGAGAATCGTATCGTGTTAATCGACTTTTTCTTCACGCTCAAAGATGCCAAACTTCCGGTGTCGATTAAAGAATTTTTGACTTTACTAGAAGCAATGCAACAAGGCGTAGTCGGCACGTCGGTCGACGAATTCTATTTTCTGTCGCGCACTATCTTGGTGAAGGATGAAGCGAATTACGACAAGTTTGACCGCGCTTTTGGTCTGTACTTCAAAGGAATCAACACGATTTTTGAGAAGCATCCTGACATCCCGCTCGATTGGCTCAAGAAACGCTTAGGGCGTGAACTAACTGATGAGCAAAGGGCTGCATTGGAAAAATTTGGCTACGACAAGCTGATGGACCGACTCAAACAATTGCTCGAAGAACAAAAAGAACGGCACGAAGGCGGAAATCGTTGGATTGGCACAGGCGGCACCTCCCCTTTCGGCAATGGTGGCGACAATCCTGAAGGCATACGCATAGGCGGCAAAAGCGAACGTCGTTCCGCGATCAAAGTCTGGGAAGCACGTGCGTTCAAAGACTACGATACCGAACGTGAACTCGGTACGCGCAATATCAAGGTTGCTCTACGCCGTCTGCGGAAGTTCGCCCGCCTAGGTACAGAAGAGGAATTAGCGCTGGATGCGACGATCAAAGCGACCGCGAACAATGCGGGCTACCTCGATATCAAAATGCAGCCTGAACGCAAAAACAATATTAAGGTCTTGATGCTATTAGATGTTGGCGGCAGCATGGATGATCACATCGCACAGATTGAAGAATTGTTTTCAGCTGCGAAAAGCGAATTCAAAAATATGGAGTTCTATTATTTCCACAATTGCGTCTACGACTATTTATGGAAAAATAATCATAGACGTCACTCAGAAAAATTCCCAACTTGGGATGTATTACGTAAATACACACCCGATACCAAGTTGATTTTTGTGGGCGACGCGACTATGAGTCCATATGAGATCCTCCAACCCGGTGGCTCGGTCGAATATAACAATGAAGAAGCTGGCGCAGCTTGGATACAACGCTTTACCGCGCACTTCCCCAAGTATTTGTGGCTTAATCCCGAACCTGAAGGCATTTGGCAGTATCGGCAATCGATCGATATCATGCGCAAGTTGCTGAGTAATCGTATGTTTCCGATTACGATTTCAGGTTTGGAACAAGGGATGCGTATGCTGAGTAAATAAGCGCAACACCTCCAACCTGGTGGCAGACCGTTCCCAAGACAATCGAAATGCAAACCGCAGGGGCGCAGAGCAGGCAGAGAAATTCTCGATAAAAACTCTACAATCTTTGCACCTCTGCAGTTCAAACATTTTCTTTTTTTTCGCACAAACAAAAAATTAACTGTACATAAAACCAGTATTTCACATTACAATAATTCGTCAAATCCTCAGTTTTCCGTGTAGGATAAAAAAAGAAGCGCATCGTCCAGACTCTGGCGAAAGCAAATAAACAAATCAATAAGTTAATTTTTACCCATTTCATCGCATGGCAACTAAAAAAACCACAGCTCCATCCGACTATAGCGAATCATCCATCCGCGTCCTCAAAGGACTGGAACCGGTCAAACAAAGACCTGGGATGTACACCCGCACAGAAAACCCACTACATATTATTCAAGAAGTTATCGACAATGCCTCGGATGAAGCCTTGGGTGGTCATTGCAAGAATATCCAAGTAACTCTGAATGCCGATAGCAGTATCAGCGTCGAAGATGATGGCCGCGGCATCCCTGTCGGTCTGCATCCAGAAGAAGGCGTGCCTACGGTAGAAATCGTATTTACTCGGCTGCATGCTGGCGGTAAGTTTGACAAAGGATCAGGCGGCGCATATGCCTTCTCCGGCGGTTTGCACGGCGTCGGCGTATCTGTCACCAATGCGCTATCCAAACGCTTAGAGATTACTGTCTGGCGCGAAGGTGGCCTACATAATCTGGTGTTTGCCAATGGTGACGTCATCGAGCCATTGACCACACAAGCTTTAGGTCGTGGCGACAAAAAAAATGGTACCCGCGTTTCAGTTTGGCCTGATGGAAAATATTTTGATTCACCAGCGATTTCCATCCCAGAAATGCAGCGTTTACTGCGCTCAAAGGCGGTATTACTGCCAGGCGTTAAAGTCACCTTTACCAATGCAAAAACCGGCGAAAGTCAAACCTGGCAGTACGATCAAGGTTTGCGTGGTTATTTGACCGAAGCTTTGACACAAGCCTCACATGGCGACTTAGTGATCCCTATGTTTGAAGGCGAACAATTTGCCAATGCCGATGCTGATGGTTTTGCTGAAGGTGAAGGCGCATCGTGGGTCGTAGCATGGACCGAAGATGGTGGCGTCGTACGCGAATCGTACGTAAATTTGATTCCAACACCGGCAGGTGGTACACATGAATCCGGTTTGCGCGAGGGCTTGTTTGGCGCGGTGAAAAGCTTCGCCGAAATGCATTCACTATTGCCAAAAGGCGTGAAGCTTTTACCAGAAGACGTGTTCGCACGTGCTTCTTTTGTACTCTCTGCCAAAGTGCTAGACCCGCAATTTCAAGGGCAAATTAAAGAGCGTTTGAATTCACGCGATGCGGTGCGTTTAGTTTCGAGTTTTTCAAAACCGCCTTTGGAACTATGGCTCAATTCGCATGTAGAACTGGGTAAAAAACTCGCAGAGCTGGTGATCAAGCAAGCGCAATCGCGTCTGCGCTCTCTGCAAAAAGTCGAGAAGAAGAAATCTTCTGGTGTTGCGGTTTTACCTGGCAAATTAACTGAT
The DNA here is from genome assembly GCA_963511665.1 of uncultured Undibacterium sp. GTDB lineage: Bacteria > Pseudomonadota > Gammaproteobacteria > Burkholderiales > Burkholderiaceae_D > Undibacterium. The sequence continues at coordinate 39,105 of CAUPKC010000039.1, forward strand.
TGCGAATCGAATGACATTACGCGCAATGAGTTATTTTTAGTCGAAGGTGACTCCGCTGGTGGTTCGGCAAAAATGGGACGTGACAAAGAGTTTCAAGCGATTCTGCCACTACGCGGTAAAGTTTTGAATTCTTGGGAGTCTGAACGTGATCGTCTGTTCGCGAATAATGAAATTCACGACATCGCGGTCGCGATCGGCGTTGATCCCCACAGCGTCAATGACACGATCGATTTAACCAATCTGCGCTACGGCAAAATCTGCATTCTCTCTGATGCGGACGTCGATGGTTCGCATATTCAAGTCTTGTTGTTGACGCTGTTCTTCAAACACTTTCCACAATTGATTGCACGCGGACATATCTGTATAGCCCGCCCCCCTCTATTCCGTGTCGACGCACCGGCACGTGGCAAGAAGCCAGCACAAAAAATCTATGCTTTAGATCAGGGCGAACTAACTGCAATCGAAGATAAGTTACGCAAAGACGGCGTCAAAGATGGTGCTTGGGCGATTTCCCGATTTAAAGGTTTGGGTGAAATGAATGCCAACCAACTGTGGGAAACCACGATGAATCCTGATACGCGCCGCTTGTTGCCAGTGTCTCTTGGTGAATACGATCAAGAATTTTCAGAAGGCCGTTTCAATATGCTAA
>CAUPKC010000040.1:0-38121 GCA_963511665.1 uncultured Undibacterium sp.
CATTCCGAACCGCTCGCCCTTATATCCTTGCGTACCTTGAGTCAACTTATTTGGGTCTTCTTTAATAGGCTTTACTTCGATCACCAATTGCGTATCACTTTGATAAACACTATGTTCCCACAACCCTTTAGGTTCAATCGTCATGCGGACGTTTTCACCTTTTCGTTCTGTGCTAACTTTTTGAATCGGAGAACCATAATCAGACACATCCAAATTGCGCTTTAGAATCTCAGGCAAATTCACATTAAATAAATCAACAACAATTTTTTGGCCTTGCAATTTCGGATCAACGGCAATTTGATTGCTCGGCAGATCAATTATCACGCGACCTTCACCGCCGGCACCGCGACGAAAATCGATATCACGAATGCTCTGTTTCCCCACCGCCTGAGTCGCTTTATCAACGACAGGCAAACCAACAGAATTCACCGGTGTTGCTAATCCACCTGAGCCATCGATGGTTACAATTAAAGAATTGCCTTCAACCAGGGTGGCATAGTTTAAAGATCGATTTAAGTTAAATACCAAGCGTGAACGTCCTGGCACTTCAATTAAATTAAGGTTGCGAACTTCACCTAAACCAATATCAATGGCTGATTTCCCTGTCCCGTTAGTGGTATTTGCAAAATCGAGAGAAATACGTGCTGGATTGACAATGGAAAATGCAATCGGATTTTTTTCAATTGGCTTCTTAAGATTGATTTTGACGACGACATTAGCACCTTGTTGATTGGCGGTAATGGAATCAATCGAATTATCGCTTTGAGCAAACACCGACTGACAAATCAATGCCAATCCCAGAAAAAGAAACTTAATGCGCATGGCGCTCCTCGTGCTTTTATTTATCAATGCATTCATCTTTTCGCCTCTTGCAATTCTAAGCTTGCTTTTCGTTCAGTCCATTCACCAGTTGCATCCTGCACCGTCTCGACTATATCTATTTTGGCATCCGTAATACTTACAATTTTACCAAAATTTTGCCCTATATAAGCGCCCAAGGTGGCTGGATAAACTGCTTTCCCAACTTGTATCAAGGCTTGAAATGCCTTGCGATTATCAAAAGTGCCTACCATTTTCATCGCTTCTAATGGATATCCTTCTAAGGCTTCTTTAGGGCGGTCAAAGTTCGGTTTCAATCCATTATCATTTGCCGCCTTCAAGCGTGCGTACACCACCATCAGTTTACTGGCATCAAACGGGTCAATCAGACTCCCGTGCTCATATGCAACTGGAACAAATAATTTTGGTTCCGCCACAGGTTTTACCCTTACTTGAGTTTCTTTCTTAACTTGATCCATCCAGACTTTTAACTCACCGACACCATTATCCGCGCATGCGGTTAATACCAATAGCATCAAAAAAGAGCTAAGCGCTTTTATCAGTTTCATTTTTTCGCTCCTTTCTCTTTTTCTTTTTTCTTCAAATCCTGCTGAGTCGCAACTTCATCGGGATCTAAATAACGATAGGTCTTGGCAATGCCATCAAGCACAATACCTGGCTTTTTAGGGTCTTTACTCACTGAGAAAGTCAAATTATTTAAAGTAATAATGCGAGGCAACTTGGCAATATCACTAACAAATTGCCCTAAATCGTTGTAATTCGCGATCATTTGAATATCAATCGGCAGTTCCGCATAGTAATCCTTCACGACAACGGTACCTGGTTTAAACAAATCAAAACTAAGTCCACGCCCATTAGCGGCTGAGTTAATATCATCAAGCAAAGCCCCCATTTCGGCACTACTTGGCAACTGTTTTTCCATACGCAAAACATATTGATCAACTAGTTTTTTCTGCTCCTTTAGTGCGTCCAAACTGATTGACTGCTGCAATTTTGACTTATAAGTGTCTTTAAGTTTCTGCTCTTCTTGCTGACCACGATCAATTTCTTCGATTTGTGGATCCCAATAGAAAAACCACCCAGCGACAAGCACCAACAACGACAGTGCGCCTGCGGCCATCATGCGTGGCGCGATTGGCCACAAGCCGGGATGCAACCCATTGAGGTCGCGGAACTGCGATTCTATCGATTCAATCGTTTCCTTAAAATTTGCCATATTTTTCTCTATTAAGGTTTCTTGCTCGCCGAAGCATTCGCTTTAGATGATGCTGCCGAGCTTGCTGAAGCAGCTTCCAACTCACGTGGTCGACGTATGCCGACATTCATATCAAATTCGATAGCACGTTTTGCGTCGCGGTCTTTACCTAAAACGGTCGCCTTATTTTGAATAATTTCTGGTTTTGACATCCACTGGGAGGCGTTCAACTCATTCATAAAGATACCAACCACTGCGTGAGACTGAGCATAGCCTTTGATGGAAATTCTTTGTCCATCTTGTTTTATCAAGGTCAAATACAAGCCCTCGGGCGAAAGCTTAACCAATTCGTTCATCATGAAAACAGGTTGATTCCGATCACTCTGCAAATCTTCAACAGCTTCCTGTCGCGCTTTCAAAGCGTCAATTTCCTGCTTTAAAGTGGCGACCTCTTTAATTTTGTCATCCAACTCAAGATTTGCTTTTGTAATGAAAGCATTTCGTTCATTCTGAGCAGAGACTTGGGCTGAGAAATAGAGCCCGCCTAAAATCAATATCACGGCGGCAATCAAAGCTGCGAAAGCCATCAATGTATAAAACTTGTTTTTGAGTTCTTTACGCTTTTCTTCCCTGTGAGGAAGTAAATTAATCTTAATCATTAGCCAAACCTCCGCATCGCCAAGCCACATGCGACCAAATACGAAGGCGCATCACTGCGCAAAGATTTTTCGTTAACATTGGATCCTAAATCCATGCCTTTAAAAGGACTAATAACGGAGGCAGATAATTTGGTCCGTTCGGCAACTATATCCACCAAGCCAGGTAACATCGCACATCCACCTCCGAGGAAAATTTGGTCGATACGAGTGTAGGGCGTGGATGTGAAGAAGAATTGTATTGCTCGCGTAACCTCTAACGCGGCATTTTCCAAGAAGGGCTCTAACAGTTCCATTTCATAACTGTCCGGCAAATCGCCTTGACGCTTCTTGGTTTCAGCTTCATCAAACGAAAGACCATAATTACGTACTATATCTTGGGTCAATTGATTACCACCAAATTGCTGGTCTCGCTCATACACGACTTCTCCATTTAACAGGATCGATATATAAGTAACTTTTGAACCAATTTGGAACAACGCATAAATTTGGTCTTGCCCACCATTAGCTTGCTGTTCAATCAAGCGCTCCACAGCAGAACGCGCGGCGAAAGACTCAATATCCATAACTTTTGCCTGCAAGCCGGCCGCTTGTGCTGCAGCAACTCTATCTTCGATTTTCTCTTTGCGCGAAGCAGCTAACAGCACATCAACATCTTCCTCAGAATTGGCATTCGGCCCAATCACGCAGAAATCAATGCTAACTTCATCCATCGCAAATGGAATATATTGACTGGCCTCTGACTCAACTTGCAATTCCAATGCCTGCTCATTCATATTGCCTGACAACATCATTTTTTTTGTAATGACGGAAGAAGCAGGCATTGCTAAAGCAACATTTTTAGTTCCAGTACCGGCGCGCTTCAATACTTTCAAAATCGCTTCTGAAACTTGTTCCAGATTTTCGATATTGCCATCAACCACAGCGCCTTTAGGTAAGGGTTCGGTAGCACAGCGTTCCAATTTGAAACCTTTTTCGCCAGAACGAGAAAGCTCCACCAGCTTGATGTCGGACGTACTGATATCCAAGCCCACCAAGGGCGGATTCTTTTTTCCGAGCAATGATGCAAGATCTAAAGCCAAGGATATCCCCTCAAAAATAATATTTTATTTGCAATTTCATCACTAATTTCAAGCTTAAATTGCAAATAAAAAACAATTTAAATCGCTCCAAAACCCATTTTTTCTTTTAAAAACCGCTATTTAGAAGACACTCATACTAGCTTACGTTAAATCCTAGCAATAAGGGATATGTAATGTAAAGCATTTTCAAGATTGAAAGCATGTTTTACGTTGTCAATTCTCCACTTGAGCAAGAAAAAGCCCAAAATGCAATTTTTATTGTTTGCCGCACAGCCGTTATAATGCCAATCTATATTCCATTCTGGATTTACGCGAATTGCCTTGATCTTGCGATTACAGCTAGTCAAGAGCATTTGACGCAATCCCTTCCTATCGAAAAGTGCTATGTCTTCCAACACATCCTCCGAGACTTCAAACCTGCAGCCGCCTGAAGAAAAAAAGCACCGAACTAAGGCAATGAATATCTTTTTGAAAACATTGCTAGTAATTATTGGTCTTATATTAACAGGCGTACTTGTTCTCGGTTTCGCTTTAACCATGGCATATCCTAACCTGCCCGAACTCGATGCCATCACCAGCTATCGTCCTAAAATGCCTCTGCGCGTCTATTCATCCGACAATATGTTAATCGCTGAATTTGGCGAAGAGCGCCGTAACGTCGTGCATTTTTCGGAGATACCTGAAGTCATGAAAAAGGCCGTTTTGGCCATTGAAGATGACAGATTCTACGAGCATGGCGGCGTGGATTATATCGGTATCACGCGTGCAGCTCTAAACAATGTTACTAGTGGTAACAAACAAGGTGCATCAACCATCACGCAGCAGGTTGCTAGAAATTTCTTTTTATCAACAGAACAAACAGTGAAGCGTAAGGTATATGAAATCTTGCTGGCATGGAAAATAGAGCAAAACCTCACTAAAAATCAGATTCTCGAAATCTACATGAATCAGATCTATCTTGGCCAACGCGCATATGGATTCTCATCTGCTGCGCAAATTTATTTTGGCAAGAGTCTGAAAGATGTTTCAGTCGCAGAGGCAGCCATGCTCGCAGGCTTACCGAAAGCGCCGTCTGCCTATAATCCTGTTGCAAATCCAAAACGAGCTACCGTGCGCCAGCAGTATATTTTGCAAAGAATGAAGCAACTCGGCTATATCACCGAGGCTCAATATGAAGCTGCAAAAACCGAAAAACTTCATATCAAAACAAATAGTGCTGAATTTGGTATCCATGCCGAATACGTCGCGGAACTTGCGCGTCAGTTAGTCTACGAACAATTCAAAGAAGAAACCTATACTCGTGGTTTGAATGTCTATACGACCATTACCAAGGAAGAACAAGAAGCGGCATACACTTCTTTACGTAAAGGCGTAATGGATTACGAGCGCCGACACGGTTATCGAGGTCCAGAAGCAATTATCGAGCTACCCAGAAATAAGGAAGCGGCCGACGAGCTAATTGAGAAGGAACTTGCCGATCATCCCGATAGCGATGATATATTGGCCGCTATGGTACTCGATGCAAGTCCAACTGCCGTACGTGCAGTGTTAGCAAGCGGCGAAGAGGTACAAATTACCAGCACAGGCCTGACGTTTGCCGCCGCAGGGCTTAAACCAAATGCACCTGCGAACAAGCGGATACAACGTGGTGCAGTAATACGTGTCATGCTGGAAGGGAAAAATTGGTCCATCATCCAAATGCCAGAAGTTCAGTCCGCTTTTGTAGCAGCGAATACGCATGATGGCGCGATCCGCGCTTTGGTGGGAGGCTTCGATTACAACTTCAATAAATTCAACCACGTCACCCAAGCTTGGCGCCAACCTGGATCTAGTTTTAAACCATTTATCTATTCATCCTCACTAGAAAAAGGTTTGTCGCCACTCACCATTATCAATGATGCGCCCATCAGTTTTGACGCAGGACAAACTGGCGGACAAGCATGGGAACCAAAGAATTATGATGGTAAGTACGAAGGTCCCATGTCTATGCGCAAAGGTCTGACCAAATCAAAGAACATGATTTCTATTCGCATTTTACAAAAAGTAGGTGCCAAGTATGGACAAGAATACACCAGCCGCTTCGGGTTTCTTCCAGAAAAAAATCCTCCTTACTTAACTCTAGCGCTGGGAGCCGGTGCTGTAACCCCACTACAAATGGCTGGCGCTTACGCTGTATTTGCGAACGGTGGTTACAAAGTTAATCCTTATTTAATTAGTAAAATCACCGATACGGATGGAAAAGTGTTATCGCAAGCGCATCCGGATACTGCAGACGATGAAGCTAATCGGGTGATTGATGAACGCAATGCATTCTTAATGGATAGCATGCTGCGCGATGTGGTGCGCTTCGGCACCGCGACCAAAGCACTTGTTTTGAAGCGACCTGATCTTGCTGGCAAAACTGGAACAACCAATGACTCTATTGATGCCTGGTTTGCTGGTTATCAGTCAAAGATCGTTGGAGTCGCTTGGATCGGCTATGACCAGCCACGCAACTTAGGCAACCGAGAAACGGGCGGTGGCCTCGCTTTGCCTATCTGGATTGGTTACATGCAACGTGCTTTACGCGATATCCCAATTGCAGAACGCACAGTGCCAAACGGCATCATTCAGGCGGAAGGCGACTATTTCTACATTGAAAATCCACCTGGCTCAGCTTTACGCAATTTGAATTCGGAAGAAATCATCGTTGAATAAGGTTTAAGACGAATCGAACAGCTGAAAGCAAAAAAGGCGAGATTCTTCCTCGCCTTTTTTTATTGATCAACATCGACGCGTTGAAATAATAAAATCACAGTTTACTTTGCACCTCTGCACTACTGCGCAATGTCGCAAATAACTCAGAACTATCTCGTGTGTTAAGCCAAGATGCGCCGTCATATTTGTAATGAAAGCCACCGGCGCGTGCGGCTACCCACATCTCCTGCATAGGCGCCTGACTATTCACAATAATCTTGGAACCATTCTCGACAAACTCGATTTCCAATACATTGCCACTGCGCTTGCAATCAACATCCCAAACATCACTTTCAAAGGCTTGCTCAAACATGTCCTGCGCTTGTTGCAGACAAGTGTCCGCCAGTGATAAAAATTCTGATTCCGTCATGTTACACTCCTGCTTTCATTAATGTTCTACTTCTACCATTTCTTCAAGCAGCATTCTATACGGGTTCTTAGATTTTGAATAAACGCACTCACAAAACCCTGCTTCTAACAGGGCTGATACTTTCTAGCAATTTACTCCTTAGCGCATGCGGGCAAAAAGGCCCTTTGTATATGCCTGAGAAAAAGTCGGTGACACCGGTCGCGACCCTTACTCCTGTGAACTCAACCAATACCAAAGTCGCCGATAGTCCGCAAAAATAGCCTGACTATTTTTTGACTGCAGGCTGAAAGCGCCAGTACAAGCGCAAGCCTAACAAGACGCTGACCAGCACGGCAAACAATAAGGGTTGTAATAACAAATTTTTACCCGCCTTCATCCAAAAATAATGTAGCACACCCAAAGGTACGATCACATAGACCAGTCTATGAAGCATCTGCCATTGCTTCCCGCCGAGTCGCTTAATCATGGCGTTATTACTGGTGATCGCCAGTGGCAATAGCAAAACGAAAGCAATAAATCCCACTGTAATAAATGGACGCTTTACTAGGTCGCGCCACATATCGCCAAGGTCAAAAAAATGATCAAACCATAGGAAGGTGAGGAAATGCAGCGAGGCGTAAAAAAAACTATACAAACCCAGCATGCGGCGCAGACGAATCAACCAATGCCATTGCAATATTTTACGCAAAGGCGTCAGCGATAAAGTCATGCACAAAAAATACAAAGTCCAATCACCCGTATTACGCGTAATGAATTCCAAAGGATTGGCACCCAAATCTTCACGATATACCGCAAAAACAAGCCGCAAAAAGGGCAAGGCCGCCAAAACAAAGACGACGATTTTCAGCAATTGCAATTGGCGATTACTTAAAGATTTCATGCAAAGCCTTAATAAAACTTCTTCAAATCCATGCCAGCATACAAGCTGGCAACTTCGCTGTAGCCATTGAACATCGATGTCTTGCGCTTACGCGTTAGAAAACCGTCTTCACCTATGCGGCGCTCAGAGCCTTGCGACCAACGTGGGTGATCCACTTCAGGGTTCACATTTGAATAAAAGCCATATTCATCCGGTGCAGACACATTCCATGAAGTCCGTGGTTGGTCTTTCGTTAAACGAATTTTGACAATAGACTTTGCCGACTTAAATCCGTATTTCCATGGCACGGTCAAACGCACAGGCGCACCGTTTTGGTTTGGCAATACTTCACCATACATTCCCAAGGTGAGTAGCGTCAGCGGATGCATCGCCTCATCCATGCGCAAACCTTCGGTATAAGGCCATTGCAAAACGGGGCGATTCACACCTGGCATCTGGCGCTTGTCGGCGAGCGAAATGAATTCAACATAACGCGCGTTACTGGTTGGCTCGACTTTTTTCAACAAATTCGATAAGGAGTAACCTATCCACGGAATCACCATAGACCAGCCTTCGACACAACGCAGTCGATATACGCGTTCTTCCAATGGCGCTAATTTCAACAAACTATCAAGATCGAGCGTAATCGCTTTTTTGACTTCGCCCTCTATCGTCACTGTCCATGGACGTGTTCTTAAACTGCCTGCAGTTTCTGCAGGATCTGACTTATCCGTTCCAAATTCATAAAAATTATTATAGGTAGTCGCATCTTTATAAGCGGTTTTCTTATCAAGACTGATATAAGCTGGATTACTCACTGCAGCCAACTTAGCACCCGCATTTTGCGCAAAGGCTTCGCGTTGCGCCATTTCCAAGAAGGCAGCGCTGGCTATCGAACCAACTGCCATTTGACGAATAAAATCACGGCGCGATTCGAACATCTCGCGCGGCGTAATCTCTGAAGCAGCAGGTGGATGATCACCAAATGTTTGGAACGGCGTGCGCATATTGACTCCTAGTGAGTGATATTGACGAGAACTGAATAGCTCTATTGTGTCATAAGTCGAAACATGGCTCAGAACCTTACAAAGACTTGAAAGTTTCTCGAATGTCGGTTCAGCACTGATAACTGCAGACAATGTAACGGTAAAAAAATGCGGCGTAGACTTTTTTTGTCGACGCCGCTTTTGCTTAAACCCAGAATTTCCGTTAGGATTTGAGACGATGGTGGATGCACTTTTCGAGGCAGTTTTTACGTGAATGAGGCGAAAATAGCTCGCTATTTGCAACGAAGAACGAAAAAAAATGACCGAAAATGCGCCGCCAGCGCTCAAATAGCGTCGAAGACGCGCCTAATGGAAAATCTGGGTTAAACCTAGAAACGACAGTTGACCGCGGCAAAGGAAAAGTAAGTTAATGATTTATCGAAGGATTCGGTCAATTTTGTCTCGCACAATTTGGGGGAGAGCGCTACAAGCCCGATTGCACACTCGCACCAGAACCACGATCGTTTCTAGGTCAAATCACCATCAATTACAATTCCCCATACGAGTGCAATCCTGACAAAAACATATTGACGCCCAAGAAAGCAAAAGTAGTCACCAATAAGCCTACCAATGCCCACCAAGATGCCAATTGACCGCGCAGCCCTTTCATCAAACGCATATGCAACCATGCAGCGTAATTCAACCAAACAATCAGTGCCCACGTTTCTTTAGGATCCCAAGACCAATAGCCACCCCACGCTTCGGCAGCCCATAAGGCTCCCAAAATTGTCGCAATGGTAAAGAAGATGAAACCAACAGAAATCGCTTTATACATCACGTCATCCAGCACTTCCGATGGTGGCATGCGCTCCAGAATCAACTCTCGCTTGAAAATCGTAAATGAGAAGATAAGCACCAATATCGCGATCATTTTGGTGGCCTTCAAAAGACTAGCAAAAAATTCAGCCGGACTTCCAGAAATATAGGCAATTAACCAAGTAGCAGACAGAATCGACAAAGGCACGATAACGAATCCCATCCACAATACCATTGCCTTTTCATGGCGCAGTAGATAAATCCAAGCGACCATTGCCGCCAAAGCAAAAGTGCCATACCCTATGAAGTTCGCCGGCACATGGATCTTCATCCACCAACTTTGCAATGCAGGCACCAAAGGTTGGATTTCAGCAGCATCACGACTTACTGTGTACCACAATAAAAATGCTACCGCAGCGGAGATCACTAACAGGACGAAGGCTCCTAATTGCCGAGTTCCGTAACTTTCCTCGTAATACAAATAGAATAACGCAGTGATCAAGCAAAACAAAACGAATACTTCATACAGATTAGAAACTGGGATGTGCCCAATATCGGGACCGATTAAATAAGACTCATACCAACGTACCAGCATGCCCGTAAAGCCCATGATGACAGCCGCCCAACACAAAGCTGAGCCAACCGATCCACCAAAATCAGAGCGTGCAATCACGCCACCCCAATAAAATAATGTAGAAAGAATAAAGAAAGTACTCATCCACAAAATAGCGGACTGGCTTGACAGCAAATACTTCAAGAAAAATTTCGTATTCGCGACATCTAAAGAACCAGCATATTGAGAAATGGCGAACAAGGACAACACCGCCAAAACGATCATCAGTGGACGCATCGATTTCCAATTCCACCCCAGCCATGCGAAAGTCGGGGCAGCCATTAGCAGAATGGCTTCCTCATAAATATCCATATGTTCGCCGTAGCGATTAAATGCAAAAAAAGCACCCGCACATAGCAACACCGCATAAATCCAATCAAAAGCGCTGAGCCGCTGAAAATAATTTTGGTGAGTCAGACTAGTTTCCATACAAATCCTGTGAGAATAATGTGTAATTCTTTGTTGTTCCAAGTAAGCGCATTGATGCCAATACTACACTGGTGCATTTGCAGATTCAGCACGCCCTTCAGGAACACCGAGCTGTTTTTTTAACTGTTCAAATTCTTTTTCAAAATCCAATGTTTTACGTTGGGAACTCAATGCCATTAACACGGTACTTTGCTGACCGTCATGTTTAATCCACAACCACAAACGGCGCTCGCGGATATAGAACATCGAAAATACACCAATGACTAAAAATAAGCATCCAAGATACACGACATTTTGGCCTGGTGCTCGAGCCACTTGAAACACCGATGCTTTGATTTCATCGAAGCCTGTCATTTGCAAGTACACAGGTGCGCCGTAGAAGAAAGCATCGGACAACGCAGCGGTCGAAAGTTGTAAAAATTCGGCTCTCTTTTCATTTAATTCCAGCATCGGCAGGCCATCTTTCTCGCGTGCCACTTGCCATAAATCCCACATACTGCCATTCAAGATTTTCATAAATACATCGGCGGCCTTCCCTTGTTCTGCACTCGGAATATTTTCCAAAAACCCTGCAATTGCCGTATAACCGGCGAGTTTAGGTGCAACACCTTCGCCCGCAAAAATACCTAATCCTTTAGTTGCAGAGGCCGCGAGCTGAGCCTGCATGCTCTGAGCGCTTGATGCAGGTAGCGCGCGCTTAGCGTAAATTTCTGCAGCCTTGGCACGCATTTCCGGATTTGCCAATGCAGAACGCAAACGCATCCACTCTTCCATGCTGTCATTTTCATCTGCCGGGATTCTCAAATAACGGAAAGCTTCATTGGGAGAATCGCGCGTGCCCGCTAAAAATACCCAACGGCCTTCCAACTGCACTGACATCATATAGTTATGAAATTCACGCGCCTGACCATTTTTGTCACGCAATTTGTATTGCATACTAGGTCCGACATTTTTAAGATCTTTGTTATTCGCATTCTTGCCAGCAGAGCCAGAATGTTTATCGAGATCAGAACGCAGTTTCTGGGCAAAGTTTTCGTTAGGATTTACAGCGCGTAAGTCTTGTCCGTCCCGCACCATGTTTTCTACATTAAATGGACGAAAAGCTGTCCACTCTATATTGAAATCGCCACGGTCTGCGGTCTGCTGTGCCGTCAATAAAGTAGCGCCACCGATAGTCGCATCCAAACCAAAAGTAGTACTATCGCTGCCCTGCATAGGATGCGCTTTAATCTTCAAACGACTGCCGCCATCATCAAAACTGGATTGAAATACCGCGATGCCTTTATAAATCAAAGGATGATTCACTTTGATCGTCGCCGGGAAATTTTTGCCCGTCTCATGATCTTTAATCACGACCTCGCTAGCAAACAATTTCGGCATACCTGTGGAGTAAAAATCGATATTGAATTTTTTTAACTCGATCGTGAATGGCAAGTCTTGCAGAAGTACGCCTTTCGCTCTCGGAATCACTGCCGTATTTCCGCTCATGCCTTCGGGAATCGCAATGTTCCCGCGAAAAGTAGGGTTGGCCAACGAGAGTTTATGCTGTTGTGGAATTTGAGAAATGAGTACGCCACTGCCTTCGAAAGGCACTTTCCCACCAAACCAGGTTTGAAAACGTATTGCCAAATCCGAATCTAACAGACCACCAACGCAAATCACGACAATGGCAGCATGCGCAAAAATATAACCCCATTTATTGCCAGCACCTTGTTTAGCGGCAATGAGCGTCGCCTGATCTTTTTCAACTATTTTAAACTGATAGCCGAGTCGCTTAATTTGTGCAGAAAGTTGCGCTGTTAATTCATCCTCTGGGAGAGCACTATTCCACTCCGCCTTGTGATGAAAATTACGTAAAGATTGTTCGCGCACATTTTCACGCCAACTGCGCATATCTTTCAGCATTTTTGGCGCATTACGAATCAAACATAAACTGGTCGAAAGCACCAAAAAACCCATAATAGTGAGGAACCACCATGCTGAGTATAAAGAATACAAACTTAAATGCTGGAATACCTCAAACCAAAATGGGCCAAATTGATTCACATAATTGGGCAAGGGTTCATTCTGCTTAAGCACGGTGCCGATGATAGAGGAGATCGCGATAATCGTCAGCAAGCTAATCGCAAAACGCATAGACGACAACAGCTCTACAGCGCTCGCCAACCAGACACGTTGCGTTTTAATTTTTATACCAGAAGTATTTGTTTCAAGTTCCATACAATTCCAAAAGCAAAAAGGGGATGGCCTGCGCCACCCCCTCCGTTAATTTTATTATTGACTTTGAATTACTGACTGCGAATGCTTAACTGAAAAGGCAGAAATTATTTCAAGCCTGCAATGTAATCAGAAACTGCTTTAATCTCGTCATCCGACATACGTTTTGCCAATGTCACCATTTGTGCACTGTTTTTACGAACACCCGTACGAAATGCTGTCAATTGAGCGATCGTATAATCCTGATGCTGACCCGCAAGACGTGGGAATTGTGCTGGAATACCAGCACCATTCGGACTATGACATCCAGCACAGGCTGCGACGTTTTTCTCAGCGATACCAGCGCGATAGATCGTTTGACCTAAATTCACGATATCTTTATTTTTTGCAGCGCCCGCTTTTGGTTTTTGTACTGCTAAGAAAGCCGAGACATTTTTCATGTCTTCAGCTGTCATTAATTTAGAGAATGTTGTCATTACCGCATTATTACGTGCTGGCGTGGTGAAATCCATCAATTGCTTAACCAAATAGGCTTCATGCTGACCGGATAATTTTGGATTAATACTAATGGTCGAATTGCCGGCAGCACCATGGCAAGAGACACAAGCAACAATACCGCGTGTCGCGTCACCACTATTATAAAGTGCATCGCCTTTGACGGGATCTGCTTTTGCTGGCTTAGCTGCTTGTGCAGTTTCATTCGCGGAGGCAACAGAAACAAGTGAAGATGCCGCTAAAGCGAGAATACTGAGGGACTTGGAAAATGATAAAAATGCACGGTTCATTCAAACACCTTGAGACTAGAAATTGGAAATCGGTTCTTTGGAAGCGCCAGGGAAGCTAAAGGAGCAAAAAGCATACGGAACGTACAATGTGTCATGAAGCCCACGTAGCTAACCCCTTATTGTACAATAGCTTTAGTGGAAATGTTGAGCTATTCCAAGTCAATTGACGCTAGGAAACCTCACTTTTCAGGGGAAAACATCTGTGTTTTGCCCCGTTTTTCGCATTTTTTATGCTTTACTCCTTTAGATTGGCTCCCACCTATGTCCATCCTATGGCAAGCCCGGTTCTTAACTACCGTTAACCATTTACGCAATTTACCAACCTTACCGGTACCGGAAGTGGCGTTTGCTGGTCGCTCAAATGCGGGCAAATCCACCGCGATCAATATTTTGTGTAACCAGAAGAAACTCTGTTTTGCTTCCAAAACACCAGGACGCACCCAACATATAAATTTTTTCTCTATCGGCGGCGCTCATGTAGGACAACATCGTAAAGATGAAACACGCCAAGATGAGATCCGCGCCTTGCTGGTCGATTTACCTGGCTATGGTTATGCAGAAGTTCCTGGCGCAGCAAAGAATCATTGGAATATTCTGCTCGGCAACTATGTGCAAACGCGGGAGCAATTATCTGCCTTGATTTTAATCATGGACTCACGCCGTCCGTTTACTGATCTAGATAAACAAATGCTGGAGTGGTTCGCACCTACAGGTCGCCCGGTTCACTGCTTGCTCACTAAAGCAGATAAACTGAATCGCAATGACGCAACCAATGCTTTACGTTTGGCGCAAAATATTCTTGCTAGCTACACCGATAAAGATGGGGTTCCTTATCCCTATACTGCACAATTATTTTCAGCTTTAAACCGCACAGGTATAGAAGAAGCCGATGCAAAGATTCGTGAATTGACTGGGTTAGATCAAACGCCTGCATCCAATTCCGAAGCAATTGGCGACAACGACACCACCTCTGATTTTGTATAAACTCGGACTAAATTCCGAAAAAAAACCCCGACACCTAAAGGTGCGGGGCGAAAAAAAAACGCCAATCGAATGGGAACAAATGGCGTCCCGCTTAGGGAGGACCAGCGGTAAGCGTAATGCCTGATACTATGAGTTAAATTCGTAAGAAAAGTTTCATTAACCTCGATAATTTTTTTATTGCCATGTCTAATACACTATCCGCTCAGTTTCCTCATATCCGCATGCGCCGTATGCGCCGCGATGTCTTCTCCCGTAATCTCATGCGCGAAAATCATGTCACTGCATCCGACTTAATTTATCCGGTATTCCTAATTGAGGGAGAAAACAAAGTGGAAGCGGTCGCATCTATGCCAGGTGTGGCGCGCTTGTCTTTAGACAAATTATTAGAAGTAGCAGATGACTGCGTGCAATTGGGAATTCCAGTATTAGCACTTTTTCCATCGATCAATAATTCTCTCAAGACTGAAGATGGCGTCGAAGCGACCAATCCTGACGGTTTAATTCCACGTGCGATCCGTGCTTTAAAAGCACGTTGCCCTGAGCTCGGTATTCTGACCGACATCGCTTTAGATCCTTACACTAGTCACGGTCAAGATGGCTTGATCAATGAAGATGGTTACGTGCTCAACGACGAGACCACCGCCATGTTGGTAAGACAAGCATTGACGCATGCTGAGGCAGGTGCCGACGTGGTTGCGCCTAGCGACATGATGGACGGACGCATCGGTGCGATTCGCGCGGCTCTGGAAAGCAATGGATATATTCACACGCGCATCATGGCTTATTCAGCCAAATACGCGTCTGCTTTTTACGGTCCTTTCCGCGACGCCGTTGGCTCTGCTGGCAATCTGGGCAAAAGTAATAAAGCAAATTATCAAATGGATCCAGCAAACAGCAACGAAGCCTTGCGCGAAGTTGCTTTGGATTTAGCCGAAGGCGCAGATATGGTGATGGTGAAGCCAGGCATGCCTTATCTGGATATTGTGCGTCGCGTGAAAGATGAATTCAAAGTGCCGACTTTCGCTTATCAAGTCAGTGGCGAATATGCCATGATTAAGGCGGCCGCACAAAATGGGTGGCTCGATCACGACAAAACGATGATGGAAGCGATACTCGCGTTTAAGCGTGCTGGTGCTGATGGCATATTGACTTACTTTGCACGTGACATTGCGCGTTTGTTAAAGTAAATCAACGCAAAACCGCTCGACACAATTTGATGGCTTAGTTTGTAAAACATGGATATTTTTTTCATCAGTGAAACACAGGTCGCACTTAATGCAAAAACCTTTACCAACGACGACGGTCTGATTGGTGACGGTGAAAACGATCAAATTGATGACACGCCTCATTTCATATGGATCGATTGCACGCATGATGATGTCGCTTGCGATACTGAGGCGTGGCGCGATGAGGTGGAAAAATTAACTGGTATTCGCGTCTACGATTTGCATTTGAAAGACATCTGCAATTTAAGCCATCCATCCTATTTCGATGCGACACAAGATTATGAGCTAGTCGTCTTCCAGAAGTTGGCCTTAAACGCTGAAACGAATACGATCGTCGAAGCCAACAAAAAAAGAATTCCAGCAGCCTTGCATCGCTTGCAAACACAGCCCGTTTCTTTTCTTTTGCTGGGCAATGCTTTAATCACCATACGCTCGATACAAAGCCGCACGATAGAAGGCATGCGCGCGCGCCTGCTTAGCTACAAACACAAAGATGGAAATAACCTGAGCAGCCGCTTACCCGCATCGCCAGAAGATTTGATGCTGCGTTTGTTGAATCTTATGGTCGATCAGTATCTTGATTTGCGCCAACCTTTGACCAATCAATTGGATCGCTGGCAGCATGCTTTATTAGATCCACGCAAGCCATTTAATAATTGGGTCGCTTTACTCGATTCACGAGTTGAACTACGCAAGCTCGAACATCTATGTGAAGAGCAGTACGATGCGATACAGGAATTGCGCGATCATTTTGTCGACACCTATGATGCCAAAGGTGGTGAAGTCAGTCGTGCGAAAGATTTACTTTTAGTGCGCACGAATGACGTGATGGAACATATTAATCGCGTCTTAAATCATACACGCAGATTAGAAGCATCTTTAGAATCGTCCGTGCAAATTCATTTCGCTGCTGTCGCGCATAAGACCAGTGAAACTATGCGGCTCTTGACCGTCATTACCGCACTGTTTATGCCATTAACTTTGATCACTGGTATCTTCGGGATGAACTTTACGAAAATGCCGTGGATTAATGAAGAGACTGGTTTTAAATGGACCATAGGTCTAATGGGACTGTCGGTATTATTATTCCTCATTGTGATAGGGATACAAAGCTACACCAGAAATCGTGGACAGCGCTCCGCTAACTAATAATCCAGGTTCATTCAATCTTACATAAATCTACTGGCATGCATACACATAGTTTTCTCTGGCACGATTATGAAACTTTTGGCGCGCAAGCCAGACGCGATCGGCCAGCTCAATTTGCCGCGATTCGCACCGACGCGGACCTGAATGAAATCGGCGAACCTATCAATATTTTTTGTAAACCTGCAAATGATTTTTTACCTGATCCGCAATCTTGCCTGATCACACACATCACGCCGCAGCAGTGTATGGAACAAGGCATTCCTGAACATGAATTTGCGGCACAAGTTGAACGAGCGTTGGCAGCAACAAGTACCATTGGTGTGGGTTATAACACGATACGTTTTGACGATGAGATTACACGCTTTATGTTCTGGCGCAATCTGATCGATCCCTATGCGCGCGAATGGCAAAATCAATGTGGCCGCTGGGACATTATGGACGTCGTCCGTACCACCTACGCGCTGCGTCCAGAAGGCATCAACTGGCCTTTAAATGATGAAGGGAAACCCAGTTTTCGCCTGGAACTTTTGACGGCAGCGAATGGCATTGCACATACAGCCGCACATGATGCCTTATCCGACGTACGCGCCACAATCGCTTTGGCAAAATTAATCAAGGATAAGCAACCCAAATTATTTGATTTTTGCTTCGCACTACATAAGAAAGACAGAGTGGCTACTGAAATCGGTTTACCCTTACTAGGCAAACCATTTTTACATATCTCCGGTATGTTCAGTACCGAGCGTGGTTGTCTGGCAGTGATGTGGCCTTTAGCCATACACCCGACCAATAAAAATGAAGTGATCGCTTGGGATTTGCGATTCGATCCGCAAGAACTGATGGGACTGTCGATTGAAACGATACAGCTACGTATGTTTAGCAAAACTGCTGAATTGCCTGATGGCGTGGCACGCATGCCCGTTAAGAGCATACATCTGAATAAATCCCCCATCGTCATCGGCAACTTAAAAACCTTAAGCTCCGAAATGGCCGAACGATGGCTGATCGACTTGCCCCAAGTGACTAAACATATTGAGTCAGCACGCGCAATGCAAAATAGCGGCACATTATCCGCCAAGCTTTGGGAACAAGTATATGCGCGCGCCGGCTACGAAGCTGTTGACGTCGATGAAGATCTATACGGTGGATTTATTGGGAAAGAAGATCGTCGCATCTTAAATGATTTACGACATTTATCCGGCGAAAAATTAATGAATACCCGCGCCTCATTTCAAGATCTGCGATTGCAGGAACTGCTGTTTCGCTACCGTGCGCGTAATTTCCCACAACATTTGACCTCGCAAGAGAAACAACAATGGGAAGAGCATCGTGTGAGCCGCTTAATTCATGGTGAAGCGAATGCGCGTACAGTAGACGCATATTTTAATCAAATCGACGTCTTGTCTGAAACGGCGAGTGATGACGACCAAGAGATCCTTGGCGCATTGTATGATTACGCAGAGTTGATCGTACCAGTGATATAAAGGTTCTACTAGTTCAATTTTTCACTTATGGTAGTAAATACATGAGAGACCACCATCATTTTTCTAGATTTAACATTGGAGAGACCTCTGCACAACCTACTGCGCGAGTGAATTTTGAGCCTGTTATGCTCGCTGTGCTTTAGCATCGGTACTTTTCTCGACTCACACCTCGACCGCTCGCAACGGTTGCGCAAAGGTCTCTTGAAGATAAATAAGGACAATTGATTGCAGTGAAAGATACGCCAGAGGAAAGGATTGATGGTGCGAAATTCAAATGATAAATCATTGCATACTGGCTTGAGCTGGGACGATCTTCGCTTTGTATTAGTGCTCACCGATTCGCGTGTTCTAGCCACCGCAGCGGAGCAGCTTCAAGTAAGTCAGACTACCGTATTTCGACGCATAAAGGATATAGAAGAGCGCTTAGGCACCCGTCTATTCGACCGTGGACGATATGGTTATGTTCCCACATCATCTGCCACTTCTTTAATTGAAATTGCGAGACAGTTCAATGACGATGTGAATCGCATTGCTTTAAGTATTGCTGGGCTAGACGAACGCCCCAGCGGAAAAGTGAGATTAAGTACCACCGATACGATAATGGCCGCGATTCTAAAAGAGATTCTAACGCCACTACATCAAGCACTTCCACTTATTCATTTAGAAATCCAAAGTTCGAATCAAGTGATGAACTTGAGTAAGCGCGAAGCGGACGTTTGCATTAGACCTTGCGATACCCCACCAGATCATCTTGTCGGCAAACGACTATGCAAAATGGAATCAAGCATTTACGCACCAGCTAGTTGGGCCGACGTCTCATATGACAATATAAACACATTTCCTTGGATCGGCCCGGACGATTCACTCTCACATCTTCAATCTACACAGTGGCTTGCAAAGAAAGGCCTACTTGAGAAAACAATCATTTCTAGCAATAACCGACAAAACATAGCATTTGCAGCAAGTGCTGGACTTGGACTCGCAATTTTGCCATGCTATATAGGAGATCGTGACGAGAACCTGAGGCGAGTTTGCACTCCTATTGTAGAGCTAAAAACAGAACTCTGGATCCTCTACCATCCCGACTTACGTCAATCCAAGCGAATTACAGACTTCGTGAATACTCTTTTTCAATTGCTTTTGCCATATCAACCTTTGATCGAAGGGTTGTTGCCGAAGTATTAGAGTATCAGCATTTTCGATCGGCTACAGGACAGACGCCGATAGAACCTTATCCGCACCGCGGTTTCTACTCTTAGTACGCGCCAATTCATTTTTTTGCATAGCTAGGGCTAAGCAATGAGCACCCATGTGCATATCCATTTACTCCCTGTCGTCCACCCTTGTTTCAGACTTGCACTTCTACCCTTTCAAATCTGAAACCTTACGTTCCTTCAACGCTCATTTTCGATAGAAGCTAAGGTCGCTATTATTCTGAACATGACAAGGTAGTTCAAATATGTAACGCCGTTACTTAGCTACCTCCTTTGAAAGGTCAAAAAATGAAATCGTTTAACCTGCACAAAATAATTGGTGCACTTATTGTGATGTTGTCCCTATGCTTTACAAGCATCTCACAAGCAAATACGAATCATTGTTCGGCGCCCGAGTATCGGCAGTTTGATTTTTGGGTTGGCGCGTGGGAAGCACGCGATAGAGATAATAGGCTTCTGGGATATCAGCTTATAGAAAAGATAGAGCGCGATTGTGTTCTTCAAGAATGGTGGCGAGGAGCGACTGAAGAAAACGGACAAGGAACAAGTTTGAGCATTTACGATTCAAAGAAACGGATGTGGAATCACACGTGGATGAGCGTTAGAGGGAATCTACAAAGCATCGATGGCAATTGGACTGGGCAACAAATGCTGATGACTGGATACTATCTAAATACTCAAGGTTACCGCGAATTCCACCGTACTCAGTGGAAACCATTAGAAGACGGCAGAGTTTATCATCTATGGGATTCATCTATCGATGGTGGTGCGACTTGGAATGTCGTACACGAGGCTTGGCTAACTAAGACCACAAATCCAATTCAGAAGTGAGAAAAATGCGATATTTATCTTTAGCGACTATCTTGTCGTTCTCTGCTATGACACTCATGATCACGTCAAACGTGGCATTTGCAGATATCAAAAACACTCATACAACTCTTCAAAAAGAATTGAGAATTGGTAGTAAGTCCGATATTTTGACTATGGATCCACATGTTATTGCGGAGTCCCTGCAATTAGATGTACTTGGAAATATATACGAACCGCTGGTGGGTCAAGACAGCTCCGGCAAATTGACTCCAATCTTAGCAAAATATTGGAAACAACTAAGTCCGACTCGTTGGCGCTTTCACTTACGTGAGGGCGTTCATTTCGAACAAGGGGAGGCATTCGATGCTGATGTGTATTAGCTCATACACGATCTGACAGATAGCCATTTTTTTGGGTGGAGATTATCTGTCAGATAGAATTTTAGTGAGAAAAAACACGAGCTATGTCATTTCTACTTTTCGGATTCAAATCAATCGAACCCAACCGCATCTAAAGACTTCAAAAATTTCTCCGCGTTTTGATAACCGATTACACGCGTATTTGACATCTCTTTTCCATCAACTCCAAAGAAAATAATCCCCGGCGGCCCAAACAAACCGAAGCGTTTCAAGAGTACTTTATCATCCGCATTATTCGCAGTGACATCGACTTGCAACAACAAAATTTGATCCAGCCGTGCTTTCACTCTCGGTTCGACGAATGTCAGCTTTTCCATCTCTTTACACGACACGCACCAGTCTGCATAAAAATCTAACATCACGACTTTGCCATTGGATTGCGCCAAAACAGTATCCAATTCAGCAGACGATTTGACTCGTTGAAACTGCACATGCTGGACATTGCCAGTAAGGTGCGCGATTGGAGCCAAAGCATCACGGCCACCGGTCACAACACCAAGCAATTGCAGCCCACCTGCAATCACGCAAAGGATCGCAATCATTTTAGAAAATAATTTACCTTTGTAGAACACAAGCTGATGAACACCGTAGCCAACGAGCAAAATAGCCCATGCAGTCATCTGCATTACAGGTGGCAAGACTGGCGACACCATCCAAATTGCCATTGCCAACATCAACACACCGAAGAAGCGTTTGATTTGCTCCATCCACACACCAGCGCGTGGCAATAAACTACCTGCCGATATTCCTACCATCAGTAAAGGGACGCCCATCCCCATCGCCAAAGAAAACAAAGCAGTTCCGCCTACCACTACATTCTTGGTTTGACTGATATACACCAAAGCGCCTGCCAAAGGTGCAGCAACACACGGACCGACAATCAACGCGGAAATCGCTCCCATCAGAAACACACCTGCCATCTTCCCGTTACGCTGACCTTCGGAGAAATAGGTCAGACGTGTTTGAATCGCTGCTGGCATTTGCAGTTGATAAACACCGAACATCGACAAAGATAAGACAATCATAAAGAATGCAAATGCAGAAAGCACCCAAGGGTTTTGCAACGCAGCCGAAAGTCCCTCACCTAGCAGCCCTGCAGCGACACCCAAACTGGTGTACACCAAAGCCATACCGAGCACGTAGCTCAAAGATAGAAAGAAGCCACGACTACGCTTTACCGCAGCGCCTTCGCCGACAATTATGAATGAGAGTATAGGCACCATAGGCAACACGCAAGGGGTCAGCGACAAACCCAATCCAAGCACCAGAAACAAAGGAATAATCAAACTTAATCGACCACTTTGCAAAGCCTCGGCGATGCTGGATAGCTCTCCGCTACCCTGTGCCGCCTGTGGTGTTGCACCAGAGTTACTCGCGATATCTGCCACTGCCACGGGCAGTGTCAATTCCATAGGTGGATAACATAAGCCAGCTTCAGCGCAACCCTGCAGTTCCAATTTCAATTGAAAATCAACAGTCGCCTTTACAGGTATCTGTACTACCAATTCGCGATAGTAGGTTTCGACATCTTTTTGAAAAGTTTCATCGAATTTAACTTTGCCGGCAGGGAGCTGAACCGCACCTAACTGAGCGCCTTGTGCAGCGAATTTCAAACGTTCACGATAAAGATAGTAAGCATCAGCGATGGTGTAAGTTATGCGCACCTGATCTTCACTTATCATCTGCGCCTTGACCTTGAATGCCTTCTCCGGCTCAAGGAAATCCTCCGCCTTTACTGTTGAGGCAAAGAGGAGAAGAATGCTCAAAAACCCCACAAACAGCCGCATAGCGCGCTTAGTTGAGAATAGTGGAAGCAAATTATCGCGCGTCAATTGCACAAGGGGGAAATATTTCATAGTTTTCTTTGAAATTCAAAACATTTGCCTTAAGATTCGATCCGACTATCTTGGTTCATTTTATCCAAGACGAGGAGATCAGCGGCGAGATCCGCTATCTTAACGGAATACTCGCAACGACGTCGGCGAAGCTAATTTAGTCCAGCTTCAAGGCCGAAGAACCGAGTCGAATAACTATGTCAAATAACTATATCGAACCAATAAGTTCAGTACCGACATTTTTAAAATTCGGAAAATATGAGACTTATCTCTATCAAACAACCTGCGTGTAGAAATAAAAAAAGCCGTTCATTTTACTGAACGGCTTCTTATTCCAGAACGGCTAATTACAACTTAGCTTATTCGTCAACTGTTGGTGCGTCAGCAGCATCAGAGACTTCTGGGCGATCCAACAATTCTACATAGGCCATAGGCGCATTGTCGCCCACGCGGAAACCCATTTTCAAAATACGCAGGTAACCACCATTGCGATTTGCAAAACGTGGGCCCAATTCAGCGAACAACTTTTGAACGATTTCACGATCGCGCAGACGGTTGAAAGCCAAACGTTTATTTGCCAATGTGTCTGTTTTAGCCAAAGTCAAGATTGGCTCAACAACGCGGCGCAATTCTTTTGCTTTTGGCAAAGTTGTTTTGATTGCTTCGTGGCGCAACAGGGAAACTGTCATATTGCGCAACATTGCTAAACGGTGTGATGATGTACGATTCAGCTTACGTAAGCCGTGACGATGACGCATGGTACTTCCTTTCGATTGTTTAAAAATTCCAGTTCTTCTATCGTCAAACCATTTGACGCGGACCGGTAAAGTTCTTACTACGTACTACAAATAAAATATCGGATCGAACGATTCGACCCGACATCAAAATTACTTCTCTAAACCCGCTGGTGGCCAGTTTTCTAACTTCATGCCCAAAGACAGACCACGGGAAGCCAATACTTCTTTGATTTCGTTCAAAGATTTGCGACCCAAGTTTGGTGTCTTCAACAGTTCGTTTTCGCTACGTTGGATCAAATCACCAATGTAGTAAATATTTTCTGCTTTCAGGCAGTTTGCTGAACGTACTGTCAATTCCAAATCATCGACTGGACGCAACAATACTGGATCAACCGCTGGAGCACGTGATGGCGCTTCTGCAGCTGCTTCGGTACCTTCCAATGCTGCAAATACGTGCAACTGATCGACCAAGACGCGAGCTGATTGCCGAATTGCTTCTTCTGGCGTGATCACGCCATTTGTTTCGATGTTGATGATCAACTTGTCCAAATCCGTACGTTGTTCAACGCGAGCAGATTCAACAGAATAGGAAACACGACGTACTGGAGAGAAAGACGCATCCAGAATGATACGTCCAATTGTCTTGTTCGCATCTTCAGACAAACGACGTACGTTACCAGGAACGTAGCCACGACCTTTTTCTACTTTGATTTGCATGTCCAATTTGCCGCCAGCGGTCAAATTAGCAATAACGTGATCTGGATTAATCAGTTCTACGTTATGTGGCAAATCGATGTCGGAAGCCAATACGGCGCCTTCGCCTTCTTTTTTCAAAGTCAAAGTGACTTCATCACGTTCGTGCAACTTGAAGACAACGCCTTTCAAGTTCAACAAAATATCGACTACGTCTTCTTGCACACCATCGAGAGTTGAATACTCATGCACAACACCGGCGATCGTCACTTCAGTTGGCGCGTAACCAACCATAGAAGACAACAAGACGCGGCGTAAAGAGTTACCTAGTGTATGACCGAAACCACGTTCAAATGGCTCCATCACTACTTTCGCTGAGCCAGGGCCCAACATTTCAACGTCGATAATACGAGGCTTAAACAGATTGTTTTGCATTATTTGTCCTTTTCAATACCCTCGGTTCGTTACACCGATAAGGCTGATGGCAAAAAGAAAAAAGCCTGCCCATCGTAAAATGAGCAGGCGGTGAAACCTAATATTAACGTGAGTACAATTCAACGATCAGAGATTCGTTGACATCGTGAGCGATATCGCTACGATCTGGCATAGCCTTGAAAGTACCTTCCATTTTCTTGGAGTCCACAGAGACCCAAGATGGCATACCGATTTGTTCAGCCAAAGCCAAAGCTTCAACGATACGAACTTGTTTTTTGGATTTTTCACGAACTGCAACAACGTCACCAGCTTTAACTTGGTATGAAGCGATGTTCACTACACCACCGTTGACTGTGAATGCTTTATGACTGACCAACTGACGTGCTTCTGCACGTGTTGAGCCGAAACCCATACGGTAAGCAACGTTGTCCAAACGGGATTCCAACAATTTCAACAAAGTTTCGCCAGTGTTACCTTTTTGACGATCAGCTTCTGCGAAATAACGACGGAATTGACGCTCTAACACGCCGTACATACGTTTAACTTTTTGTTTTTCACGCAATTGATTACCGAAGTCGGAAGTACGTGCGCCAGATTTCGCGCCGTGTTGACCTGGTTTTACATCTAATTTGCATTTTGAATCCAAAGAGCGACGTGCGCTTTTCAGGAACAGATCCGTGCCTTCACGGCGGGATAATTTTGCTTTAGGTCCGATATAACGTGCCACAGTAATTTCCTTTAAAAATGACGTAAGTGCCGTGTGACAACCTACGCTAGTCTGATCTACCAACAATCAGACAGTGGTCTTATTAAATAAAAATCGAATAAGAAAAAAATCGTATCAAAAATACGAAAGACAAAACCCACCAAATGAATTGGCGGGCTGCATTCTAACATGATTGCTAGAATTATTCAAAGCTTAGCCTAAGCCAAGCAATGAATTAGATACGACGACGCTTTGGAGGGCGGCAGCCGTTATGTGGTACTGGCGTAACGTCTTGGATCAAGGAGATCTTGATACCCAAATTATTCAAAGCACGCACAGAAGATTCACGGCCTGGACCTGGACCTTTGATGCGAACTTCGAGGTTTTTGATACCGCACTCAACCGCAACTTTACCTGCCGCTTCCGCTGCAACCTGAGCCGCGAAAGGAGTAGATTTACGTGAGCCTTTAAAACCTTGACCACCAGCTGTTGCCCAAGACAATGCATTGCCTTGACGATCAGTGATCGTGATGATGGTGTTGTTGAAAGATGCGTGAACGTGTGCGATACCTTCAGCAACATTTTTCTTAACTTTTTTACGAGCGCGTGCTGCCGCTGCGTTATTTTGTGCTTTTGCCATAATTGGTTCCTTGAATCCAGTTGGTTTCAACTACGCTGGATTATTTTTTCAATGATTGCGCTGCTTTACGTGGGCCCTTACGTGTACGTGCATTCGTACGTGTACGTTGACCACGAACAGGCAAACCTTTGCGATGACGCATGCCGCGGTAGCAGCCTAAGTCCATCAAACGCTTAATGTTCATCGAGATTTCACGACGAAGATCACCCTCAACGACGTATTTTGCAATACTGTCGCGAAGCTTTTCTAACTCGCTGTCGTCCAGATCTTTGACCTTTTTAGTTGTCAATACACCCGTTGCTGCACAGATATCTGCTGCGCGTGGGCCGCCAATACCATAGATTGCTTGTAAGCCAATTACGGTATGCTGATGATTTGGGATATTAACCCCTGCTATACGTGCCATTCGTTATTCCTCGTTCAATAACGTTAATTAACCTTGGCGCTGTTTATGACGCGGTTCTGTGCATATAACACGAACTACGCCTTTGCGCTTGATGATCTTGCAGTTGCGGCAAATCCGCTTGACTGATGCGAGAACTTTCATTTTTGCCCTCTTCCCTTCTAGTTCAATTTAATTTACTTGGTCCGGAACACAATGCGTGCTCGGCTCAAATCATAAGGCGTCAATTCTACTGTCACCTTATCACCAGGAAGAATGCGAATATAGTTCATTCGCATTTTTCCTGAAATATGGCCAAGCACAACATGCCCATTTTCCAACTTAACTCGAAATGTTGCATTCGGAAGATTCTCTAGAATCTCTCCCTGCATCTGTATAACGTCGTCTTTTGCCATTCGATCTGCTGTTCCTTTGGTGTGCTTACCGTGAAGGTATGCCGCCCTTGAAATTTGCTTTACGAAGAAGCGATTCGTATTGCTGTGACATTACGTAATTCTGCACTTGAGCCATAAAGTCCATGGTCACCACCACTATAATCAACAGCGATGTGCCGCCGAAATAAAATGGTACTTTCCAATGTGCGATCAGCAATTCTGGCAACAAGCAAACTAATGCAATGTACACCGCGCCAATCAAAGTCAAACGCATCAAAATCTTGTCGATATAACGGGATGTTTGATCACCTGGACGAATCCCTGGGACGAAAGCACCACTCTTCTTCAAGTTATCCGCTGTCTCTTTGCTGTTAAATACCAGCGCAGTGTAGAAGAAGCAGAAAAAGATAATCGTTACAGCGTAAAGCAATGCATGAACAGGTTCACCGGTAGTTAGAGAACTTGCTAAATCTTGCAAGAACCGAACAAATCCAGAATCCTGATCTTGCGCTCCTTTTGCAAACATGCCGGTAATCGTGGCAGGCAGCATAATAATAGAAGAAGCAAAGATCGGAGGAATTACACCTGCCATATTCAACTTGAGTGGCAAATGACTGCTTTGACCACCATAAACTTTATTGCCAACCTGACGCTTCGCATAGTTGACCAGAATCTTACGTTGGCCACGTTCAACGAACACAACCAGATAAGTAACTGCAACAACCATCACGCAAATAATCAACGCGGAAAACGCTTGCATAGAGCCAGTACGAACTAGTTCGAACAAGCCTGCTAATGCACCTGGCAAGCCAGCGACAATACCTGCAAAGATGATGATAGAAATACCGTTACCTAAACCGCGCTCAGTGATTTGCTCACCTAACCACATCAGGAACATCGTGCCAGTTACCAAGGTAACGACAGTGGTAAATCTAAACGCCACTCCAGGATCTAACACCAAACCTGCTTGCGTTTCCAAACCAAAAGCAATGAAGAAAGCCTGCACCACACCCAGTACCAAAGTACCGTAACGTGTGTATTGAGTAATCTTACGACGACCCGACTCGCCTTCTTTCTTCAGTGCCTCTAATTGCGGGGACACTACTGACATCAACTGCATAATAATAGAGGCAGAAATGTAAGGCGTAATTCCCAGCGCCAAAATTGTAAAGCGAGACAAAGCACCACCAGAGAACATGTTAAACATACCCAAAATACCATTTTGGTTTTGTTTAAACAAATCTTCCAATACCTTTGGATCAATTCCAGGAACAGGTATATGTGCGCCTATCCTATATACAACCAGTGCTGCGAGTAAAAACCATAGTCTCCCCCAAGGAAAACCACTTGCAGCACTTTTAGTTTGTTGAGGAGATGTTGCCAATGTTTGCTCCTGTTTTGACTTAATTAAGCAGATGCTTTAACTTTAGCAGGTAATTTCTTAACCACTGGTGCGATCACTAATTCAGTCACTGTTCCGCCAGCAGCTTCGATTGCAGCTTTAGCGCCTTTGCTGACGATTAAGCCATTCAAAGTTACTTTTTTAGTGATCTCGCCTGACAAAATCACGCGAACAACACGTGCTAATTCAGAAACGACACCAGCTTGCTTCAATGCCAAAACATCGATTTCTGTGACTGGCAAATTTTCCAGGTCAGACAAACGAACTTCTGCTTTGTAAGGTGTTGCCAAAGATTTAAAACCACGCTTAGGCAAACGACGCTGCAAAGGCATTTGACCGCCTTCGAAACCGACTTTATGAAAGCCGCCTGTGCGAGATTTTTGACCTTTATGACCACGACCCGCTGTTTTACCGATACCAGAACCGATACCACGACCCACACGACGTTTGTAGTGTTTAGCGCCATCAGCTGGTTGGATTGTATTTAATTCCATAATTTGCTCCGATCGTAAACCCTAAGGCTTACGATACAACCTTCACAAGATACGAGACTTTATTGATCATACCGCGCACCGCTGGTGTGTCTTGCAATTCAGAAACTGAATTTACGCGACGCAGACCTAAGCCGCGCACAGTAGCACGATGTGACTCGCGCGTACCGATCAAACCCTTGACCAATTGTACTTTAACTGTAGTTGTCATTTCGCTCACCTTAGCCCAAAATTTCTTCAACGGACTTACCACGCTTTGCAGCGATATCGGAAGGCGTACTCATTTTCGACAAACCGTTCAAAGTTGCACGAACCATGTTATATGGATTAGTAGAGCCATTTGACTTAGCAACTACATTGACCACACCTAACACTTCGAAAATCGCGCGCATTGGACCACCAGCAATAACGCCAGTACCTTCTTTAGCAGGCATCATCATTACTGATGAGGCGCCATGCTTACCAGTCACTGCATGTTGCAATGTACCGTTTTTCAAAGTTACCTTAATCATTTTGCGGCGGGCTTCTTCCATCGCTTTTTGTACGGCTACTGGAACTTCTTTCGATTTTCCTTTACCCATACCGATGCGACCGTCACCATCACCAACGACTGTCAGTGCTGCGAAACCCATGATACGACCACCCTTAACCACTTTGGTTACACGGTTGATCGCGATCATTTTTTCGCGCATGCCATCATCCGGCTTGTCGGCTGCTGTTTTTGCTTGCATTTTTGCCATGACAATATTCCTTAGAACTTCAAGCCGGCTTCACGCGCGGCTTCTGCCAACGCCTTCACACGACCGTGGTAACGAAAACCGGAGCGATCAAACGCGACTTCGGTAACTCCTGCTTTCAATGCTTTTTCCGCAACGCGCTTACCAATCAAAGTGGCTGCCGCAGCATTACCACCGTGCTTAGATGCCGCTGCCAATTCTGCACGCACTTCAGCTTCCACTGTAGATGCAGATGCCAATACTTTGGAATCCGCATCAATGATGCTGGCGTAGATATGCAGGTTCGTACGGTGCACAGATAAACGTGTGACCTTGAGCTCTGCGATCTTGGCACGGGTTTGAGTCGCGCGGCGCAGACGTGATTGTTTCTTATCCATCGTCTAACCCCTATTACTTCTTCTTGGTTTCTTTAATCACAACCACTTCGTCCGCGTAGCGGACACCCTTGCCTTTATAAGGCTCTGGGCTGCGGTATGCACGAACTTCTGCTGCGACCTGACCAACTTGCTGCTTATTCACACCTTTGATGAGAATTTCAGTAGGAGTTGGCGTTGCACATGTCACGCCAGCTGGCATGTCATGAACGACAGGATGAGAAAAACCCAAGGAGAGATTCAACTTGTCGCCTTGCGCTTGCGCTTTATAACCAACGCCGACGAGGTTCAACTTCTTTTCAAAACCTTTAGTAACACCGTTAACCATGTTATTAACTAAGGCACGCAAGGTACCAGTCATAGCATTAGCTTCACGGCTGTCATTTGCCGGTTTGAAATTCAGGACACCACTTTCGTTTGCGATAGACACTAAGCCATTCAAGCTTTGTGTCAACACGCCCATTGGACCTTTTACTGTAATCGCCGCTGCTGAGATTGCAACTTCTGCACCTGCTGGCAACGCGATTGGCATTTTACCTACTCGAGACATCTTGCACTCCTTAGGCGACGTAGCAAATAACTTCGCCACCGACACCGGTTGCGCGCGCTTTGCGGTCAGTCATAACGCCCTTAGGTGTGGACACAATGGCCACGCCCAAACCGTTCATCACACTTGGGATCTCGTCTTTACCTTTGTAAATACGAAGACCTGGACGTGATACACGTTCCAAGCGCTCAATAACAGGACGTCCTGCATAATATTTCAAACCGATTTTCAATTCAGATTTACCAGCAGCGTCAACTACTGCGAAATCCTCAATGTAGCCTTCGTCCTTCAGTACATTTGCAATTGCAATTTTTACCTTAGAGGACGGCATCGCGACGGCAGTCTTTTGAACAACTTGCGCGTTACGGATGCGGGTCAGCATATCGGCGATAGGATCGCTCATACTCATTGCTTATTCTCCTATTACCAGCTAGCTTTAGTCATACCCGGGATTTCACCACGCATGGCGAATTCACGGACTTTAATACGGCCCAAACCGAACTTACGGAATGTGCCACGTGGACGACCTGTCAAAGCGCAGCGATTGCGCTGACGAGTCGGATTAGAATTACGTGGCAATGCCTGCAACTTCAAACGAGCTAAATATTGCTCTTCTGGAGTTTTTGATTGGTCATCAATGATGGCCTTCAATTCGGCGCGTTTGCCAGCGAATTTCTTCACCAAATCTGCACGCTTTTGCTCACGATTAATCAGTGCCAATTTTGCCATGGCGACCTCAGTTTCTGAACGGAAATTTAAATGCGGCGAGAAGCGCTTTTGCTTCTTCGTCGGTCTTAGCTGTCGTAGTAATACTGATATTCATACCACGCAACGCGTCAATCTTGTCGTACTCGATTTCAGGAAAAATGATCTGTTCCTTAACACCGATATTGTAGTTACCACGACCGTCAAACGCGCGGCCAGATACACCACGAAAATCACGAACGCGTGGCAAAGCCACAGTCACGAAACGATCCAAGAATTCGTACATATGATTACCACGCAGGGTGACCATACAACCAATTGGATAGCCTTCGCGGATTTTGAAACCAGCGATCGCTTTACGCGCCTTAGTTACGACAGGTTTTTGACCTGCAATCTTCGTCAGATCGCCAACCGCGTGCTCGATAATCTTCTTATCAGCAATCGCTTCGGACAAACCCATATTCAGGGTGATCTTCAAGATGCGAGGAACTTCCATTGGAGACTTGTATGAAAACTTCTCAGTCAAATCTGCAACGATTTTATCTTTATATAATGCTTGTAGACGGGCCATGACTTTATGCCTTCACAACTTCGCCAGTAGACTTATAGACGCGGACTTTCTTACCATCCACAACCTTAAAACCTACACGGTCTGCTTTACCAGATGCAGCATTAAACAACGCTACATTGGAAACATGAATCGGCATCACTTTATCCACGATGCCACCAACTGCTCCAGTCATTGGGTTAGGCTTAGTCGCTTTTTTAGCAACATTAACACCTGCAACAACAACGTAATTTGCATCAACGCATTGCTGCACTTGACCGCGCTTACCTTTGTCTTTACCCGTCAAGACGATGACTTCGTCGTTTTTACGAATCTTATTCATCACGACTCCTTACAGCACTTCTGGAGCAAGCGAAACGATCTTCATGAAACGCTCAGTACGCAGTTCACGCGTTACTGGGCCGAAAATACGAGTCCCGATAGGCTCAAGTTTTGCATTTAACAACACTGCAGCATTGCTGTCGAACTTAACCAAAGATCCATCTTGACGACGAACACCTTTAGCAGTGCGAACCACAACTGCATTGTAAATTTCACCTTTTTTTACGCGACCGCGTGGCGCAGCAGACTTGACTGTTACCTTGATAACATCACCGATCCCTGCATAACGACGCTTAGAGCCACCCAACACCTTAATGCACAAAACTTCGCGCGCACCAGTATTGTCAGCCACTTCTAGCCGGCTTTCTGTTTGAATCATATTGTTCTCTTTCCCAACTTAATCCACACAATCCGCACACTGCAAATCTGTAGTCAGTCTTGGTCCCGCCAGCCAACTCTTTTATTGTCAGACGCCTTAGAAGCACAAATAACAATGCACGAGTCAACCGATTAGGTGGACGATTTTTTAACCACTCTCAAATTAATCCTTGAGAGACATTTAAGCTGTCATTCACAAGCTTTGCAAATGACAGCCCATCATTATTACATCAAAAAACGATTGCTGCAACAACTATTTATAAAACTGGCGCAACTTGTACCACACGAGTCAATGTCCAAGCTTTAGTCTTAGAGATTGGACGACCTTCTTGAATCTCGACTGTGTCACCGGCTTTTGCTTGATTAGCTTCATCGTGCGCGTGATATTTCGCAGTGCGCATAATGATCTTACCGTACAAAGGATGTTTAACGTGACGCTCAACTAATACTGTCACAGTTTTATCCATCTTGTCAGAGACAACTTTGCCAATCAATGTGCGCTTCAATGCAACTTTAGTTTGATCGTTCATTATTTGGCATCCTTCTGATTCATGACTGTTTTAACTCTGGCGATGTCACGACGAACTTTTTTGAGTTGCGAAGTGTTATTCAACTGTTGCGTTGCGATTTGCATACGCAGGCTGAATTGTGCCTTCAACAAATCATTCAATTCTTTCGTCAAAGCTGCGGAGTCTTTGCCTTGGAGTTCAGATACTTTCATTTACAACTCCCTATTAAGTGCCGACTTGACGTACGACAAACGTTGTCAACAATGGTAATTTAGCAGCTGCTAAGCGGAAAGCTTCGCGTGCCAGCGCTTCATCAACGCCATCCATCTCGTACAACATTTTGCCTGGTTGAATCTCGGCTACGTAGTACTCTGGATTACCCTTACCATTACCCATACGAACTTCAGCTGGTTTCTGAGAAATTGGCTTATCTGGGAAAATACGGATCCAGATACGGCCACCACGTTTGATATGACGAGTCATAGCACGACGTGCAGCTTCAATTTGACGTGCCGTAATACGGCCACGTGCAATTGATTTCAAACCAAATTCACCGAAAGAAACTGCTGTACCACGATCATGGGAAATACCCTTGTTGCGGCCTTTTTGTTCCTTACGATATTTTCTACGTGCTGGTTGCAGCATGATTATTCTCCTGCTTTCTCAGCTGGTGCCGCTGCGCCGTCAGCTGCTTTCGTGCGAACACGTTTAGCTGCTGGAGCTGCTGCTGTACCAGTTGGCGTTTGACCTTCAGGGCGCTTTGCACGAGGACGGCTATTTGGTTTGCCATCTTCGCGACGTGGGCCACGACGTTTTTTGTCGTCTTCTGGTGTAGATTCGATCACTGGTGCGTCGCCATTAGCTAAACGGTCACCTTTGTAAACCCACACTTTAACGCCAATAATACCGTATGTCGTAGATGCTTCACTTGTACCGTAATCGATATCAGCGCGCAACGTATGCAGAGGTACGCGGCCTTCGCGATACCATTCTTTACGAGCAATTTCGATACCGTTCAAACGACCACTAGACATGATCTTGATACCCTTAGCACCCAAACGCATTGCATTTTGCATCGCACGCTTCATCGCGCGACGGAACATAATACGTTTTTCGAGCTGCTGAGAGATAGAATCAGCGATCAATTGAGCATCGATTTCTGGCTTACGAATTTCTTCGATATTTACGTGCACTGGCACGCCCATGATCTTCGCCAAATCCGCTTTCAAGGATTCGATATCTTCGCCTTTTTTACCAA
Organism: uncultured Undibacterium sp.; assembly: GCA_963511665.1. Taxonomy (GTDB): domain Bacteria; phylum Pseudomonadota; class Gammaproteobacteria; order Burkholderiales; family Burkholderiaceae_D; genus Undibacterium. The sequence continues at coordinate 33,984 of CAUPKC010000040.1, forward strand.
TCACAACACCTGGACGGGAGCTGTAAATAGTAATACGTGCATTTTTTGCCGGACGCTCAATAGTGATACGACCTACTGATGCATTTTTCAATTTCTTTTTGAGGTACTCACGCACTTTGATATCTTCGTTGAGCATAGTGGCAAAATTTGCATTGCCAGCATACCAGCGTGAAGACCAATTACGTGTTACCGCTAAACGGAAACCGGTTGGATGTATCTTCTGTCCCATCGTGACTCCTTAGTTACCAACAGTCACATAAATGTGACAGGATTGTTTAGAGATACGATCACCACGACCTTTTGCGCGCGCTGTAAAGCGTTTGAGAATTGGTCCTTTTTCGACATAAATCGTCGTAACTTTCAATTCATCGATATCGGCACCATCATTGTGCTCGGCATTAGCAATTGCTGATTCCAAGACTTTCTTAATGATAGTCGCGCCTTTTTTCGGACTGAAGGCTAAGATGTTTAATGCTTGATCGACTTTCTTACCACGGATCAAGTCTGCAACCAAGCGACCTTTTTGCTCGGACAGACGTACACCCTTCAATATTGCTTTGGTTTCCATATTATCTCTTCGCTTTCTTATCCGCGATATGACCTTTAAATGTGCGAGTCAATGCGAATTCGCCCAATTTATGGCCTACCATGTTTTCAGAAACGTACACTGGTACGTGCTGCTTACCATTGTGCACAGCGATAGTCAGACCGATGAAATCAGGCATGATTGTCGAACGACGTGACCAAGTTTTAATTGGCTTTTTGTCTTTATTTGCTTGCGCAGCTTCGACTTTCTTTACCAAATGGGCGTCGCAAAACGGCCCTTTTTTAGCTGAACGTGTCATGTGTTACCCCTTATTTCTTGCCACGGCGTGAAACGATCATGGAAGTCGTACGCTTGTTGCGACGTGTCTTCTTACCCTTAGTTTGCTGACCCCATGGAGAAACTGGATGACGTCCTGCTGCTGTCTTACCTTCACCACCACCGTGTGGGTGATCGATAGGATTCATGACAACACCGCGAACTGTCGGGCGAACACCGCGCCAACGCATCGCACCAGCTTTACCAATTTTACGGAGGTTATGCTCACCGTTACCGACTTCACCGATAGTTGCACGGCATTCGATATGGATACGACGAACTTCACCAGAGCGCAAACGCACTTGAGCGTATGTACCTTCGCGAGCCATCAACACCACACCAGCACCAGCAGTACGAGCAATCTGCGCACCCTTGCCTGGCAACATTTCTACGCAATGCATAGTTGTACCGACTGGGATATTGCGGATTGGCAAGCAGTTACCAGATTTGATTGGCGCTTGTGAGCCATTCATAACCTGATCACCAGCAGCCATACCTTTGGATGCAATGATGTATGCACGTTCACCGTCCGCGTAGCACAACAAAGCAATGTGCGCTGTACGGTTAGGATCGTATTCAATGCGTTCAACTTTCGCAGGAATACCATCTTTAGAACGTTTAAAATCGACTAAACGATAGTGCTGCTTATGACCACCGCCGATGTGGCGAGTAGTGATATGACCATTGTTGTTACGGCCAGCAGTTTTATTTTTCTTTTCCAACAAAGCAGCAAACGGACGGCCTTTATGCAAGCCTTCAGTTACCACTTTAACCATACCACGACGGCCTGGTGAGGTTGGCTTCATCTTAACGAGTGCCATGCTTATGCCCCCTCGGTAAAGTTAATTTCTTGACCTGGCTTCAAGCATACAAAAGCGCGTTTTGTATGATTGCGACGGCCATTAAATTTACCAGTACGTTTTTGTTTGCCCAAGCGGTTAGCTACTTGCACAGATTCAACTTGAACCTTAAACAGCAACTCAACAGCAGCCTTGATTTCTGGCTTAGTTGCATCTGGCATAACCAGGAAAACAACTTGCTCGTTTTTCTCTGCAACCATAGTTGCTTTTTCAGAGATCACCGGAGCCAGCAACACCTTCATCAGGCGTTCTTCACTATGCTTGATTACGCTCATGCCAGCATCTCCTCAATCTTTGTCAAGGCCGCTTTAGTGATCAACACTTTCTTGTAAAACACCAAAGAAACTGGATCAGCATAACGTGGCTCAACAACCAAAACGTTAACCAGATTGCGAGCAGCCAACATCAAGTTTTCGTTGAAGTCTTCAGTAATAATCAATACTGAATCCAAGCAACCCATTGTCTTCAATTTTTCTGACAACAACTTAGTTTTTGGCGCATCAACAGTCAAACTGTCAACAACATTCAAACGACCTTCACGAGCCAACTGAGACAAGATCGAGCAGATACCTGCGCGATACATCTTCTTATTAACTTTGTGAGAGAAGTTCTCATCAGGAGAGTTAGGGAAAGCGCGACCGCCTCCACGCCACAATGGAGAAGATGACATACCAGCACGAGCACGGCCCGTACCTTTTTGACGCCAAGGCTTCTTGGTTGTGTGGTGAACTTCGTCACGACCCAATTGTTTGCGATTACCACTGCGAGCATTCGCTTGATAAGCAACAACAACTTGATGAATCAAGGCTTCATTGTAATCACGACCAAAAATAGTATCTGGCGCAGCAACATTAGAAGCAGATTGACCATCTGCATTTAGGAGCTTCAGTTCCATAGATTAAGCCCCCTTCTTTGCTTTAACTTTAACAGCTGGCGATACAATCACCTGACCGTTTTTCGCACCTGGAATAGCACCTTTCACCAACAACAATTGGCGATCAGCATCTACACGGGCGATAACAAGATTTTGCACTGTACGCGTAACATCACCCAAGTGACCAGTCATGCGCTTACCTGGGAAAACGCGACCAGGATCCTGCGCCATACCGATAGAACCAGGAACATTATGTGAACGTGAGTTACCGTGAGTAGCACGACCAGATGCGAAATGATGACGCTTAATAGTACCGGCATAGCCCTTACCAATTGTCACACCTTGCACGTCGACTTTTTGACCAGCTTCGAACAAGCCAACAGGCACAACATCGCCCGCTTTCAGTTCAGCAGCTTTAGCAGCGTCAACACGGAATTCTTTTAAGACAGTACCAGCTTCCACGCCCGCTTTTGCGAGGTGACCTGCAGCCGCTTTAGTTACACGGGATGCACGGCGCTGACCGAATGTTACCTGAACAGCGGAGTAACCGTCTGTTTCAGGAGTTTTGATTTGTGTCACGCGGTTATTTGAGACATCTAATACTGTGACTGGAATTGAATCACCATCATCAGTAAAAATACGCATCATACCAACCTTGCGACCAACTAGGCCCAAGCTCATTGTTTTCTCCATTCTCACCTACGATTGGGTGAGGCTGATGTTTAGAAACTTACTTTTAAGACTTAAAATAGACAGGCAAAAGCCTATCAAAATCTAAGCCTTCGATTGTAACCCGAAAAATTTCCACTTACAAGATAAATTTATTTGAAAATGGAAAAATTTATGGTATGTCAGTTTTTTCTGATTTGTCGATGGTCACTTCAATTTCAAGCAACCATCAACGCTTCGAGACCTTTACTGATTATTGCAATTTGATTTCTACGTCGACGCCAGCTGGCAAGTCGAGTTTCATCAATGCATCAACAGTCTTATCCGTTGGGTCAACGATGTCCATCAAACGCTGGTGCGTGCGGATTTCGAATTGATCACGGGAAGTTTTGTTGACGTGTGGAGAACGCAAAACGTCGAAACGTTGAATACGTGTTGGCAAAGGAACTGGACCTTTAACAACTGCGCCAGTACGCTTAGCTGTTTCTACGATTTCCAAAGCTGATTGGTCGATCAATTTATAATCGAAAGCTTTCAAGCGGATACGGATTTTTTGATTTGCTGTAGACATGATATTTCCTATAAAGAACGAGCCACGATGTATTAATTGTGGCATTTGTAACAAAGAGCGATTACAAAAAAAGTACGGCTGTCGAGCTTAAAAAGCACGACAGCCGACTAGTGTACACCAAATTTCAAATTGTTCTAAATTTTATCGTTAAAACTAGCTTCAGCCTCTCCGATAATTTTTGAAGAATAATTAACCAACGATAATTTTAGCAACAACACCTGCACCAACAGTACGACCACCTTCACGAATCGCGAAACGGAGACCTTCTTCCATCGCGATCGGGTTGATCAACTTAACTGTGA